>NZ_JAXGFP010000001.1:0-633255 GCF_036663935.1 Novilysobacter erysipheiresistens
CGAGGTGTACGTCGACACCCCGCTGGAGATCGCCGAGCAGCGCGACGTCAAGGGCCTGTATGCCAAGGCGCGGGCCGGACAGCTGCGCAACTTCACCGGCATCGACTCGCCGTATGAGGTCCCCGAGGCCCCCGACTACCGGCTGCCCACCACCGAGCAGAGCGCCGAGGTGTTCGCCGAACAACTGGTCGAGCGGATCCTGGACAGATCGGCGCGCTGAGGCGGCGCCAAACGAAAACACCCCGGCCGGAGCCGGGGTGTCGGGTTGCCGCAAGGGCGGTCAGCCCGGTCGCTTGGCCTGTTTGCTGCGGATCATCTCGTAGACGAACAGCAGCACGATCGCGACGATGATTGCCACGACCCAGCTCAGGATGCCGTCGGTGACCAGCATGCCGCCGATCACCGCGCCGGCGATGCCGAGCACGATCGTCATGATCCAGCCCATCGGGTCGGCGCCCGGTTTGAAGAAACGGGCGAGGACGCCGATCACCGCGCCGCCGATGATGTACCCCAGAATGCCGTCGAACATGGTCGCTCCTTAGCAAGTGGTTGGTACCGCGATCGGATCGTAACAGCTGCCGCGCGCCGGCGAGTCCTCAACAGCAACCGTGCTCGCCGCGCTCCTGGGTGCTGGCCGCGGCGGCCACGCCGGTGGTCTCGCCGCGTTGGCCCGCCTGGTGGTGGGCGGCGATCACGTGGGCGACGCAGGCGGTGACCCGCTTGCCCATCGGGATGTGCAGGAACTCGTTGGGGCCGTGGGCGTTGGAATGCGGGCCGAGCACGCCGGTGATCATGAACTGCGCGCCGGGGAACTTCTCGCCGAGCATACCCATGAACGGGATCGAGCCGCCTTCGCCCATGTACATCGCCGGCTTGCCGAAGAACGCCTGGCTGGCGTCGTCGATCGCGCGGGTCAGCCACGGCGACTGCGCCGGTGCGTTCCAGCCGGTCGAGGATTTCTCCAGCTCCAGTTCGACGGTGGCGCCGTTGGGCGGGTTGTCGAGCAGCACCTGCTTGAGCAACTCGCCGGCGCGCTTGCCGTCCAGCGTCGGCGGCAGGCGCAGCGACAACTTGACCGCCGTGTGCGGCCGCAACACATTGCCGGCGGAGGCCAGCGGCGGGATCCCGTCGATGCCGGTCACCGACAGCGCCGGCCGCCAGGTGCGGTTGAGCACCAGTTCGGTGAGGTCGTCGCTCATCGGCTGCATGCCGTCGAGCAGCGGGAACTTGTCGAACACCTCGGTGCTCAGCACCTCGGCGCACTTGCGCGCCTGTTCCAGACGTTCGGCCGGCACTTCCACATGCAGGCCGTCGACAATGATGCGGCCGGTGTCCTCGTCCTCCAGCCGCGACAGCAACTGGCGCAGCAGGCGGAAGCTGGACGGCACCACGCCGGACGCATCGCCCGAGTGCACGCCTTCGTCGAGCACCTTCACCGTGAAATTGCCGCCGGCCAGGCCGCGCAGCGAGGTGGTGCACCACAGCTGCTCGTAATTGCCGCAGCCCGAGTCCAGGCAGACCACCAGCGACGGCTTGCCGATGCGCTCGGCAAGGTGGTCGACGTACGCGGGCAGGTCGTAGCTGCCGGACTCCTCGCAGGCCTCGATCAGGATCACGCAGCGCGCATGCGGCAGGCCCTGTTCCTGCAGTACGAGGATCGAGGTCAGCGAGCCGAAGATCGCGTAGCCGTCGTCGGCGCCACCGCGGCCGTACAGCTTGTCGCCCTTGATCACCGGCTTCCACGGGCCGAGGTCGTCGTCCCAGCCGGTCATTTCCGGCTGCTTGTCGAGGTGGCCGTACAGCAGCACGGGGTCTTCATCGCTGCCGCCATTGGCGGCGGGAATGTCGACGAAGATCAGCGGCGTGCGACCTTCCAGTCGGATCACCTCGACCTGCATCCCGGCGATCGGCTGCGCCTTCGCCCAGGTTTCCATCAACACGACCGCCTGCTCCATGTAGCCATGCTCGACCCAGTCGGCGTCGAACATCGGCGACTTGTTGGGGATGCGGATGTAGTCGACCAGCTGCGGAACGATCTCCCGGTCCCACTTGTCCGCAACAAAGCTCTCGACGACGGCCGGGGCCGGAAGTGCGGGCTGGGTGTTGTTGTCGGACATGGGCAAACCTCGGAACAGGGCAAAGAAGCCCATTGTAACGCCGGGCGTGTAGGGCTTTTCCTACCCGGCGACGGGGCGACGCCTGCAATGCCGGCGGCGCGTTCGGCGATGGGCCGCGACCGGTCGGCGGCGGAGACTGTTTCCACCGGCGAGGGATCGCCGGCCGGAACACAACCCACCCCTTCGCAAGGAGTCCGCCATGAAGTCCCTCGTTGTCGTCGCCAAATCGTTGCTGCTGTCGCTGCTGATCGCCGGTTCGGCCTTCGCCGCCGACAAGGTCAACATCAACACCGCCGATGCCGCCACCATCGACGACGTGCTGCTCAACGTCGGCCCGGCCAAGGCCCAGGCCATCGTCGACTACCGCAAGGCCAACGGCGCATTCCGCAGCGCCGAGCAACTGGCGATGGTCAAGGGCATCGGCCTGAAGACGATCGAGAAGAACCGCGACCGTATCGTGGTCGGCGGCAAGAGCGCCAAGTAAGAAACGGGAAGTACCGGGCAGGACGCCCGCAGGACATCGGGAATTTCCCGGACACGGATGTACGCCGGCTGCTGCGGAAGGATCCGCGGCGGCCGGCACTTTTTCGCGGTATCGCTAGACTGGGTGCATCTCACCGGACCTGTCGCCATGCGTATCGCCCCCGGCTCCCGTGTCATTCCCGCCAACGAGTACCGCCGTGAACGCTGGAAGAACCAGCTTGGCTGGACCCGCGAGATCGCCCGCGGTGGCGGCGACGGTGGCGAGGATTGGGACTGGCGCCTGTCGATCGCCGAGATCGAACGCGACGCCGCGTTCTCGACGTTCGCCGGCATCGATCGCGAACTGGTGCTGCTGGCGGGCAACGGCCTGCGCCTTCGCTTCGAAGACGGCGAGACGGTCGAGCTGCAGCCACCGCATGACAAGCACCGGTTTAGCGGCGAGCGCGCGGTCACCGGCGAACTGATCGACGGCCTCACCCACGATTTCAACCTGATGTGGCGGCGCGACCGGGTGCAGGTCGAACTGTGGCACCGGCCGCTGGTCGGACCGATGGTGATCTTCGCCGAGCCCCACAGTACCTGGGCGGTGCACCTAATCGCCGGCCAGGCGCGTTTCGCCGACGACTCTGGGCTGCCGCCGCTGGCGAGCGGCGATACCGCGATCCTGGCTGCCGGCGAGGACAAACTGCGGCATGTGCTGGACGGTGGCGGCGAGGCGCTGGTGATCCGCATCGCGCCGCGCTGACGCCAAGCTCCGAGCAAGGGGATCACTTGTAGGAGCGGCTTTTTAGCCGCGATCTGAAACCGTTCGATCGTGCCGATTCCAGATCGCGGCTAAAGCCGCTCCTGCATCGAACCAGACGGCAACGCGCCTCAATACACGTCGCGCCGATACCTCCCATCGGCCGCCATCGCTTCCAGCATTTCCCCGCCGAGGATTTCGCCGAGCACCGCATCCACCGCCGGCGCCATGCCTTCGAGGCTGCCGCAAACGTAGATCGCGCCGTCCTCGCCGATCCAGCGGCGCACTTCGTCGACGCGCTCACCCAGCAAGTGCTGGACGTAGCGACGCTCGACCTGGTCGCGCGAAAACACCCGGTCCAGTCGCGGCAGCCCGCCGTCGCGTTGCCATCGCTCCAGCTCGTCGCCGTGGAAACCGTCATGCGCGGCGCTGCGCTCGCCGAACACCAGCCAGTTGCGCCGGTGGCCGGCGGCAATCCGCGCCTTGAGCACCGCGCGCAGGCCGGCCAGGCCGGTGCCGTTGCCGATCAACAGCAACGGACGATCGTCGACCGGCGGGTGGAATGACGGATTGCAGCGGATACGCAGGTCGATGTCGCTGTCCGGGTCGGCGTGTTCGGTCAGCCAGCCACTGCCGCTGCCGAACCGGCCATCGGGGCCGCGCATCTGCCGGACCAGCAACTGCAGGCTGCCGTCGGCGGGCAACGAGGCGATCGAGTATTCGCGATGCGGCAGCGGCTTGAGGGCCTCGGCGACGGTTTGCGGCGGTTGTCCGCGCATGCTGTCGGGATCGGGCAGGCGCGAGCGGGCGACAACGGCCGCAAACGGTTCGTCGTGGCCATCCAGTTGCACCGGTGCGTCGCCGTCGATTGCCGCCGCGCGCAGCCAGGCGGCCACTTCGGCCGATGCGTGGCGCGGCCCGACTTCTGCGATATCGCCGGCGCTCCAGTCGAGGTCGCTCGCCGCTTCGGGCACCAGCGCCAGGTGGAACGCCGGGGCGCCGGCACTGCCGGGGTTGAGCAGCCGGCGCTCGGCCAGTCGCCAACGGCGATAACGCGGCACGCTCCAGTCGGGCAGGTCGCTGCGGCCGGCGAGCTGGCCGATGTGGTGCTGCCAATGGCGCAGTGCACCGGCGTCGGCGCCATCGACGTCGATGCGGTCGAACAGCGGCTGCGCGCCGGCATGGTGCAGCCACAGGTCGAGCGTACGGCCGAAACCGCAGTAGCTGTCGCCGTACTCGCGGTCGCCCAAGGCCAGCACGCCGTAGCGCAGGCCGGCCAACGTGGGCGCCACCGCACCGTCGCGCATGCGCCGGACGAAGGCGCGGGCGTGGTCGGGCGCTTCGCCTTCGCCGAAGCTGGAGGCGATGAACAACACCTGGCCGGCGGCGGCGAGCATGGCCGGGTCGAGCTTGCCGAGTGGCTGCACGTCCACCGCGCAACCGCCCTCGCGCAAGGCCGCGGCGGTCTGCCAGGCCAGGCCTTCGGCGGTGCCGGTCTGGCTGGCGTAGGCGACCAGTACCGGTGCGCCGCCGGCGGGACCGCGCGGCTGCGGTGCAGTGAGCGAAGCCACTCCGCCCGCCAGCGCCGCGGCGGCGCGCTGCTTGCGGCCGCGGTCGAGGTAGAGCATCCAGCCGGTAATGGCGAACAGCGGCATCAGCAGGCTGGCGAGCATGAACACCACCACGCCCGTCGTCCCGAAGAAGCTGCCGCGATGCAACGCGAACATGCTGGCGCCGATCTTCTGTCGCCACGAGCCGTCGTCGTAGCGCTGGTGGTCGACCACCTCAAGGCTCCAGCGGTCGAGCTGCAGTTCGTTGCGCGCGCGCTCGTGCGCCGGGTCGGCGTCGAGATAGCGGAAGCCGATCGGCTCGGCGCCGTCGGGCCAGTTCAGCGTCGCGTTGCTCCACGCCGGTGCGACCGCATTGAACGCCTGCCAGGTCGCGGCGATGTCGATTGGCGGCGGCGTGCCGCGATCGGTGTTCTCGCGCGGCTGCGCCTGCTCGTCACGTCCGGCCCAGTCGTTGACCGCGCTGCGATACCAGTCGTAAGACCACCACAGCCCGGTCAACGACATCACCAGGTACGCGACCAGCACCCAGGTGCCGACGATCGAATGCAGGTGCCACAGGAAGTTGCGGCCCTTCTGCCGCCAGTCCAGTCCCAGCCAGGTGCGCAGGCTGCCCCAGCGGCGCGGCCAGCGCAGGTACAGGCCGGAGACGCAGAAGAAGATGAGGATGACGGTGGAGGCGCCGACGATCTGCTTGCCGACCTCGTCGGCGACCAGCCAGCGGTGCAGCTTCATGGTGACGCTGAAGAATTCCTTGTAGCGTGGTTCCGGCAATACCCGGCCGTCATAGGGATCGACGTGCACGCGCTCGCCGCGGCGGCCCCCGTCCTTTGCCGCAAAGCCGACATAGGCGCTGTCGCGCGGATCGGCTGACAACTGCAGCGAGGCGATCGCATCATCCGGCCGCTGCGCGCGCACGCGTTCGACCAGCGCCTCGGGCGACAAGGCCGCGCCGCGCGGCTCGACCGTCATCACCCCGGGGTTGAGCGCCTTGAGCAGTTCGTCCTCGAAGCTGAGCATGCCGCCGGTGAATCCGACCAGCGCCAGCACCACCCCGGCGGTGATGCCGAACAACCAGTGCAGCTGGAAGATCGCGTTGCGGAAGCTGAGGTTGGACAGGGTCGAACTCGACATCAGGTATCCGCCCAGCGGCGCAGGAGGTTGTGGTAGACGCCGGTCAGGCCCAGCGCGGCGGACGAATCGGGCAGGTCGCGATGGACCTGCTGGGTGGCACGGTCGAGGTCGTACAGCAGGGTGCGCTGGCCGTCGTCGCGGACCATCGACTGGATCCAGAAGAACGAGGCGACGCGCGCGCCGCGGGTGACCGGTTGCACCAGGTGCAGGCTGCTGGCCGGGTACAGCAGCAAATGTCCGACGGGCAACTTGACCGCGTGGGTGCCGTAGGTGTCCTCGATCACCAGTTCGCCGCCGTCGTATTCGTCGGGCGCGCTCAGGAACAGCGTCGCCGACAGGTCGGTGCGGACCTTGTGCGGGGTGCCGCGGACCGGGCGGATCGCGTTGTCGACGTGGCTGCCGAACGAGTGGCCGCCGGCGTAGCGGTTGAACAGCGGCGGGAACACCTTCAGCGGCAACGCCGCCGACATGAACAATGCGCTCTGCTGCAGCGCGCCGAGGATCGCGTCGCCGAGTTGGCGGGCGACGTCGGAGTCTTCCGGCAATTGCTGGTTGTGCTTGGCCTGCGCCGACTGGTAACCGGCGGTGACGCGGCCATCGGCCCAGTCGGCCGCATCCAGCGCCTTGCGGCACTGCGCGACCTGTTCGGCAGTCAGTACGTCGGGAACCTGCAGCAGCATGGCGGAGCTCCGGAAAAAAGCACGGCCCGCCACTGTCGGCGGGCCGTGAAGGCGAATCAAATCACTGGGAGAGAGAGCGGGTGCATCAGAAGCTGAAGTCGGCGCTCAGCATCCAGGTGCGCGCGGCGCCGGGGACGTAATGGCCGCCGCCGACCTGGTCGACGTAGTCCTTGTCGCTGAGGTTGTAACCGTTCAGGCGCAGCGCCAGCGCGTCGCTGACCCGGTAGCCGACCATCGCGTCGTACAGGGTGTAGGACTTGGCCATGCGGCCGTTGTCCTCGCCGGTGTAGCGCGAGCCGACGTGCTGGATGCCGAAGCCGGCCTCCAGCGAGTCGGTGATGGCATAGCTGTTCCACAGGCTGGCGCTGTTGCGCGGGGTGTTGCCCAGCGCGTTGCCGACCACCGCCGGGTCGAGCGAGGTCAACACTTCGCTGTCGAGCCAGGTGTAGCCGGCGAACAACGTCCAGGCCTCGGTGACCTGGCCGGCCACGCCGATTTCGAAGCCGTCGACGCGCTGCTCGCCTTCGAGCACGTAGATGCGTTCGGTTTCGAGCGGATCGCGCACGCGGGCGTTGGTCTTTTCGGTACGGAACAGCGCGGTGCTCAACAGCAGGCCGTCGGCGAGTCGCCACTTGGCGCCCAGCTCGATGGTGTCGCTCTGCTCGGGATCGAGCTCGGCGGTGTTGGCGTTGAGTTCGAGCTCTTCGGCCGACGGATTGAACGAGTTGCCGTAGGCCAGGTAGACGCTGGCATCGGTCACCGGCTTGAACACCACCGCGGCGCGGCCGCTGATCTCGGTGTCGGTGCGCGAGAAAGTGCCGCGGGCGGCGAGGTTGCGGTCCCAACCGGTGGCTTCGGCCTCGAAGCGGTCCCAGCGCAGGCCGCCGGTCAGCTCCCACATCGGGTTCAGTTCGATGGTGTCGAACGCGTAGACGGCGATCGACTCGGCTTCGGAGTCGGCATCGTTCTCCGGGTCGCGGGTGATGCCGCCGACATAGGGATCGTTGAAGTCCGGGGCGAACAGGGTGGTGTGCGGCTCATCGGTAACGCTGCGGGCGAGGTTGGTCGACTCCTCCTTGCCCAGCTCCAGGCCGGCGACCAGGGTGTGGCGCGCGGCGCCGGTGTCGAAGCGCGCGGTCAGGTCGGTGGCGTTGAGCAGGATGCGGTTCTCGGTCAGGCGGGTCTTGCCGCCACGCTTGATCTCCAGCGAATCGTCGGCGACAAAGCGCGCCGCGGTGATGATCGAGTCGCGCTCGCTCTGGCCCCAGCGGGTCAGGTTGCGCAGTTGCAGGGAGTCGTTGAACACGTGGTTGACGATCACCGTCGCCATGTCGGCGCTGGTGTCCTCGTAGTCGCGGTCCACCAGGCCGTAGAAGTTCTCGCGGTCGACCGGCGAGCGTCCGTTGCGGCTACCGACCAGCAACTCGTGGCTGTCGCGCACCCACGGTTGGCCGTAGTCGGGCATGTTTTCCTGCTCGATGTGGAACAGGCTCAGGCTGGTGACGGTGTCGCTGCCCAAGCCGAAGCTGACGGTCGGGGCGATGCCCCAGCGCTTGGCTTCGACCGCATCACGGCCATTGACCTCGTTGCTGTGGCCCATCAGGTTGATGCGGAACGCCGCGCCGTCGCCGACCTCGTGATTGAAATCAGCGGTGACGCGCTGCAGGTCGTTGTCGCCCACGCTGATGCTGGCATTGTTGAAGTCGCCCAGTCGCGCGGTCTTGCTGACCAGGTTGATCGAACCGCCGGTTGAACCGCGGCCGGAGGTGGCCGAGGCCGGGCCCTTGACGACTTCGACCTGCTCCAGGTTGAACGGGTCGCGCGAGTAGCCGCCGATGTCGCGCACGCCGTCGACGAACAGGTCGGTGCGGGCGCTGAAGCCGCGCAGGGTCAGGTTGTCGCCGGCCGGCACGCCGCCTTCGCCGGCCTGCATGCTGATGCCCGGGACATTGCGCAGGGCATCACGCAGGGTGGTCACGCCTTGCGCCTGCATCAGCTCGGCCGGGACGATGGTGACGGTCTTGGGGGTGTCGAGCAGCGGCTGGGTGGACTTGGGCGACTGCAGCGAGTCGATGCGCTCGCCGTCAACGCGGATCTCGTCGAAATCCTTGGTTTGCATCGGCGCAGCGGCAGCCGGCGCTGCGTCGGCGGGGCCTTCGGCGGCGACGGTCGGCAGGCTCAAGGCGAGGGCGAGGGCACCGGCAAGCGGCGAGACAACGTATCTGGAGGAGGACATGGGATTCCCGAAAGGTGCGGACAGAGCGGCGGGGGCCGCGATTCGGTGGGAATCTTAGTGAGATTGATTCGCATCCGCAATAAAAACTTAACGGGGAATCCGCAGTTTCATGACTCGGTTGGATGGCGCTGGTCCGCAGGGATCAGCGGTCGTCGCGGGTCCAGACCACGCCGTCCTCGACCTTGACCGGGAACCGCACGACCGGCTCATACGCCGGTGCGCACAGGGCGCGGCCGTCGCGCACGTCGAACTTGGCGCCGTGCAGGACACATTCGATGGTCGCCTCGTCGCCGTCGAAGTTGCCGGCCGACAGCTCGAAGTCCTCATGCGAGCACTTGTCCTCGAGCGCATGGAAGTCGCCGTCGTAATTGAGCACCAGGATCGGGGTGTCGCCGTCCCAGACGACGGCGGTCTCGCCGGGCAGCAGCTCCGCGGTGGTGCAGACGCGTATCCAGTCGCTCATCGCAATGGCTTCTCCAGCACTTCGAAACGCAAGTCGTCGCGGCGCGGGATGCCGTAACGCTCGTCGCCATAGGGGAACGGCTTGAACACCCCGGTGCGACGGTAGCCGCGGCGCTCGTAGAACGCGATCAGTTCGCTGCGCAGGTCGATCACGGTCATCCGCATCACCGGCAGTTGCCAGTCGTCGCGCACCACGCGCTCGGCCTCGTCCATGACCCGCTTGCCGATGCCGCCGCCCTGCAGCCTCGGCTCGACCGCGAACATGCCGAAATAGCCGGCGCCGGCGTCCTCGCAGACATGCGCGCATGACAGCAGCTCGCCATCGCGCTCCAGCAGGATTACGCGGCTGCGGTCGCGCTCGATGTCGTGGCGCAGCACATCGGCGTCGATGCGGTTGCCGTCGAGCACGTCGGCCTCGGTGGTCCAGCCGACGCGGCTGGCGTCGCCGCGATAGGCGCGGGTGACGAGGGCGGCGAGGGCGGGGATGTCGTCGACGATGGCGTCGCGGAAATGAAGGTCGGGCATGGTCGGGCTTTTGTAGGAGCGGCTTTAGCCGCGATCGGATGATGGTGGTCTCGCATCATCGCAAACGGATATCGCAGCGCGTGGCGACGCGTTGAAGCAATAGCGCAACCGTGTTCTTGCTTGGCGCCCTACATGAGCAGTTTGCGGACCTTGTTGAGCGCGGCGACGAACGCGTCGACCTCCTCGAAGGTGTTGTAGAACGCGAACGACGCGCGGCAGGTGGCCGGCACCCCGAAATGATGCATCAACGGGTGCGCGCAGTGGTGGCCGGAGCGCACCGCGACGCCTTCCAGGTCGAGCAGGGTGGCCAGGTCGTGCGCATGCGCGCCTTCGACCAGGAAGCTGATCACCGCCGCCTTCTCGCGCGCGCGGCCGAAGATGCGCACGCCGTCGATTCCGTCCAACTGCTGCGTCGCATACGCCAGCAACTCCTGCTCGCGCGCCTCGATATTCGCCATGCCGATCGCCGACAGGTAGTCGACCGCGGCGCCGAGGCCGATGAAGCCGGCGATGTTGGGGGTGCCGGCCTCGAACTTGTGCGGGGCGTCATTGAACACGGTGCCGTCGAAGCGCACTTCCCTGATCATCTCGCCGCCGCCGAGGAACGGCGGCATCGCGTCGAGGTGTTCGCGCCGCGCCCACAGCACGCCGGTGCCGGTCGGGCCTGCCATCTTGTGGCCGGTGATGGCGTAGAAGTCGCAGCCAATCGCGGCCACGTCCAGCGGCCGGTGCGGCGCCGCCTGCGAGCCGTCGACCACGGTGACGATGCCGCGCTTGCGCGCCTCGCGGCAGATCTCGCGCACCGGGTTGACGGTGCCGAGCACGTTGGACACGTGGGCGACGCCGAGCAGTTTCACCTCGGGCGTGAGCAACGAATACAGATGCTGCAGGTCGAGATCGCCATGCTCGTCGATATCGGCGACCTTGATGGTCGCGCCGGTGCGTTCGGCGACCAGCTGCCACGGCACGATGTTGGCGTGGTGCTCCATCCGGGTCAGGACGATCGCGTCGCCGGGCTGTAACCGCGGCAGCGCCCAGCTGTAGGCGACCAGGTTGATCGCGAAGGTGGTGCCGCTGCACATCACCAGCTCGTCGCCGCGGACGTTGAGGAACTTGGCGAGCTTGCCGCGGGCCGCTTCGTAGGCTTCGGTCGCCTCGCTGCCGAGCGCGTGGACCGCGCGGCTGACATTGGCGTTGTGGTTGCGGAAGAAGTCGTCGACGGCGTCGATCACCTTCGACGGCTTCTGCCCCGTGTTGGCCGAATCGAGGTAGACCAGCGGTTTGCCGTGGACCTGGCGCTTGAGTACCGGGAAATCCTTGCGGATGGCGGCCCAGTCGATTGGCGTGCGGGCGCGTTCCTGGTTCATGCCGCCTCCATCGCGCTGGCCACCGAGCGTGCCAGTGCCGCATCCAGCCTTGCCGCCACCGCCTCGCGCACGCCGGCGTCCTCGAACACCGACAGAGTCTCGCGGCAGAACGCGGCGGTCAGCAGGGCGCGCGCGGTGTTGGTCGGGATACCGCGCGAGCGCAGGTAGAACATCGCGGTCGGGTCGAGCTGGCCGACGGTGGCGCCGTGCGCGGCCTGCACCTCGTCGGCGTGGATCACCAGCACCGGTTGGGTGTCGATCTCCGCGCCTTCGTTCAACAGCAGGTTCTTGTTCGACAACCTGGCGTCGGTGCCGTCGGCACCTTCGCGGATCAGGATGCCGCCGTGGAATACCGTGCGCGAGCGGTCGGCGCCGATGCCGCGCCAGGTCAGCTCGCAACGGCTGTCGCGGGCGACGTGGTCGATACCGAGGCGGGTATCGAGGTGGCGACGGCCGTCGGCCAGCAGCACGCCGTTGGCATGCAACTTCGACTTGTCGCCCTGCAACGTGACGTTGAGCTCGTGGCGCGACAGCCCGGCGCCGAGCTCGAGGTCGAGCCGGCGATACTCGGCCCGCTCGGCCAGCACCGCGTCGGTGCGGTTGAGCAGGGTCGCGCCGGTCGACTCGTCCTGCACCCGCGCGTGCAGCAGGCGGGCGTTGTCGGCGAGGTGGACATGCATCAGCGCGTTGCCGAAGTGGCGGTGTTCACCGGAAGCCAGCTGGTGCTCGACCAGGCGCAACTCCGCGCCGGCGGCGAGTTGGACCAGATGGCGCAGGTGCCAGGCCCGGTCGTTGTCGGCCGGGACGCCGACGAATACGAGATGGACCGGGGTGGAAGCGCGTGCATTGGCCTCGGCGCGCAACACCACGCCCTCGTCGGCAAGCGCGGCGTTGAGCTTGGCGAACACCTCGTCGGCGCGCTCGAAGCGGCGGGCGAGGAAGTGCGATTCGCTGGCGTCGCCGTCTTGAAGCACTTGCGACAGCGGGGCCAGGCTGACGCCGGCCGGAAGCGTGGACAGGTCGGACGCGCCGGCATCGAAACGGCCGTTGACGAACACGATCCGTGGCGACGGAATGTCCGCGATCAGCGCCGCGTCGAAGGTGGGCACGGCGTCGACCGGTGCGAACGTGCGGCGCTCGAACGCGCGCAGCGGCGTGTACTTCCACGCCTCGACCCGCGCGTGCGGCAGGCCGTCGCGCAGGGCGTCATCGAGCGCGGCTCGTCGGCTTGTGCCGAGTCCGGCGGCCTCGCGCGCGGGCAATGCGTCGAAGGAGGAGGCGAGCGAGTCGAGCAGGGCGCTCATCAGGCCGTCGCCCCCGGCGCGACCCGGTCCTTGATCCACGCGTAACCGTGTTCCTCCAGCTGCAACGCCAGTTCCGGCCCGCCGGTCTCGACGATGCGGCCGTCGGCCAGCACGTGGACCACGTCGGGTTTGATGTAGTCGAGCAGGCGCTGGTAGTGGGTGATCACCAGGAACGCGCGGTCCGGCGAGCGCAACGCGTTGACGCCCTCGGCAACGGTCTTGAGCGCATCGATGTCGAGGCCCGAGTCGGTCTCGTCGAGGATCGCCAGCTTCGGCTCCAGCAACGCGAGCTGGAAGATTTCGTTGCGCTTCTTCTCGCCGCCGCTGAAGCCCTCGTTGACACCGCGGTGCAGCAGCTCGTCCTTCAGGTGCAGCACCGCGAGCTTCTCGCGCACCAGCTTGAGGAACTGCATCGAGTCCAGCTCCGCCTCTCCGCGCGCCTTGCGCTGCGCATTGAGCGCGGTGCGCAGGAAGTAGGTGTTGTTGACGCCCGGGATCTCGACCGGGTACTGGAACGCGAGGAACACGCCGGTCGCGGCGCGCTCCTCCGGTTCCAGCGCGAGCAGGTCGCGACCCTCGAACGTCACCGAGCCTTCGGTGACCTCGTAGCCCTCGCGCCCGGCGATGATGTTGCCCAGCGTCGACTTGCCGGCGCCGTTGGGCCCCATGACCGCGTGTACCTGGCCCGGCTGCAGCTCCAGCGAAAGGCCCTTGAGGATTTCCTTGCCGGCGACGCTGGCGTGGAGGTTTTCGATCTTCAGCATGGTTGTTCTCGTTTTCCCGCAAGCGGGCGAAATTTGGGTTCTCTGTAGGAGCGACGTGAGTCGCGACCCGCCGAACGCTGGAGGCGACGTACAGGTCGCGACTTACGTCGCTCCTACGTTGGCTGTTCGGTTTACCCGACCGAGCCTTCCAGACTCACTTCCATCAGCTTCTTGGCCTCGACTGCGAACTCCATCGGCAGCTCGCGGAACACCTGCTTGCAGAAGCCGTCGACGATCATCGACACCGCGTCCTCCTCGCCGATGCCGCGCGAACGGCAATAGAACAGCTGGTCGTCGCTGATCTTGGAGGTGGTCGCTTCGTGCTCGACGGTCGCGGTCGGGTGCTTGACCTCGATGTACGGGAAGGTGTGGGCGCCGCACTTCTTGCCGATCAGCAGCGAGTCGCACTGGGTGTAGTTGCGCGCGCCCTCGGCGCCCGGACCCACCTTGACCAGGCCGCGGTAGGTGTTCTGCCCGCGGCCGGCGCTGATGCCCTTGCTGATGATCTTGCTCTTGGTGCGCTTGCCGATGTGGATCATCTTGGTGCCGGTGTCGGCCTGCTGGCGGTGGTGGGTCAGCGCGACGGAGTGGAATTCGCCGGTGGAGTCATCGCCGATCAGCACGCAACTCGGATACTTCCAGGTGATCGCCGAACCGGTTTCGACCTGGGTCCAGTGGATCTTGCTGCGCGCGCCGCGGCACTCGCCGCGCTTGGTCACGAAGTTGTAGATGCCGCCGACGCCGTTCTCGTCGCCCGGGTACCAGTTCTGCACCGTCGAGTACTTGATGTCGGCATCTTCCAGCGCGACCAGCTCGACCACCGCCGCGTGCAGCTGGTTCTCGTCGCGCATCGGCGCGGTGCAGCCTTCCAGGTACGACACCTGCGCGCGGTCCTCGCAGATGATCAGGGTGCGCTCGAACTGGCCGGTGTGGCCGGCGTTGATGCGGAAGTAGGTGCTCAGTTCCATCGGGCACTTCACGCCCTCGGGGATGAACACGAAGCTGCCGTCGGAGAACACCGCGGAGTTCAGCGCGGCGAAGTAGTTGTCGCCGGTCGGGACCACGCTGCCGAGGTACTGCTTGACCAGCTCGGGATGGTCCTTGATCGCCTCGGACATCGAGCAGAAGATCACGCCTTTCTCGGCCAGTTCCTTGCGGAACGTGGTGCCGACCGACACCGAATCGAACACCGCGTCGACCGCGACGCCGGCCAGCTTGGCGCGCTCATGCAGCGGCACGCCGAGCTTCTCGTAGGTGTCGAGCAGTTCCTGCGGCACCTCGTCGAGCGAGGCGTACTTGGGTCCCTTCGGCGCCGAGTAATAGCTGAGCGCCTGGAAATCGATCGGCGCGATGTTCAGCTTGGCCCAGTGCGGCACCGGCATGGTCAGCCAGTGGCGGTAGGCCTCCAGCCGCCACTCGGTCATCCACGCGGGCTCGTCCTTCTTGGCCGAGAGCGCGCGGATGACGTCCTCGTCGAGTCCCGGCGGCAGGCTGTCGGATTCGATGTCGGTGATGAAGCCGGCATCGTACTTGCGGCCGAGCTGCGCGTGGATCTCGGCGTTCTGCTCGACCGGCCGGAGCGCGGTGTCGGTGATGTCGGTGGCCATTGGGCTGCCTACTGTCGTGATGTCTGGTTGAACGAGACTATTGAGCGAGCCTGGTTGACAGATCTGTCGGACAAATCTGTCGAATCAGGCGCTGGCCAGGCGCAAGTCGATGCGTCTGGAAGGAGAGGATGTTGCGGAGCCGGGCGGCGGCACGCCGTCGATCATCTGCGCCAGGGTCACGCTGCGCAGCGCCTCGATCACCACGTCGTTGATTCGCCGCCAGTTGGCGCGCACCCCGCAGTGGTCCTCGATCGTGCAGTTGCCCTCGTGGACGCTGCACTCGGTCATGCCGAGCGGGCCTTCCATCGCCTCGACGACCTCGATCAGGGAGATGTCGGCCGCCGGTCGCGCCAGCCGGTAACCGCCGTTGGCGCCGCGGAAGCCCTCGACCAGCCCGGCCTGCGCCAGCGGCTTGAGCAGCTTGCTGACGGTCGGCGCCTCCAGGCCCGCGCGTTCGGCCAGCTCCGAGGCGCTGAGCACGGCATCGGACTGGGCGGCGAGGGCGGTCAGGACGACCGTCGCGTAGTCGGTGAGTTTGGTGACGCGGAGCATGGGCACGGGCCGGTTGAATCCGTACCGTTATTGTACGGATTTGCGCCCGCGCCGCCAACCACGGCAATTTATCGGTTCAGTACGCCTGTCGCCTCGCCGCCGGTTGACTGGCTATGGCGTACCGATGGCGGCCGACGCCGCGGCCGGCACCACCAGTTCGAAATACGGCGGCGGCGGGTCCTGTCCCGGCGGCAGGTAGGCCGGAGCAGGTGCGCCACCGGGACCGAGCGACTTGATGAAATGGAAGATCGCGCGACGGTCGGCCTGGCTCATCGCCCGCAGGCTGAAGTCCGGCATGATCGGGCGGGTCCGCAGCGCGGCGCTGTAGTCCAGCCACTGGGCCTCGTCCATGTCCACCAGCTTGAGCCGCAGATTCGGGGCGTAAGTGGTGCCCCACGGGCCTTTGTAGCCCAGCGGCGAGCCGGTCAACCACTGCGAGGTGTCGACCTCGCCCTGCTGCTCGGCGTAGCCGACGGTATGGCAATCGTTGCAGCCGGTCGTGCGGACCAGGTATTCGCCCCGGGCGACCAGTTCCCGGGCGGCGTCGGGACTGGCCGTGGCCGCCGGCGGTGCGGCGGGTGCCTCGCCATCGACCCGGCAGGCGGACTGCATGAGCAGCAACGCGGTGGCGGCAAGCGGCAACAGGCGGATGGGTTTCATGGTCGTGTCATCGAGGGTGAACCCCGAAACCAACGCGTCGGGCCAACGCCACCGGACATCGGCATGGTCGCTTGGGCGCCATCCGGGTCAAAATGGTGCATTCATCCCAACTTGGACTCCCGCATGCCGCGCAAGATCGTCGCCCGTCGCTCCGCCATCCACGGCAATGGCGTGTTCGCCGTTGCACCGATCGCCAAGGGCGAGCGCATCGTCGAGTACAAGGGTCGCCGCCGCACCCACGAGGACGTCGATGCCGGCGACAGCGGCGATGCCGATTCCGGCCACACGTTCCTGTTCACCCTCAACGACGAGTACGTGATCGACGCCAACTTCGAGGGCGGTACCGCGCGCTGGATCAACCACAGCTGCAAACCCAATTGCGAGGCGGTGCTGGAAGAGCATGACGGCGATGACCGTCGCAAGGACCGGGTGTTCATCGAGGCGACCCGCGCCATCAAGCCCGGCGACGAGCTGGCCTACAACTACGGCATCACCCTCGACGAGGCGCACACGCCGCGGATGAAGAAGATCTGGGCCTGCCGCTGCGGCGCGAAGGACTGCACCGGCACGATGCTGCAGCCGAAGCGCAAGAAGAAGGTCTGACGGACTCTGGCTGATGTCCGGCCGGGCTCCCTCCGGCCGTAGGAGCGACGTGAGTCGCGACCTGTACATCGCCTCAAGGGTTCGGCAGGTCGCGACTTACGTCGCTCCTACAACCAAGCCATCTCGTCGACAACTGGACCAACGGCGGCGATCCGTCGCGGAACATAGTCACGGGCACCCGTTACCATCGAGGAATTCCATCGCAACGGAGTCCCCGCATGACCTCGATCGAAGGCAAGGTCGCCATCGTCACCGGCGCGGCCAGTGGCATCGGCAAGGAAATTGCGTTCGAGCTGTCGCGCGCCGGCGCGCTGATCGCGATCGCCGACATCAATCTTGACGGCGCCCAGGCCGTCGCCAGTGAGATCGAGCAGGCCGGGGGACGGGCGATCGGAGTGGCGATGGACGTCACCGACGAGGCCGCGGTCGACGCCGGCACGCAGCAGGCGGTGGAGGCGCTGGGCCCGATCGACATCCTGGTGTCCAACGCCGGCATCCAGATCGTCAACCCGATCGAAAGCTACGACTTCGCGGCCTGGAAGAAGATGCTCGCGATCCATCTCGACGGCGCCTTCCTGACCACCAAGGCCGCGTTGCCGCACATGTACAAGGACGACGGCAACGGCAAGAGCCGCGGCGGTACGGTCATCTACATGGGCTCGGTGCACTCGCACCAGGCATCGAAGCTGAAGGCGCCGTACGTGACCGCCAAGCATGGCCTGCTGGGGTTGTCGCGCACGCTGGCGAAGGAAGGCGGCGAGCGCGGCGTGCGCAGCCACGTGGTCTGCCCCGGCTTCGTGCGCACCCCGCTGGTCGACAAGCAGATCCCGGAGCAGGCGAAAGAGTTGGGGATCAGCGAGGAGGAGGTGATCCGCAACGTCATGCTCGGGCAGACCGTCGATGGCATCTTCACCACGGTCGAGGACGTCGCCCAGACGGTGCGCTTCCTGTGCGAGTTCCCCAGCGCCGCGCTGACCGGCCAGAGTTTCATCGTCAGCCACGGCTGGCACATGCAGTGACGGGCGCGCGCTGATGGTCGCCACGCCGACGCTGCGCCTGCCCGACCACATCGCCCTGGTGTTGCAGGGCGGCGGCGCGTTGGGCTCGTACCAGGCCGGGGTATACCAGGGCCTGCACGCGGCAGGGGTCGATCCCGACTGGGTCGCCGGCATCTCGATCGGTGCGTTCAACGCCGCGATCATCGCCGGCAACCCGCCGGAGCGGCGGGTCGATGCCCTGCACGAGTTCTGGGAGACGATCTCGCAGCCGTATTTCCTGCCGGCGACCACGCTCGGGCAGGAGGCGCACTTCCTCGACATGAACGAGCTCGCGCGCGCCTGGCTCGACACCTGGGAAGCCTGGCGGGCGATGACCGAGGGCCAGCGCGGCTTCTACCAGCCGCGCAGCTGGACCAGCTGGCTGCCGGGACAGAACCCGCTGCAACCGACGGGCCCGACCGTCGCCAGCTACTACGACACCAGCCCGATGATCGCCACGCTGGAACGGCTGGTCGATTTCGACCGGCTCAACGACGGCGACGTGCGGGTATCGGTCGGCGCGGTCGACGTCGCCAGCGGCAACCTGGAGTATTTCGACAACCGCTCGATGCGGCTCGACGCGCGCCACATCCTCGCCTCCGGCGCGCTGCCGCCGGCGTTCCCGGCGGTCGAGATCGACGGCCGCTTCTACTGGGACGGCGGCCTCGTCTCCAATACCCCGCTGTCGTACCTGCTGCAGGCCGAACCGCAGGCCGACACCCTGGTGTTCCAGATCGACCTGTGGAACGCGCAGGGTCAATTGCCCCAGACCCTGCTCGACGTCGCCGAGCGCGAGAAGGAAATTCAGTACTCCAGCCGCACCCGGATGGTCACCGACATCCAGCGCGTCGGCCAGCACTACCGCCGGCTGCTGCGGGAGTTGCTGGAGGAAATCCCGGCCGAGGTGCGCGAGTCCAACCCGTGGTGCCGCCACGGCGCCGAGCTGGCCTGCGACAACCGGATCGGGGTGATCCAGTTGATCTACCGCGAGCGCGCGCGCTTCGGCCACTTCAAGGATTACCAGTTCGGCCGGGTGGCGATGCGCGAGCACTGGCAGTCCGGCCTGGCCGACATCGGCCGCGCGCTGGCGCATCCGGAATGGCTGAAGCTGCCGACCGGCGAGAACACCTTCGTCACCCACGACGCCACCGCGCCGGATTGACGACCCCACCTGCGATGCACGAACCGCCGGATTGGTTGCCATGACTTGTGCCAGTCGTCGTAACCGACCGCTTCGGCATAGTCTGCGCGCCGTCTTCGACCGATCCCGACCGCATGCGCCTGCTTCCCCTGATCGCCATCCTCGCCACCCTCGCGCTGCCAGCCCACGCCGTCGGGGATGACGCGCCCGCGGTCGACGCCCCGACGGTCGACACATCGGGTCCGGCGATCACCGTCGACGGTCGCATCGAACCGGCCGAATGGGAGGGCGCGCGCCATATCACCGACTTCCGCCTCACCCAGCCACTGTCGGGGGAACCCGCGCCGTATGCCACCGAGGCCTGGGTCAAGTCGACCCCGGACGGCCTCGCGGTCGCCTTCCGCAATACCCAGCCCGAGGGCGTGCCGCGCACCCGCACCCGCACCCGCCGCGACGAGGGCGGCCAGCTCGACCGGGTCAACGTAATCGTCGATTTCGACGGCGACGGCCGCACCGGCTACGACTTCATGGTCACCCTGGCCGACGGCATCGCCGACGAGGTGATCACCAACGAGACCCAGTTCAACAACGACTGGGACGGCAACTGGAAGCACGCCACCTCCGAGGACGCGACCGGCTGGAGCGCCGAGGTGCTGATCCCGTGGTACATCGCGCCGATGGGCAAGGCCGAGGGCGGCACCCGCACGATCGGCCTGTACCTGGACCGGGTGCTCGGCTCGACCGGCCAGCGCATGTCCTGGCCGGTCGCGAGCTTCATGCGCCCGCGCTTCCTGTCGGACTTCGAGAAGGTCGAGCTGCCGGCCTACAGCCAGTCGCTGCTGGCGGTAACGCCGTACGTGGTCGGCGTCTACGACAACCTGTCGGGCGACAGCGATTTCGACGCCGGCGCCGACATCTTCTGGAAGCCCAACGGCCAGACCCAGCTGACCGCGACGATCAATCCCGACTTCGGCCAGGTCGAGAGCGACGACCTGGTGGTCAACTTCGGCGCCGAGGAGAGCTTCTTCAGCGACAAGCGGCCGTTCTTCACCGAGAACCAGGGCATCTTCAACTTCGGGCTGCTGATCGACAACAGCCAGCTGATCTACACCCGCCGCGTCGGCGGTGCGGCCGACGACGGCAGCGGCCCCGGCGACATCGACGCGGCGGTCAAGCTCAACGGCAGCCTCGGCGGACTCAACTACGGGGTGATGGCCGCCGAGGAAAGCGGCGATGCCGGCCGCTCGTTCCGTGCGCTGCGGCTCAACCACGACTTCGAGAACCAGAACGTCGGCCTGCTGGCGACCCAGGTGCTGCGGCCGTTCCTCGACCGCGAGGCGCGCGTGGTCGGCATCGACCACCGCTGGCAACCGAGCGATGCACTGACCGTCACCAGCAACGTGGTCGGCAGCGACATCGAGCAGGCCGGCCAGACCACCCGCGGCAGCGGCGCGACCACGGTCATCGACTACGAGATGGGCGACGGCTGGCGCCAGCAATGGCTGGCGATGCACTTCGGCGACGACCTGGAGGTCAACGACTTCGGTTACCTCGGCCGCAACAATCTCAACTACGGCCATTGGCAGCTCAGCCGGCGGCTCACCGACCGGCCACGGGATTCGGCCTACGCCTCGCACGACTACCGCGGCCGCATCATCGGCATCGACAACGACGACGGTCTGCGCGTGCAGCGCCAGCTGCGGCTGATCCGCCAGAGCGACCGTCGCGACGGCGGCAGCGAATACCTGCAGCTCAATCTCAACGCCCCCGGCTACGAGGACCTGCTGACCCGCGGCAACAACCCGTTGTACCGGCCGGGCAATTTCGGCCTGAGCTGGGAGCGCATCCGCCCGCGCAAGGGCGCATGGGCGTGGGAGCTGTACACCTGGGTCGGCAGCGGCGGCCTGGAGGGCAACGACGAGATCGGCTACAGCATCGAGTTCGAGCCGACCTATTACTTCAGCGATGCGTTGAGTGCCTTCGTCGGCGGTTACGCGGAGTACGACCCGGACTGGCTGGTGTGGCAGCGCGACAACCTGGTCGGTCGCTTCGAGCAGCGCTCGGTGCAGTTCAACGCCGGACTGGACTGGAGCATCGGCCAGCGCCAGGAACTGCGGGTCAAGCTGCAGACGATCGGGCTGGATGCGCAGCTGACCGAGGCGGTGCAGGTCGGCGCGGACGGGCGCGCGGTGGCGGTGGCGCCGACCGGAGCGAACGAGGTCGACGATTTCAGCCTGCGCAACCTTGGCTTCCAGGTGCGCTACCGCTACATCCTCGCGCCGTTGTCGGACCTGTACGTGGTCTATGGCCGCGGTGGTTACATGCTCGACGAGTTCTCGGTCGATCCGCAGGAGCAGCTGGTCGACAGCTTCCGCCTGCGCGACAGCGAGCAGTTGCTGGTGAAGCTGTCGTATCGGTTCGAGTTGTAGGGGCGGCGGCAATCCCTTGGTCCGTCGCGGTGCCATGGATTCCCTGTAGGAGCGACGTGAGTCGCGACCCGCCGAACGTTGGGGACGATGTACAGGTCGCGACTTACGTCGCTCCTACCCGGAGCCGCCTTGCGCGGCCCATATCTCCGGCGTCGTGATCTCGAACCAGCCCTCGCGTCGGCACCGCTTCGCCAGCGACAGCAGGTGGCGGTCGCGGCTGAGCAGCCAACGCGCGTTTGACGCGTGCGCGAGCTGCAGGAACTTCTGGTCGTCGGGATCGCGGCAACGCGGCAAGGTCACCCCGGTTCGGCGCATCGCCGGAGGCAGCGGACGTACCAGCGCGTCGAATGCCGCGACCATCGCATCGCGGGATGCTTCGTCGAGCCGCAGCAGCGGATAGGTCAGCACCCGCAGCCATTCGCCGCGGCATTCGGTGTCGGTCACCGCGATGACGTCGCCGGCCTCCAGCGCCGTCCGCAAGACGGCGGTGCGCGGGTCGCCGAAGCGCAGCAGGTCGAGGCAGACGTTGGTGTCCAGCACGATCCGCGGTGCCGTCGCGAACCCGCTCAAGACGCCGCTACGGCTGCACTTCGCGGATGTCGGCCGCGGCGATCCGCCACGCGCGCTGCTCCTCGCTGGCGCCGTCGACCACCGCGCGGCGCAGGGTGTAGGCGCCGACGTAATGGTGGACGCTGCCGTCGTCGCGGGTGGCGCGCAGCGCGACCGGGACCTCGATGTAACGCGAGCCGGCGGCGGCGTCGATCCGGCCCGGGGCCATGAACTCGACCGCGACCTCGCGGGTATCGTCGAAGCCATCGGCGAACTGCTGCGGCGACTGGCCACTGGCGTTGCCGCCGTCCGACCACAGGGTATAGGCGCGGCCGTAGCTGCCGGCGTTGATCGCCTCGTAGTAGGCGCGCACCACGGCGACCGCCTCGTCCGCACCGGGGCCGTCGACCAGCGGTTCCGTGCCCGGCGGGTCGTTCGGCAACGGCGGCAAGTTTGCGTCCTCGATCGAACCGCGACCGCCGGGATCGACCAGGTTGCCCTCGCTGTCGATGGCGGTTTCCGGCGGCATGTTGCTGGCCGGTTGCCGCGGCGGACCGACCTGGCCCGGGCCCGGCTGCCCGGGCATGCCGGTGACGTTGCCGCCGGCGCGCTCGGGCGTGGGGAGGGCGTCGTCGCTGGCGGCGAGGGCAGGATTGTCGGCGTTGTCCTGGCGATCGCTGCATCCGGCGATGCCACCCGTCGCGGCGATCGCGACCATCGCCAGGCCGAGCCAGCTTGCTGCGCGCCTTGTCGCGTTCGACTTCAAGATCATTCGCCCAGGTTGATCACGACCACGCCGCGCTCGATCGCGGTCGAGTCGATCCGGCGCGCGCTGATGCGGTCGAGCAGGCTGTTGTCGAGCCGGTAGACCGGTTCTTCGCGGGCATAGTCATCCAACCAGCTGCTGAGCAGTTCGCGCGAGGTGCCGCTCATTACTCCGCCGAGCGCCGGCACGTCGACCGACTCGATCACCGGGTCCTGCAGGTGCAGGCCGCGGGTTTCCGGATCGAACCGCAGGCCGCTGCTGAGGGCGAAGTGCCCGGTGGTGGCGAGGCTGCTGCTGCCCAGCGCCGACAGCCCGACGTCGAAGTCCAGCCGCAGCCGGGTGCTGTCGTACGGGATCGACAGGGTCGGGTTGGTCAGACGCAACGACACCAGCCCGCCAAGCTTGTCGTACTCCTTCGGGAAGTTGCGGTTCAGCGCGTGCTGCAGTTGCGGCTGGGTAAAGGTGACCTGGCTGCCGAGCATCGCGCCGAGGGTATTGAGGGTCGAGCATCCCGCCACCAGCAGCGCGGCCAGGGCGAAGGAGATGAGGGCGACGGACGTGCGGAATACCGGTTTGCGCATGATCGATCCTGGCAGGCGACGACCGCCACCGTACGTGGTGGCGGTGAATGACGGGTTAGCGTGATTGGAGGGCATGACCCGATGCTAGCGCGAAGTCGTTTGCGGTTGCGCGTCGGCGCCCGCGCGCAGCCGCGGCAGCGGATCGAGCGCACCGCCCTCGCCGTAGATGCCGTAATGAAGGTGTGGCGGCGTGCCGCGTGCGTTGCCGCTGTCGCCGACGTAACCGAGCACGTCACCGGGCAGGACCACGTCGCCGGCGGCCAGCCCTTCGGCCCAGTCATCGAGGTGCGCGTAATAATGGTTCTCCAGGCCCGGGCCACGGACCCACACATGGCGTCCACCCAGCCCGCGCTCGCGCACCGCGCCGACCACGCCGCGGGTGGTGCTGGTTACCGGTGTGCCGCGCTCGGCGAAGATGTCGATGCCCTCGTGGCTGCGGTCGCTGCCACGCGCCGCACCCCAGGTGTCGACCAGGTCGACCGCATCGACACCGCTCACCGGTATCGGCAGCGAGGATGGCGGCGGCATCCGCGAGATCTCCCACAGCATCCGCGTCGCGGCCATGAACGACTGCTGCCACGCCCACCAGGCCGCCGCGGCAAACACCGCGAACATGAGGCCTGTTGTCAGCAGGCGGCGAGCGATGGGGGCGTAATCGCGGGAAGTGGATTCGACCATGGTGCCGGCGATGGGCGTACGACGGGCGTACCTAATCCTCCTCGTGCTTCGGCTTGTAGGCCTCCACCAGGCGTCGTTGCACCGGCGCCGGCACCGGTTCGTAATGGCTGAAGTCGAGCGCGTAGCGGCCGCGGCCGGCGGTCACCGATTTCAGCTCGGCGGCGTAACCCTCCAGCTCCGACAGCGGCACCTGCGCCTTGACCGCGATCTCGTTGCCGCGCAGCACGTCGGTGCCGTTGATCCGCGCACGCTTGCCGGCCAGCCCGCCGCTGATGTCGCCCATGTGCTGCTCGGGCGCGCTGACCTCGAGGTCGACGATCGGCTCGAGCACCTGCGGCCGGGCCTTGGCGATCGCGTCGAGGAACGCCTTCTTGCCGGCGGCGACGAACGCGACCTCCTTGCTGTCGACGCTGTGATGCTTGCCGTCGTACACCACCACCCGCACGTCCTGGATCGGGTAGCCGGCGATCGCGCCGCTGTGCAGGACCTGTTGCACGCCTTTCTCGACCGCCGGCAGGAACTGGCCTGGGATGGTGCCGCCCTTGACCTGGTCGACGAACTCGAAGCCGGCCCCGCGCGGCAGCGGTTCGACCCGCAGGTAGACCTCGCCGAACTGGCCGGCGCCGCCGGTCTGCTTCTTGTGCCGGTAGTGGCCCTCGGCCTTGGCGCCGATGGTCTCGCGGTAGGCGATCCGCGGTGGCCGCGACGTTACCTCGATGCCGTACTTGTCCTGCAGCCGGTCCAGGTTGACCCGCAGGTGCAGGTCCGACAGGCCGCGGACCACGGTCTCGTTGGTCTCGGCCTCGTGCTCGACGACGAAGCACGGGTCTTCCTCCGACAGCTTGTGCAGCGCGCTGGCGAGTTTCTGTTCCTGGCCTTTGCGCGCGGCCTCGATGGCGAGCCCGAACATCGGCTTGGGGAAGTCCAGTGGTGACAGGTGGATGTTGTCCTCGTCATGGCTGTCGTGCAGCACCGCGTCGAAATGCAGTTCCTCGACCTTGGCCACCGCGGCGATGTCGCCGGGCACCGCGCGCTCGATCTCGACGTGGTCCTTGCCCTTGAGCTTGAACAGGTGGCCGACCTTGAATGGCTTCTTGCCGTCGTCGACGAACAGCTGGCTGTCCTTGCGCACGGTGCCCTGGTAGACCCGGAACACCGCGAGCTTGCCGACAAAGGGATCGTTGGTGATCTTGAACACATCGGCGATCACGTGCGCCTTCGGGTCGGGCAGCGCCTCGATGCGCTTGCGCTCGTTGCCTTTCTCGAACGGTGGCGGGTTGGCCTCGGCCGGGTTCGGCAACCACTTTTCGGCGACGCCGAGCAACTCCTTGATACCGACTCCGCTGCGCGCCGAGCAGAACAGCACCGGCACCAGGTGGCCCTCGCGCAGGCACTGCTCGAACGCCTCGTGCAATTCGTCGCCGGACAAGCCGCCTTCGCCGAGGTCGAGGTAATGCTCCATCACCGACTCGTTGATCTCGACGATCTGGTCGAGGATCTTCTGATGCCAGTCGGCGACCGCGCCGAGGTCGCTCTGGCCTTCGGTGTTGCCGAGGCAGTCGACCACCGCGTTGCCGCCATCGGCCGGCAGGTTCAGCGGCAGGCATTCCGGGCCGAAGCTGCGGCGGATGTCCTCCAGCGCCTGCGCCGGGTCGGCGCCGTCCTGGTCGATCTTGTTGACCACGATGACCCGGCACAGCCCGCGCGCCCTGGCGTGCTCCATCATCCGCCGCGCGCCGTAGTCGACCCCGGCGGCGGCGTCGACCACGATCGCGACGGTCTCGACCGCCGCCAGCGCCGACAGCGCCGGGCCGCGGAAATCGGGATAGCCCGGGGTGTCGATCAGGTTCACGTGCATGCCGCCGTGGTCGATCGAGGCGACCGCGATGTCGAGCGAATGGCCGCGCTGTTTCTCGACCGGGTCGAAGTCGGACACGCTGTTGCCGCGTTCGACGCTGCCTGCCGTCTGGACGGTGCCGCCGGCGAGCAGCAGGGCTTCGAACAGGGTGGTCTTGCCGGCGGCGGGGTGGCCTGCGAGCGCCACGTTGCGGATGTCTTGGGTGCTGTGGGACATGAGCGGACTTCTCCCTGCATGGAGGGTGGAAGGCCGTCATGGCTGTCCGCGCTGCGCGACCGAGCGTGGTGCGCTCGGCGGGCGGTCATGGCGGGAGGGCCGGCGCGGGGCCGGAGGGCAAGCCTCGCGCCGCCGGTGGGGGGAGTCAATAGGGCACGGCGTTGCATGTCCGACATGCTGCGCTAACACCCGGGCGCGTAGGCTGCGGCTTTCCCCTCCGACTTCCAAGGATCCTGCACATGGGTATCTCCCGCCACGCCACCGCCCACTGGGAAGGCGACCTCAAGACCGGCCGCGGCCAGCTCAGCACGCCCGACAGCGGCCTGATGGACAAGACCCGCTACGCCTTCAGCAGCCGCTTCGGCGACGAGAAAGGCACCAACCCGGAAGAACTCATCGCCGCCGCCCACGCCGGCTGCTTCACCATGGCGCTGTCGGCCAAGCTGACCGAGGCCGGCCACCCGCCGACCCGGCTCGACACCCAGGCCGCGGTCGACCTGTCGATGGAAGGCGGGCCGTCGCTGTCGCAGATCACCTTGAAGGTCGAGGCCGAGGTGCCGGGCATCGACGAGGCGAAGTTCCAGTCGATCGCCGAGGATGCCAAGGCCAACTGCCCGATCTCGAAGGCGCTGAGCGCGGTGCCGATCTCGATGCAGGCGACGCTGGTCGGTTGAGCCCGGACCCCGGCTGGCCTCCGCGAGAACGGGGGCTAAACGGCTTCACGCCACTTTTACGAAATTCAGCCACGGTTGACTCCGACGCGCCGACAGTCGTCCTGCACGCCGCGCATTCGGCGTTGGAGACGGACATGAACCGAATGGTTTCGAACCGCATGGTGGCCCGCACCCTCGTTCTCGCCCTTGCCGTGGCCTTGGCGGGTGCCGGTGGTGCCGCCGCCGCCCAGGACCTGCGCGCCAGCTACGTCCAGCCAAACCCGGACTATTACCAAGGCGACCGTTACGGCCGGTCCGACGCGCACTACGACTACGCCCGGGTGATCCGGGTCGACCCGGTATTCGATTCGCGCGGCGGCTACGCCCAGGCCGGCCAACGCTGCTACCAGCGCCGCGGGTATGCGGACGGCTACGACGGTTACGGCGACGACTACCGCGATGGCCGTTATGACGATGGCTACTATCGCGGCGATTCCCATGACTCCTACCGCAGTGACAACGGCAGCGGCGGCGCCATCGCGACCGTGATCGGCGGCGTCATCGGTGCCGCGATCGGTAGCCAGGTCGGCGGCGGCAGCGCCCGCTATGCGACCTCGGCGATCGGCACCATGGTCGGCGGCCTCGCCGGTCGCGAGATCTACGAACAGAACCGGCGCCAGCGCGACCGCACCGGCACCGTGACCGTCTGCGACCCGGTGCCGGACGACGGACGCTACGTGTCGACCGGTAACCGCGGCGTGACCGAATACGACGTCACCTACGAGTACGCCGGCCGCCAATACACCACCCGGACCCATTACCACCCGGGCGACCGCATTCGCGTGCGGGTCGATGTACGGCCGGAGTAACCGCCAGGCGGCCGCCGTTCAAACGGATGGAGCAGGGGAAGCGCCCAAGGGCGCACGGGGGCCGCAAGGCCCCCTTTTTTTGTCGCGCAGCCGCAAATCCCCTTTTGATCGCGCAGCCGCAAGGCCTCTGTTCTATGGCCAGTCGATCTGCCCGCGCACCACCGTGCAGACCCGGCCGCCCGACCAGACCTCGCCATCGCCATCGACCCGCAACTGCAGGCGTGCATCGAAACCGACCTCGCGGCCCTGGCTGGCCACGTAACGGCCATCGCGGCCGGGCAGGGCATCGTTGCGCTGCAGCCACGCGGCCAGAGTCGCATTGGCAGCGCCGGACGCGGCGTCCTCGAATCCGCCGTTGATGCCGACGAACGCGCGCACCACCAAGTCGTAGTCGCGCCCGGCGTCGGCGCGGGCGAACGCGCAGACGCCCATGCTGGCGGTCGATTCGGCCAGGCCGATGACCGCGGTCCAGTCCGGCGTCGCGCCGCGCAGCGCGGCTTCGTCGCCGGCATCGAGCAGCCACCAACGCCGGCCGCCGTCCATCAGCGCCGGTGGCAGCGTGCCCGTCGGCAGGCTTGCGACCACGGCTGCGAGTCGTGGATCACCGGCTTCGGCGACCTCGATCACCGCGGCTTTCGGCGCGCGCACCGCGATGGTCCGCGTCGCGCCGTCGCCCTCGACCGCCAGCGGCAGCATGCCAAGGTTGCCTTGCTGCCACAGCCGGCCGTCGATTGCTGTTGCCATCCCCGCATCCAGTACCGCGCAGGCGGTGCCGACGCTGGGGTGGCCGGCAAACGCGACTTCGCGCTGCGGGCTGAACATGCGCACCTTGTAGCTGGCATCCGCCGCGGTCGGGGCGAATACGAAGGTGGTTTCCGGCCGTCGGGTCCAGCGGGCAATCGCCTGCATCGCCGCGTCGTCGAGGCCGTCGGTGTCGAGGATCACCGCCAGCGGGTTGCCGGCCCCGGGCCGGTCGGCGAAGACATCCAGTTGCAGGTAGCGGCGCAGCGTCATTGCGGGGGAAATCCTGGGGCTCGACCGGTGGCGGTCGGAGCGGCGGAGCGTTGAGCCTGATCGACCGGTTTGATCGACTAGAATCGCGGTTTCGTGCCATCCGGCAGGCCGGCATGGCGGCAGGTCGGCGTGATTTGACCGGCGCAATTCTAGATGGATTCGACATAGAGGGCTCATGGTGGCGCAAGCGCAACGCTGGGTAATACTCAAGTTCGGCGGCACTTCGGTGTCGCGCCGCAACCGTTGGGACACCATCGGCCGCCTTGCCGCCAAACGGGTCGCCGAGGACGATGCGCGCGTGCTGGTGGTGGTGTCGGCGCTGTCGGGCGTCACCAACGAACTGCTGGCGATCAGCCAGGGCGACGACATCGGCGGGCGCACCCGCGCGCTGGTCGAGCGCCACCACGGCTTTTGCGAAGAACTCGGGCTCGATCCCGCAGGCGTGCTCGACGGGCGATTGGCCGCATTGCAGGCGCTGGCCGGCGACCCGCGCGCCGTCGCGCGTCCGCTCGACTGGCAGGCCGACGTGCTGGCCCAGGGCGAACTGTTGTCCTCGACCCTCGGCGCGGCCTACCTGTCCGCGCAGGGTCTGGATTTCGGCTGGTGCGACGCGCGCGACTGGCTCGACGCGGTGGCGCTGCCGAACCAGAGCGCGTGGGCGACCCGGCTCGCGGTCAACTGCCGGCGCGAGGCCGACGCCGGCTTTGGCGCACGCTTCGCCCAGCAGGCCGCGCCGATGCTGCTGACACAGGGTTTCATCGCCCGCCATGCCGACGGTGGCACCGCGGTGCTCGGCCGTGGCGGCTCCGATACCTCGGCGGCGTGCTTCGGCGCGTTGCTGAAAGCCGAGCGCGTGGAGATCTGGACCGACGTCCCCGGCATGTTCAGCGCCAATCCGCGCGAGGTGCCGGACGCCCGCCTGCTGGCCCGGCTCGACTACGCCGAGGCCCAGGAAATCGCCACCACCGGCGCCAAGGTGCTGCACCCGCGCTCGATCGGCCCGTGCCGCGATGCCGGCGTGCCGATGGCGATCCTCGACACCGAGCGCCCCGACCTGCCAGGCACCCGGATCGATTCCAGCGCCGCCACCGTGCCCGGGGTCAAGGCGATCAGCCGCCGCGACGGCGTGGTGCTGGTATCGATGGAAAGCATCGGCATGTGGCAGCAGGTCGGCTTCCTCGCCGACATCTTCGAGCGCTTCCGTCGCCACGGCCTGTCGGTCGATCTGATCGGCTCGTCGGAGACCAACGTCACCATCTCGCTCGACCCCAGCGAGAACCTCGTCACCAGCAATGTGCTGGAGGCGCTGGCCGCGGACCTCGCCGAAGTCTGCCGGGTCAAGGTCATCGTGCCGTGCAGTGCGTTCACCCTGGTCGGTCGTGGCATGCGCTCGCTGTTGCATCGACTCAGCGACATCTGGGCGACGTTCGGGCGCGAGCGCGTGCACCTGGTCTCGCAATCGTCGAACGACCTCAACCTGACCTTCGTGGTCGACGAGGCCGATGCCGAAGGGCTGTTGCCGACGCTGCACGCCGAGCTGATCCGCAGCGGCGCGATGCCGGTGCGCGACGCCGGCGTGTTCGGACCAAGCTGGCGCGAGATCGCGCATGGCAAGCCCGAGCGCGCGCGGCCATGGTGGGTCGGCAAGCGCGAGGCGCTGCTCGAACGCGCGGCCGCCGGCACTCCGCGCTATGTCTACGACCTCGCCACCGTGCGCGAGCGCGCCCGGGTGCTGACCGGCACCGCGGCGATCGACCGCGGCTTCTTCGCGATCAAGGCCAATCCGCATCCGGCGATCCTGCGCACGATCGTCAACGAGGGGCTCGGCCTGGAGTGCGTGTCGCTCGGCGAGATCGAGCACGTGTTCGCGACGCTGCCGGAGCTGTCGCCGCAGCGCGTGCTGTTCACTCCGAGCTTCGCCCCCCGCCGCGAATACGAGGCCGCGTTCGCCAAGGGCATCACCGTCACCCTCGACAACATCGAGGCGCTGCAGCGCTGGCCCGAGGTGTTCCGCGGCCGCACGCTGTGGCTGCGGCTCGACCTCGGCCACGGCGAAGGCCATCACGCCAAGGTCAAGACCGGCGGCGTCGCGGCCAAGTTCGGCCTGCCGCTGGCCAAGGTCGACGCGTTCCTCGACGCCGCGCGTGTGCTCGACGTCCGCGTCAGCGGCCTGCATGCGCACCTGGGCAGCGGCATCGACGACCCGCAGCACTGGCATGGCGTCTACGCCCATCTCGCCGGCCTGGCCGACAGCGTTGGCACGGTCGAGACGATCGACATCGGCGGCGGCCTGTCGGTGCCGTACACGCCGGAGTCGGCCCACTTCGACGTGGCGCTGTGGCGCGCCGGACTCGACGAGATCAAGGCCGCGTACCCGCGCTACGGATTGGTGGTCGAGCCCGGCCGTTACCTGGTCGCCGAGTGCGGCGTTCTGCTGCTGTCGGTGACCCAGGTGGTGGAGAAGGACGGCGTGCGTCGGATCGGCGCCGATGCTGGCATGAACGCGCTGATGCGGCCGTCGATCTACGACGCCTACCACGGCATCCACAACCTGGACCGGCTCGACGACACGCAGTCGCAAACCTTCGACGTGGTCGGGCCGATCTGCGAGAGCGGCGACGTGCTCGGCTTCGAGCGCGCGCTGCCGGCCGCGACCGCCCAGGGCGACGTGCTGCTGGTCGCCGACGCCGGCGCCTACGGCATGGTCATGGCCAATACCTACAACCTGCGGGCGCTGCCGGCAGAGGACATCATCGAATGAGTGAGTGGAAATTCCAGCGTGACGCGATCAAGGCGTTCCGCTTCATGCGTTGCGGCTTCGACCCGGCGACCGGTGTGGCGCAGTTGCTCTATGCGTTCGACGACGGCCCGGAAATGGTCGAGACGATCACCGTGCCCGGTGCGCCATTCGCGATGGACGGCGAGCGCGCCGCGGCGGTCGAGCGCGCGCTGCGGCTGCTGCATCTGATCGCCGGCGTCAGCTACTACAAGGCGGCGGTGCCGGAACGGATCGAGATCGAGTCGTACGAGATCGATGCCGACACAGCGGCGTTGCTGGAGCTGATCTACCTCAATGGCCTGGGCGAGTTCGCCTATCGCAACGTCCTGGACCTGCACGGTCGCATCCGTTTCCCGCATCGCGACAACGTCGAGGCCGCCGCGCCCGCGCTCGGCCTGCGCGAACACGCGCTGGTCGCGATCGGCGGCGGCAAGGACTCGCTGGTCAGCATCGAGGCGCTGCGCGCGCTCGACGTCGAGCAGACCGTCAGCTGGATCGGCGGATCGCAGCTGATCAAGGCCTGTGCCGAACGCACCGGCCTGTCGACGCTCAATGTCGGCCGCGCGCTGGCGCCGCAACTGTTCGACTACAACCGCGAGGGCGCCTGGAACGGCCATATCCCGGTCACCGTGGTGAACTCGGCGATCCTGGTGCTGGCGGCGTTGCTGCATGGGGTCGACCAGGTGGTGTTCTCCAACGAGCGCTCGGCCAGCTACGGCTCGATGATCACCACCGATGACGGCACGGTCACCACCGAGGTCAACCACCAGTGGTCGAAGGGCTGGGCCTGCGAGTCGGCGTTCGGCGGCTACGTCGAAAAGCACGTCGCCGCGGACCTGCATTACTACTCGCTGTTGCGGCCGTTGAGCGAGCTGGCGGTCGCGCGCCAGTTCACCCGCAGCGACCGTTACGACGCGCATTTTTCCAGCTGCAATCGCAACTTCCACATCCTCGGCGAGCGCCCGACCAACCGTTGGTGCGGGGTCTGCCCGAAGTGCCATTTCGTGTTCCTGGCGCTGGCGCCGTTCATGAGCAAGCCGCGACTGGTCGGCATCCTCGGCCGCAACCTGCTCGACGACCCGGCGCAGATTGCCGGCTACGACGCATTGCTGGAGTACCAGGACCACAAGCCGTTCGAGTGCGTCGGCGAAGGCCGCGAGTCGCGCGCGGCGATGGCAGCGCTGGCTGCGCGCCCGGAATGGCGCGAGGATGCGCTGGTCAAGCGCTTCGCCCGCGAGATCCTGCCGCAACTGGATCACGACGAACTTCGGATCGAATCGCTGCTGGTGCTCGACGACGAACAGCGGATCCCGCCGCGACTGTGGGAACGCCTGCGTGCGCACTTCACCGCTTAGGATCGCGCAACTCGACGGTCGCAGGGTCGCGCTGTGGGGCTGGGGTCGCGAAGGCCGCGCCGCCCACCGCGCGATCCGTCCGCGCCTGCCGGGACTGCCGCTGACGCTGTTCTGCAACGGCGAGGAAGCCGTCGATGCGCGCGCGCTTGGCGATGCGAACCTCCAGGTTGAAACCGACGCCAGCGCGGCACGCCTGTCCGCGTTCGACGTCGTGGTCAAGTCGCCCGGGATCAGTCCGTACCGCGACGAGGCCGTCACCGCGGCCGCTCAGGGCACCCGTTTTATTGGCGGCACCGCGTTGTGGTTCGGCGAGCAGGCCGGCGCCGACGGCATTGCCGCGAACACCGTCTGCGTCACCGGCACCAAGGGCAAGAGCACCACCACCGCGTTGCTCGCCCACCTGCTGCGCGCCGCCGGCCACCGCACCGCATTGGCCGGCAATATCGGCCTGCCGTTGCTGGAGGTGCTGGACCCGCCCGAGTCGCCGGACTACTGGGCGATCGAGCTGTCGAGCTATCAGACCGGCGACGTCGCTGACAGCGGCGCGCGGCCCGCGGTCGCGGTCGCGCTCAACGTGTTTCCCGAACACCTCGACTGGCATGGCTCGCAAGCGCGCTATGTCGAGGACAAGCTGCGCCTGCTGACCGGCGCGCGGCCGCGGATCGCCGTACTTAACGCCAACGACCCGCAGCTCGCATCGCTCGACCTGCCCGACAGCGATGTGCGCTGGTTCGGTCGCGACGACGGCTGGCACCTGCGCGGCGATGCCCTGCATCGCGGCGACACCTTTGTCATGGACACCATCGCGCTGCCGCTGCCGGGCCGCCACAACCGCGGCAACCTGTGCGCGGTACTGACCGTGCTGGAGGCGCTCGGGTTGGATGCGGCCGGGCTGGCTTCGCAGGCGGCATCGTTCCGGCCGCTGCCGCACCGACTGCAGATGCTCGGCACCCGCGGGGCGGTCAGCTACGTCAACGACTCGATCAGCACCACCCCGCATGCGAGCCTGGCGGCGCTGGAGTGTTTCGGCGCGCGCGATATCGCGTTGCTGGTCGGTGGCCACGACCGCGGCGTCGATTGGTCCGAGTTCGCCGCAGCGATGGAGCGCCGCGCTCCGGCCGCGATCATCACGATGGGCGCCAACGGCCCGCGTATCCACGAGTTGCTGGCGCCGCTGGCGGCACAGGGGGGGGTCAAGCTCATCGCTGCGGTCGATCTCGCCGATGCGGTGCGACAGGCCGAGGGCGCGCTGGACGGCGAGGGCGTGGTGTTGCTCTCCCCGGGCGCGCCGAGCTTCGGTCCGTATCGCGACTATGTCGAGCGCGGCCGCCACTTCGCCACGCTGGTCCGCTTCGACCCCGAAGCGATCAGCAGCATTCCCGGCCTCGGCATCGCCTGATCCGGTGGGATTGCTTTGTGTAGGAGCGGCTTCAGCCGCGACCGTGGGATCGTTCGCCCGCGCCGATTTCAGATCGCGGCTGAAGCCGCTCCTACAGGATCCTGCAGCAATGCTCAGTGGTCGCGATTGACCGCGTAGCCGGCCAGCCCGCGCAGCGCACCGACATACTCATTGTCGCCCAGCCCGTCGAGCGCCTGCCCGGCCAGCGCTGCGTAGTCACGGGCGCGCTGCCGGCTGTAGTCGAGCCCGCCGGTGGCGTGGATCGCCGCGAGCACCGCCGGCAAGGCGTCGCTATCGCCTTCCTCGATCGCCTTGCGCAACGTCGCCGCGGTATCGACGTCGGTGTGCCGGATCGCGTGGATCAAAGGCAGCGTCGCCTTGCCTTCGGCGAGGTCGTCGCCCAGGTTCTTGCCGAGGGTGTCGGCGTCGGAGGCGTAGTCGAGCACGTCGTCGGCGATCTGGAACGCGTAACCCAGGTTGAGGCCATAGTCGTGCAGCTTCTGCTGGACCGAGGCGTCGGCGCCGGCCAACAGGGCACCCAGCCGGGTCGCCGCCGCGAACAGCACCGCGGTCTTGCGCTCGATCACCCGCAGGTAGGCGGCCTCGTCGGTGTCGGGGTTGCGCACGTGCAGCAACTGCAGCACCTCGCCCTCGGCGATGCGGTTGGTGGTGTCGGCCAGGATCTGCATAACCGGCATGCTGTCGAGCCCGACCATCATCTGGAAGCTGCGCGAGTACAGGAAGTCGCCGACCAGCACGCTGGCGGCATTGCCCCACACCGCGTTGGCGGTCCTGCGGCCGCGGCGCAAGTCGGACTCGTCGACCACGTCGTCGTGCAGCAGGGTCGAGGTGTGGATGAACTCGATCACCGCGGCGAGCTGGTGCGCCCGCGTGTCGGTCCCGTTATCGGCATGTGGGGCCAGTGCCCGGGTCGCCAGCAGCAGCAACATCGGCCTTAGTCGCTTGCCCCCGGCGCCGATGATGTACTCGGCGACCTGGTTGATCAGCACCACGTCGGAGGCCAGCCGCTCGCGGATCAGCGCATCGACGGCGGCCATGTCGCCCCGGGCGAGGGCCTGGATGTCCGCGAGGGCGAGGGCGGGCTTGGTGCTGGCGTGCATGGGCGAACCGGCGGAAAGGGGGCCCGATTATAGGCCGGGCGTGGATGTCGGCATCGGCCATCGCCCGGGGAAATCCCTGACCCCATACCGCGGCTTTCGCCGCTGGGGGCGCGGGCGGCGGCGCGTATACTGGCCTGCCTGTCGCTATTTTCCAGCGACCCCGTCGATTCCATCCGACCCAGAACAGGACCGATCTCCATGGCACGTGGCGTCAACAAAGTCATCCTCGTCGGCAACCTCGGCAACGATCCCGAGGTCAAGTACACCCAGGGCGGCATGGCCATCACCACCCTCAGCCTGGCCACCACCAGCGTGCGCAAGGACAAGGACGGTCAGCAGATCGAGAAGACCGAGTGGCACCGGGTCAAGCTGTTCGGCAAGCTCGGCGAGATCGCCGGCGAATACCTCAAGAAGGGCCGCCAGGTCTACATCGAGGGTTCGATCCGCTACGACAAGTTCACCGGGCAGGACGGCGTCGAGAAGTACTTCACCGACATCGTCGCCGACGAGATGCAGATGCTCGGCGGTGGTGGCGAGGGCGGTGGCGGTGGCGGTGGCTTCCGCGGCAGCGACCGGTCCTCAAGTTCCGCCCCGCGCCAGGAAGCTCCGCGCCGCGAGGCACCGCCGGCGAAGTCCAACGACTTCGGCGACGACTTCGCCGATGACGACATCCCGTTCTAGGCTTGGCATGCACGTTCGCCACGGAGCAATGGATTCCCGTGAGGGATCCATTGGGCGCAAGGAACGGGTGACGAAATGACAATCCTGCTGCTCGGCGGCAACGGCCAGGTCGGCCATGAATTGCGGCGCAGCCTGGCGTCGTTGGGAAACGTGGTGGCCACCACCCGCGATGGCCGGTTGCCCGATGGCGACCCCTGTGAACCACTGGACATGGCCCGGCCCGACGCGGTCGACGCGCTGATCGAGCGCATTTCGCCCGACGTGGTGGTCAATGCCGCCGCGCATACCGCGGTCGATCGCGCCGAGGACGAGCCGGATCTCGCGTTCGCGATCAACGCCGAGGCGCCCGGCCGGATCGCCCGTGCCTGCGCTGCACGCGGGGCGCGCCTGATCCATTACTCCACCGACTACGTGTTCGACGGAACCGGCGACCGGCCATACCGCGAGTCCGACGCCACCGCGCCGCTGGGCGTCTACGGCCGCAGCAAGCTGGCAGGGGAACAAGCGGTGGCCGACAGCGGCGCGCGCCACCTGATCCTGCGCACCGCCTGGGTCTACGGCCTGCACGGGGCCAATTTCCTGCGCACGATGTTGCGGCTGGGCGCGGAGCGGGACGAACTGCGCGTGGTCGCCGACCAGGTCGGTTCGCCGACTCCGGCCTGGCTGATCGCCGATGTCACCGCGGCGATCCTCCGGCGGGGCATCGTCGAGTCCGGCGTGCGCCACCTGGTCAGCGCCGGCCAGACCAGTTGGCATGGCTTCGCCGAAGCGATCTTTGCCGAAGCACGAGCCCATGGCGTGGTCGAGCGGTCGCCAAGGGTGCTGCCGATCAGCACCGCCGAGTTCCCGACCAAGGCGTCCCGCCCGGCGTGGTCGGTACTCGATTCCGGTCGACTTGCCGCCGAGTACGGCGTCGAGATCCCGTACTGGTACGCGGCGTTGGCGACCACGTTCCAGCGGGGCGCGCGCAACTGGGGCGACACGCCTCGCCTGCATCCATCCAGTTCCGACCGTGGCTGACGCTGCGGTACATAACGACCACGACAGGGGAGTCAGGGGTTAATGAAGTCCAGGATCCGTAGCGCGTTGTTTGCAACCTTGGCGGTTGCCTCGGTGGGCGCCAGCGCCCAGTCGCAGGCCGATGCCGTCGGCGGCGCCATCGCCAGTGCCGCCGTCGCTCACCCGGTCGATGTCGGGCGCTATGTCCGCGCCGACACCTTCAATGAGATCAAGCTGTCGCCGAACGGCGATTACTACGCCGCCACGGTGCCGCTGGATGACGGCGAGCGCACCGGGTTGGTGATCACCCACCGCGAAAGCCACACCGTCAGTGGTACGTTCATGCTCGGCAAGAACACCCATGTCGACGAGTTCCACTGGGTCAACGCCGAGCGGGTGGTACTCAGCATCTCGCAGAAGTTCGGCGCGCTCGACGAGCCGATGGGCACCGGCGAGCTGTATGCGATCAATGCCGACGGCAGCCAGGTAGAGTTGCTGGTGGGCCAGCGCGTGCGCGGTCCCGAACTCGGCACCCGGGTCAGTCGCAAGAAAGCCGAAATGGTCGCCGCCCGCCTGGTCGACGATCTGCCCGGTAACGACCGTGAAGTGATCATCGCGGTCAGCACTTTCGATGCCGATCCGTTTACCCGCGCCGAAAGGATGGATGTGTACAGCGGGCGTCGCCACGAGATGGCCCGCGCGCCGGTGCTCCGGGCCGATTTCGTCACCGACAATCGCGGCCAGGTGCGGTTCGCGGTTGGCGCCGACACCGACAATGCGCAACGGATGTACTACCGGGCCGGCGCCAGTGCCGAATGGCAGCTGCTCAACGACGAAGACCAGACCGGTTTGAGGCAACTGCCGCTGGGTTTTTCCGCCGACGACAAGATCGCCTACATCGAGGTCGAGCACCACAGCGGTCCGAATTCCATCGTCGCCTTCAACGTGGCCGACCAGAGCCGCAAACAGGTCTTGCGGGACGACAACTCCGACCCCGACCGGATCCTGTACGACAGCACCAACGCGATCCCGGTCGGCGCGCTGCTGCGCGATGGCAAGCCACGTACCGCGTTCTTCGACGACGGCTCCGGCGAGGCGCGGCTGTACCGCAGCCTGGAAGCGGCGTTCGGCAAGCAGCCGGTGTTGATCACCTCACAGACCGCCGACGGCCGGATCGCTCTGGTGCGGACCTGGAACGACCGCAACCCGGGCGACTTCTACCTGTTCGACAGGCAGGCCAAGACCGCAGACCTGTTGCTGAGCCGGGCGCAGTGGTTTGACCCCCGGCAGATGGCTTCGACCCGACCGATCGAACTGAAGGCCCGTGACGGCCTGCCGCTCCACGGATATTTGACCCTGCCGGCGGGCTCGGATGGTAAATCGGAGCCGATGGTGGTGTTGCCGCACGGCGGGCCGTTTGGCGTGCGCGACACATGGGATTTCGATGGCGAAGTGCAACTGCTGGCGGAAGCGGGCTACGCGGTGTTGCGCCTGAACTTCCGCGGTTCCGCTGGTTACGGCAAGGCCTTCGCCGACGCCGGCGCCAGGCAGTGGGGCCGGGCGATGCAGGACGACCTGACCGATGCGACCCGTTGGGCGATCGAGCAGGGCATCGCGGACTCCGAGCGCATCTGCATCTACGGTGGCAGTTACGGTGCCTATGCCGCATTGATGGGCGTTGCCCGCGAGCCGACGCTGTACCGGTGCGCGGTGGGCTACGTCGGCGTCTACGACCTGCCGACCATGCACACCGATGGCGATATCCAGCAGCGCGGTTCGGGTGAAACCTTCCTCAACGAATGGATCGGTGAGCGTGACAAACTCGACGCGGTTTCGCCCAACAACCTCGCTGACCGCATCGAGGTGCCGGTCTTCCTCGCCGCCGGCGGCGAGGACGAGCGCGCCCCGATCGAACACAGCGAAATGATGGAGCGCGCGCTGCGCAGCGCCGGGGTGCCGGTGGAAACCCTCTACTACGACACCGAGGGCCACGGCTTCTACCTGCAGGAACACCGCCGCGAGTACTACACGCGGCTGCTGGCATTCCTGTCGCGCCACCTCGGTGGGGGCATCGCCGCCACCACGGCCGGCGGTGGCGATAACGGGGCGACTGCCGACAAGTAGTCGCGCACCTGCAATCGCAAATGGAAACGGCGCCGCAAGGCGCCGTTTCCGCTTCCGGGCGCGACGCCTCACCTCACCCCGTGCATCCAGCGCCGCGCGATCGGCGTCAGCAGGAAGAACACCACGCCCGAGCCGATGCCGAGCCACAGCATCATCTCGAACAGGTCCGCGTACTTGCCGGCGGCGACCGCCATGTCGATCGCCTCGCCTTCGACGATGTCGAGCGAGGCGATCTTGCCGAACTGCGCGGCCAGCACCTCCGAGTACGCGGTGCCGAGCCAGAACGCGCCCATCATCAGCCCTACCACGCGCGGCACCGACAGCTGGGTCACCGCCGACAGGCCGATCGGCGACAGGCACATCTCGCCGATCTCCAGCACGAAGTAGGCCAGCACCAGCCACCAGACGCTGGCCATCGCGCCACTCGCGCCGGCTTCCCCGGCCGCTACCATCAGCGGGATGAACGACAGCCCGGCGAACACCAGGCCGATACCCATCTTGGCCGGCTTGCTCGGGTTGAGGCCGCGCTTTTCCAGCCACGGCCACAGCCACGAGAATACCGGCGCCAGCACCACGATGAAGAACGCGCCGATGAAGGTCAGCGAGCCGGCGGTCTGCGGCACCAGCACCACGTCGTGGGTGAACGCGACCGCCAGCCCGGCCACCATCAGTCCCGCCAATCCCTTTGCCAGGCCGATCCGTCCGCGGTCGCTGGCCATCAGTGCGGCGACCATCAGCGGCGGGCTGGCGGCGAGCGAATAGGTCGCCCACGGCAGCGCCGCCGCATAGCCGGCCGGCGACATCGGGAACAGATCCTTGGTCAGCAGGCGGTCGGTGAAGGTGACCCACGAGCCGTAGGTCTGCTCGTACATCGCAAAGAAGATCAGCACGCCGAAGATCAGCACCACCAGGGTGATCATCTGCTGGCGCTGGACCTTGTCGCAGTGCTTCCACAGGAACCAGACGAACCACGCCGCCAGCGCCGCCGCGATCACGTGCATCGCCCCATGCACGGTCCAGGTGCGCTGGATCAGCTGCCACACCACCGCCACGCCGACGAAGCTGCCTAGGTAGATCCACCACTCGCGCGACAGCCCGGCGACGCGCTCGCGCAGCTTGGCCGGGTCGTTCGGCTCGGCATGGCCGTGCAGGTATTTCTGGCCCCACAGGAACATGCCCAGTCCCGCCACCATGCCGATGCCGGCGGCGCCGAAACCGTACTTCCAGCCGTAGGTCTCGCCGAGGAACGCGCAGATCAGCGAGGCGAACAGCGCGCCGACATTGATGCCGGCGTAGAAAACGGTGAAGCCGGAATCGCGCCGTGGATCGTTCTCCGTGTAAAGCCGGCCGACAATCGTCGAGATGTTCGGCTTCAGGAAGCCCACGCCCATGATGATCAGCGCCAGCGACAGGTAGAACACCTGCAGCGCGCCGTCGTCGCGCACGATGGTGTCGCCGACCACGCGTGCGGCCTCGCCCTCGTAGGCCATGCCGAGGTGGCCGAGCACCAGCAACACGCCGCCCAGCACCACCGCCTTGCGCATGCCCAGGTAGCGGTCGGCCAGCAGCCCGCCGATCACCGGCACCGCGTAGACCAGGCCGCCGTAGGCACCCAGCAGGTCGTAGCCGGCGTCGTCGCCGAACAGGTGGTACTTGAGGATGTACAGCAGCAGCAGCGCCTTCATCCCGTAGAAGGAGAAGCGCTCCCACATCTCGGTGAAGAAGCAGACGAACAGGCCCTTGGGGTGGCCGAGGAACTCGTCGGCGGCGGGCGCGGCGGGTGCGGGTGTGCTCAAGGTGGACTCCGGCATGGCGGGCGGGCGTGGCGCCGGCGCAGTGGCGGGGGACAGCTGCCGCGGCCGGGCGAGTATAGCCAGCGCCGCTTCGACCGCGTCCCTGTCGATCCGCACTTTGCCCCGGCCCGCCTGCGCGCCTACCATCGGGCTTTCGATCGTTCCGGGGAACCTCATGAATCTGCGCCACGCCGCCCTGCCACTGCTGGTCGCGTTTGCCCTGCCTGCCGTTGCGGCGCCGGCCCAGGCGGCCAGCCGCGGCCTGCAACCACGGGACCTGGCGACGCTCGACCGCTATTCCTCGCCGGCCCTGTCGCCGGACGGCCGATTGCTGGTGCTGGCCAAGCGGGTGGTCGACTTCGATGCCAACAAGGCCTCGAACTCGCTGTGGATCGAAAACCTGGTCGCGCGCGATGCCGCGCCGCCGGTGCGTCTGACCCCGGAAGGCTGGAACGTCAATTCACCGGCGTTCGCTCCCGACGGTAAGACCGTGTACTTCCTCAGCGGCAAGTCCGGCAGCTCGCAGCTCTATGCGATCGCGGCCGAGGGCGGCAAGCCGCGCCAGCTGACCGACTTTGCCCTCGATGTCGAGGGCTACCAGATCTCGCCCGATGGCGAGCAGGTCGCCTTCAACGTCGCCGCGTTCGTCGACTGCGGCAGTGACCTGGCCTGCAGCAAGGAAAAGCTCGACGCGCGCGAGAAGTCGCCGGAGACCGGGGTAGTGTTCGACCGCATGTTCGTGCGCCACTGGGATGCCTGGAACGACGGCCGGCTCAACCGCGTGTTCGTCGCCGACCTGCCGGACGGCAAGGCCCCCGTGAACGAGGCCACCGCGATCGCCACCGACGTGATCGGCGACGTGCCGTCGCGCCCGTTTGGCGACAGCAGCGAGTACACCTGGGCGCCGGACGGCCAGTCGCTGGTGCTGAGCGCGCGCCAGGCCAACGCCGGCGAGCCGTGGTCGACCAACTTCGACCTGTACCGGGTCGCCGCCGACGGCGCCTCGCCGTCACGGAACCTGACGGCCGACAACGAGGCCTGGGACACCGGCGCGGTGTTCAGCGACGACGGCAACACCCTGTACTACCGCGCGATGCAGCGGCCGGGCTTCGAGGCTGACCGCCTGCGCCTGATGGCGTTGAACCTCGCCAGTGGCGAGCGCCGAGCGATCGCGCCGGACTGGGACCGCTCGGCCGGCAGCATCGCGGTATCCGACGACGGCGAAACCCTCTACGTGACCGCGCAGGACACGGGCGAGCACCCGCTGTTCGCGGTCCACGTCGACAGCGGCGGCGTTACCGAGATCGTCGGTGACGGCAGCATCGGTTCGGTCCAGCTGCAGAACGGCACGCTCGCATTCACCCGCGACAGTCTGGTCAGCGGCGCGCAGGTGTTCGTCGGCGGCATCAACGGCGCGCCCGAGCGGGCGATCACTCCCAGCGCATCGGAAATGCTGCCGGAGGTCGGTTTCGGCGAGTTCGAGCAGTTCAGCTTCAAGGGCTGGAACAACGACACCGTGCACGGCTACGTGGTCAAGCCCTGGAACTACGAGGAAGGCAAGCAGTACCCGGTCGCATTCCTGATCCACGGCGGCCCACAGGGCAGCTTCGGCAACGGCTGGAGCTACCGCTGGAACCCGCAGACCTACGCAGGGCAGGGCTACGCGGTGGTGATGATCGACTTCCATGGCTCGGTCGGCTACGGCCAGGCGTTCACCGACGCGATCAGCCAGCACTGGGGCGACCGTCCGCTGGAAGACCTGCAGAAGGGCTGGGAGGCGGCGCAGGACCAGTACGCGTTCCTCGACGGCGGCAACGCCTGCGCGCTTGGCGCCAGCTATGGCGGCTACATGGTCAACTGGATCGCCGGCAACTGGCACACGCCGTCGTCCGGCGCGTGGAAGTGCCTGGTCAACCACGACGGCGTGTTCGACACCCGGATGATGGGCTTCGTCACCGAGGAGCTGTGGTTCACCGAGTGGGAGAACGGCGGCACCCCTTGGGAAGTGCCGGAGAACTACGAGGCGTTCAATCCGAGTCGGCATGTGGCCGAGTGGCGCGTGCCGATGCTGGTGGTGCATGGCCAGCAGGATTTCCGGATCCCGGTCAGTCAGGGCCTGGGCGCGTTCACCGCGCTGCAGCGCCAGGGCATCGAGTCGAAGTTCCTGTACTTCCCCGACGAGAACCACTGGGTGCTGAAGCCGCACAACTCGGTGCAGTGGCACGAGACGGTCAACGGCTGGCTTGAACAGCACCTGGGCCAGTAACGGTCCCGATCGACCCACGGAGTTCCCGCATGACCCCAGCCGCACCGAGTGCCCTGATCACCAACGACATCGTCATCCTCGGCCTGATCGCGGGCACCCTGGGCGTGGTGTTCTGGACCTCCACCCGGCCGGGCTGGCAGAAGTTCTACAACGTGGTGCCGGCGTTGCTGCTGTGCTACCTGCTGCCGGGCGTCTACAACACCGTCGGCCTGATCGACGGCGCCAACACCAGCCTCTACAACCCGGTCGCCAGCCGCGTGCTGCTGCCGGCGGCGCTGGTGCTGCTGACGCTGTCGATCGACATGAAGGCGATCCTGCGGCTGGGGCCAAAGCTGCTGGCGATGTACGCGGCGGCGTCGATCTCGGTGATGATCGGCGCGGTTGCCGCATTCCTGGCGATGCGCGTGGTGTTCCCCGAGGCGATGGGCGGCGACACCTGGCGCGGCATGACCGCGCTGGCCGGCAGCTGGATCGGCGGCGGCGCCAACATGATGGCGATGGCGGAGATCTTCGAGGTCGATCCGACCACGTTCGGCCAGTTCGCGGTGGTCGATGTCGGCGTCGGCTACGCGTGGATGGCGGTGCTGATCTTCCTGGCCGGGCGCGCGCAGGCGATCGATACCCGCAGCGGCGCCGATACCTCCGCGATCGATGACCTCAAGCAGCGCATGGCCGCGTTCAAGGCCGAGCACGGCCGGATCCCGAGCCTGGCCGACCTGATGATGATCGTCGGCATCGCGATCGGCACCGTCGGCCTGGCGCATGCGATCGCCGGGCCGCTGGCGGCGTGGTTCGACGCCAACGTGTCGTGGGCCGAGCAGGTCAGCATGCACGAACCGTTCGTGTGGATCGTGGTGCTGTGCACGGCGATTGGCCTGGGCCTGAGCTTCACCCGCGCGCGCAACCTCGAGGGTGCTGGTGCATCGACCGTCGGCACCCTGTTCCTGTACTTCCTCATCGCCGCGATCGGCATGCAGATGGACATCCTCGACCTGTTCGACCGGCCGCTGCTGTTCCTGCTCGGCATCGTCTGGATCGCGATCCACATCGTGCTGCTGTGGATGGTCGGCAAGCTGCTGCACGTGCCGTTCTTCTATTTCACCATCGGCTCGATGAGCAACATCGGCGGGCCGGCCTCGGCGCCGGTGGTCGCCTCGGCGTTCCACCCGTCGCTGGCGCCGGTTGGCGCGCTGCTGGGGACGCTGGGCTATGCGACCGGCACCGGCGCGGCGTACCTGCTCGGGCTGATCCTGCAAGAGTTGGCGACTTGAGCCCGGTCTGTCGCCGTGCAACTGTAGGAGCGGCTTTAGCCGCGATCTGAAGCCGGTCGCTCGACCCGATTTCCCGATCGCGGCTAAAGCCGCTCCTACAACCAGCGCGCCCGCTTGAACATTCGGTACAGCACCGCGCAAGTCACCGCGACCACGCCGATCAGAACCGCGTAGCTCCAGCGCCCGGCCAGTTCCGGCATGTGCACGAAGTTCATCCCGTACCAACTGGCGATCAGCGTCGGCGCCGCCAGCAGCGCCGCCCAGGCTCCCAATCGCTTCACCGTCTCGCCTTGACGAACCGTGACCAGCGCCAGGTTGACGCTGACCGCGGCGGTCAGCATCTCGCGCAGGGTGTCGGTGGCCTCGTTGATCCGCACCGCGTGGTCGTGGACATCGCGGAAGTACAGCTGGATCTCCTCGCCGATCAGGCTGCCGCGCGGGCGTGCCAGGTGGCCGAGGATGTCCTGCATCGGCGCCACCGCCATCCGCAGCCGGGTCAGCTCGCGCTTGAGGTCGTAGAGCTTGTGTACGGTGTGCTTGCGGAAGTCCTCGGCGAAGATGTCCTGCTCCAGCGCGTTGAGGGCGTGGCTGAATTCGTCGACGATCGGCCCGAACCCGTCGACCACCATGTCCAGCACCGCGTAAAGGGCGGCGTCGGAACCGTGCTGCAGCAGCTCCGGTTCGCGCTCCATCCGCGCCCGCGCGGCGGCGTAGCTGGTGGAGGCGCCGTGGCGCACCGTGACCAGGTAACGCGGGCCGACGAACAGGTGGGTCTCGCCGAAGCGGATGTGGCTATCGACATTCTGGGCGGTGTGGATGGCGATGAACAGCGACTGGCCGTAGGTTTCGATCTTCGGGCGCTGGTGGGCGTTGCGCGCGTCCTCGATTGCGAGGTCGTGCAGGCCGAACTCTTCCTGCAACTTGTCGAGCAGGGCATCGTCGGGCTCGTGCAGCCCGACCCAGACGAAACTGCCGTCGTCGATTGCAAGCACGTCGCTGATCGCATCGAGGCTGATGTCGCGGCGCTTGCCGGTGCGGTCGTAGGCGGCGCAGTTGACGACGCAGGCGGGTGGCGCGGAAGTGGTCATGAGCGGCATCGTGCCCACTGCGCCGGTCCCGGGCAAGCATCATGGTTTCTGTAGCAGCGACGTAAGTCGCGACCCACTGGCAGGCGTTTGCTCGTCTCCACGCAGTGGGATCCGAAATCGCAAGCGGGGACCACGCGTTGATCGCGGCGTTGTTGCTGGGTCAGTAGGTCGCGACTTACATCGCTCCTACAGCCGTGTTCTCGACCGGCGTCCCCACGTCCACGCCAGCGCCGCATGCACCGGCAACAGCAGCACGATCCAGTGCAGGTGCCGTTGCGGCAGCGCGCTCACCCAATACACCAGCAGTGCGACCAGCGGGCAGGCCGCCACTATCCACAGCATGCGGCGGAACCAGCGGCGCGGTATCCGGCCGCGCAACAGCTGCCAGGCACCCGGCAGCAGCGACCAGCACAGCGGGTTGAACAGCAGCAGGTTGTGGTTGACCCAGCCGAAACGGTGCGCGGTGCCGAACCAGATGAACAGGAACAGCGCACCGACGGCGCCGGCCAGCGTCCAGCCGGACAGCGCGAGCGCGGCCAGCACCCGCGGTCGGCGTCGTCCGAGCCAGACCGTGACACCGGCAATCACCAGGCCGGCCAGAGCCCACCATTTCCAACGCCTCGTCGAGCCCTGCGGCTCGGGGGCGATCCGGTGCGGCAGGATCTCGTATTCCTCGCTGACCAGCGGGCGGCCATCGGCCAGCCTGACTTCGCGCAGGGCGTCGGCCAGGCGCATCGGCACGAACGCCTCTTCCCAGCGCGACAACGGCCGGTCCGCGCTTGGCCCGAGGCCGATGTCGAAGCCCAGCCACATCAGCGGCGCCGGCGAGGCCAGCCGCAACGCTTCCGTGCGGTAGGTGCTGCCTTCGGAGGGCGTCGCCATGTGCCGTTCCAGGACACCATCGAGCGCGCCGTCGATCGCGTCGCGGACCCGGGTCGAGCAATTGTCGAGGAAGTAGTCGTAGCCGTAACGCGCATTCTCCGGCCGCGCATTGACCGCCAGTGCATCGGCCAACGCTTTTGCATCGGCGGGCGCGAGATCGAGCCACTGGATGCTGACCCCACGGCCTTCCTGGCGGTAGATCGCCATGTCCTCGTGGAACGGCAGCGCGACCAGCCGGTAGCTCATGTCGCCGCGGATGAAGTTGGCGACGAAATCGGGCTCAGCGAGGTCGAAGAAACCGAAGTTGTACGAGGTCGCACGGCCGGTCGCGGGGTCGATCACCACCAGCGCGTTATGGCCGAAGCGCTCCCAGAAGATCTCGCCGGGTTGCATGGTGACCACGCCGATCCGCGGGACGGGTGGGGCGCTGGCAGCCGGATCGACGGTACCGGCATGGCCGCTGACGGGCAGCAGCAGTGCCAGCCACAGCAGGGCCTGCACCAGCAGCACTCGCGTCGACAGCACTCCTGCCGACCATCCGGACACCGCTACGGCCGCGCCCCCGCGGCCGCCAACCTCAGTCGCCACCCAGCACGCTCACGTGGAAGGCGTGTACCCGTCGCGCGTCGGCACCGGAAACCCGGAACACGAAGCGGTCCAGGGTCAGCTCCTCGCCGGCCTCGGGCAGGTGGCCGATCGCGGCGGTCACCAGGCCGCCGATGGTGTCGTACTCGTCCTCGTCGAAGGCGGCGCCGAAGCGTTCGTTGAAGTCCTCGATCGGGGTCAGCGCGTCGACCACGAACTGGCCGTCGGCCTGCGCCGCGATCAGTGCATTGGGGTCCTCGGCGTCGTCGTGCTCGTCGTCGATCTCGCCGACGATCTGCTCCAGCACGTCCTCGATGGTGAGCAGGCCGGCGACGCCGCCGTGCTCGTCGATCACGATCGCCATGTGGTTGCGCGACTGCCGGAACTCGCGCAGCAACACGTCCAGCCGCTTGGATTCGGGGATCAGCACCGCCGGGCGCAGCAGCGCATGGACGCTCGGCGGGCCGTTGTCGGCGACCACGCCGCGCAGCAGGTCCTTGGCCAGCAGGATGCCGAGGATTTCGTCCTTGTCGTCGCCATGCACCGGGAAGCGCGAGTGACCCGACTCGACCACCATCTTCATCAGGTCCAGCAGCCGCGCCTCGGCCGGCAGCACGACCATCTGCGAACGCGGGATCATGACGTCGCCGACCACCAGGTCGGAGACCGCGATCGCGCCTTCCATCATGGTCAGGGTGTCGGCCGCGATCAGGCCGTCGGCCTGCGCATCGCGCAACAGCTCGACCAAGTCCTCGCGGGTGGTGGGCTCGCCGGACAATGCCGAGCTGATCCGGTCCAGCCAGGAGCGGCGCTTGTCGTGGGCCCGCTCGGGCGCGTCGATCACGGAATCGTGGGCGTGGGTACTACTGTCGTCCTCGGACATGGAGTGCATTCGTCAAATACGCCCGGGGGATGAGCGTCGGGGCGAGTTTAGCGCATCGCCGTGACCGGATCGGCCCGGCTCAATCGACGGCGAGATAGGGGTCGGCGATGCCGAGGCCGGCGAGGATCTCGCGCTCCAGCTGCTCCATGCACTCGGCCTCGCGCTCGTCCTCGTGGTCCCAGCCGAGCAGGTGCAGGGCGCCGTGGACGGTCAGGTGGGCGTAATGGTCGTTCAGCGGCTTGCCCTGTTCGCGGGCCTCGCGGGCGACCACCGGGGCGCAGATCACCAGGTCGCCGAGCAGCGGCAGTTTCAAGCCTTCCGGCAACTCGGCGGGGAAGCTCAGCACGTTGGTGGCGTAGTCCTTGCCGCGGTAGTGGCGGTTCATGGCGCGGCCTTCCTTGGCGTCGACCAGGCGGATCGCGAGGTCGGCCTGGCGGATCCGGCCATCGAGCGCGGCGCCGACCCAGCGGCGGAAGCTGACCGCGGCCGGGATGCCGGCGCGCGGCACGCCGTAGCTGATGGAGACATCGAGGACGGTCGGGCCGTGGGTCATGAGGTGTTCCTGGCGGACGGGCGTGCGCTCAGCTGGCGGGGCCGGTCTCGCGGTCCTGGGCGTCGCGGGCGTCGTAAGCGGTGACGATGCGGGCGACCAGCGGATGGCGCACCACGTCGCGCGCCTCGAAGAAGGTGAACGAGATGCCGTTGACCTCGCGCAGCACGTCCAGCGCATCGCGCAGGCCCGACTTCTGGTGCTTGGGCAGGTCGATCTGGGTAAGGTCGCCGGTGACCACCGCAGTGCTGCCGTAGCCGATCCGGGTCAGGAACATCTTCATCTGCTCGATCGTGGTGTTCTGCGCTTCGTCGAGGATCACATACGCATCGTTAAGCGTGCGTCCGCGCATGTAGGCCAGCGGCGCGATCTCGATGACGTTCTTCTCCAGCAGCTTGACCACCTTTTCGACCCCGAGCATCTCGTACAGGGCGTCGTACAGCGGGCGCAGGTAGGGATCGACTTTCTGGGTCAGGTCGCCGGGCAGGAAGCCGAGCTTCTCGCCGGCCTCGACCGCCGGGCGCACCAGCACCAGCCGCTGCACCCGCGACTCGTTGAGCGCCTCGACCGCGCTGGCGACCGCGAGGAAGGTCTTGCCGGTGCCGGCCGGGCCGATGCCGAAGTTGATGTCGTGGGTGGCGATCGCATGCAGGTACTTCGCCTGGTTGGCGCCGCGGCCGCGGATGGTGCCGCGCTTGACCCGGATCGTGACTTCCTGCGGCTCGATGTCGTCATTGACCATCTGCTGCGCGTCGACCTCGGTCAGGGCGAGGTGGATTGCCGGTTCGTCGAGGGTCTGGTCGATCGCGTCGGTCCACAGCCCGCGCAACAGCTTCTCGGTCGTCGCGACCATCGCCTTGGGGCCGGTCAGGCGGTAGATGTTGCCGCGGCTGGAGACCTCGACCCCGGTGCGCAGCTCGATCATGCGCAGGTGGCCGTCGAACGGGCCATTGAGGTTGGCCAGGCGTTCGGCGTCGGGTGGGTCGAGGGTGAATTCCGAAGTCGTGCGTGAAGGCATCGCGAGGCGGGAGCTTCGATGGGCACGCCAGCTTGCGCCTGCCCGGGGTTTTTCGCAAAGTGCAGCGACATCACTAGGTGGGGACGCAACATGCGGAAGACAGGCAGGACGATGCGCGCGATGCTGGGCTTGATGGTCGCCTCGACATTGCTGGCGATGGCGATGCCGGCACTTGCGGCCGAGGTGACGGTGCTGAGCGCCGGCCGCATCCACACGATGGACGCCTCACAGCCGCAGGCCGAGGCGATGGCGTTCGACGCCGACGGTCGCATCCTCGCGCTCGGCGAACGCGAAACCCTGTTCGCGAAGTATCCCGATGCGCAGCCGCTGGATGTGGGCGATGCCACGGTGGTGCCCGGGCTGATCGATGCCCACGGCCATGTCGCCGGGCTCGGACTCACCCAGATGCGCGCCGACCTGGTGGGCGCCACCAGCAAGGACGAGGTGCTGGCGCGGCTGCGCGCGTTCGCCGCCGACTTGCCGGAAGGCGCCTGGTTGCTGGGTCGCGGCTGGGACCAGAACGACTGGCCGGAACGTACGTTCCCGACCGCCGCCGATCTCGACGTCGCGTTCCCCGACCGTCCGGTCTGGCTGACCCGCATCGACGGCCACGCCGGCTGGGCCAACACTGCGGCGATGGAGGCCATCGACCAGGACACGCGTGCCAGATTGACGCAGGGCGACTGGCAACCCGACGGCGGCCGCATCGTGCGTGATGCGCAGGGCCGGGCGACCGGCATCTTCGTCGATGGCGCGATGGCGCTGGTCGACGCGGCGATGCCGCCGATGGACGCCGCCACCGCGCAGCGGGCGCTTGCCTTGGGCATGCAGGCGGCGGTCGAGCATGGACTCACCGGCGTGCACGACGCCGGCGTATCGCTGCAGCAGTTGCGCGGCTACCAGGCGCTGGCCGATCGCGGCGAGATGCCATTGCGCGTCTATGCGATGGCCGATGGCGACAGCGAGGCGCTGGCATGGCTGTGTGAGAACGGCGTGTACGCGCACCCGGGCGGCCGCCTGCAGATGCGCACGGTCAAGCTGTACATCGACGGTGCGCTCGGCAGCCGCGGCGCGGCGATGATCGAGGACTACAGCGACGACGCCGGCAATCGTGGCCTGTTGTTGATGTCGCCGAAGCAGATGGTCGATGCCGCCGCGCGCGCAAAGGATTGCGGTGTACAGGTCGCGACCCACGCGATCGGTGATCGCGGCAACCAGGTCGTGCTCGACGCCTACGAGCAGGTCCTCGGCGACGACCGCGGCAGCGACCATCGCTGGCGCATCGAGCACGCGCAGATCCTGACCGAAGCCGACATCCCGCGGTTCGCCGAGCTCGGCGTGATCGCCTCGATGCAGCCGACCCACGCCACCTCCGACATGCCGTGGGCGGCCGACCGGGTCGGTTCCGAACGCATCCAGTGGGCGTATGCCTGGCGCAAGTTGCGCGACGCCGGCGGGCGGCTGTCGCTGGGCTCGGACTTCCCGGTTGAGTCGGTCGATCCGCGGCTGGGCCTGTACGCCGCCGCGACCCGCACCGATGCGCAGGGCATGCCGGCCGGTGGCTGGATGCCGCAGGAAAAACTCACCGCCTGGGAGGCGCTGCGCGGTTTCACCAGCGACGCGGCCTGGGCCGGGTTCGCCGAGGATGAAACCGGTCGTCTCGCGGTCGGCCGGCGCGCCGATTTCGTCGTGCTCGGGCAGGATCCGCTGGCGATCGATCCGGCGCAACTGGACGAGCTCGACGTGCTCGCGACCTATGTCGATGGCGAGGCCGTGTACCGGCGCCCCTGACGGGTTGAACCGCTGGCCGGACCCTACGCCGGAGTGTGGCGATATCGCGCTGCGGGTCACGCCACTTTGCCTGTTGTGGCGTTTAGAATTGCAGCCGGAGTTGCACGCTGTCCACGGATTCGGATTCAAGGAGCGGGACCTGCATGAAGCACAAGCGTCGGCGCAATGGCGCCCTCATCGTCGTGGCCGTCGCCATCGCCGCCACCGGTTTGCTGTTCTGGGCCGCGCCCGCGCGGGATCGTGACGCCGTCCTTGCCGCAGACAGCCATGCCGACGCGGTTGATGCCAATTCCCGTGCGGCCGGTGCCGGCAATGCCGCCTGGGTCGACGCAGGCCGTCGGCGTCCGCGCGCCGATGCGCCTCCGATTCCAGCCGGCCTGCCGCCGGTCGATCCGGTCGATCCTCCCGAATACGCCACCGGCTTGCCGATCGAAACCCTGTATGCCCCCGATCCGCAGGCGAGGGCGCATTTCGCCGACAAGCTGCCGTTCGGCGTTGACGACCGTACTTACGTCGAGTTCAACCGCCGCGCGCTGGCCGTCCTCCAGCCCGGTTCGACCCTGACCCTGCGCACCCCCGACGACGGCAAGCCGCACACCGTCGACATCGACGCGATCCAGGTGCATCCCAACGGCGACAAGTCGTGGATCGGCCACGTGCAGGACGCCGCCGGCGAAGTGTTGCCGGTGGTGTTTACCCAGGGTCGCGATTCCAGCTTCGGCAGCATCAGCACCCGCAGCGGGACCTACGCGGTGGAAGCCGAAGGGCGGCTGGGGTGGATCGCCAACATCAACACGTTGCGCAGTCACCAGGATTTCGATCGGCCCGACGTGATGGTCCCCGATCCCGACGACGCGCCGGGCGTCCCCGGCCAGCCGTAAGCATTGCGTACCTGGCGCGGGCATCCGTCGATGCCCGTGCGGATCGCCTGTGTCCCGCGGTCGGCGATTTGCCGGCGGCATCCCCCGTGCCGGCCGAGTGGCCGGCCACTCATCCCTCCGAACGAAGGATCAGCCGATATGGAAGTCTCCCCCCGAATCCGAAAACGTCGCCTCCAAGCATTGGCACTGGCGATGGCCGGCACCGTGCTCGCCAGCCAGGCCGCGGCCGAGAACGTCGTCGACATCATGTACGTCTACACGCCGCAGGCGGCCGAGTACGGCGGCGACATCGAAACCCGCCTCAACCAGTACATCGCCCAGTCCAACCAGGCGTATGAGACCAGTGATGTCGACATCCGCCTGCGCCTGGTCCACAGCGTCCAGAGCAGTCACCCGGATTACACCTACACCGGCAACACCGCACTCAACCAGATCACTTATTACGACGGTGCGATCCACGCCCTGCGCGACGACCACGGAGCCGATTTCGTCGGCCTGTTGAACATGTCGCCGGGCGGCCTGTGCGGCGTCGGCTGGCTCGGCCAGAGCAGCGGCGGGGTCATCACCGACTACTCCAAGTCGATGGCGTACAGCAGCTCGGCGATCGACTGCGGCTACCTCACCTTCACCCACGAGCTGGGCCACAACTTCGGCATGATGCACAGCCGTCGCCAAGGCGATACCTCCGGCGGCCACCACGCCTACGGCATGGGTTACGGGGTGGACTACTCGTTCGCCACGCTGATGGCCTATGCCTACCTGTTCAACACCAACTACGTCTACCGCTTCTCCAACCCGCGCCAGACCTGCAACGGCAGCGCCTGCGGCAATGCGTCCACCGCCGATGCGGCACGTTCGCTGGGACTGATGGCCGACCAGTACCCGGATTACCGGCCCTCCCGCACCGACCCGGATCCGGATCCGGCTCCGGACCCCGAACTGCCGGTGCCGCCGCAAGGCAGCAACGTGGTCGCCAACCCTAGCTTCGAGGGCAGCCTCGATGGCTGGAGTGGGGCGCACGGCGGCAACCCGTCGCTGAGCGGCGTGCGCCGTCACGGTGGCAAGCAGGGCGTCGCGGTGTCCAACCGCGGTTCCTACGCCGCCGGGTTCGCCCAGGACATCACCGGCAAGTTGCGGGCCGGTACCGACTACACGTTCGGCCTGTGGATGCGCCTGCAAGGCAAGTCCAGCGACACCGCGCGGGTGGTGCTGGAAGTCAACGGCGGGCAGAGCTATGTCGACCTCGGCCGGTTCGGCGTGACCGATCGATGGACCGAGATCCGCGGCGAGTTCAACCACCAGGTCGCGGCGGGCAGCACGGTGCGGTTGCTGGTGTACGGACCGGCCGCGGGCGTGAATTTTTACGCCGACAGCGTCAGCGTCGCCCCGGTCGACGACGGTGGCGGGGAGGATCCGGGCAACCTGATCCGCAACGGCGATTTCGAGGGCGGCACCGCGGCTTCCTGGGCCACGACATTCGGCGGCCAACTCGGCGTGGTGACCGACGGCTTCGACAGCAGCCGAAGCCTGCAACTGGCCGGCCGCAGCGCCTGGTACGACGGCGTCAGCCAGGAGCTGGTCGGGATCGAGCCGGGCCGCCAGTACCTCGCCGGCGCGCAGGTCAAGGTTGCCGGTCGCAACGACCCGACCGCGCTATGGCTGTTGATCCACGACGACAGCGGCCGTTACTGGCAGCGGGTGGCGTGGGTCGCAGCGAACGACAGCGACTGGACGGCGCTGTCGGGCAAATTCCAGATCGATCCGGTCGGCAGCCTGTACTCGGCTTCCCTGCACGTGATGGGACCGGGTGCAGGGGTGGACCTGCAGGTCGACGACGTCAGCGTCGTCCCGTTGTGAAAATTCGATTGCTGATCGAATGATCGACACGACGCCGGCCCCGCGCCGGCGTCGTTGTTTCCCGCATCAGCGACGCAAGGCGCGGACCAGCAGGGCCAGGCCGAGGCCAGCGAGCACGACGCTGCCGCCCAGCCAGATCCACGCGACCGCCGTCGGCGCGAAGTGGCCGTCCTCGAACCCGCGCGCGTGGAACTGCAGCAGGCCCAGGGCGGAAATCGCGCAGAACCACAGGCCCAGCGCGCAGCGGCGGAGCTGGGTGTCGGGCGGTGTTGGCATGGAGTCGCTCCGGTGAGATACCGCCGAAAGCGTAGTCCATCGGGCAAGGCGGACTGAGCTGCAAAGCGGATTCCGATGGGTTGCATTTAAATTAATCAAAGAATTAATATTGCTGCATGACGCGTCGAAGCAAACCCTCGGCAACCACCGACACGCGGGTGACTTCCGCCAATGTGAGTGCTTCCGGCAAAACCCGCGCGCGCGCGCGGCCGGCCCGCCGCCACCGGCGAGGACTTGCGCGAACGCCTGCTCGACGCCGCGGTCGCCTGCTTTTCCCGCCATGGCATCGCCGCGACCTCGTTGCGGGCGATCGCGGCCGAGGCCGGCGCCAATCCGGCGTTGTTGCACTACTACTTCGGCGATCGCGCGCAACTGCAGCAGACCGTGATCGACGAACGGGTGATGCCGGTGTTCGCGCAATTGCGCGAGCCGCTGCTGGCACATGGCGACGATGTCGCCGGCCTGGTCGCCGGCTTCGTCCAGGGCATCGGCCGCATCGTCGGCGCGCATCCGTGGCTGCCGTCGCTGTGGGTGCGCGAGGTGCTATGCGAGGGCGGTGCGTTGCGCGACCTGCTGGTCGAGAGGATTGCGCCGCAGTTGCCGCAAATGATGGTCGGCAGGTTCGCCGACGCGCAGGCACGGGGCCGGCTCAATCCCGACCTCGATCCGCGCCTGCTGATGGTCTCGCTGATCGGCCTGACCCTGTTCCCGGCGGCCGGCGCACCGATCTGGCAACGCATGTTCGATGCCTCGGACCTCGACTATGAAGCGCTGCGCCGGCACACGCTGGTACTGCTCGACCGCGGACTGGAGTGCGGATGATGAGGATGGAATCGTGGCGATACGGCGCATGCGGATTGCTGGTGCTCGCGTTGTCCGCGTGTGCGGCGGAGGCGCCACAGGCGCTGGGCACGCTGGAGTACGAGCGCATAAGCCTGCCCGCGCCGGCGGCCGAGCGGATCGTCGCAATCGAGGTTCGCGAGGGCGAGGCGGTCAAGGCCGGGCAGTTGCTGCTGCGGCTGGATGACGACACTCTCGGCCCCAGCACCCGCGCGTTGCAGGCGCAGGCCGAGGGTCGCCGCAGCGCGTTGCAGGAACTGGAAGCCGGGCCGCGCGAGGAAGCTATCGCCGCGGCCCGTGCCCGGCTGACGGCGGCGCAGGCCCGGGCCCGTGAGGCCGGCGCCTATTACGCACGCCTGCAGCCGCTGGGCGAGCGCCAACTGGTCGCCGCCGCCGACGTCGACCGCGCCCGCGCGGTGGCCGCCGACGCCGGTGCGCAGGTCCGCGCCGCCCGTGCCACGCTGGACGAGTTGGAGCACGGCACGCGCAGCGAACAGGTCGAGCAGGGCGAAGCCGCATTGCGCGCCGCGCAGGCGCAGGCCGCCGCGCATGAAGTGGTGCTGGACAAGCTCGACGTGGTCGCGCCGCGCGCCGGCCGCGTCGACGCGCTGCCGTACGAACTGGGCGACCAGGCACCGGTCGGTGCGCCACTGGCGATCCTGCTGGTCGGCGATGCCCCGCACGCACGGGTCTACGTCCCCGAACCGATCCGCGCCGGCGTGCAGGTGGGCGATGCGGCGAAGGTGTTCGTCGATGGCCGCGAACAGGCGTTGCAGGGCCGCGTCCGCATGATCCGCAGCGAGCCCAGCTTCACCCCCTATTACGCGCTGGTCGGCGAGGACGCGGCGCGCCTCAGCTATCTCGCCGAGGTCGAGCTGACCGGCGAGGACGCCAGCGGACTGCCGGCGGGACTGCCGGTCCGGGTCGAGTTCGACGTGCGGTGATGGATACCGCCGCCCCGGCTATACAGGCCTGCGGCCTGACCAAGCGTTTCGGCGACCTCACCGCGGTCGACCATGTCGACCTGGTCGTGCCCAAGGCCTGCGTCTACGGTTTCCTCGGTCCGAACGGCTCGGGCAAGTCGACCACCATCCGCATGCTGTGCGGGCTTCTGACGCCAAGCGCCGGCGAGATCGAGGTACTCGGGCTCAAGGTGCCCGCGCAGGCCGAGGAGGTACGTCGGCGGATCGGCTACATGACCCAGAAATTTTCGCTGTTCGCCGACCTCAGCGTGCGCGAGAACCTCGAATTCCTCGCCGCGGTGCAGGGCGTGCCCAAGGCCAGGACCGCCGCGCGGGTTGGCGAGTTGATCGAGCAGTACCAGTTCGGCGACCGACAGAAACAACTGGCCGGCACCATGAGCGGCGGCCAGAAGCAACGCCTCGCGCTGGCCGGCGCGGTGATCCATCAACCGGAGCTGCTGTTCCTCGACGAACCGACCAGCGCGGTCGACCCCGAGTCGCGCCGCGACTTCTGGGAGAAGTTGTTCGAGCTGGCCGACGCCGGTACCACCTTGCTGGTCTCGACCCACTACATGGACGAGGCCGAGCGCTGCCATCGGTTGTTGATCCTCGACCGCGGCGCACGCGTCGCCGACGGCACCCCGGACGAACTGACCGGCCAACTCGACGGCCGCACGGTCGAGGTCCGCGCCGCGCGTCCGCGCCAGGCCCACGCCGTTTTGGTCGACGTGCCGGAGATCCTCAGTGTCGCCCAGATCGGCAACAGCCTGCGGGTGCTGGCCGAACGCGACGGCGAGATCGCCGGGCGGGTGCGCGACGCGCTTGCCGACGCCGGGCTGGAGGCGGACGTCGAAGCGGTCTCACCCAACCTGGAGGACGTGTTCGTCGCCGCCACCCGCGGCAACGACGCGGTCGACGCCCGGCCGGAGCGCGCGGCATGAACTGGCGCCGGCTCTGGGCGATCGTGCTCAAGGAGCTGCGGCAGATGCGTCGCGACCGCATCACCCTGGCGATGATCATCGGCATCCCGGTGATGCAACTGGTGTTGTTCGGCTATGCGATCAACCTCAACCTGCGCGGCCTGGACGCCGCGATCGCCGACCAGGCCCGCACCGCCGGCTCTCGCGCGCTGGTGATGGACATGCTGGCGACCGGGGTGATCGAACCGGTCGCGGAGGCGGGCACCCCGCGACAGTTGATGGAGGCGCTGCGGGGCGGCGAGATCAGCGTCGGCGTGGTGATCCCGGCCGACTTCGAGCGCCGCCGGCTCGATGGCCGCGAAGCGGTGCAGGTGCTGGTCGACGGCAGCGATACGGTGGTGCAGAGCGCGGCGATCCAGCTGGCGCGGATGCCGATCGGCGATCCGCGTCCGCGGCTTGCGCAGCCGCCCGACGCCGGCGGTCAGGTCAACGGCGCGGGCGGCCAGATCAGCGTGGTCAGCTTTTACAACCCCGAGCGCCGCTCCGCGGTCAACATCGTGCCCGGCCTGATCGGGGTGATCCTGACCATGACGATGGTGCTGTTCACCGGTGTCGCCATCGTCCGCGAGCGCGAGCGCGGCAACATGGAGTTGCTGATCGCGACCCCGCTGAGCCGCAGCGAGCTCATGGTCGGCAAGGTGCTGCCGTACGCGGTGATCGGCCTGGTCCAGACCACCGTGGTGCTGGCGCTCGGCATGTGGCTGTTCCGGGTGCCGGTGCAGGGCAGCCTGCTCGACGTCTACCTCGCCTCGGTGCTGCTGATCCTCGCCAACCTGACCCTCGGCCTGCTGATCTCGACCCGGGCGCAGTCTCAGTTCCAGGCGATGCAGATGACCTTCTTCGTGTTCCTGCCGTCGATCCTGCTGTCGGGCTTCATGTTCCCGTTCGCCGGCATGCCGACGGTGGTGCAGTGGCTGGCCGAGGTGCTGCCGCTGACCCACTTCCTGCGCCTGATCCGCGGGGTGATGCTGCGCGGTGCGGGGCTTTGGGAGCTGTGGCCGGACGTGTTGGCGTTGGTGGCGTTCACCGTGGTGATGATGACGGTGGCGATCACGGGATTCCGCAAGCGCCTCGACTGACCGCCGGCAGGCGTATCGTTTCCTGGACGGAACGATGTGGCGCACTGTCCGCGCTACCAACCGCCGGCTGCGGCCTCAAATCGGCAGGCAACCGGACGCGATCCGGCTTTCGCGTTGGAGCAAACACATGAAGAAGATCCTCGACACCCGCAGCGCTCCCGACCGCCACTGGGTCGGCGACGGCTTCCCGGTGCACGGCCTGTTCGGCTACAGCGGCGCGGACGTGCCGCAGCGCAGCCCGTTCCTGCTGCTCGACTACGCCGCACCGACCCGGTTCGAGCCGACCACGCAGCGCCGCGGCGTCGGCCAGCACCCGCACCGCGGCTTCGAGACCGTCACGATCGTCTACGACGGCGAGGTCGAGCATCGCGATTCCACCGGAAAAGGCGGCGTGATCGGCGCCGGCGACGTGCAGTGGATGACCGCCGGCGCCGGCATCCTGCACGAGGAGTTCCATTCCAGCGGGTTCGCCAAACGCGGCGGCCCGTTCGAGATGGTGCAGCTGTGGGTCAACCTGCCGGCCAGGGACAAGATGGCCGCGCCCGGCTACCAGGGCATCACCGACGCGCAGATCCCGTCGGTACCGCTGCCGGACGACGCCGGTCGCGTGCGGGTGATCGCCGGCAGCTTCGACGGCCATGACGGCCCGGCCCACACGTTCTCGCCGATGAACGTCTGGGATGTGCGGCTGGACGCCGGCAAGACCGTGCAACTGCCGCAGGCCGAGGGCTGGACCGTGCAGGTCGTGGTGCTGGCCGGCACCGTGCAGGTCAACGGCGAGGCGGTGCTGCGCGAGAAGCAGATGGTGACGTTGTCGACCGAGGGCACCGGTGTGGGCATCGAGGCCAACAGCGACGCCAAGTTGCTGCTGCTGGCCGGCGAGCCGATCGACGAGCCGGTGGTGGGCTATGGCCCGTTCGTGATGAACAGCCAGGCCGAGATCGCCCAGGCGGTCGCCGACTTCAACAGCGGGCGTTTCGGTCGGATGGATTGAACTGACCGGGGCTCTTGTCGGAGCGGCTTCAGCCGCGATCTGGAACCGTTCGCCCGCGCCGATTCCAGATCGCGGCTGAAGCCGCTCCTACAACCGCACGAAGTCCAGTCGGGCAGGGATCAACCGTCGACCGCAATCCGCCCGCGCAACGAGTTGCTCATCGCCTCGGTAATGACGACGTCGACGAACTGGCCGATCAACCGCGGATGCCCGGGGAAGTTCACCGAGCGCATGTTCTCGGTCTTGCCGGTCAACTCGCTGGCGTCGCGCTTCGACGGCCGCTCCACCAGCACCCGCTGCACGCTGCCGACCATCGCCGCGCTGATCCGGGCGGCGTTGTCGTTGATCGCCGCCTGCAGCCGCGACAGCCGCGCGTGCTTGTCGGTATCGCTGGTGGCGTCGTCGAGGTCGGCCGCCGGCGTGCCGGGGCGCCGCGAGTAGATGAACGAGAACGACTGGTCGAAACCCACGTCCTCGATCAGCTTCATGGTCTTCTCGAAATCCGCGTCGGTCTCGCCGGGGAAGCCGACGATGAAGTCCGACGAGATCGCGATGTCCGGCCGGACGCTGCGCAGCTTGCGGATCTTCTGCTTGAACTCCAGCGCGGTGTAGCCGCGCTTCATCGCGCTCAGCACGCGGTCGGAGCCCGATTGCACGGGCAGGTGCAGGTAGTTGGCCAGTTGCGGCACGTCGCGGTAGGCCTCCACCAGCGAGTCGGAGAACTCCAGCGGGTGCGAGGTGGTGAAGCGGATCCGGTCGATGCCGTCGATCTCGGCGATGGTGCGGATCAGCAGGCCGAGGTCGGCCATGTCGCTGTCACCGTACGGCCCGCGATAGGCATTGACGTTCTGCCCGAGCAGGTTGATCTCGCGCACGCCCTGCGCCGCCAGTTGCGCGACCTCGACCAGCACATCCTCGAACGGCCGGCTGACCTCCTCGCCGCGGGTGTAGGGCACCACGCAGAACGAGCAGTACTTGCTGCAGCCTTCCATGATCGAGACGAACGCGCTCGGCCCTTCGGCGCGCGGCTCGGGCAGGCGGTCGAACTTCTCGATCTCGGGGAAGCTGATGTCGACCTGTGGCCGGCCGGACTGGCGACGCTCGCGGATCAGCTCGGGCAGCCGGTGCAAGGTCTGCGGGCCGAATACCAGATCCACATACGGCGCTCGCTTGACGATCGCCGCGCCTTCCTGGCTCGCCACGCAGCCGCCGACGCCAATCAGCACCGGTTTGTCGCCGGCCTTCAACGACTTCCAGCGCCCCAGTTGGCTGAATACCTTCTCCTGCGCTTTTTCGCGGATCGAGCAGGTATTGACCAGGATCACGTCGGCTTCTTCGACGTTCGTGGTCAATTCCAGCCCGTCCGAGGCGGCCAGCACGTCGGCCATCTTGGCCGAGTCGTATTCGTTCATCTGGCAGCCGTGGGTCTGGATGAACAGCTTTCCCGGGGACGGGGCGAGGGTGTCGGTCATGGCGGTTCCGGGGAGGGCGGCGGTTAATCCGCGCCGGAGATGTGCGGGAACCGGCTAGTCTAGCGGATCGGCCGCAGTCGGGCCGCCGTCGCGTTTTCGAAGCGTGGGGCTTGGCAATGCCGACAGGAAGGGAGAGACTCGCGGGCATGAGGGGGGGTATCGCACTGCTGGGGTTCCTGTGCCTGCTGGTCGCCACGCCCGTGGCGGCCGGCACCATATACCGCTGCGACAGTTCCGACGGCGCCCGCAGTTACGTCAGCAAGCGGATTCCCGGCGCCAAGTGCAGCGCGGTCAGCAGCTACACCGCCAGCCGGTCCACGCCTCCCGCGGAACGCGCACCGGCCTCGGCCGCGGTGGGTGATGCGAGTCCCTCCAGTCCCACCGCGGGCTCGCCGGCCACGATCAGCACCGGCTCCAGCGCCGCGCCGGTGACGGTCATGACCAACGCGGCCCCGGTCAGTTCGGTCAAGCCCGGCTCCAAGGGATCGCGACGGGTGCAGGGGCAGGTGTATTCCTACATCAAGGACGGCGTCCGCCACTACACCAGCGAGCGCCCTAAAGGCTTGGCCCGCGCGAGCGCCGTGCGGACGATCAAGTACAGCTTCCTGGAGACCTGCTATGCCTGCGCGGCCCGGCCGGGGGTGAGTTTCGCCAACGTCCGGCTCAACACGGAAGCCTACCGCGATGAAATCGCGTCGGCCGCCGCCAGGCACGGCGTCGACGAGGCGATCGTGCGGGCGATCATCCACGCCGAGTCGGCGTTCAACCCCAATGCGCTGTCGCGAGTCGGGGCGCAGGGCCTGATGCAGCTGATGCCCGCCACCGCGCGCCGGTTCGGGGTCGACAACGCCTTCGATGCCGGGCAGAACATCCAGGGCGGAGTCGAGTACCTGGCATGGCTGCTGAAGCGGTTCGACGGCAACCTGACCTACGCCGCGGCCGGCTACAACGCCGGCGAGGGCAACGTCGACAAGTACAACGGGGTGCCGCCCTTCAGCGAAACCCAGCGCTACGTGCAACGCGTCGGGGTGCTGGCCGAGCGCTATCGCGCCGCGCGGTAGGCGTTTCCGGTTTGCCGCAGGCGGCGTCGCACGGCCCGCGGCGGCGTCCCGGATTGTCGGGTCGTTAACCGTTCCGTTACACTTCCCCGTCTTTTGAGCCGCCAGCCGACGCCAGTGGTGCCGGTCGTGCGGTGAAACTTCGATATTCAAGCTTTTGCGGAGCGCCGGATGGCAAACCAAGGGGTCAAAGATCCTCATAACGAGGTTAGCGGACATGGTGGCGAGCCCGTCAACCACGGCCGCCGCCGTTTCCTGACCGCGACCACCGCCGTGGTCGGCGCGATCGGCGCCGGTTTCGTGGCCGTGCCGTTCATCAAGTCGTGGAACCCGAGCGAGCGGGCCAAGTTGGCTGGCGCGCCGATTTCCGCCGACATCAGCACGCTCGAGGCCGGCCAGCGCCTGGTGCTGGAATGGCGCGGACAGCCGATCTGGATCGTGCGTCGCACCGAGGAGATCCTGCAGGCGCTGCCGACGCTCAAGGACCAGCTGCGCGACCCGCTTTCGACCGAAGCCCCGGACCAGCAGCCCGAGTACGTGATGGAAGGCGAGCCGCAGTTCCGCTCGATCAAGCCCGAGATCTCGGTGCTGGTCGGACTGTGCACCCACCTGGGCTGCTCGCCGGAGATGAAGGCGGAGATCCGCCCCGAGCCGTTCGACCCCAACTGGAAGGGCGGCTACTTCTGCCCCTGCCACAAGTCGAAGTTCGACATGTCCGGCCGCGTGTACCAGGGCGTGCCCGCACCCATCAACCTGCTGGTGCCGCCGCACCACTATGAGAGCGACACCACCATCGTGATCGGTGTCGATCCCTCGCAGTCCCAGGGAGCCGCGTAAGCCATGTCGAACATCTTCACCCGCGCCGCCAACGGCGCGATGGACTGGGTCAACGACCGCGCACCCGCGCTTGCGCCGATGTACCGCAAGCACATGACCGAGTACTACGCGCCGAAGAACTTCAACATCTGGTACGTGTTCGGCGTGCTGTCGCTGGTGGCCCTGGTCAACCAGATCTTCACCGGCATCTTCCTGACGATGCACTTCAAGCCGAGCGCGGCGGAAGCCTTCGCCTCGGTCGAGTACATCATGCGCGACGTGGAGTGGGGCTGGCTGATCCGCTACATGCACTCCACCGGCGCATCGCTGTTCTTCATCGTGGTCTACCTGCACATGTTCCGCGGACTGCTGTACGGCTCCTACCAGAAGCCGCGCGAGCTGGTCTGGCTGCTCGGCATGGTGATCTACCTGGTGCTGATGGCCGAGGCCTTCATGGGCTACGTGCTGCCGTGGGGCCAGATGTCGTTCTGGGGCGCCAAGGTGATCATCTCGCTGTTCGGCGCGATCCCGGTGATCGGCAACGGCCTGACCGAGTGGATCATGGGCGACTACCTGCCCGGCGACGCCACCCTCAACCGCTTCTTCGCCCTGCACGTGATCGCGCTGCCGCTGGTGCTGCTGTTGCTGGTGGTACTGCACCTGGGTGCGCTGCACGAGGTCGGGTCCAACAACCCGGAAGGCGTGGAGATCAAGAAGGGACCGAAGGGCAACCGCTGGTCGCCGAGTGCGCCGGCCGATGGCATCCCGTTCCACCCGTACTACACGGTCAAGGACCTGGTGTTCGTCGGCTTCTTCCTGCTGATCGCGGCGTTCATCATCTTCTTCGCGCCGGCGTTCGGTGGCTGGTTCCTCGAGCACGACAACTTCGTCGAGGCCAACCGCCTGGTGACCCCGGAGCACATCAAGCCGGTCTGGTACTACACCCCGTTCTACGCGATGTTGCGGGTGATCCCCGACAAGCTCGGCGGCGTGATGGTGATGTTCGGCGCGATCGCGATCCTGTTCGCGGTGCCGTGGCTGGACCGTAGCAAGGTCAAGTCGGTGCGCTATCGCGGCTGGATCTCGAAGGTCGCGCTGATGGTGCTGGCGATCTCCTTCATCTGGCTCGGCAAGATCGGCGCCGGCCCGGGCACCGACCCGGTCGAAACCCAGATCGGCCGCGTGCTGACCTTCCTCTACTTTGCTTTCTTTATCACGATGCCGCTGTGGACCAAGCTCGACAAGACCAAGCCGGTGCCGGAGCGGGTGACGACGCATGACCATGACTAAGCCACTTACCGCCCGCCGTCCGCAGATGCTCGCCAGGATCGCCGCCTTCGCTGCCGGACTGCTGGTCTCCGCGTCGGCATTCGCCGCCAGCACCGGCGACCTGCAGCAGGCCGGCGTCGACCTCGGCAACCAGGCCTCGCTGCAGCGCGGTGCCCAGCTGTACATGAACTACTGCGCGGGCTGCCACTCGCTCAAGTACCTGCGTTACTCGCGCATCGCCGAGGACCTCGACCTGACCGAAGAGCAGGTGATGGAGAACCTCAACCTCACCGGTGCCAAGTTCGGCGAGCACGTGCTGGTCGCGATGCCCGAGGAACATGCCACCGAGTGGTTCGGCAAGATGCCGCCGGACCTGAGCCTGATTGCGCGTTCGCGCGGCAGCGACTGGGTCTACACCTACCTCAAGTCGTTCTACCTGGATGAGTCGCGCCCGCTGGGCTGGAACAACAAGTTGTTCCCGAATGCCTCGATGCCCAATCCGCTGTGGGAGCTGCAGGGGTTGCAGCACGCCATCCATGGCGAGCCCGACGTGACCGGCGAGCCGACCGTGGTCGGCCTGGAAGTCACCCGCGCGGGCACGATGGCGCCGGCCGAGTTCGACCAGGCCGTGCGCGACATCACTGCATTCCTCGAGTACGCCGGTGAGCCGGCTGCCCTCAAGCGCCAGAGCATGGGCGTGTGGGTGGTCCTGTTCCTCGCCCTGCTCACGTTCCTGCTCTACCTGGTGAAGACCGAGTACTGGCGCGACGTGAAGTAGTTGCCCCTGCGGGCGACCGACGACTCAAGGCCGTGACGACCGCCCGCACTGGGTGGGCGGCGTCGTGCGACCGGCGGAATCCGGTCGCTGGAGAGGTCGATGATGGCAGCGAGTCCCCGTATGCGTAATGCCCTTACCCTGTTCTCGTCCACCGATTGCGTGCTGTGCCACCGGGTGCGGCTGGTGCTTGCGGCCAAGGGTGTTACCTACGACCTGATTCCGGTAGACCCGCAGAACCCGCCGGAAGACCTGGTCGACCTCAACCCGTACCACTCGGTGCCGACCCTGGTCGAGCGCGACCTGGTGCTGTACGCCGCCAGCGTGGTCAGCGAATACCTCGACGAACGCTACCCGCATCCGCCGCTGATGCCGGTCGACCCGCTGTCCCGCGCGCGCCTGCGGCTGGCGATGCTGCGGCTGGAACACGACTGGGTGCCGCAGGTGCAGGCGATCCAGCTGGGCAACAAGGCGCAGGCCGATGCGGGCCGCAAGCGCCTGAAGGAACTGCTGACCGCCTCGGTGCCGCTGTTCAAGGCGTTCAAGTTCTTCCTCAACACCGAGATGAGCCTGGCCGACTGCGCGATGGCGCCGATCGTCTGGCGTCTCGACTCCCTGGGGGTGCCGTTGCCGAAGGACGGCAAGGCGATCGAGGACTACGGCAACCGCATCTTCCGCAACCCCGGCTTCACCCGCAGCCTGACCGAGCAGGAGCGCCGCCTGCGCGACCTGCCGGGCTGAACCGCGGCACCCACCGCGCCGCATCGCGTGTGCCCGTTTGCGACGGGCCTTCGCGTGCGGCGCTTTCATTTGCTTAGACTGCACGCATGACCGATGACGCCTCCCCGATGACCAGCCACCGTCCGTACCTGTTGCGGGCGCTGTACGAGTGGATCGCCGACAACGGCATGACCCCGCACCTGCTGGTCGATGCCACTCGGGCGGACGTGCAGGTGCCGAAAGGTGCGGTGAAGGAGGGCCGGGTCGTGCTCAACATCGCCGATCGCGCAGTCTCGGGATTGGAGATGAGCAACGAACTGATCCGTTTCAGCGCCCGCTTTGGCGGGGTCAGTCAGACGGTGTCGGTGCCGGTCGGCGCGGTGCTGGCGATCTATGCGCGCGAAACCGGGCAGGGCATGGCGTTGCCCGACGAGGTCCAGGGCGAAGACGCGCAGGACGTCAGCGACGGCGGCACCGAAAGCACGCGCCCCACGCTGAGCGCGGTCCCGAGCGCGTCGGGCGACGAGGGCGATCTGTCTTCGGGCGACGACGGCGACGACGATCCGGGCGATGGCTCCGACCGACCGCGTCGCGGTCCACACCTGCGCGTGGTCAAATAGCCGGCGGATGTAGGAGCGGCTTCAGCCGCGATCTGAAACCGTTCGCTCGCGCCGACTCCAGATCGCGGCTAAAGCCGCTCCTACAACTGCGACGGTGCCGCGGCGACCGGGCCGCTGAACGACACCAGCCGACTGTCTCGCAGGACCAGCCGACCGCTGCGGCGGTCGTGCCCATCGCTCGAATAGTCGAACCGGAACGTGCGTTCCCAGCCGAGCCAGCCGTTGTCGTGGCGGCACACCCGCAGCCGGATCGCATGCACGCTCTCGTCGAGCAACTGCACGCCGGCGGCACGGCAGGCGTCGCGACCGACCTTGACGGCCTGTTCGGCGGCGGCGCGGCCCGCGCTCCAGAATGCGAACGCGGTCGCAGCGAGAATCATCACGATCAGTAGAGTCGGCATCGGCTAAATGTGGCGGCGTATCGCGTCGTCCGCAAGGGCCGCCGACGTGCTTCTCAGGGGGAGAGCAACGACATGAAACTGGTCTTTCCGGGTGGTGAACACCCGCAGGTCCTGCTGGGCCAGGGCGTCAACCGGGTCGGCTCCGATCCGCTCGCCAACATCGTCCTCGACCGCCCCGGCGTGCTCCCGCAGCACTGCCAGCTGCACGTGACCGACCAGGCGGTGATGCTGTCGGTCACCGCCGGCATCGCGGTGACCGTCAACGGCCATGCGGTCGATGGACTGATTGCGTTGCGCGCCGGTGATCGCGTGTGCTTCGACGGCGTGCAGGCCCAACTCGCGGCGCTCGACCCGAACGCCGCGGCGCGGCACCGGGCGCTGGCGGCCGGTTGCGCGCAGGGCGCGGCCAACGACGACCCGGGGGCGACTGCGGTCCGCCCGGTGTTGCCGAAGTTTGTCCTGCGCGGTCTCTCGGGCAGTGTGTTCGGCCGCAGCTTTGCACTGCTCGGGCCGATGTCGGTCGGGCGCGCGAGCGAGTGCGAACTGCTGTTGCGTGACGAAGGCCTGTCACGCCGCCATGCGCGCCTGATCCCGACCGCGGAAGGCGTGCAACTGGAGGACCTGGGATCGACCAACGGTTGCTTCATCAATGGCGCGCGGGTCCTGCGCGGGGTGGCCCGGCCCGGCGACGAGGTTGTTTTCGACAGCGTGCGCTTCCAGCTGGTCGGTTCAACCGTCGAAACCGGCGCCCGGTCCACGCCGGTGCAGGTCCCGGCGACGCCCGGCCACCGACCGGTTCGCGCGCTCTCGCAGCTCTGGTCGCCGTGGTTGTGGACGGCCCTGGCGGCTTCGTCGCTGGTGGCCTTGGTCGCGCTGGCGTTCCTGTACTGAGGACGCCGCGGTCGGGTCAATTCCCCTCGGGAGGAGGACCGAGCTTGAGCGACAGGTCGATCGCGCGGACGTGCTTGGTCAGCCCGCCAATCGAGATGCAGTCGACGCCGTCGGCGGCGATCGCGCGCAGGCCCTCGAGGTCGACGCCACCGGAAACCTCCAGCGGAACCGGGCGGGGATGGGCGGCGGTGATCGCCACCGCCTCGCGCCGGGTGGTGGCGTCGAAGTCGTCGATCAGGATCCGGGTGCAGCCGACCTCGAGCGCCTCTCGCAACTGGTCGAGGGTTTCGACCTCGACGATCAGCGGCAAGTCCGGCTGGGCGGCACGCGCGGCGTCGATCGCGGCGGTCAGCGAACCGGCGGCGCGGACGTGGTTCTCCTTCAGCATCACCGCATCGAACAGGCCCATCCGGTGGTTGACCCCGCCGCCGACGCGGACCGCGTACTTCTGCGCCTGGCGCAGGCCGGGGAGGGTCTTGCGGGTGTCGAGGATCTTCGCTTTGCTGCCGCGCACGGCGTCGACGTGGGCGGCGGTATTGGTGGCGGTCGCCGACAGGGTCTGCATGAAGTTCAGCGAACTGCGCTCGGCGCCGACCAGGGCTCTGGCACGGCCCTGCAGCGTAGCGAGCACGGTGCCGGCGGCGATGCGATCTCCTTCTTCTACCCGCCAGTCGATCCGCACGTCCGCATCGAGCGCGCGGTGGCAGGCATCGAACCACGGCCGGCCGCAGACGATCGCGTCTTCCTTGCACAGCAGGTAGGCGCTGTCGGCGATGTCGGGAAGCAGCGCAGCGGTGACGTCGCCGGCGCCGAGGTCCTCGGCCAGCGCCCGGGCGACATCGGCGGCGACGGCGTCCAGCGGTGCGGCGAATTCGACGCTCATGCGGTCGGGAACCCGTCGACCTGGGCAGTCGCGATCGCCTCTTCGGCCAGTAGCACCGGAATGCCGTCGTCGATCCGATAGACCCGCTTGCGGTCGCGGGTGACCAGCGCCTCGCGCAGCGGCTCAGGCTGGGCGCTGCCGTCGTCGCGGACCACGCCGCCCGCCGCGATCGCCTGGTTCAGCGCCTGCAGGCCGCGGCTGTCGAGCAGGGCCAGCGATTGGCGGCTGGCGGGGCAGACGAGCAGGTCGAGCAGTTTGCGGTCCATGGGACGAGACTCCTGTGCGGGCCGGTGAAGCGACGGCGTAAGGTCGGTAGAATACCGTTTTGCCGCAGGCTCGAACCATGACAGACACCGCGCAGGCGCCGCTCGTCGGCATCGTGATGGGCTCCCGCTCCGACTGGGAGACGATGCAGCATGCGGCGGCCAAGCTGGAGGTACTCGGCGTCCCGCACGAGGTCCGGGTGGTCTCGGCGCACCGCACCCCCGACGTGCTGTTCGACTACGCCGCCAGTGCGGCCGGTCGCGGCCTGCGCGCGATCATCGCCGGCGCCGGTGGCGCTGCGCACCTGCCGGGCATGCTCGCCGCCAAGACCGCGGTGCCGGTGCTCGGCGTTCCGGTGCAGTCGAAGGCGCTCAACGGCATGGACTCGCTGTTGTCGATCGTGCAGATGCCGGCCGGGATTCCGGTGGCGACGTTCGCGATCGGCAACGCCGGCGCGGCCAATGCGGCGCTGTTCGCGGCGGCGATGCTGGCGGCGGAACACCCCGCGATCGGCGGGGCGCTCAACGCGTTCCGCACCCGGCAGACCGAAGACGTCGCCGGCAACGACGACCCGCGCAAGTGAGCCCGGCACGATGACTACCGTAGGCATCCTCGGCGGCGGACAGCTCGCCCGCATGCTGGCGCTCGATGGCGCGCCGCTGGGCGTGCGCTTCCTTGTGATGGATGCGTCGGCCGACGCATGTGCCGGCCAGTTCGCGCCGATGGTGGTGGGCGACTACACCAACGAGTCCGCCCTGGCCGAGTTCGCGTCGCGGGTGGACGTCGCCACCTTCGACTTCGAGAACGTGCCGTCGGAATCCGCCCAGTGGCTGACCGAGCGGATCGCGGTATACCCGAATCCCCGTGCACTCGGCACCACCCAGGACCGGCTGGCGGAGAAGACCCTGTTCCGCGAACTCGGCATCCCGGTACCGCCCTTCGCCACCATCGACACCCGGGCGCAACTCGACACCGCCATCGCCGACATTGGCGCGCCCTGCATCCTCAAGACCCGTCGGCTCGGCTACGACGGCAAGGGCCAGTTCCGGATCAAGAGTGCGGCCGATGCCGATGCCGCCTGGGGCGCGCTGGGTGCGCAGGCGGAGAAGGTCGGGTTGATCCTGGAAGGTTTCGTCGCGTTCGAGCGCGAGTTGTCGGTGGTTGCGGTACGCGGCCGCGACGGCGAGTTCCGCACCTGGCCGCTGACCGAGAACTGGCATGTCGACGGCGTGCTGTCGGCCAGCTTGGCCCCGGCCACCGCCGAGCCGGCGCTGGCGGAGACCGCGTTCGGCTACGCCCGCCAGCTTGCCGAGGCGCTGGATTACGTCGGCGTGTTCGCGCTGGAACTGTTCTGCCGCGATGGCGAATTGCTGGCCAACGAACTGGCGCCGCGTGTGCACAACTCCGGCCACTGGACGATCGAGGGCGCCGAGACTAGCCAGTTCCAGAACCACCTGCGCGCCGTGCTCGGCCTGCCGCTGGGCGCGACCCGAATGGTCGGCCACGCCTGCATGCTCAACTGGATCGGCGCGATGCCGGACGCCAACGCGGTGCTGGCCGAGCCGGGCGGGCATTGGCACGACTATGGCAAGGCGCCGCGCGACGGCCGCAAGGTCGGGCATGCGACGTTGCGGGCGGAGTCGCCAGAGGAATTGGCCGCGGGGTTGCAGCGGGTCGGTGCTGCGCTTGACCGTGAAGCGCAGGTTGCCCCGGTCATTTCCAGATTGCATGGCAGGCGGCCCTTGTAGGAGCGGCTTCAGCCGCGATCTGAAATCGTTCGCTCGTGCGGACTCACGATCGCGGCTGAAGCCGCTCCTACAACCGCGGGACGTCCAGTCGACAGGGACATTCCAACCGCCGTCGACGCAAACAAAAAACGACCGGGTCGCCCCGGCCGTTCGCGTCACGTCACCGGATGCGCGATCACTTCATGTTCGAAGCGACGAACTCCCAGTTGACCAGGTTCCAGAACGACTCGACATACTTCGGCCGCGCGTTGCGGTAATCGATGTAGTACGCGTGCTCCCACACATCGCAGGTCAGCAGCGCGGTGTCGTCGCCGGTCAGCGGGGTGTTGGCGTTGGCGGTGCTCACCAGCGCCAGCGCGCCGTCGGGACGCTGGACCAGCCAGCCCCAGCCGGAGCCGAAGGTCTTGATCGAGGTCTCGCTGAACTGCTCCTTGAACTTGGCGAAGTCGCCGAACGCCTTGTTGATCGCCTCCAGCAGTTTGCCGGTCGGCTCGCCGCCACCGTTGGGTGACAGGCAGTTCCAGTAGAAGGTGTGGTTCCAGACCTGCGCGGCGTTGTTGAACATCCCGCCCTGCGACTTGCGGATGATGTCCTCCAGCGGCATGTCGGCGAACTCGGTGCCCTCGATCATCTTGTTGAGGTTGTCGACGTAGGCCTTGTGGTGCTTGCCGTAGTGGTACTCCAGCGTTTCGGCGGAGATGTGCGGCTCGAGCGCGTTCTTTTCGTAGGGCAGGGGAGGCAGTTCGATTGCCATTGGCGGGCTCCTTGATGAGGCTGGCTGGATGGACGGGCTACAATCCCCATTCTATCCCCACGCCATGTTGCCCGGCCGTCAAAGCCGGGCAACGCACCATTGCAGGAGTTGATCGATGTCCGTGCTCGAGCGGATCCAGGCCGAAGTCGAAAGCCACCCGGTCGTGTTGTTCATGAAGGGCACCGCGCAGTTCCCGATGTGCGGCTTCTCCAGCCGCGCGGTGCAGGTGCTGCAGAGCGCCGGCGCCACCGAGCTGCATACGGTCAACGTGCTGGAAGACCCGGAGATCCGCGCCAACCTGCCGCGCTACTCCAACTGGCCGACCTTCCCGCAGCTTTTCATTCATGGCGAGCTGATCGGCGGTTGCGACATCACCGTCGAGCTGTTCGAGTCGGGCGAACTCGCCCGCATGATCAGCGAGACCCAGCGCCAGTGACCGCGGATGCAGGCAAACCGGCGGCGAATGCGCTCGATGGCCGGGTGGTGCTGGTCAGCGGGGCCGCCGGCGGACTCGGCAGTGTCGCCGCCACCGCCTGCGCCCGCGCCGGGGCCACCGTGGTGTTGCTGGGTCGCAAGCTGCCGAAGTTGAACCGCCTGTACGACGCGATAGCGGCCGAAGGGCCGGAGCCGCTGCTGTACCCGCTCGACCTGGAGGGTGCCACGCCGGACGACTACGCCGAACTGGCGAAGCGCCTGGAAGCCGAACTCGGCCGGCTCGATGGCGTGCTCCATTGCGCCGCCAACTTCCGCGGCCTGACCCCGCTGCTGCAGAGCGATCCGGCGGCCTTCGCGCGCGCGATCCACGTCAACCTCACCGCGCCGTGGTGGCTCAGCCAAGCCTGCCTGCCGTTGCTGGCCAAGGCCGACGACGCTGCGCTGGTGTTCGTGCTCGACGATCGCGAGCGCGTCGGCAAGGCCAACTGGGGCGGCTACGGGATTGCCCAACACGGGCTCGAATCATTGGTCGCAATGCTGCACGCCGAACTGGCCAACACCCGGGTGCGGGTCGCGGGGCTGCAGCCGGGCCCGATGCGCACCGCGCTGCGGGCGATGGCCTACGTCGAGGAAGACGACCGCACCGCGCGCGCGCCCGAGGCCTATGCCCAGGCTTGCGTCACCCTGTTGTCGGCCGCCGGCGCCGACCATCGCGGCCAGGTATGGGCGCCCCGGCCCTGATGCCTGACCCGGCCCACGCACGCATGGACCCCGCATGACCATCGCCTCCGCCGCGCTGCTGCTGTTCCTGATCCTGGATCCGCTGGGCAACATCCCGGTGTTCCTGAGCCTGCTGCGCAGCCTGCCGCCGCGGCGCCAGCGGATCGTGCTCGCGCGCGAACTGCTGATCGCGCTGGCGGTGCTGATGCTGTTCCTGTGGGGCGGCAAGTACGCGCTGGAGGTGATGCACCTGAGGCAGGAGTCGGTCTCGATCGCCGGCGGCATCGTGCTGTTCCTGATCGGCATCCGGATGATCTTCCCGCGGCCCGAGGGTCTGATGGGCGAGCTGCCGGACGGCGAGCCGTTCATCGTGCCGATGGCCATCCCGCTGGTCGCCGGCCCCTCGGGCATGGCCGCGGTGATGCTGATGGGCAGCGAGGACCCGACCCGGCTGATGGACTGGAGCCTGGCCCTGCTGCTGGCCTGGGGTGCGACCGCGGCGATCCTGTTCTGCGCGCCGATGCTCTACAAGCTGCTCGGCAGCCGCGCGCTGACCGCGGTCGAGCGGCTGATGGGCATGCTGCTGGTGGCGATCTCGGTGCAGATGTTCCTCGACGGCCTCGCGGCCTATCTGCAGCTGGGACCGGCGGGCTGACTCCATGTCACCGGCCTGTCATGTCCGACGGGCATGACGGTTGCCAAGCATTGCCGCACGGCCATCGAGGGCGTTCGCGCAGTCATGAAACGGTAAAACATCCGCAGTAGTATGCGCCGTGTTAATCTATCGTTAATCGGCAATTGCGCCGATTTGCCGTGTCTGCCTGTCCGATCTGCCCGGGCTTCCAGCCGATTCCCGGGCTCCCGTATTCCATGCCCGAGGCCATCGCAATGACCCACCCCAACCGTGTCCGGTTGTCCAAGCTCACCCTGGGACTGCTCGCAGTCCTCGCCACCGCGCCGGTATTCGCGCAGAGCACGTCCGCCGGCATCGGCGGGCAGGTTTTCGGTGCCGACGGCCAGCCGGTCGCGGGCGCCGAAGTGACCATCGTCCACACCGCTTCGGGCACGGTCAGCCGCGCCACCACCGATGCCAGCGGTCGTTACGACGCCCGCGGCCTGCGCGTCGGCGGTCCGTACACGGTCACCGTCAACAAGGCCGGCGCCGGCTCGGAAAGCCAGGACGGCGTGTACCTCAACCTCGATGAGGTCAACCAGGTCAACATCGCCCTCGACAACAGCGTGACCACGCTGGAGTCGGTGCAGGCGATTGCCGACTACACCGGCTCGGACGTGTTCAGTGCCAGCAAGATGGGCGCCGGCTCCAACGTGACCCGCGAGGAGATCGCCGCGTTCCCGTCGATCGAGCGCAACCTGCAGGATTACGCCCGCCTCGATCCGCGCGTGGTGCAGACCGACAAGTCGCGCAACGAGATCTCGGTCGGCGGCCAGAACCCGCGCTACAACGCGATCCGGGTCGACGGCATCAGCACCAACGACGCCTTCGGGCTGGAGTCCAACGGCCTGCCGACGCCGAAGCAGCCGTTCTCGATGGATGCGATCGAGGAGATCTCGGTCGACGTCGCCAATTACGACGTCACCATCACCGGCGGCGTTGGCGGCGTCATCAATGCGGTCACCAAGTCCGGCACCAACGAGTGGGAGGGTTCGGTCTACGGCCTGTACCGCGACAACTCGATGGTTCGCGAGAACGACAACGGCGAAGACTTCAACGGTTTCGAGGACGAGCAGACCTACGGCCTGACCGTCGGCGGTCCGATCGTCAAGGACAAGCTGTTCTTCTTCTTCAACTACGAGAAGTTCGAGCAGGGCGCGCCGTCGCCGTCGTACGGCCCGGTCGGTTCGGGTGCGTCGAACGTCGTCGACATCACCGCCGAGGACATCGCCCGCGTCCAGCAGATCGCCGAGGGCTACGGCTTCGATGCCGGCAGCTTCGGCGTGGCGGGCGCCGACACCACTGGCGAGGAGTACGGCCTCAAGATCGACTGGAACATCAGCGACCGCCACCGCGCCAACTTCCGCTACGGCACCTCCGACCAGAGCGTCGCCGAGTTCCCGGATTTCTTCGACGACGCGATCTCGCTGAGCACCCACGCCTACCAGCGTGACTACAGCTTCGACACCTACAACGGGCAGTTGTTCAGCGACTGGACCGACAACTTCAGCACCGAGGCCAAGCTCTCCTATCGCGAGTACTCGGCGGTGCGCAACCCGACCGCGCGGCTGCCGGAAATCGCGATCGACTTCGGCCCCAACACGCTGTTCCTCGGCACCGAGGAGAACACCCACGCCAACGTGCTCGAGACCGAGACCTGGAACGCGTTCTTCGCCGGCAACCTGTTCCTCGGCGACCACACCCTCAAGTTCGGCTTCGACTTCGAGGACAACGAGATCTACAACCTGTTCGGCCGCCGCACCAATGGCGTGTACGCGTTCGACAGCATCGAGGACTTCGAGGCCGGCGAGTCGAGCTTCTACCAGCTGTTCTATCCGACCGACGGCAACCTCGACAACATGGCCGCGATCTGGGGCATGCAGAACCTCGGCGTGTTCGTGCAGGACACCTGGGCGGTCAACTACAACCTGACCCTGACCTACGGCCTGCGCTACGACGTGCCGATGCTGAAGGACGACCCTGCCTACAACGCCTTCGCGTCCGAGACCTTCGGCTTCGACAACAGCGCCACCATCGACGGCAACGGCCTGTTCCAGCCGCGCGTGGGCTTCAACTACACCTTCGACAGCGACCGTCCGACCCAGTTGCGCGGCGGCTTCGGCCTGTTCCAGGGTGCAGCGGCCAATGTCTGGCTGTCCAACCCGTTCACCAATACCGGCCTGGGCTACGTCGACTACCGCTTCAGCAATGGCATCAGCGGCTTCAACGCCGATCCGTCGCAGCAGATCGGCCTGATCCCGCCGGGCTCGGAAGGCCGCACCCAGTCGGTCGACTTCATCGATCCGGACCTCGGCCAGCCGGCCATCTGGAAGGCCAACCTGGCGATCGACCACGAGCTGCCGTGGTGGGGCGTGGTCGGTGCCGCGGAGCTGGTGCTGGCCTCGGTCAAGGAAGGCATCTACTACCAGCACCTCAACCTGGGTGCGCCGACCGGCGTCGGCCAGGATGGTCGCCTGCTGTTCTGGAATGACGGCGGCTACGATCCGGCCAGCTGGAACGAGTTCGGCCAGACGGTCGACGATGCCGATGTCTCGTCGCGCGCCAACGACAACGGCGCCTTCAACGACGCGATCATCGCCCGTCCGACCAGCAAGGGCGGCTCGCAGCAGCTCACCCTGTCGCTCAACAAGCCGTTCAACCAGAGCGACTGGTCGTGGATGGCGGCCTACACCTACACCAATGCCGAGGAGGTCAGCCCGCTGACCAGCTCGACGTCCGGCTCGCAGTGGGGCAACAGCATCCGCTTCAATCCGAACGATGAAGTGGCCTCGACCTCCAGCTACGAGATCGAGAACCGCTTCACCGCCGCGCTGACCTGGAAGCACGCGTTCTTCGGCGACTACAACACCATGGTCGCCGGCTTCTACGAAGGCCGCACCGGTCGTCCGTACAGCTACACCTTCGACAACGACGCCAACGGCGACGGACGTTTCGGCAACGACCTGTTCTACATCCCGGCCGGTCCGGACGACGTGGTCTTCGCCAACGCCGAGGAAGAGGCCGCGTTCTGGGCCTTCATCGAGGGCAACTCCTACCTCAACGATCATCGCGGCCAGGTCGCCGAGCGCAACGCCGATACCTCCGAGTGGGTCAACCAGTTCGACATCCGCATTACCCAGGAGCTGCCGGGCTTCATGAGCGGCCACAAGTCCGAGGTCTGGCTCGACATCCTCAACGTCGGCAACCTGATCAACGAGGACTGGGGCCGGATCGAGGAAGTCGGTTTCCCGGGCGCGCGTGGCGTGGCCGAGTACGGCGGCATCGACCCGGCGACCGGCAAGTACGTCTACCGCTACAACGGTGCCGACGAACTGGACCTGTACGACGATCGCGGCATCTCGCGCTGGTCGCTGCAGGTCGGCTTCCGCTACAAGTTCTGATTGGCATGAAGCGCTGAAGACCTGAAAACGGCCGGGGCAACCCGGCCGTTTTTTTGTTCGCTCCTACAAGGGCTCGGCTCTGCGCTAGAGTCGACGGCAAAGAACAACAATGAGACCCGCATGACCGCCCCAGCCAACGCCACCCTGCCCACCATCGACACCCACATCTACCCGCGCGGTGGCCTCGACATCCTCTCGCGCGCGGAAGTCGCCGAACTCGCCGATGCCTCCGCCGGCGGCCTGCACGACCTGCTGCGGCGTTGCGCGCTGGCGGTGCTGACCAGCGGCAGCGCCAGCGACGACCCGCGGGCGGCGCAGGAGCTCTATCCCGATTTCGACATCCAGGTTCACCAGCAGGACCGTGGCGTCCGGATCGACCTGCACCACGCACCGGCGTTGGCGTTCGTCGACGGCCGGATCATCCGCGGCGTCGCCGAGTTGCTGGCGGCGGTGGTGCGCGACCTGGCCTACACCGCGATCGAACTCGGCGCCGATGGCGCCCGCGACCTGTCGAGCAGCGGCGGCATCACCGACGCGGTGTTCGGCCTGTTGCGCAACGCGCGGGTGCTGGAGCCGGCCGATCCCAACCTGGTCGTCTGCTGGGGCGGCCACTCGATCAACCGCGAGGAGTACATGTACACCAAGGAGGTCGGCTACCAGCTCGGCCTGCGCGGCCTCGACATCTGCACCGGCTGCGGGCCCGGCGCCATGAAAGGCCCGATGAAGGGCGCGACCATCGCCCATGCCAAGCAGCGCCATCGCCGCGGCCGCTACATCGGCGTGACCGAACCGGGCATCATCGCCGCCGAGTCGCCCAACCCGATCGTCAACCACCTGGTGATCATGCCGGACATCGAGAAGCGGCTCGAAGCCTTCGTCCGCCTCGGCCACGGCATCGTGGTGTTCCCCGGTGGCGTCGGCACCGCCGAGGAGATCCTGTACCTGCTCGGCATCCTGTTGCGCGAGGAGAACGCCGGCGTGCCGTTCCCGCTGGTGCTGACCGGGCCGACCGCCTCGGCGCCCTACTTCGAGCAGATCGACAAGTTCATCCGCCTGACCCTGGGCGAGGCGGCGACCGCCCGCTATACCATCATCACCGGCGACCCGGTCGAGGTCGCCCAGCGGATGGCGGTCGGCGTGGGCAAGGTGCGCGAGCATCGCCTCGCCCAGCGCGATTCGTTTTTCTTCAACTGGTCGATCAACATCCCGCTGGAATACCAGCGCCCGTTCGTGCCCAGCCACGAGGCGATGGCCGCACTCGACCTGCACCAGGGGCGCAAGCCGCATGAGTTGGCCGCCGACCTGCGCCGCGCGTTCTCGGGAATCGTCGCCGGCAACGTCAAGGAGGACGGCATGCGCCGGATCGAGCAGTTCGGCCCGTTCGAGATCCACGGCGACCCGGAGATGATGGCCTCGCTCGACGCCCTGCTGCGCGCCTTCGTGGAGCAGCGGCGGATGAAGATCGCCGGTGACTACAAACCCTGTTATCGCGTGGTGGCGTAGCGGCTCAAGCCCCGATCGGCAATCGCACCGTTGCGATGAACCGCCCCTCCAGCACCTGTGTCTGCACGCTGCCGCGGCCACCGGTCAACGCCTCGATCCGTACCTGCGAGGCGTTCAAACCGACTTGGTGTCCCGCGACCGCCGCCCCGCCGGGCCGTGGCAGCGGATTGCTGATGCGCACGACCACCGTGTCCGGCGTGGTGCTGACCGCGACTTCGATTTCGCCATTCGGCATCCGCTCGACCCCGTGGCGGATCGCGTTCTCGACCAGCGGCTGGATCGACAGCGCCGGCACCGTCACCGCCGGCAGCTCGCGCGGCAGTTCCCAGCGCACCTGCAGGCGATCGCCGAAGCGCAGCGCCTCGATCTCCAGGTAGCGGCGCGCCAGCGACAGCTCGTCTTCCAGCGAAATCTGCCTGGGCCCGGCCAGCGCAGCGCGGAACAGATCGGCCAGGTCCAGCAGCAGGCGCTCGGCCTCCTCCGGTCGCTGGTGCACCAGTGCCGCCCCGGTGTTGAGGGTGTTGAAAAGGAAGTGCGGGCGGATGCGGGCCTGGAGAGCCTGCAGCTCCGACTGCTTGGCGCGCACCGCGTGCAGGCGGCCGCGCCAGTGGTTCTGGAAGGCGGCCAGGCCGAGGAACCCGACCGCGAGGACGATCCCGGTCAGGCGCAGCACCAACGCCGACCATTCCGGCTCGGTCATCGGCCAAACCCCACGCATCAATAGCCAGACCAGGCCCAACACCAGCCAGGTGTTGACCAGCAGCAATCCCAGCGCGAGATAGGTCAACCTCTGAGGCCTCATGCCCTGCAGTGCCCGGCGGAACAGGTACAGCGACCCCAGGGTCAGCAGCGCGACCCACTGGATGACCAGCGAAGCCAGCCCGAAGTAGATCCAGCGGTCGATGGAGACTCCCGGGGCGAGGGCCAGCACTATCGCCAGGCACTCGCCGGCCAGCAGCACCCAGATGATCGCGGGGGCCTGCCAAAGAGCGTCCAGCGGTCGGGGTGTCTTGTCGATCTCGAGCATGGATGGGGCAGGGAAGGCAATGGAGACTGCATCATGCCTGCCGCTGGCCCGACTGGCAGCCCAGCCGCCGTTCAACCTGTCCCCGCTGCCGCCCATCGGCGCTTGCTGGCGATTGCTGCGGTACGCGTCTAACGTGTTGGCTCGGATCATCCCGGGGAGGGGACGATGCAATCTGTCGTAAACCGGCCACACCCGGCCGCAAGCCGTTCCATGGCGGTGAGGTGGCGGGGCTTTACCCTGGTGGAGCTGATGATCACTGTGGCCGTATTGGCTATCGTCGTGACCCTGGCGGCGCCCAGCTTCTCCGATCTGATCAACCGCAACCGTCTAACTGCCGCGGCCAACGAGGTCGTGGGTGCCCTGCAGACTGCACGGATGGAAGCGGTGCGCCGCAATACCCGGGTCGTGCTCTGCCCCAGTACCGATGGAACCAGTTGCAGCGGGGCGGACTGGCAGCGGCTGATCGCGTTTTCCGATGCTGATGGCGACGTCACGGTCGACGCCGATGACGACGAGATCATTCGCGACATGACCGTTTCGACCGGCGGCATCGTGGTCAATCCCAGCAGCAATACCGCAACCAACCAGCGCATCAGCTTCGGGGCCAGCGGGTTGGCCCGCGTGGGTGCCGGCGTTGCGCGCGAAGGCGGCCTGTCGGTGTGCTCGGACCGGCTGGATGCGGCCGAGAACACCCGCGATGTGGTCGTAGCCGTCAGTCGCGTCAGCGTCACCACACGTAATGGCAGCGATGCCTGCAGCGCAAGGACCGACTGAGGACTCCGATGAAGAACTTTCCCACCCCTGGTTCCGGCAGGAATCGCCAAGCCGGCAGTTCCCTGCTCGAAGTGTTGATCGCCGTGCTGATCCTGGCGGTCGGCATGCTCGGCATGGCGGCGCTGCAAGCGGTGACCCTCAAGAACAGCAATAGCTCGGCTGCGCGCTCGCAGGCGGTGATGCAATCGTATTCGCTGCTTGATCGACTGCGGCTGAACCGCGAACTGGCCATGAGCGGTGGCTTCAACGTCACCGGTTGGACCTGTGCCGCCGCGGCCGCGGACCCCGATGGCCCGGCCGACGATACCGATTACTCGGTCTTCAACGGTTGGCTGCAGGAAGTGCAAGGAGTGCTTGGGAGCAGTGCCTGCGGTCGCGTCCAATGCAGCGCTGCTGAATGCACCGTGGGGGTGCGTTGGGACGACACGCGCGCGACCGGCGACCCGCAGGACACCGAACCACTCGAAATCGAAACCACTACCGGGCTCTGACATGACGACTTCCCCAAACCGGCGACGGTCCGGATACGCCAGCCCCTACTTGGCCCGCGGCCTGTCGCTGATCGAACTGATGATCGCGCTGCTGCTCGGCTTGGTGGTGACCGCCGCGGCCGGCGGCATGCTGTTGGCCAACAAGCGGGTCTACGCATCGACCGCGACCCTGAATCGCATCCAGGAAAATACCCGGGTGTCGTTCGAGCTCATGTCCCGCGACCTGCGTGAGGCAGGCGGCAACCCGTGCGGTGGAGCCATTCCGATCATCAGTCAGCTGGAGTCCGGCGATAACAGCTGGTGGACCCAGTATGCCGATGGGCTCCATGGCTATGACGGTGATGCGCCCGGTACTACAACGGGTTCGGGAACGGCCCAGCGGGTCGCCGGAACCGACGCGATCGATCTGCATATGGCCAACAACGGCGATATCCGTGTGACCGACCATCAGAATCCCAGCGCCGTTCTGAATGTAACTACGACCGCCGGACTTTCCGATGGTGACATCCTGATGGTCTGCAATAACTCGTTTGCAATGGTGTTTCAGGCTAGCAATATCTCCGGCACCGGAATGAAAATTGGGCATAACGGTGGCAGTGGCACCGGCAACTGCAGTCAGGAGTTTCAGTACGAGCGCAACTGTACTTCTGGCGCCAGCGGCGACAAGGGATATTGTTTCCTGGTTCCGGAAGACAAGTCGGTCAATCCAAACTGTGAAAAGCACAGCCGTTCCCCTGCAACGGTGGTCCAGGTTCAGAGCTTCAGGTGGTATATCGGCAACAATGCCCGTGGTGGAACTTCGTTGTACCGCGCGAGCCTGATCAACGAAACGGGTGCGTTGGTTCCAACTATTGCTGACACGGTCGAGATCGCCGAAGGCGTCAGCGGCATGAACCTTTTGTATCGCGCCAACGGCGCCGCCAACTTCGTTACTGCAACTGCCATTACTGCTGCCAATAGCTGGGGCGCGGTAAACGCGGTGCAGGTCGGTCTGACTGTCGAGGGCGCCGAAGGCGCACTGAAGGGCGGTTATCTCGACGGCACCGATGGCAACGCCCTCTCGCGCCAACTGACCCATGTCGTGGCCCTTCGCAACAAGGAGGGTGTGCTGTGAATCGAACCGTCCGGCTTCCGCCCCCTTCCCAAACCCAGCGAGGCGTTGCGCTGATCGTTGTCCTGTTACTGCTGCTGGTGGTGACCTTGCTTGGTCTGGCTTCGATGCGTGGCACGTTGCTGCAAGAGCGCATGGCCGGCAACGTGCTCGCGCGCGGGCAAGCCTTCCAAGCCGCCGAATCCGCGCTGCGCGTAGCGGAGGCCTACGCCGCCACCAAACCGGTGGTTCCGGGTGACGGCTGCTCAGGGGGCGTGTGCGCCATGCCCGGGGCTGCCGAAGCGCCGCCATGGCAAGCTGCCGGGTTCTGGGACACCGCCGCCAATTACCGCCGCGCTAGCGCGGCCGGTGTCAGCCCCGTACTCAAATACGTGGTCGAGGATTACGGGCAATCGGAGTCGGACGACTGTACCGGCAGCATCGACATGTCTTCTTCGCCCTGCGCCAATGCCAAGCAGGTCTACCGCATTACCGTGCTCAGCCAGGCGACCAACGGCGCCGAAGTGATGTTGCAGTCCACCTTTGAAGTGCCAGTGCCATGAGAACCTTTCCCATGAAGCGTCAACCCTCCCTCAATCCGGCATTCGGCCTGCGCGCGGTTTGCGCTACGTTCGTGGCAACGCTGATGGCGCTTCCGGTCAGTGCCGCGACAAGCTTCCCGGACTATCCGTTGCAAACGGGCGTTGGCTCGGTTCCGCCGAACATCATGTTCATCCTCGATAATTCGGGATCGATGGCATTGATTTCGATGCCGACGACCACCGAGGACTTTGACGTCCAGCCCGCCGACTATTCCGGAACCGGTACTGGCGCGACCCGCAGCGGATTGCGTGACGATCCCCACGATCGGTCCTATTTGAACAACGCCGTCTACTACGATCCTGGCACGCCCTACCTGCCCTGGATGACTGCCGATGGAGTCACTCGCATGACCGGCGGTCAGGATGTCTCTGCCGTCTACAGCAACTGGAACCTAGCGGACGCCGCCGCGGGCACACGTGATCTGCGAGGCAACGACGAGTCAATCTTCTACGTGCCGAAGGTCGGCGTGACGGCGTCCACCAACCCGGCCGACTTCGATCGCTACCGGGTCAATGTCAGCGGAGTCGTGGTTGGCCGTGCCGGCACCCAAATTTCCGGATTTCCGCGAGGTCCGCTGGATTCGTCCATGGATCCGTACACGGAGCGCTCCTTCACGATAGCGGTGCCTTCCGGTGCGGCCGGACTGGAAGTCTTCACCATTGGCGGCCAAAATGATGTGGACCTCAACCTAATCGGTCCCGACGGCGTCGAGCGATGCAGTTCCAGCAACGGTTGGAACCGTGAGTCTTGCGTGATCAGCTATCCGCAAGCCGGAAACTGGACCGCCCAGGTGTACCGGGACAACGGCAACAATTTTTCGAATGTGAGTCTTGGCGCCTACTTGGAGGTGGAAAAAACACCTACGGGGCGCTCCCAGGCCGACGAGCTGAAGAATATTGCCACTTGGTACTCCTATTTCCGTAGTCGCATGAAAACCGCCAAGGCCGGCGCCTCGGAGGCGTTTGCGGGCCTCAGCAAGAACTATCGTGTCGGCTATACGCCCATCAACGGACGCTCGGATGACCTTGATGTCGATGGCACCGGTGCCATCATTCCAGTCGGCAGCAATGATGGACTGTTTGAAAGTACCAACAAGAACGATTGGTTCAGTAGTGTCCATGGCGAAGTAGTGCAGAACGGTTCAACGCCGCTGCGCAGCGCCCTCAATGACGTTGGCGACTACTTCAAACGCACCGATGCGAACGGGCCCTGGGGTCCGCAGGAAAGCGCGGATCAGCTGTCATGCAGGCAGAACTTCGCGATCCTGACGACGGATGGCTACTGGAACGACAGCAGGGATTCAACTTTTGGAATGGGAGACGAAGACGGCGACGGCCACCAGGTCACCTTGGCTGACGTGGCTGCCCACTATTACGAGACCGACCTGCGCGACGACCTGACCGACAATGTGCCGGGCTCCGCGTCGGACACCGCCGACTGGCAACACATGGTGACCTTCGGCATCTCGATCGGCCTGAATGGCACCCTGGCACGGACCGACCCCCCGCCGGCATCCAATGCTGCGGTATGGCCCGATCCGATGGACAACGAGAATGCCGAGCGAATCGACGACCTCTGGCATGCCGCGGTCAACGGCCATGGCAACTTTATCGCCGCTGCCAACGCCAAGGCCTTTGCTACCGGACTCAAGGAAGCGCTGGGCACCATCACCAGTCGTAGGGCTTCCGGCTCGAACGTGACCTCGAACGGCCCGCAACTGAATGCAGGTTCCAGGATCTTCCAGGCGACCTTTACTTCGGGCGAGTGGTCCGGTGATGTCCAAGGCATCAGCATCGCGACCGGCGATATCGCCGACTCGGCCGCCTGGAGCGCGGCGGCGGTGGCAAATGCAGCCCCCAGCGACTTCCTGGCTCGCGGTGTCTACACCTGGAACGGTTCGGACGGCGTCGACTTCCCCACGGCCGCGCAGGAGGGTGCGCTCGCGCGCACCGGCGGCACGTCACCGGTGACAGGCGCCGACAATGCGGCCTATCTCAAGGGCGACCGTTCGGACGAAATTGCCCATGGCGGCGAGCTGCGTAACCGGACCTCGCCGATTGGCGACATCGTCAATTCCTCGCCGTTCTACTCGGAGGAGGCGGCGGCACTGTTCATCGGCGCCAACGACGGTATGTTGCACGCCATCAACAGCGCCGCCGGCACGGTCGAGTTTTCGTATGTCCCGGCGGGACTGGATTTCGCGGCGCTCGCGACCCTCAGCGATCCTGAATACCAGCACAGGTTCTTCGTGGACGGCGGTATCGATGTCACCACGCGCGCGCAGGGAAACAACAAGAACATCCTCGTGGCGTCGCTGGGGCGGGGTGGAAAGGGAGTGTTTGCGTTGGACGTGACCGACCCGGCGAACTTCGATCCGGGCGATGACGTGCTGTGGGATCGCACCGGCGCCGTCGACGATGACATGGGATATGTGCTTGGGGCGCCTCTGGTCCGCAAAAGCCACGCCAGCGGTGCAACGCTGGCGTTCGTGGGTAACGGCATTGAGAGCGTCAATGGCAGCTCGACCTTGTTCATCTACAACGCGGAGACCGGCGCCCTCGTCAAGGAAATCCTGGTGGATGCGACTGGCGGCGGACTGGCGCCGCCGCGTGCGGCCGACACAAATCTGGACGGCGTCGCCGACGTCATATATGCGGGTGACCTCAAAGGCAGTCTGTGGAAGTTCGACATTACCGGTAACACAAACAAGTGGGTTGGCGAGAAGTTCTTCACTGCGGTTGACGACGGTGGCAAAGCCCAGCCGATTACCGCCGCAGTGGCACTCGCCCGCGAGCCCGTCACCGATCGGATCTTCGTGCTGTTCGGCACGGGGAAGTACATTTCCGCCGGCGACGTGACCGATCAGTCCACCCAGACTCTGTACGCTCTGATCGACGCTGGCTCGCCGATTTCCGGGCGCAACGCATTGCACGAGCGGACCATTCCCTACACCGGTGTCGATTCGCTGGGACGGGACGCGCGCGCGTGGGAGTCGTACTCGTTGCTCCCGGCGGACGCAGAGGGCTGGTTCGTGGACTTGGGTATCCCCAAACCCGGTGAGCGGGTGGTGACGGCTCCCGTCATGCGTTCGCGCGCGCTGTGGTTCTCCAGCATCATCCCGCAGGCAGGTAGTGGCTGCGACTCCGGCGGTACCGGATACCTGAACGCACTGGACGCCTTTACCGGAACCAATCCGCAGATCGGCAGCGGGACCGGCACCTACATCGATGTCGATGGCGACGGCCAGGGCGACGACAGGCTGAACGGCACAACCGGTGACACCGAAGCTGGGTTCATTACCTCGGTCGACCTGGGTATCGGAATGATCGGCCAAGCCACGGGCGTTGGCGGTGGCATGTATGCCTGCGGCAGTGAGGCCGAATGCGGATACGTCCCGACGCCGCCGGACGGATCGGGTGCCAAGCGTCTGGGTTGGCGCGAGCTGTACGACAGGAACTGATGATGATGAACACTCAGCAACGCACGGCCGGCTTCACCCTGATCGAACTGATGATCACGGTGGCGATCGTCGCCATCCTGGCGGCCATCGCCTACCCGAGCTACCAGAACCACATCACCAAGACGCGGCGGGGCGCAGGGGCAGCGTGCCTGATGGAGGCTGCGCAATTCATGGAGCGCTACTACACGACCAAGTTGACGTACAAGGACGCCGCGCTCCCGGCCACGCAATGCTCGAACGAGGTCGAAGATCACTACGCCATTGAGTTGGTGGGTACCCCTGATGGCGACAGCTACGTGATCCAGGCGGACCCCCAGGGCGGACAGGACACCAACGACACAAAGTGCGGCACTCTGTCGATCAACCAGGCCGGTACCAAGAGCGAAACAGGCTCTGCCGGCGACGCCTCCGAATGCTGGTGAGGCCGGTTGGGCTTGACCGCAGGTTCAGGCGGATTACAATGCGCGTCCCCGCCCGAATAGCTCAGCTGGTTAGAGCACTTGACTGTTAATCAGGGGGTCGTTGGTTCGAGTCCAACTTCGGGCGCCAGGTTCTTGAGAAGGCTCGCAGCGATGCGGGCCTTCTTTTTGCTTGCTCACAGCGGGTAGGGGCAGGGCTTGGCCTCCTCAAAGCGCTCACTGCGCGGCCTTCCGCCGTTGTTGACCACCACCTTGCCCAGCAACCTCGCGGGTTCGCGCGAGCACAAGCGGATGCTCAGGTTGCTGCCATAGGCCCAGCCGTTGGGGGTGAATCGCACCAAAGTGCGGCCTTGGGTGCTGCGTAGCGCCAAGCTGGCGCCCACGCCATCGATCCGCTGCAGCACCGCATTCGGGGCGGCTGGCTGGCCTGTACGGTCGGGATCTGAGAAGACAATCCAGCCTCCGTCCCAGCTCGTGTCGTCCTCGCAGCTCGATCCGTTCGTGCTCGGGCATACGCCGACAGCCTCGCCGCGCTTGACCGCGCCCAGTCGGGCGATTGCCAGCGAGCTCGTCAGCAGGTGATAGGCGGTGGCGGCCCGGGCGCGCTGCTGCAGGCCGGCGAACGCGGGCACGCCAATGGTCAGCGTGATCACCAGTACGGCCAGCGCCGTCATCAGTTCGATCAAGGTGAAACCACTGGCTTGCTGCTTCACAGGCCGACTCCATTCGGGGAGCCCGCAGCGTCGCGCATGGTTGAATGAACCGTTATCGGTACAGTCCCATGGGCGGGGTAGGGAAACACCGTGCCAACCCCCATTACGTGGGCGTCCTACACTGGCGGTTTCGCGGCCCCACGCTCCGACCCACATGAACGACGACAGCCACATCCCCGCATCGCCGACCGAAAGTCGGCTCCAAAAAGGCGTGTTCGAGCTGGTCTCGCCTTACTCCCCGGCGGGCGACCAGCCGCAGGCGATCGCCAAGCTGATCGAGGGGTTCGAGAACGGCCTGGCGCACCAGACGCTGCTCGGGGTGACCGGCTCGGGCAAGACCTACACCATCGCCAACGTGATCCAGGCGGTGCAGAAGCCGACCCTGGTGATGGCGCCCAACAAGACCTTGGCGGCGCAGCTGTACGGCGAGTTCAAGTCGTTCTTCCCGCACAACGCGGTCGAGTACTTCGTCAGCTATTACGACTACTACCAGCCCGAGGCCTACGTGGCCTCGTCGGACACGTTCATCGAGAAGGACAGCTCGGTCAACGAACACATCGAGCAGATGCGGCTGTCGGCGACCAAGGCGCTGCTGGAGCGCCGCGACGCGATCATCGTCTGCACGGTGTCGGCGATCTACGGCCTCGGCGACCCCAACGAATATTTCCGGATGGTACTGCACATGGTCCGCGGCGAGCGCATCGACCAGCGCGAGCTGATCCGCCGGCTGACCGAGATGCAGTACGTGCGCAACGACACCGAGCTGCGTCGCGGCACCTATCGGGTGCGCGGCGAGGTGATCGACGTGCACCCGGCCGAGTCGGAGATGGAGGCGGTGCGGATCGAGCTGTTCGACGGCGAGATCGAGGCGGTCACCGCGTTCGACCCGCTGACCGGCGAGACCCTGCGCAAGCTGCCGCGCTACACGATCTATCCGAAGTCGCACTACGTCACCACGCGCCGCACGGTGCTCGACGCGGTCAAGGAGATCAAGGAGGAGCTGCGGGTCCGGCTCGAGCAGCTGTACGCGCAGAACAAGCTGGTGGAGGCGCAGCGGCTGGCCCAGCGCACCCAGTTCGACCTGGAGATGCTGGCCGAGGTCGGCTACTGCAACGGCGTCGAGAACTACAGCCGCCACCTGACCGGCCACATGCCGGGCGAGCCGCCGCCGTGCCTGTTCGACTACCTGCCGCCGGATGCGCTGCTGGTGCTCGACGAGTCGCACGTGACCGTCCCGCAGATCGGCGCGATGTACAAGGGCGACCGCTCGCGCAAGGAGACCCTGGTCGAGTTCGGCTTCCGGCTGCCGTCGGCGCTGGACAACCGGCCGCTGAAGTTCGAGGAGTGGGAAGGGCGCTCGCCGCGTTCGATCTTCGTCTCGGCCACGCCGCGGGACTACGAGATGCAGAAGTCCGAAGGGCAGGTCACCGAACTGGTGGTGCGGCCGACCGGCCTGATCGACCCGGAGGTCGAGATCCGCCCGGTCGGGACCCAGGTCGACGATGTGCTGGGCGAGATCAACAAGCGCGTCGCGCTCGGCGACCGCGTGCTGATCACCACCCTGACCAAGCGCATGGCCGAGAACCTGACCGAGTACCTCGGCGAGCACGGCGTGCGGGTGCGCTACCTGCACTCCGACATCGACACCGTCGAGCGGGTCGAGATCATCCGCGACCTGCGGCTGGGCAAGTTCGACGTGCTGGTCGGCATCAACCTGTTGCGCGAGGGCCTGGACATGCCCGAGGTGTCTCTGGTGGCGATCCTCGACGCCGACAAGGAGGGCTTCCTGCGCTCGACCGGCTCGCTGATCCAGACCATCGGCCGCGCCGCCCGCAATGTCCGCGGCAAGGCGATCCTGTATGCCGACAAGGTCACCAAGTCGATGCAGGCCGCGATCGACGAGACCGACCGCCGCCGGGCCAAGCAGGTCGAGTACAACGCCGAACACGGCATTACCCCGCAGTCGGTGGTGCGCGCGGTGGTCGACATCATGGAAGGCGCACGGGTCGATCCGGATGCGCTGAAGGGCCGCAACCGTGCCCGGCAGGTCGCCGAAGAGGCCGCCGAGTACGCCGCGCTGAGCCCGGGTCAGCTGGCGGCGAAAATCAAGAAGCTGGAACAGAAGATGTACCAGCACGCCCGCGACCTCGAGTTCGAGCAGGCCGCCGCCGCCCGCGACGAGCTGCACCGGCTGAAGGAGCAGGGCTTCGGCGCTTGACGTACGCTGACCTATTGCCGCCGCCGCCGGCCCGGGATAAACTGCGCGCCCTCTCGCCGGGTTAGTGATGGCGAAGGGCGGTTAGCTCAGCGGTAGAGCACTACCTTGACATGGTAGGGGTCACAGGTTCGAACCCTGTACCGCCCACCAAATGTTCGAAGACGGCCGGGTATCCCCCGGCCGTTTTTGTTTCCCGGCACCCGTGGCGGGCGTCCCGCACCGCGGGGCGGATATGACATTGCCGCCCGCGCCGCCGTTGACTTGCGTCGGCTTGTCCCCAACTATTGCAGGGTCGGTCGGCATCCAGCCGGCCCCGTTTTCGAGGGTGGCCCGCGCCAACGCGCCGGCCGAGCGTGCGACATGAGCACTACCACCGCCCATCGTTGACCCCGCCCGAGGCTTCCGCATTGCGCAGGCGCCTTCGTGGCGCTTTTTGCTTTGCGGGTCTTGCCGTCCCTCCCGTGACAACGACTCCCTTGTAGGAGCGACGTGAGTCGCGACCCGCCGAACCTCCGTGACGATGTACAGGTCGCGACTCACGTCGCTCCTACAAAGAAGCCCATCGATATCCCCATGATCGCAATCACGCTCCCCGACGGCTCGCGCCGCGAATTCGACAACCCGGTCACCGTCGCCGACATCGCCACCTCGATCGGTCCCGGCCTGGCCAAGGCCGCGCTGGCCGGCAAGGTCGACGGCAAGCTGGTCGACACCGGTTACCGGATCGACCACGACGCATCGCTCGAGATCGTCACCGACAAGCACCCCGATGCGCTGGAAGTCCTGCGCCATTCGACTGCTCACCTGCTGGCCCAGGCCGTGCAGCGCCTGTTCCCGGGCGCGCAGGTCACGATCGGCCCGGTGATCGACAACGGCTTCTACTACGACTTCGCCTACGAGCGCGCGTTCACGCCCGAGGACCTGCCCGCGATCGAGGCCGAGATGCAGAAGATCGTCAAGGAGGCGCAGTCGGTCAGCCGCAGCGTCAAGTCGCGCGACGAGGCGATAGCGTTCTTCAAGGGCCTTGGCGAGCACTACAAGGCCGAGATCATCGAGTCGATTCCGGCCGACGAAGACCTGTCGCTCTACAGCCAGGGCGAGTTCACCGACCTCTGCCGCGGCCCTCACGTGCCCGGCACCGACAAGCTGCGCGCGTTCAAGCTGATGAAGGTCGCGGGCGCCTACTGGCGCGGCGACCACAACAACCAGATGCTCAGCCGCATCTATGGCACCGCCTGGCTCAACGACAAGGACCTCAAGGCCTACCTGCACCAGCTGGAGGAGGCCGAGAAGCGCGACCACCGCAAGATCGCGAAGCAGCAGGACCTGTTCCACCTGCAGGAAGAGGCCCCGGGCCTGATCTTCTGGCATCCGAAGGGCTGGTCGATCTGGCAGGTGGTCGAGCAGTACATGCGCCGCGTCTACCGCGAATCGGGCTACCAGGAAGTGCGTTGCCCGCAGATCCTCGACGTGTCGCTGTGGCAGAAATCCGGCCACTGGGACAACTACAAGGAGAACATGTTCTTCACCGAGTCGGAGAAGCGCACCTACGCGCTCAAGCCGATGAACTGCCCGGGCCACGTGCAGGTGTTCAACCACGGCCTGCACAGCTACCGCGACCTGCCGATCCGCTACGGCGAGTTCGGCGCCTGCCACCGCGACGAGCCGTCCGGCGCGCTGCACGGCATCCTGCGCGTGCGCGGCTTCACCCAGGACGACGGCCACGTGTTCTGCACCGAGGCCCAGATCGAGTCCGAGGTCACCGCCTTCCACGCCCAGGCGATGGCGGTCTACGCCGCGTTCGGCTTCAGCGACGTGCAGGTCAAGCTGGCCCTGCGCCCGGAGCCGCGGCTCGGCGACGACGCCACCTGGGACAAGGCCGAAGACGCCCTGCGTTCGGCCCTGCGCGCGGCCGGGGTGGAGTGGGAAGAGTTGCCTGGCGAGGGCGCCTTCTACGGCCCCAAGATCGAGTACCACTTGCGCGACGCGATCGGCCGCACCTGGCAGCTGGGCACCATGCAGGTCGATTTCATGATGCCGGCCCGCCTCGGCGCCGAGTACATCGACGAGGCCAGCCAGCGCCGCCACCCGGTCATGCTGCATCGCGCCATCGTCGGCTCGATGGAGCGCTTCATCGGCATCCTGATCGAGCACCACGAAGGCCGGTTCCCGGCATGGCTGGCACCGGTGCAGGCTACCGTGATGAACATCACCGACGCCCAGGGCGATTTCGCCGACGAGGTCCGCAAATCCCTTGCGGAACAAGGTTTCCGGGTCCAAAGCGATTTGCGCAACGAGAAAATCGGCCGTAAGATCCGCGAGCACACGCTGCAGCGCGTGCCGTACCTGCTGGTGGTCGGAGACCGCGAGAAGGAGACCGGCACCATTGCGGTGCGTACCCGCGGAGGGGAGGATTTGGGGTCGATGTCCGTCACCGAATTCGCCGCGCGTTTACGTGAAGAAGACGTAACCCAGGGCAACCTGGCCTGACCGAACCGGCCGCGAGGCGGCCGGCACACCCCATGGGTACGCCCATACCGGAGATTGCAACATCAGCACCCCTGACAAGCCGAATCGCAAGAACCAGGAAATCCGAGTCCCCCGCGTCCGCGTCATCGGCGCCGACGGCGAAATGGTCGGCGTGCTCTCGCGCGACGAGGCATTGGACCTGGCCCTGGAAAGTGGCATGGACCTGGTCGAGATCCAGCCGCACGGCGATCCGCCGGTATGCCGCATCATGGATTTCGGCAAATACAAGTTCGACCTGCAGAAGAAGGCCAACGCGGCCAAGAAAAAGCAGAAACAGGTCGAGATCAAGGAAATCAAGTTCCGCCCGGTCACCGACGAGGGCGACTACCAGATCAAGCTGCGCAAGATGCGCGAGTTCCTGGAAGAGGGCGACAAGCTCAAGGTCAACATCCGCTTCCGTGGCCGCGAGATGAGCCACCAGGAGCTCGGCCGCGAGATGGCCGCGCGGATCGAGGCCGACCTCGGCGAAGACATCGTGATCGAGTCGCGCCCGCGCCTGGAAGGGCGGCAGATGGTGATGATGATCGCGCCGAAGAAGAAGACCTGAGCGGGCGGTCGATTTTCAGCGTTGGTCCACGAAAGGGCGCCGCGAGGCGCTCTTTCGTGGAGGTCTCCGAGCAAAAGCCGGCCCATGCGTTCCGCGAACATCCTGACTCGTCAGGGTTTGTTTGCAACGCAACAGCCCAAGCCCCATAATGGCCGGCCCGGTTCGCCGGGATTGTTGTATGCATCACCCAGGACACGTCGCGGAATTTCGAAGGTTTCCTTCGCGATCAACGACTTACAACCGGACCGGGCAGGACGGAAAGAGTGGCCACGCCACCGCCCAGGCCAGTTACAAGAACCCGAAAGGACATCCGCAATGCCCAAGATCAAGACCCACCGTGGAGCGGCGAAGCGTTTTCGCAAGACCGCTTCCGGCAAGTTCAAGTGCGGCCACGCCAACCGTAGCCACATCCTCACCAAGAAGTCGACCAAGCGGAAGCGCAACCTGAGGCAGACGAACCACGTCCGCGCCGAAGACGCGGGCCGTATCGCCCGCATGCTGCCGTACGCCTGAGGAGGACTGAGAAATGGCACGAGTCAAACGTGGTGTACAGGCGCGTCGGCGCCACAAGAAAATCCTGAAGCAGGCCAAGGGCTACTACCACGCCCGCCGCAAGGTCTTCCGCGTCGCCAAACAGGCGGTCACGAAGGCCCTGCAGTACGCCTACATCGGCCGCAAGCAGAAGAAGCGTAATTTCCGTTCGCTGTGGATTACCCGCATCAACGCGGCGTCCCGCGCCAACGGCATGAGCTACAGCCGCTTCATGAACGGCCTGATGAAGGCCGGCATCACCCTCGACCGCAAGGTGCTGGCGGACATCGCCGTGCACGACGCGGCGGGTTTTGCCGCGCTGACCGAGAAGGCCAAGGGCGCGCTCGCAGCGTAAGGTGTCGCATCGTCCGCGCGGTTTTGCCCGCGCGACGGTCAGGCAACGAAGTACACGCATGGGGAAGGGCGCAAGTCCTTCCCCATGTTTCGTTCTGGGGATGCGCATGAGTGATATCGAAGCATTGACTGGCCGCGCACTGGCCGACATCGCCGCCGCCGATTCGCCCGAGGCGATCGAGGCATTGCGGGTGGCCCTGCTCGGCAAGTCCGGCAGCGTGACCACCCAGCTCAAGCAGCTAGGCACCCTGCCGGCCGACCAGCGCAAGGCCGCCGGCGAAGCGATCAACAAGGCGCGCGACACGCTGTCGACCGCGCTGGCCGAACGCAAGGCCGCGCTGGAAAGCGCCGCGCTCGACGCCCGCCTGGCGTCTCAAATCATCGACGTCACCCTGCCCGGCATCGACGGTGCCCGCGGCGGCCTGCACCCGGTCAGCCGCACGCTGGAGCGCATCGCCGACATCTTCGGCCGGCTTGGCTTCGAGCTCGCCGACGGCCCCGAGATCGAGGACGACTGGCACAACTTCGAGGCGCTGAACTTCCCGCCGCACCACCCGGCGCGGGCAATGCACGACACCTTCTACTTCGACGACGGCCGCCTGCTGCGCACCCACACATCGGGCGTGCAGGTGCGCTACATGAAGGACCTGCTGGCCACCGGTGGCACGCCGCCGCTTCGCATGATCGCTGCCGGCAAGGTCTACCGCAGCGACAGCGACCAGACCCACACACCGATGTTCCACCAGGTCGAGGGGCTGCTGGTCGACGAGCGCGCCAGCTTCGCCGATCTCAAGGGCACCCTGGCCGAGTTCGTGCGCGCGTTCTTCGAGCGCGACTTCGAGATGCGCTTCCGCCCGAGCTACTTCCCGTTCACCGAGCCCTCGGCCGAGGTCGACATCGCCTGGCAGCAGCCGGACGGCTCGACCCGCTGGCTGGAAGTGCTCGGCTGCGGGATGGTCCACCCGAACGTGTTGCGCAACGTCGGTATCGACCCGGAGAAGTACACCGGCTATGCGTTTGGCCTCGGCGTGGAGCGCTTCGCGATGCTGCGTTACGGGGTCGACGACCTGCGCAGTTTCTTCGACAACGACGTGCGCTTCCTGCGCCAGTTCGCGTAACCGGGGGCGACCATGAAATTCTCCGAAAACTGGCTGCGCCAGCACGTACCGACCACGGCGACCCGCGACGAGCTGGTGGCCACGCTGACCGCGATTGGCCTCGAGGTCGAGGAAGTCACCGCGCTCGGCGAGTCGCTCGACGGCGTGGTGGTGGCGCAGATCCTTAGCGCCGAAAAGCACCCCGAGGCCGACCGCCTGCAGGTCTGCCAGGTCGACGCCGGCAACGGCGAAATCGCACAGATCGTCTGCGGCGCGCCCAACGCGCGCGCCGGCCTCAAGGCGCCGCTGGCGAAGGTCGGCGCGGTATTGCCGGGCGGGATGCAGATCAAGCCCGCCAAGCTGCGCGGCGTCGAGTCGTTCGGCATGCTGTGCTCGGCCAAGGAACTGGGAACCGATGGCGATGCTTCCGGGCTGCTGGAACTGCCCGAGGCCGCCCCGGTCGGCCAGCCGGTTTCTGAATTGCTCGGTCTCCCGGACGCCAGCATCGAGATCAAGCTGACCCCCAACCGCGCCGATTGCTTCGGCGTGCGCGGGATCGCGTTCGACGTCGCCGCGGCCTCCGGTGGCGCGGTCGCGCCGCTGGCGATTGCGCCGGTACCGGCCGCCAGCGACGCCCGGCTCGACATCGAACTCAACGCCGGTGCCGACGCGCCGCGTTACTGCGGCCGGGTTATCGAGGGCGTCGATGCCTCGGCAAAGACCCCGCTGTGGATGGCCGAACGCCTGCGTCGCAGCGGCGTGCGCCCGGTATCGCTGCTGGTCGACGTGACCCAGTACGTGATGCTGGAACTCGGACAGCCGATGCATGCGTTCGACCGCGACCTGCTGACCGGCCCGGTCGGCGTGCGCCGCGCCCGCGCCGGCGAATCGCTGAAGTTGCTCGACGGCCGCGACGCCAGGGTCGACGGGCAGTTCCTGCTGGTCACCGACGCCGGCAAACCGGTTGCACTCGCCGGCGTCATGGGCGGCTTCGACAGCCGAGTCACCGAGGCCAGCCGCAACGTATTCCTGGAATCGGCGCACTTCGCCCCCCACGCGATCATCGGCCGCAGCCGCAAGCTTGGCCTGCACACCGACGCCGCGCACCGCTTCGAGCGCGGTGTCGACCCCGAATTGCCGCGCACCGCGATCGAATACGCGACCCGGCTGATCCTCGACATCGCCGGCGGCACGCCCGGCCCGGTGGTCGAGGCGGCGCTGATCGAGCACCTGCCGCAGCCGCAGGCGATCACCCTGCGCCGCGCCCGCGTTGCCCGCGTGCTCGGCCTGGAGATCGCCGATGGCGAGATCGAGCGCATCCTGACCGCGCTCGGTCTAGCCGTCGACGCCAGCGCCGACGGCTGGCAGGTCACCGCGCCGAGCCGCCGCTTCGACATCGCGATCGAGGAAGACCTGATCGAGGAGATCGCTCGCGTCCACGGCTACGACGCGGTCCCGACGACGCTTCCGGCCGGCGCCTCGCGGCTCGTGGCGCCCAGCGAGGAGACGGTCGAGGACGCCAGCGTGCGCCGCCAGCTCGCTGCGCGCGACTATCTGGAAGCGATCAACTACGCCTTCGTCGACGCCGACCTGCTGGCCAAATGGGGCCTGACCGAAGGCGCGGTGACGCTGGCAAATCCGCTCAGCGCCGAGCTCGGGGTGATGCGCACGTCGCTGCTGCCGGGCCTGGTCGCCGCGCTCGGCCGCAATGCCGCGCGCCAGCAGCCGCGGGTGCGGCTGTTCGAGCTCGGCAACGTGTTCACCGCGATCGCCGACGCCGCGCCGCTGCACACCCGGCGCATCGCCGCGGTGGCCTGCGGCGATGCCGTGGCGGAGCAATGGGGCGCCGCCGAGCGCGAGATCGGCTTTCACGACCTCAAGGGCGACCTCGACAGCCTCGCCGCGTTGTCCGGCGCGCGTCTCGACTACCGGCCGTCGAAGCCGGCCTGGGCGCATCCGGGGCGCTCGGCCGATGTCTGGCGGCTGGACGATCGCGGCAAGGACGTCCGGCTCGGCTGGATCGGCCAGTTGCATCCGCGCCTGCAGCAGGCACTGGAAATCGACACCGACGTGGTCGCTTTCGAGCTCGACCTCGTGCCGCTGCTGGCGCGGCCACTGCCGCAGGCCGGTGGGCAGTCGAAATACCCGTCGGTGCGTCGCGACCTGGCCTTCGTGGTCGCCGAATCGGTCAGCTGGGCCGCGCTGTCAGCCAGCGTCCGCAAGGCCGCCGGCCCGGTGCTGCGCGACCTTGTGCTATTCGACGTGTACCAGGGCAAGGGCGTTGAATCAGGATGCAAGAGTCTCGCTATGGGCTTGATTTTGCAGGAACAATCGCGCACGCTGACCGACGGTGAAGTGGATGCGGCGATTGCCGCCGTGACCACGACGCTGCAACAGGAACACGATGCCGCGATCCGTGGCTGAGGTTCGCGGCAGTACGGAAGGAAGGCGATGGCACTGACCAAGGCGGAGATGGCCGAGCGACTGTTCGACGAGGTCGGCCTCAACAAGCGCGAAGCGAAGGAATTCGTCGACGCGTTCTTCGACTCCCTGCGCCAGGCGCTGGAAAGCGGCCGTCAGGTCAAGCTGTCGGGCTTCGGGAATTTCGACCTGCGGCGCAAGAACCAGCGGCCAGGCCGCAACCCGAAGACCGGCGAGGAAATCCCGATCTCGGCGCGGACCGTGGTGACTTTCCGTCCCGGCCAGAAGCTGAAGGAACGCGTGGAAGCGTATTCCGGAGGCTCGCATGCTTGACCCGGGCAGCAACCGCGAGCTCCCGCCGATCCCGGCCAAGCGCTACTTCACCATCGGTGAGGTCAGCGAGCTGTGCGACGTCAAGCCGCACGTGCTGCGCTACTGGGAAACCGAATTCCCCACGCTCAACCCGGTCAAGCGCCGCGGCAACCGTCGCTACTACCAGCGCCACGAGGTGCTGATGGTGCGGCAGATCCGCGGCCTGCTGTACGAGCAGGGCTACACCATCGGCGGCGCCCGTCTGCGGCTGGAGGGCGAGGCCGGCAAGGACGAGTCCGCGCTTAGCTCGCAGATCATCAAGCAGGTGCGGATGGAGCTGGAAGAGGTGCTGCAGCTGCTGCGCCGCTGATCGCGAGTGCTAGCAAAACCGCTATACTTGCCGCCCGCCTCGAAAGGGCGGGAACAGAACATCTCGGGGCGTAGCGCAGCCTGGTAGCGCACCTGTCTGGGGGACAGGTGGTCGTCGGTTCAAATCCGGCCGTCCCGACCAATTCGAATCGCCAAACGCCCGGTCCGCCGGGCGTTTGCCGTTGTGGGAACTTGCAGCGGGAAGTCGCGGTCGGACTCCGCGCATGGACGCGGCGGTGTCGCCGCTCGTCGGCCACGCCCCTTTTTCCACCGATTCGAAATGGAGTTCATCCGATGCATGCAGCCTTGCTGATGGGTCTCGTTGCGCTGGCGGGTTCTTCGCCGCTTTCCCATGCCGCGGAGGCCGCCATCCCGCCGGCTGCGCCGTCCGACCACGCGGCCACCGCCGCCGATACCATCCGCGATCTGGGTGCCGTGGTCGTGACCGGCGTGCAGCCCGGGCCGGGCATGTGGAAGGTGTCGCGTGGCGGCCACGAGCTGTGGGTGCTGGGCGTGGTGTCGCCACTGCCCGATGCCATGACCTGGCAATCGGCGGAGGTCGAGGCGGTGATCGGCCGCGCCGGCCAGGTCCTGCAGGCGCCGATGTGGGCGGTCTATTCCGATGTCGGGATCTTCAAGGGCCTGAGCCTGCTGCCCGCGGCGCTACGCGCGCGTCGGAACCCCGAGGGCGCCGAGCTCGAGGACGTGCTGTCTCCCACGTTGCACGCGCGTTGGGAGGTCCAGAAAGACAAGTACCTCGGCTGGGAGCTGGGGATCGAACGCTGGCGGCCGATGTTTGCCGCCGAGAAGCTTCAGCGGAAGGCGATGGAGCGGTTGGGCCTCGATGGCGCCGTGGTCGATCCGGTGATCGCCGCCGCGGCCGAGCGCGCAGGCCTGCAGCCCACGGTGATCCAGGTCAAGAGCACGATCGACGAACCGCGCGAGTTGCTGAAGGCGTTCAACCAGGCGTCTTTCGACGACACGGCCTGCCTCGAGCGCACCGTCTCGCAGCTTGAACACGACCTGCCGACGCTGGCCGCGCGCGCCAATGCCTGGGCCAGTGGCGACCTCAAAACCCTGCGGCGCCTGCCGTACGAAGACCTGCGCTGGAGTTGCGTGCACGCGCTGCTGGAAAGCGACATCGCCCGTCGACTAGATTACGACGAAGTGCCGATGCAGATCGAGCGGGCCTGGCTGGAGGCGGCCGAGAAGGCGCTGGCGGAACACCCGGTATCGTTCGCATCGCTTCCGATGGACCGCGTGCTGGCGCCGGATGGCTACTTGGCCAAGCTGCAGTCACGGGGTTACACCGTCGAGGCACCGCCTTCGGCCGTGACTCACAACTGAGCGCGCAACAACAACGCCATGTGGTTGCGGACGCGGGCGAAAAGCGATCGCTGCTCGACATCAGCCAGGGTGATTTCGCGCGAGGCCCGCAGGTCTTCGTCGAATGACGCCCGCAGCTCGTCTACCAGCGGACGGTCGTAGACGGCCATCGCGATCTCGTAGTTGAGGGTGAAGGAGCGGCTGTCAAAGTTCGACGAACCGATCACCGCCCAGGTGTCGTCCACGGTGACGGTCTTGGCATGCATCATTGTGGGCTGGTACTCGAATATCCGCACCCCGGCCTCGAGCAGGCGCCGGTAGTAGGTCTGGCTGGCGTAGCCGACCAGCGCCGAGTCCTGGTGCGGGCCGGGGACCAGCAAGGTGACCTTCACCCCGCGGCGCGCGGCGCGCTCGATGCCCAGTTCCAGTGCCGGATCGGGGACGAAATACGGCGTGGCGATACGTATTTCCTCGCGCGCGCCGTGGAACAACAGCCAGTAGACGAACGCGATGTCGGACACCGGACCCGCGGGGGCGGCATTGAGCGGCACGATCCCCGCCGCGTCGACCGCCGGCAGCGGCGGGAACATGCGATCGCCCGCCAGCACTTCGCCGCTGGCCTGGCGCCAGTTCTCGGCGAATGATCCCTGCAGGTAGCGCACCGCAGGGCCTTCGATGCGGAAATGGTCGTCGCGCCAATGCTGCGGATCCTGCGCATCGCCACTCCACTCCTCGGCGATGCCGACCCCGCCGGTGAAGCCGATGCGGCCGTCGACGACCAGCACCTTGCGATGACTGCGGTTGTTGAAGCGGTTCAGCGTGTACCAGCGCAGCGGGTGGAACCAGGCGAAACGGCAACCGGCCTGTTGCATCTGCTCGACCAGCGCCGGGTCCATCTTGCGACCGCCGAATGCATCCACCAGCACCCGTACCTCGACGCCGCGGCGCGCGGCCGCGCTCAACTCGTCGGCGAACGCGACCGCGACATCGCCGGTCCAGTACACGTAGGACAGGATGTTGACCGAGGTCTTGGCCTCGCGGATCGACGCCAGCATCGCCGGGAAGATTTCGCTGCCATTGACCAGCAATTCCACCCGGTTGCCTGGCAACAGCGGCGCGTCCAGGTTGGCCGCCAACGCGACCGCGGTGTCGGGCGATTCGGCGGCCAGTTCGACCGACAGGCGATCGGGTGGGATCTCGATCGCTTCCGGTACCCACCACGAGTACAGCGTCCATGCCAGGGCCAGGACGCCGAACAATGTGAGCGCCTGGGTCAGGCGGTGTTTCGTCCGGCGCGCGGCGATGGTTCGGCGGCGATGGGCGGATGGTCGCATCCGCGCAGCTTAGCCAGCGGCGATCATGCGCGCCGTGAGGAGTCCATGATGGCGGCCGCGTCGGGCAGGCGAGGCCATCGCGCCTGCACGGCCGCACGGATGCCGTCGACATCCAGTCCGGCTTCGGCCAGCAGTTGTTCGCGGCTGGCGTGGTGCTGGAAGGCGTCGGGCAGGCCGAGGTGCAGGACCGGCAGGGTGAGGCCTTCGGCGGCCAGCAGTTCGGCGACGCCGGAGCCGGCGCCACCGGCGACGACGTTGTCCTCGAGGGTGACGAAGCCCTCGTGGGTCGCGGCCAGTTCAAGCAGCAGGGCGCGGTCGAGCGGCTTGACGAAACGCATGTTGACCACGGTCAGGCCGAGCTCCGCGCCGACCTGTTCGGCCGCCGGGACCAATGCTCCGAATGCGAGCAGGGCGATGTGCGCGCCACGACGACGCAGCTCCGCCTCGCCGATCGGCAACGTGTCGAGGCCCGGTTGCACCGGGATCCCGGGGCCGCTGCCGCGCGGGTAGCGCACCGCGGCCGGGCCGGCGTAGCAGTGGCCGGTGCTGAGCATCCGCCGGCACTCGTCCTCGTCGGCCGGCGCCATCACCACCATGTTCGGCACGCAGCGCAGGTAGCTCAGGTCGAGGTTGCCGGCGTGGGTGGCGCCGTCGGGGCCGACCACGCCGCCGCGGTCGATCGCGAACAGCACGTCGAGGTCCTGCACCGCGACGTCGTGCACCAGCTGGTCGTAGCCACGTTGCAGGAAGGTCGAGTAGATCGCGACCACCGGCTTGGCGCCCTCGCAGGCCATGCCTGCGGCCAGCGTCACCGCGTGCTGCTCGGCAATGGCGACATCGAAATAGCGTTGCGGGTACTCCTTGCTGAAGCGCACCAGGCCGGAGCCTTCGCGCATGGCCGGGGTGATCGCCAGCAGTTTTTCGTCGGCGGCGGCCATGTCGCACAGCCAGTCGCCGAACACGTCGGTGTAGCTCGGCTTTTTCGCCCCGGGCTTGTTGACCATTCCCTGGCTGGGATCGAACGGACTGACCGCGTGGTAGCCGATCTGGTCGCCCTCGGCCAACTCGTAACCCTTGCCCTTGGTGGTGATGATGTGCAGCAGCTGCGGGCCCTTCAGGTCCTTGAGGGTCTTCAGCGCGCCGAGCAGGGCGGGGAGGTCGTGGCCGTCGATCGGGCCGGTGTAGTGGAAGCCGACCTCCTCGAAGAACGTCGACGGCACGAACATGCCCTTCCAGTGTTCCTCCCAGCGCCGCACGAACTTCGCCGCCGGCTTGTGCTTGTCGCCGAGCAGCTTCTTGCCGCCCTCGCGCAGCGCGTTGAGGGTGCGGCTGCCGGTCAGGCGGCCGAGCATCCGGGTCACGCCGCCGACGTTCTCGGAGATCGACATCTGGTTGTCGTTGAGGATCACCAGCAGGTTGGGTTCGATGCCATCCGGGTCCTCGCCCATGCCGCCGGCGTGCGCCAGCGCCTCGAACGCCATGCCACCCGTCATCGCGCCGTCGCCGATCACGGCCACGACCTTGCGATCGGCGCCGGCGCGCTGGCTGGCAATGGCCATGCCGAGCGCGGCGGAGATGCTGGTCGAGCTGTGGCCGACCCCAAACGTGTCGTACTCGGATTCCTCGCGCTTCGGGAACGGCGCGACGCCGTCCTTCTGCTTGACCGTGTGGATGCGGTCGCGGCGGCCGGTGAGGATCTTGTGCGGGTAGGTCTGGTGGCCGACATCCCACACCAGGCGGTCGACCGGGGTCTCGTACAGCCAGTGCAGGGCCACGGTCAGCTCGATCACGCCGAGGCCGGCGCCGAAGTGGCCGCCGGACTGGGCGACCTGTTCGATCAGGTATCCGCGCAACTCGTCGGCGATCGCCGGCAGTTCCTCTTCGGGAAACTCGCGCAAATCGGCGGGGACGGCAATGCGGGACAGGCGCGGATAGCGTTGCGGATCAATCATCAATACGGCATCGGACGGCAGTCGCCCATTGTCCCGCCGGCGTCGGGGCGGGGCAAGGCGGACGATGCGTCGGGCGTCAGCGCCCGCGCAGGCGTCCGAACAGGCCGCCGGATTTCGGTGCGTCCGCTTCGGGTTCCGGCGGGTGCTCGATGTCGGCAAACCCGGTCGCCAGGCTGGCGTTGACGAAATCGGTGACCTCGGCCACCGGCACGCCGCTGGCCTCGGCGATCTCGGCAAGGGTCGCCGGTCCCTTCATCATCGCGGTGGCGATGCGGAAATGCTTGGGGTATTCGCGCTCGGTCTGCGGCCACTTCAGCATCTGGTAGCGCGCCTGCGGATCGAACCCGGGCATCAGCGTGCCGTTGCCGGCGAGCAATCCGCCGAACCACACCAGCCGCGCCAGCGGTTGCGCCGCGCCTTGCGCCGCGGCCTGGGCGTCCCAGTCGGCGACGGTGGCGAAATCGTCAGACTTCAACACGCTGCCGACGTGCGGACTCAGCGGCTTCAACGCCCCCGGGCCGTGGTACTGCCGTTGTTCGGTGTCGATCAGCAGGACGACGCCGTCGCGTTCAAGCTTGACCCGACCCTTGACCCGGCCGGAGGCGAGCCATTCGGCCAACGTGCCCGGTTCCGGATCGGCGGCCGGCGGCGTATGCGGTTGCAGGCTCGGGGCTGCCGGGACCACCTGGGCGACGGCCACGCTGGCCGGTTCGCGCGGGGAATTGCCGACTTCCTCGGTCGCCTGCGCCGTGGACGCCTCATCGACCGGCTGCGGATGCTCCTCCGGCAGTTCGTCCTGTGGCTGCGGGGCCGGGGTCAGTCCCGCCGGCGACGGGGTCGCAGTACCGGCGGCTGCGTCTGCGACCGAACCTTCGGGCCTTGGCACGAGTTCGTTCAGCAGTTGCACCACGGAACCGGCATCGAACGGCTGGGCCAGGCGGAAGTCGGCCTGGGTACGCGGTGCCGAGGTCAGGCCGATCACGGTCTTGCCGGCGGCATGCAGCCGCAGCCAGCTCATCGGGCCATACATGCTGTCCATGTCGACTGCGATGAAGTCGCCCTGGGTGTCGGGCAGCAATTGCCAGATGCCGCCAAGGCGCTGGTTGGCTTCCGCGAACGCCACCTTCAGCGCCGTTTCCGTAGCCGGATCCATGCCGGTCAGGCCGAAAGTCAGGGACATTTTGTGTTCCATTGCGACAGGTTGCTGCCAGTGTCCGGGACCCGGCAACACCCGTCAACGCGCGCGCTGCGTCGCAACTGCGCGCGCTGCGGCAGTCATTGCCGGGGACTGTGATGCCGGCACGATCAGTTCAAAGACCGCGCATGCTTCTTCGGCAACTGGTTTTTCAGGAACGCCATCTGGTCGGCGAGGATGTTGCGGTTCGACAGGATCAGGTGTTCGACCCAGCTCGGCCGGTACGGCACCGCCAGCAGCGGCATGCCGGCCTGTTGCGGGGTGCGGTTGCCCTTGCGCGAGTTGCATTGGAAGCAGGCGCTGACCACGTTTTCCCAGACGTCGCGGCCGCCCTTGGACACCGGCAACACATGGTCGCGGGTCAGTTGCGGGCGGTGGCAATCGCGACCGCAATACAGGCACAGGTGGGCATCGCGGGCGAACAGCGCGGTGTTGGTCAGCGCCGGGGTCGGCGCCAGCGCGTGCGCGCGGGCATGGCCACGGGCGGCAACGATCGGGTGCAACTGCAGCAGGCTGTGTTCGCCGCTGACCCGGTTGAAGCCGCCATGCACGGTCAGGCAGGGGTCGCCCAGCGTCCAGGCAACCGCGTCGCGGGCATACAGGCAGGCCGCCTGTTGCCAATTCATCCAGTCGAGCACCCGGCCGTGGGCGTCCAGCGACAACAGGCGCACGGAGTTGAGTAGTTCGAGCGCATGTCGCGGCGCGACGGGGAGGCTTTCCGGGCCGGGTCGGATGGGCTCGACCGGGGTGCCGGAGCGGACCAGATGCAATTTCGCTCTGTCGGTCTCCATTGGAAACCGAGCTTATACCGGATTTGCTGCCAGTGGGCGAGAGCGAACCCGCCGGTAGGAGCGATGTGAGTCGCGACCTGTACATCCTCCCCAGCGTTCGTCTGGTCGCGACTTACGTCGCTCCTACAGGGAAACTCGCTTTGGACTCAGGTATCGAACCGCTCCGCATCCAGCGCCATGAGGGATGCAGCCCCGCTCTCCATTGCCGCCGCATGGCCCAGCGTGCGCGGCAGGATCCGCGCGAAGTAAAAGCGCGCGGTCTCGCGCTTGCCGGCCTTGAACCCTTCCGGCTGGGTCGAATTTTCGCTGGCGGCGACGCTGCGCGCCCACCAGTAGGCGAGGGCGACGTAGCCCGAGTACATCAGGTAGTCGTACGCGGCCGCCCCGACCTCGTCGGGATTGGCCACCGCGCGCTGGCCGACCTGCATCGTCAGCCGCTGCCACTCGCCGGCCTTGTCGCGCAGCGGCGCGATGAACTCGGCGACCGCGGCGTTGCCCGTATGTTCCTGGCAGAACGTTTCGATCATGCCGAGGAACACCTGCAATCCCGCGCCCTGCAACTGCATCACCTTCCGACCCAGCAGATCGAGCGCCTGGATGCCGGTGGTGCCTTCGTACAAGGTGGTGATGCGCGCGTCGCGGGCGAGTTGCTCGATGCCGTGCTCGGCGATGTAGCCGTGGCCACCGTAGCACTGCAACGCGTGATAGGTGCATTCCACGCCCCACTCGGTCAGGCAGGCCTTGACGATCGGGGTCATGAAGCCAACCAACGCGTCGGCCTGTTTGCGTTCGTCGGCGTCCGGCGAGTGGTGGGCGATGTCGACCAGCAATGCAGCGTGGTAGCCCATCAGCCGCCCGCCTTCGACCAGCGACTTGCAGGTCAGCAGCATCCGGCGCACATCGGGGTGGACGATGATCGGGTCGGCGGCCTTGTCGGGGAACTTCGCGCCCGACAGCGCACGCATCTGCAGGCGTTCGCGCGAGTACGCCAGTGCGTTCTGCAAGGCGCGGTCGGACAGGCCGAGGCCCTGCAGGCCGACCGCGAGCCGGGCGGTATTCATCATGGTAAACATCGCCATCAGCCCTTTGTTGGCCTGGCCGACCAGATAGCCCTGGGCGCCATCGAAGTTCAGCACGCAGGTCGCCGAGCCGTGGATGCCCATCTTGTGTTCGATGCTGCCGACACGGACCCCATTGGCTTCGCCGACCGTGCCGTCGGGCGCGACCCGGATCTTTGGCACCACGAACAGCGAGATGCCCTTGCTGCCGGCCGGCGCATCCGGCAGGCGCGCCAGTACCAGATGGATGATGTTGTCGGTGAAGTCGTGATCGCCGGCGGTGATGAAGATCTTGGTGCCGGTGATGTCGTAGCTGCCGTCGTCGTTCGGGACGGCGCGGGTCTTCAGCAGCCCGAGGTCGGTGCCGCAATGCGGTTCGGTCAGGCACATCGTGCCGGTCCAGCGACCTTCGACCAGCGGCTTGAGGAACACTTCGCGTTGCCAGTCCTCGCCGTGCTGGATCAATGCTTCGGTGGCGCCATGCGAGAGCAGCGGAAAGTTGCCCCAGGCCAGGTTGGCGGCGTCGATCATTTCCTTCAGCGGCACCCCGGCGGCGTGTGGCAGGCCCTGGCCGCCGAACTCCGGCGGCGAGGTCAGGCCGGCCCAACCACCGTCGACGTACTGTGCGTAGGCCTGCTTGAAGCCGGGTGGGGTGGTGACCGTGCCGGTGGCCTTGTCATGACTGCAACCAACCCGGTCGCCGATCTCGTTGAGTGGCGCCAGCACGGTCTCGGTGAAGCGCGCGCCTTCCTCCAGCACCGCTTCGAGCACGTCCCGGCTGGCGTCGTCGAAGCCCATGCGCTGGAACTGCGCTTCGGCGTCGAGGACGTCGAACAGGACGAACTGCATGTCGCGCAGCGGGGCTTTGTACTGGCTCATCGACGACCTCGTTGTTGTCTTTGGTGCGTGGTTTCGCGGTTTGGTGCCGGTGGGTCAGCGCATCACCCCGGGCAACCCGGGAGCCGGGCTGAGGGCGCTGCGGCGTTCCATTTCGAACTCGCGCTGGCGGCTCTCGTTCGGCGTGGCCGTCATCGTGCCCTGCAGTGAGTATTCGATGCTGCGGCCATCCGCGAGCGCCCGGGCCACGGCGAACTTGGCGGCGGCTGTCGGCGCCAGCTCCACCGTGACCACGTCGGCCGACTCCGGTCCGACCGTGACACCGGGGCTGGCTTGTAGGGTGCCGGCGGGGTGGTCCTCGACTTCAAGCTCCAGCCGCAGTGCATCGAAGCGCATCGTGATGCTGCTGAAGTTCTCGATCCGCAGGTCGGTCGACCAGTTGCCGTCGGCGCGCACGGTCAATTGCTGGATCCGTGCCGACGGTTCCGATACCCGCCGCGCCGGGCCACTGGCGCAGGCCACCAGCAGCAGTGCGCACGACGCCATTGCCGCCCAACGTGTCCAGCTTGCCCAGCGCGTGCTCGTCATCGTTTGATCCCCGGTTCGTGTCTGCGTCGGCGAGGATACTACGGCGCATGGAGGCCGCTGCCGGCCGCAATAGCGCGACCCAAAACGAAAAAAACCCCGCATCGGCTATAACCGTTGCAGGGCTTGCGTTACCGCGATCTCGACGACTGCCACCAAATGGTGGCCGGGGAGGGAATCGAACCCCCGACACGGGGATTTTCAAGGGCCATACGGCCCGAATGTAAGCCATTGTTTCGTGGTAACTGTGCAATTGCACAGTTACAATTCTTAGATATTTCAAGCACTTAGCGTGCAAATGGTGGTAGGCTTCGATGGCCGGCGATGGTCGCCGGTGCAAGCCGAGTCGTGCCACAGTCGTGCCATAGCTCGGGCAACCCCGAGGACGCCGCTATGGCAACGCACAAGAGAAAGCCGCCGCAGACGCACCACCTAGACGACGATTACATCCGCAGCCGCGCGCGGCCCGCCAAGGGCAACGTGATCGACTTCGATGACCAGATCAATGGCTTCGCCGTTCGCTTTACACCCAAGGGAACGCCGACCTTCCTCTACTGCTATGGCAGCTCCCTTGCCGGGGGTAGTGCCCGCCGCATGGTCATCGGCAGGTGGACGCCGGACAGCGGCTTGTCCGCGTCATCAGTGATGCCCGCCATGCGTAAGCTCGCAAAATCCTATCGTGGGCAAGTCGATAACGGGCGCGACCCGTACAAGGAGCGCCAAGAAGCCGTAGACGAGCGCAAGGCCGCCGAGGCCGAGCGCAAAGCCGCGCAGCGCCGCGAGGAGGCAGAGGTTACCGTCGATGAGCTTTGCGACCTCTACCTAGCCGAGCATGGCCCCAAGCTGCGACCAGCCACGAAGCGCAAGACCGAGCTTCGGATGGCCCGTTATCTGCGCCCGGTGTGGGGCGAGCGCAAGGCCAAGGACATCACCAAAGCCGACGTGATCGCGCTACTCAAGCCGGTTCGAGCGGCGGGCAAGCGTTGCGAAGTCGTCCACATGCTGTCCATGGTGACGGGGCTGTTCAACTTCGCAGTGGATGACGACGAGCTAGAAGCCATCACCGACAACCCGGCGCGCGGCCTGAAGAAGAAGCTCATCACTAAGAACGAGCGACCACCGGCACGCGACCGCGCCCTGACGACCCAGCGCGAGTTCCGGGCGTTCTACCTCGTCACCCAGCCGGGCATCTACAAGGGCCAGGTCATGGGCAAGGACAAAGCCATGCACCCGGACGAGGCCGCCTGCCTGCGATTGATGATGCTCACCGGCTGCCGCCCGAGCGAGGCGGCGGGGTTGCCATGGTCGGAGGTCGATATGTTCGCCAAGGTGTGGAACAAGCCCGCCGACGTGCCGGGCCGTAGCAAGTCGCGCCGGGCCGATGTGGTGCCGCTGGTAGACGAGGCCATGGCGATATTGCAGGCGCGCAGGGGCAACGGCAGCGACTTCGTGTTCCCGGCGCAGCGCGGCATGGGCAAGAAGCCCCTGACAGAGAACCGGCTGGCCGGTGCCCTTCGCGGTGTCGGCCATCGGCTGGCACGCATGGGCATCGAACCATGGACGCCGCACGACCTTCGCCGCACCGTGACAACGGGGCTGTATGAAATCGACGTGGACACCTACCTAGTCAAGCGCACGTTGAACCACGCGACCACGGGCGTCACGGACACGCACTACAACAAGCACACGTTCATGCGACAGCGCCGCGCCGCGCTGGAGGGTTGGGCTGCCTATCTTGAACAGACGACGCGCGGCACCCGGCCCGACGTGCCCGACAACGTGGTCCCGTTCGCCAAGGTCGGAGGGCGATAGTCATGGACGCTAGCTTGCAAGAGAGGATGAAGGCGATAGTTGACGAAAGCCTACCGGGAGTGATGGGGAGCCTTGCCGAAGGTGGTCCCGTGGACGAGGGCGAGAAGACAACTGACTGGCAAGGTTTGCACCCGACAATGAACCGGCTTGCGGAAGATCGACCCGCGCTTGTGGAATTCGACCGTGACGCGCGCGCATGGTGCATCGATCACCTACCAGAAAGTGCCGCGGCCCGCGCGCTGCAGAAGCTGATAAGGCACTCGTCTCCAAAGGTGCGGTTAGCCGCCCTCGATAGCTTGTGGGACGACCCGAAAATTCCCGGCGTAATCGAATCCCGGCCCACGCCTTCGCGCGATCTAAGCACCGCCGAATTCATGGCGCAGTTCGATTCGGACGTCGCCGAGTTGATGCACGACAAGGGCATGACGAGACTTGAAGCCGAGACGGAATTCTTCTGGCTGTATGCCGAAATGCAGACCAACATCACGCGATGTCCTGAAAGGTCCAAGAACGCAGCGCAGGAAAAGTTGAACAAGGCGAAAGACGCTGCATATCACCGCGCCTATCGGAACAGCTAAAGCCCGGCGGCTTACGCCAACCTTGCCTACGTAACTGCTTCGCGCCATAGCTTAGGTGCCACCGAAACAGCAACAGCGGTGGCAATCATGGCAACGAAGCAAGACCTGAAAGACGTCCTCGACGACTTCCTCACTGCGCGCGAAGCCGCAGCGGAAATCGGGGTTCACGTTCGGACCCTCAAGTACTGGAAGGCCACGGGCTACGGCCCCGATCACTTCTACATCGGCAAGCGGTTGTTCTACCGCCGTTCGGACGTGGTTGCTTGGCTCCAAGGCATCAGCGAGACCAAGGCCCCAGTGACCAAGGGTCGAAAGGTGCGCGCATGAAAGCCGACACCGCGCCGATTAAACGCGTCCTCGCACTACTCGGCGGGGTAACGCAGCCCGACAAGAATCAATGGCTCGTGCGCTGCCCTGCACATGACGACCACACGGCATCACTCTCCGTCAGTGTGGACGAAGACGGTACCGTGGCCCTCTACTGCCATAGAGGATGCTCGGCGAAAAAGGTATGCGAGGCCATCGGCCTGACCTTGCCCGACCTGTTCCCGCCGAAAGGCAAGGCAACGAAGCCCACGAAGGCGAAGGCGAAACCCAAGCCGACCGCCAAGGCGAAGCCCGCCAAACCGATCACCGATGAGGATCGGGACGAGGCAAAGCAGGCCGCCAAGAAACTCGGTCCCAGTTCGCTGGTCGGGTTCAAGCTGGCGGACGTCTACCCGTACCGCGATGCGAGCGGCAAGGTGTGGGGCTGGCGCGCACGGTATGAGTCCAAGACGGGCGGAAAGCAGATAAAGCCCTTCCACCATGACGGGAACGAATGGGTACTGAAGGAACGCAAGCCGCCGCGCGCTGGCAAGCCCCTATATCTCCTGCCCGAAGTGCTGGCCGCTGCGGACCCGGTGTTCATCGTGGAAGGCGAAAAGTGCGCCGACACGCTGGCCGCTATCGACATTGCAGCGACCACAAGCGGCGCAGCTAGCAGCGCGGGCAAGGCCGATTGGACGCCACTGGCCGGCCGCCGCTGCATCGTATGGCCCGACAACGACGACCCCGGCGAAAAGTACGCCGCCGACGTGGCGGCCAAGCTGACGGCGCTGGGCTGCGACGTGAGCATTATCGATGTTGCCGCGCTCGGCCTGCCAAACGAGGGCGACGACGCCGCCGACTGGTTGCAGGCCTACCCGACCGCGACCGCCGACGACGTGCTCAATCTGTCCACCATCGAAGCAACGACGCAGGAAGCGGTCAACTTGATTCGCGCGTCTGATGTCGCCCCCAAGTCGATCAATTGGCTGTGGGATGGCTACCTCGCGCGCGGAATGCTCGGCTTGCTTGCTGGTGATGGCGGTACGGGCAAGACGACCCTAGCCCTGACCATCGCCGCAGCGATAACGACCGGCGGCAAGCTGCCCGATGGCACGAAGGCGTCCAGGGGTAGCGTGATCATGTGGACGGGTGAGGACGCGATAGCCGAGGTCTTGGTTCCTCGTCTAATCGAAGCGGGAGCCGACCTAGATCGCGTCCACTTCGTCGCTTCCACAGGTGAGGGGCAGTTCTTCGACCCAGCTACCGACATGCCCGCGCTGGAACAGCAGACGCAGCGTGCCGGCGACGTTGCTCTGGTGATTGTCGATCCGATCGTGAGCGCCATCGTGGGCGACAGCCACAAGAACGCCGAAGTCCGGCGCGGCTTGCAACCGTTGATGACCTTGGCCGCGAACACGGGCGCTGCCGTTATCGGGATCACCCATTACGCCAAGGGCACCGCCGGCCGTAAGACAAATGATCGAGTGATCGGGTCGGTTGCCTTCAGCGCCGTGGCCCGCGTTGTGCTGGCGACCGTGATGGGTGCCGATGGCGAATGCCGCCTAGTGCGTAGCAAGAGCAACATTGGCCCGCATGGTGACGGCTTTACCTACTCCATCGAAGTCGTCCAACGGGAGTTCGATGGTGTGCCCGCATCGGTGAGCAAGATCGTATGGGGGCCAGCATTGTTCGGCTTCGCGGATGAGTTGCTGGGCCAGCTAGAGGGCAAGCGCAATCCGAGGGACGAAGCGGCGGATTGGCTGTATGCCGTGCTGCAGGATGGCCCGGTGCCGAGCAAGGAGCTGAAGGCCAAGGCCGCGGAAGACGGCTTGGCATGGCGCACCATCGAGCGCGCCAAGGAGGCCCTGACCGTCGTGGCGGAACGTAAGGCGACCACCGGCAAGGGACGCGGCAACGGTGAGTGGATATGGCGCCTGCCCAATTCCGCGCGTGAGGCCGCACAGGAACTGCGGAAGGCCAAGTACCAATGACCTGCCGGCAAACGCATAATCAAATCCGGGTCGGAGTAGGAGTGCGACATGCCGCCGCTCGCATTGAAGGAAGGAACGGGTCATTGGCACCCGACCTCCATACATAAGCTCGTTGAACTCCTGGAAAAGGGCATTCGGGGTGGTCGAGGATACATTCACTGCTATGCGCTCACGCGAAACATCGCATACAACTTGCAATATCTACAATATCTTGAGCGAACGCTGCTTGATCTAAAGCTAACTAGCGTTCTAGAGACGCAAACATGGAAGACGCAGATCATAGTTGGTTGTGGAGTTATTGAATCTCTGCTCCATTACTTAATTATCGCAAGTGGAAATCAGGCGACGGCAGACTGGGAGGTTAGGCAGGAGTTTACCGGTGTCAACAAAACGGTAGATGGGAAGATTTATCGTATTGATTCGGTGTTCAAGCAGAAGCTAGCCTTGCCGAAGCCAGTAGAGATGACCTTCGATGCCATGCTCAAGAAGGCTGAAAGCAAGCGTCTTCTCGGAGAGGATCACACTTTGTACTCTAGATTGAAGCGACTTCGACCGCTTCGTAATCGCGTGCATCTGCAAGCAATTGCGACGACGGCCGATCACGATTTCAATGCGTTTACCAATCTTGACCAGCGACTAATGATGCAGGTGGTGCACGCTGTTTTTACTGGAGCGACCTTCACGCCCTCAGTTGAGCAGCGCCGTTACTTTGCCTATCTGGATAGGTATAACGAGCCGATCGAAGAATAGTGCAGCGAAGCGGTTATATGGCCCGTAGCGACCAACCTGCCCGGCACCCGGTAGGGGTATAGCTGGGCAGGGGTGCGCCGGCCTTGTGGGGCCACACACACTATAAAACGGGCGTGTCGCCCGGTGTCCGGTGGGGTATTCGGCTGGTGGCGTCGATATTTAGTCACTTCGGGCAGGTGCTCGCGCGCCTACTCGCGTGGGGGCTGGCGGTGTGGCGGCCTTGGCGGGGTTTTCGGGCTGCGAGCGTTGCCCCGTAAAGGTTGTTTAAGGCAGCCATGAAGCTTCGACGGCTTGGCGGTCTTAAACGCTTGGCGGTGTTGAAAATTAAGGCCGCCAACACCGCCACGCACTGGCGGCCTTAAACAACCCTTATAAATAAAGGCTATTGAGAGTGTTTTAGGTTCAAGGCCGCCAAATTATCGGTGGTGTAAAGCAATGGCGGTGTTAAAGCCCGCCGGGTACGCGAGCGGCGACACACTTTCCGGCTTTGTTCGCGCAACGCCTGATAGCTGAGCCTTGGCGGTTATTTGTAGGCATGGGCACCGAGCAACCCCGTGCTAGACCGCTGCGACCTTTGCTGCGTAAGGCTGTGCGCTCGGTTCCATGTCACTTTATGACGTTATGGCACGACCTTGGCACGATTCTTCGGGTGCTACGGGTTTTTGCGTCGGGTTACGCGACGTGCCCCTACGTAATCGGCGCAGTCGGCATCGTTGGCGAAACCCACAGCCAGAGGGCTACCGCCATGACCAACCCTATAGACGCTCGCATCGCTGCCGACAACCGAGCCGTCCGCGCGATGGAACGACGCGAACGGGCCAAGGCACCGAAGCTGCCCCGGCCCGCCTCCGACGGCATCTATAACGAGCCGTTCGCGAACTACGGTGAAGACTCCGGCTTGCTCTTTCGACAGGAGACGGTCGCCAAATTCACAGCGCTCAATAACGAGGTCACGAAGCTCTACAAGAACCCCGTGCTCACCTCTAACGAGAAGGTGCTGAGCGCTGAGACGAAGGTAAAAAAGCTGGTCGCCGCCGTCGAACAGGATATTCAGGAGCAGTGGCACCTTATCGGCCGCAAACGTACCGACATATCCGGCCGCATGGCGAACGCGCTGCGTGCGCCGCGCGAGGACTGGCGCGCATCCGCGTTGGAGGTCCGTTCGGTGCTCCGGGGCATGTCCCACGACGAGCGGAATGCGTTCCTTAGGTCGATGTCCGGGGATGCCGGTGATGACGCCATGCTGATCAAGTACGCGGTTGCCAGCGTGCCCCCGGAGCTGTCGGGCGTGCCGTTCGAGACCCACAAGGACATGAGGGACCTCCTGCTGGCCCTGAATGATCCGAAGCTGCTCACCGAACCGAAGGACCTTGAAGAGCGAACGCAGCGCCTGAAAGCGCTGGAGCAAAACGTGCCGCTGATGGCTCGTGAGCTTGTGGACCTCGACCGGGCCGCCGCGCTGCGGTCGCTCACCGAGGACTAAGCGATGGCCGCCGAAGCCCCCATGACCCCGGCACCAGACGCAGGCGGCGGGCGGCTGGGTCGCTGCGAAAAACCGAGTCAATTTCCGCGACGGTGGGCGGAGGCCATGGAAGGCCACTTACCGTCCCAAGTTCTGCGCCCGCTGCGGGATGCCCGAGACCGTCGTCTTTCAAAAACGAACCGGCTCGCCGCGCTCGATTCCGCGCGGTTCGCCTTGAGTGTGCGGGAGCGCAACTGGAGAGCGACGGACAACAGTCTCGATGAAATGCAGGAAAAGCGCGGCGTTGAGTACGTAGACCCCAGCGACCCGGCTCAGGCGGCTGCGTTCGTCGAACGTATCGACCTAAAGGCGTTGAGCAAGAGCCGCCGGATCGAGGTAGCAATCGAAGTCGCCAAGCTGGAAATCGAGCGGCTCGATAAGGAGCTATACCGTGGGCCGTAAAGGCGTCGTGTGCCAAGTGTGCGACCACGCGGACCGCGCAAGCATAGAGCTTGGTCTGGCGAACAAGGTGCCGATCCGGGTACTCGGTAAGCGGTACGGCGTGCATCACGACGCGGTCTATCGTCACGGCCGGAATCACATGCCGCCCGAGTTGCACGCGCAGCTAATGACCCGTGGGCGCATGACCCCGCAGGACTTGGAGAACCTCCGCATCACAGAGAGCGAAGGCGTGCTCCAGCATCTCGTGGCGGTACGCGGTCGGCTCTACGGACTCATGGACTTCGCCGAGCAACAAGAGGACTACAAAGGCGCGGCGACGATTGGCGGGCAGATTCTTCGCAACGTCGAGATCACCGCTAGGTTGCTCGGGGAACTGCAAACGGGAACGGTCAACGTCACCAACAATCTGCTAATCGCCGACGAGTACCACGGCCTGCGAACGGCAATCATGCAGGCGTTGCGAGGGCATCCCGAAGCCCGCGCCGACGTGGCCGCCGCGCTTAAGCAGTTGGAATCTCCCGACACGCCACTGCAGGAAACGCCAGAGGAACGCGAAGCCGCAGCGCCGGCGTTGGCGAAGGCGCGCGACGTGACCCGGCGCAGCCGAGCCAAGGCAATCGAAGGGGAGGCCAAGCGTGTCGATCCTCGCGCGTGATCTCAACCGGATGCTCAACCCCGCACAGCTAATGCGCGATGCCGGGATGGAGCCGGACGCATGGCAGGCCGACGTACTCAACAGCGATGCGCGTCGGATGCTGCTGCTGTGTTCGCGTCAGTCTGGCAAGTCCACGACGTGCGCCGCGCTCGCAGTGAATCAGGCCATCTATGACCCCGGCCTAGTGCTGCTGATTGCGCCGGCACAACGCCAGAGTTCCGAGTTGTTCCGCAAGGTCAATGAGGTCTATCGCGCGCTGCCCGACGTACCGCGCATCGTTCAGGAGTCGGCCATGCGCCTGGAGCTTGCCAACGGCAGCCGCATCATCGCTCTGCCCGGCACCGAGGGCACCATCCGAGGCTATAGCGGCGCAAAGACGGTGATCGTGGACGAGGCCAGCCGCGTGGATAACGCATTGTTCGCCGCCGTGCGCCCGATGCTGGCGACGACTCAAGGCCGCTTCGTTGCGCTGACGACGCCTTACGGCAAACGCGGATGGTTCTACGAAGCATGGGAGCACGGCCAAGGATGGGAACGCACGATGGTCACGGCCGCCGACTGCCCGCGTATTGACCCCGTGTGGCTGGAAGAAGAACGCGCGCTTATCGGCGATTGGCAGTTCCGCCAGGAGTACGGCTGTGAGTTCGTGGACACCGATGAGCAATTTTTCGCCAGCGAGCTAATCGAAGCCGCGCTGACCAGCGAGGTGACGCCGCTATGGAGCTGAAAACTTACATCACCGTGCCCAGCGACCACCCCCGCGTGGACGGCGAGGTAGGGCTACTGCTGACGCGGAAATTCGCCGTCGGAATCGACGTGGGTCAAGCGCATGACCCTACGGCTATCTGCATCGTGTCGAGCATCACCACGACGACGGCGAAGCCCGAGCTTGCGGCACTGAACCCGCATCCGCATCCCCGGTACGAAGTGCTCCATTTGGAACGATTGCGGCTCGGGATGCCGTACCCGCAGCAGGTCGATCACATTGAGGGCTTGTTGAACCGCGCGCCGTTGAACCGGCTGTCACCGCGCGTCCTCGTGGACTACACGGGTGTAGGTCGCCCCGTGTTCGATATGTTCGCCGGACGTCGAGCATTGCGCGGGGCGCAGGGCGTCGTCATCACTGGAGGCCGCGAGACTTCGCGCACGCCCGCGGGCTGGTCGGTGCCCAAGGGCGAGCTAGTGAGCAAGCTGCAAGCGCTGCTCCACAGCGGCGGGCTACTCATCGCGAACAGCCTGCCCGATGCTGCCGTGCTGGCGCGCGAGCTACAGGACTTCCGTGTTCGCTTTACCGAAGCGGGCAACGCGACGTTCAACGCGCGCGAGGGCGCTCACGATGATTTGGTCCTTGCGCTGGCGCTCGCCGTGTTCGGGCTAAGTCGCCCCGTGCCGGCTACGTCGGTGGACGTGGCGTGGCCGCGCTAAGGTTCAATACCGATAAGAATGAGTGGAACCGCAGGCACTCCACGGCCTTGGCGCACAAGGTTGGAAAGCTCGCCTTCGTAGTATGCAACGCCACTGGACATGTGATCCTGAAGGCTCTTCATAGGCAGAATCTCGATCCCGACGTCTATTTTGTCGCCGACATAGAACGCCATGTGCTTCACAAAGAGATCGTATGCAACGAACGAATACTTTCCGAATTGAACCTCAACGGCTACGCGATCCTTCACGAAGTCTGTTTGGTTATAGCTGCCGATGGCCCGATGCCCTGCTTCCTCAATTTCCTTCCGTTGCTCAGCGGCCTCCATTCCAAGCGTGCGCCGGATTAGACGAGCATCATCCGTGACGTAATACGAATACCGATCCTCGTGCCACTCCAGCGAAGATAAAGCAGTCTTGAAACACTTGTTCATCTCGATCGGACTGTAGAGCATTCCATCCGCGAATTTCCCCATTTTACGCGCTTCTTTTGTAGCTTTTGTCCGGCAGCCTTCAGCATCTATGGCCTCGATTACGGTGTTGATCTCCGCCCACTGCTTTGGCTTGTGCACCAGGAGAAATTCATGTCCGTTCAAGTGCGAATAAATCTGAGCGATCCTCAATGGCCACCTCGCGGCTTAGAAGGGTCATATACGGGCTTCCCCATAGGGCGGGTACGAAGTGTTCCCGCGCGAAGTTCACGTACACGTTCCCAGGCGATCTTGACGTACTTCTTATCTAGGTCGCAACCGTAGCCGTGACGGTCGTTTTTGATGGCTGCAACAACACTGGAGCCGACGCCCATATACGGGTCTAGAACGTTGTCTCCCGCGTCGGTCATTGAGAGAACAAGGCGTTCAACCAATTCAACGGGAAACTGACACGGGTGCTCTGTTTTTTCGACGTGATTCGATTTTACATTCGGAATTATCCACATATCGCCTGGGTTTTTGCCTAGCGGGTTTGCAGATAGTTGGCCAGCTTTCGGTCCTTTGAAGTGCTTCTTGTTTGGGTATTTTGAGGGCACTCGCACGGGATCCAGGTTGAACGTGTACTTGTCACCTTTCGTGAACCATAAAATTGTTTCGTGGCGACCCGAGAAACGCTTAGTGCAATGGAGTCCATGCTCAAAGTGCCAAACAATTCGGTTCCGTAACTTGAGGCCGAGTTGTTTGAATAGGGGGTAGATCGCCATATCCAGCGGCACGACTTCCCCATCACTGGCTATATGGTTGCCGACTTGCCAGCAAATCGAACCTCCCGGATGCAATAGTCGAACGCACTCGGCGATGGTCTTGGCTTGATCAGCAAGGTAGCGTTCCAACGAGGTACGGCGCTCGTAGCGTTTGCCAATGTTGTACGGGGGCGAAGTAACGATCAGCTTCATGCTGTCGCTTTCCAGACCACGCATGAAATCCATGTTATCCGCCGCCGCCAAGTGCGCTTGATGGTCGGTGTCTAGCGGAATGATCTTTGCCGGCGCGGCTTGTGGTGCCATGGTCTCTCTCCCGTTGGACAGGGATGGTAGCCGGGTCCAGTCTCAGAACGTAAGTCTCGTGAGGCGTCTAGATGCCCCGGTGCCGAGTGCTTCGCTTCCGTTCGACCGGACTCCGCTGGGAGGACACAGCTTCAGTGGTGGCCTAGGCACCGGGGCGGGAACATCGTGGCGCGCGGCGCGCTGTGCAGCCATCGGCGAACGGTGCGCTATGGCGTAGGAAAATCCTGATCGACCACCCGCAACCGGTCGAGCGTCACCGCCCCGCCGGCCTGTAGTTCTACGATTGCCCAGTCGCCCCACAATCGCAGGGGCGACGCCGTGCGTGCCGTGTACGTCGTGCCACCAACGGCGCGCCGCACTTCGACCAGCGTGCCGACGGGGTGCGCGGCGTTCCAGGCTTCGACTTGGACGGGGCTCATCATGGCGGCAGTGTGGCCGCGCGGCGTCTCAGCCCCTGAGACGGTTAGGCGGAAGATCCGTCTTGGGCACTTTCGCTCAGGAGGGATCATGGATCGTTGGGATTGGATGGCCGTTCGGGCGTATGTGCCCACCGCCGGGCTGCTGCTGGCCGCGCTGGTATCGACGGGGGTTCTTACGCGGTTGCAGGCCAGCCCGCTTCTCGCGGGCCTCGTCAGCGGTGGCAAGTGGTTGCCCGTGCTGCTGCTCACAGCGGCCGTGGTGCACTTTGCGTGGGTGACCTACCGCTTGTGCCAAGCCGACAAGGGCAAGGGCCTGCTGTGCGGCTGCGGCGGGCTGCTAGGCCACGAACGCGCGGGGAGGGCGAGCCGTGGCGGTGCCTACCGTCGCTGCTACGCCTGCGGCAGAAACATCAATCATCACCGATACGAGTAGCACGCATCGCAACCGGGGCAGGGTGGGCAGCGTCGTGCCACAGTCGTGCCATAGCGCGTGCCGGGCCACGCTGGTGACGTTCGGCCATCCCAGAAACGAAAAACCCCGCATCGGCTGTAACCGTTGCAGGGCTTACGTTTCACGCTGCCACCAAATGGTGGCCGGGGAGGGAATCGAACCCCCGACACGGGGATTTTCAATCCCCTGCTCTACCAACTGAGCTACCCGGCCACGATCACGGCAGGCCGTGTGAGCAGCGGGATGATACGGGGGCGACCGGAAGCTGGCAAGCCGCATGCACGCTGAATGATGGCCGGCACCGGATTGGGTGGCATGGCGCGGGGGTGCATGATGCAAGGGCAGCGGGTCGTCGGCGCTCGCCCGACCGCGCTGCGCTTCCTTTTTCGCTGTCGCGGGAGTCGACCATGAAGACTTTTGTCCTTGCCATTGCCGCCGCGCTCGTGCTGGGCGCATGCGCAACCGGTCCGCGCCTGCCCGACGACCAGCGCACGCAGATCTATCGCGAGGCCGCCGGTGCACCGGTCGGCAATTTCCATTACTTCGGAACGCTCGACGGCTGGAAGTCGATCAGCGACACCGCGTTGGTGGTCTGGGTGCGGGCGCGGGATGGCTACCTGCTGACATTGAGCGCTTCGTGCCCGCAACTGGACTTCGCCCACGCCATTTCGGTGGACGACCGCAACGGCCGGGTGTACGTGGGCGACAGCGTGCGCGTGCTGGGCGAGGGCCCGACCTTTCCCTGCCAGATCGCCGAAATCCAGCCGCTCGATCGCGACGCCGCGAGGCGCGCCGAGGCCCAGGCGGACGCCGCCGCGCTTCAGGTCTCGGGCGGAACATAGCCCGGCGGCTTTTCGGCCTCGCCACCGAACAGGAACTTGAGCATCTCCGCTTCGAGCATCGTCCGGTGTTCGGGGTTCATCGGCGACAACCGGTTCTCGTTGATCAACATGGTCTGGTGGGCCAGCCAGGCGGCCCAGGCGGACTTGCCGATGTGCGCGTACACGCGCTTGCCGGCGGCGCCGGGCCAGGGCACGAAATCGAGCCCTTCGGTTTCGCGTTTCTGGTACTCGCAGTAGACGGTGCGGGACATGGCTGAGCCTTTGCGGATAACGGTCAGTGGCTGGCTTCGAGCAGGCGGCGGATCGGGGCGGGGATGCCGAGCGTCGCCAGTGCCGCCGGCTCGACCCAGCGCAAGTCGTCATTGTCGCCGACCGCATCGCGCAGGGCGATGCCGTGCCATCGCCGCGGTTGCAGCTCGAGTTTGTAATGGCTGAAGGCGTGGGCGACCGGTGGCAGGGTTTCGCCACGCTCGAAGTCGCCGCGCAGCCGATGCTCGAACCAGTGGCGCGCGCCGGCTTCGTCGTCGGCCTGCGGCAACGTCCACAGCGACGCCCAGATGCCAGTCGGTGGGCGTCGCTGCAACAGCACGCGCCCCTGCGCGTCGTACAGCCACAACACCAACGCGTGGCGTTGCGGGATTGTCTTGCCGGGGCGCGGCGTGGGCAGCTCTGCAGTGCGGCGTTCGGTCCGGGCGATGCAGTCGACCTGCAACGGGCAGCGTGGGCACGCCGGCTCGCCGCGCGTGCAGACGGTGGCGCCGAGGTCCATCTGGGCCTGGGTGTAGTCGGCCAGACGCGCCTGCGGCAGGTGGTCTTCCGCGAGTGTCCACAGCGATTTCTCGACCGCCGGCGTCCCCGGCCAGCCATGCACGCCGTGGTAGCGCGCGAGCACGCGCTTGACGTTGCCGTCGAGGATCGCGTGGCGATCGCCCCATGCCTGCGCCGCGATCGCGGCCGCGGTGCTGCGGCCGATCCCGGGCAGCGCGATCAACGCATCGATGTCGCGCGGCAGCTCGCCGTCGTGGCACTCCATGCACAACCGCGCGGCCGCATGCAGGTTGCGTGCGCGGGCGTAGTAGCCCAGGCCGGACCACAGGGCGAGGACATCGTCGAGCGGTGCCGCGGCCAACGCGGCGAGGTCCGGCAACGCAGCGACGAAACGCTCGAAATACGGCGCGGCGGTGCGGACCTGGGTCTGCTGCAACATGATTTCCGACAGCCATACCCGGTACGGCGTGCGCGGGTGTTGCCACGGCAGGTCGTGGCGACCGTTGAGGTCGAACCAGTCGAGCAGGCGGTTGGCGAAGCTGTCTTCGCCAGCGCCGATGAGGTCGTTGCCGGGCGTGATGGCGGCGATGCTCATGGCGTCGCCCCGGCGTCTTCGAACTCGATCTCGACGCCTTCCAGCACTGCGCCGTAAATTTCCAGCCGCGGCGTGCTCAACCGACCGTCCAATGGCGGCAGCGGCGTGCCGGTGGCGAGCTGGTCGAGCCAGTCGAGCACCCGCGGCAGCCGGAAATCCACGTCAAACCGGGTTTCATCGCGGCGCAGTTGCAGCCCGGTATTGCCCGACAGGTTTGCAGGCCCGCGGTAATCCAGCTTGAAAGTCATCGTTGAGTCCGACTGCCCCAACGGCGGCGGCAGCGTCGGCCAGCCATTTGGCCATGCCACCAAGGCTCCATCCAGTCGCAAGCTGAGCGCGTCCTGCCAGGCGAACGCGCCGTGGGCGACGAAATCCGGCACCACGCCGTCGCCGCGCAGGACCGCGCCCAGCGGCGCGATGGTGAAACGACCGTCGTCATATCGCAGCGGGCCGGCCAGACCGTAGACGAACGGCAAGGGCTGGTCGCCGCCTAGGTACCGTGCTTCGGCGCCGAACTTGAAGCCGTCCAGTCCGACGCCGTCATCGCCATCGTGCAACCGCCCGGACAGGTGCAGCCGCATCGGCATGCGCCAGTCGGGCGTGGCCACGGTGGCGATGCCGGACGCGCCGAGACCGGCGTCGAGGGCGGGACGGGTGAGCGCCAGTTGCAGGTCGAACGGCACCGTGGTGTCGCCGTTGACGAAGCGGCCGCCAACGCGCGCGGCGAGCGCCTGCTCCGGATGCAGGGCCGGCAGGTCGATCCCGAGACGGTCGACTGACCAGCCGTCGCCGATCACCGTGCCGCGAACGATCCGCAGGCCATCGGTAAGGGTTGGGATCTGCACTTCCGCCGCCGGCGGTCGGCCCTCGCGCCAGCGTTGCAGCGCGGCGAGGTCGAGCCGTGGCGCGTCGACCTCGACCCGGCGCACGGTCAGGTCGAGGCCGCCCGCGTCCGAACCGACCGAGCGCAGCGTCGACCACGGCAGCGACAGGTAGATCCGCTCGGCGGTCAGCAGCGGCGTCTCGGCGCCGGACTGGCGGGCAACCACGTCGCGCACCACCAGTCGCGGGGTGCCGCGAAGGTGGTATTCGGCGGCGCCGCTGCTGCTGATCTGCAGGTCGAGCGCGGCACCGAGGCGGTCGAGGATCAGGTCGGCGACCTGCCGCGGCCGCGTCATCCAGCTCAGGCTCAGCAGCAACATCAGCAGCAGGGCCAGGCCGGCGCCCTTGGCGATGATCAGCCGCCAGCGGCGGCGGATGCGCTGCGGCGGCTCGGCTGGCGCTGGTGTCGCGCCCACGCGCGCTCGACCCCGGCGCTAGGCGCCGAGCGTCTCCGGCAGCAGGGCGTCGACGAATGCTTCGGCGTCGAACACGCGCAGGTCCTCGGGCCGTTCGCCGATGCCGGCGAAACGGATCGGGATGCCGAACTCGCGTGCCAGGGCGAACACCACGCCACCCTTGGCGCTGCCATCGAGCTTGGTCACCACCAGCCCGGTCACGCCGACCGCGGCGTGGAACTGGCGCAGCTGCGACAGCGCGTTCTGGCCGGTGGTGCCGTCGATCACCATCAGCACCTCGTGCGGCGCGGCGGGGTCGAGCTTGGCCAGCACCCGCTTGATCTTGCCCAGCTCGGCCATCAGTCCCTGCTGGGTGTGCAGGCGACCGGCGGTATCGGCGATCAGCACCTGAGTGCCGCGCGCCTTGGCCGCCTGCAGCGCATCGAATGCGACCGAAGCGGCGTCGGCGTTCTGGCCCTGGGCCACGACCGGGACACCGTTGCGCTCGCCCCATGCCTGCAATTGCGCCACCGCGGCGGCGCGGAAGGTGTCGCCGGCGGCCAACATCAAAGGCCGGCCCTCGTCCTTGAAGCGCTTGGCCAGCTTGCCGATGGTGGTGGTCTTGCCGACGCCGTTGACGCCGACGGTCAACAGCACGAATGGCTTGGCACCGGTGTCGATTTGCAGCGGCACTGCGACCGGTTTCAGCAACGCCAGCAGGTCGCTGCGCAGCGCGCCGAGCAGGGCATTGGCGTCGGCGAACTCGCGCGCCTTGGTGCGTTTGCGCAGGTCCTCGACGAGGTCGGTGGTCGCGGCGACGCCGACGTCGGCGGTGATCAGTGCGGTCTCGATCTCGTCGAGCAGGTCGTCGTCGAGCTTGGGGTGGCGCGAGAACATGCCGCCGAAACTGCGTGCAAACAGGCTGCCGCCGAGACGCTCGCGCCAACCTGATTTCTCGGCGCGGGCCGGGGCGGGCGCGACCGGCTTGTCGACGACGGTGGGTGCGGGGGCGGGCAGCGGGCTCGGGGATTCGGGTGCGGTCTGGACCGGTGGCGAGGCAGCCGGCGTCGGCATCGGCATCGGCACGGGGCGCGGAGCCAGTTGCGAATCGACTTCAAGCGCGGCAGCGACCACCTCGGCAGGTACCGGTCGCGGCTCGGTGGGCGCGGAAGCAGGCTCGCCGTCAGGTTCAGGCGTCGCCGCAGGGGACTTGACCGGCGCCGCTTCCACCACCGCTGCCGGCTTCTCGTTCGGCTCGTCGCACGATCCCTCGGTCGACGGAAACGCCGCGGCCAGCTCCTCGGTGCTGTAGCGCCGAGTCGACGGGCTCGATGCAGGTGTTTCAGGTTTCTTGCGGCGGAAAAAACTGGCCATCGAGGCAGGGGCTCTGAAACATGTTGGACAATGCGCGCATGCTAGCACTGGCCATTACCGGCGCCCGATGAGGAAGCCCGTGTCCAACACTCCGTCAAGGCCCCGCGCCGGCAACGCGTCCGGTGCCGGGCAGGTCCGCCTGATCGGCGGGCGCTGGCGTGGCAGCAAGCTCGCAGTGGCAGATGCCCCCGGCCTGCGGCCGACCTCCGACCGCGTCCGTGAAACCCTGTTCAACTGGCTGCAGCCGATGTTGCCGGGTGCCCGCGTGCTCGACCTGTTCGCCGGCAGTGGCGCGCTCGGGCTGGAAGCGTTGTCGCGCGGCGCGGCGTCGGCGGTGCTGGTCGAACGCGACCCGGCGTTGGCGGCGAGCGTGCTGGCGACCACCTGGCGCCTGCCCGGTGGCGAGGCGGCCGCGGTGGTGCAGGCCGACGCGTTGGCCTGGCTGCCCGCGCAGCCACGCGCCAGCTTCGACCTGGCTTTTGTCGATCCACCGTTTGCCGCCGGGCTGCATGGCCAGGTCCTGGCCGCATTGGCGCCGCTGCTCGCCGAACGTGCCTGGCTCTATATCGAGTCCGCACTGGCTGAAAACCCGGATATGCCGCCGGGATGGTGCGTGCATCGCGAAGGCCGCACCCGTGAGGTCCGCTACGCCCTTTATCGCCGCCTGCCGTCGGCCGGCGCGCCCGCTGATACACTGGACGACGACCCGGCAGGCGCCAACGCCAGCCTCCACGAGCCTCGTGACTGAATGACCCCGGCCCGCAACCGCATCGCCGTCTACCCCGGCACCTTCGACCCGATCACCAACGGTCACGTCGACCTGGTGAACCGCGCCGCACGGTTGTTCGACCACCTGATCCTCGGCGTCGCCGAAAGCCCGGCCAAGAGTCCGGCGCTGCCGCTGGACCTGCGGGTGCGGCTGGCGCGCGAGGCCGTCGCCCATCATCCGCATGTCGAGGTGATCGGCTTCGATTCGCTGCTGGCGCATTTTGTCGCCGAGGTCGGTGCCGGCGTGCTGCTGCGCGGCCTGCGCGCGGTGTCGGATTTCGAGTACGAGTTCCAGCTGGCGAGCATGAATCGCCACCTGATCCCGGAGGTCGAGACCCTGTTCCTGACCCCGGCCGAGCAATACGGCTTCATTTCCTCATCGCTGGTTCGCGAGATCTCCCGCCTCGGCGGCGACGTCTCCGGTTTCGTGCCGCCGGCGGTGGCCAACGCGCTGCAGGAGCAATGGCAGCGCATCGATGCGTGACTTGTTGACCATTTTTGTTCCAACCAAAACGGGGATTCCCATGAACACCACGACTCGCCTGCTGTTGATCGCCCTGCTCTCGATGCCGCTGCTGGCCGCCTGCCAGAAGGAAGAGGCTCCGGCCGAAGATACCGCCGCGGTCAAGGCGCCGCTGACCCGCCCGGCCACCAACGATGACGCCGAGTGGGGCGCCTACCTGTCCGACGTGGTCACCCGCAACATGGGCGACGTCACCCGCAGCCCGTACCTGTACTACCTCCCCGGCTCCGACAGCGCCGGCTTCGAGGGCGCGCGCGAGCGCCTGACCGAGGAAGTCTCGATGGCCATGCAGCGCGGCATCGTCGAGGGCAACCTGGTCGCATTCGGCTCGCCGGAGTCGGCGATGATGGCCGACATCATCGTCAACGCGTTCACCAAGGTCGATCCGGGTTCGATGAAGGGCGTGGTGCTGCTGTTCATCGGCGATGCGGCCGACAACGAGCGGGTCAAGGCCGCGGTCGCGCCGGCCGGCGTGGAATACAAGTTCGTCGAAGCCAAGTGATCCAGCAGTCCGCGCCCGCACGCGGGCGCGGACTTGCCGGGACAACCGGCCGACCATCCCCCATGTCCCTCAAGATCAACGAACTCTGCGTCAACTGCGATGTCTGCGAGCCGGCCTGTCCGAACCAGGCGATTTCGCAGGGCGAAAGCATCTACGTGATCGACCCGGCGCGATGCACCGAATGCGTCGGCCATTTCGACGAGCCGCAATGCGTCGTCGTCTGTCCGGTCGAATGCATCGACCCGGATCCGGATATTCCCGAAACCCACGACCAGCTGCTGGCGAAGTTGATGAGGTTGCAGCAGGGTCAATAACCCCCGAGGAACCGCGATGCCCATTGCGCTGCGAACCGTCTTGCTGGCCGGCTTTCTGGCCTCCACCGCGTTGTCGGGTTGCACCACGGCGACGTCCGCGCAGGCACAGGAATCCAAACAGGAAAGCGCTGCCGCGGCGACCGCGACAACGCCGCCGGGCACCGCGATCGCCAGCGGCCATGCGCTGGCGACCGAGGCGGGTTTGGAGATGATCCGCGCCGGCGGCAATGCGTTCGATGCGGCGGTCGCGGTGTCATCGACCCTGTCGGTGGTCGAGCCGATCAGCTCCGGGCTGGGCGGTGGCGGTTTCTTCCTGTTGCACGACGCTGACACCGGCGAGGACGTGTTCGTCGATGCCCGCGAGATCGCGCCGGAAGCGGCGACCCCGGAGGCCTATCTCGACGAGAACGGCGACCTCGACCGCAACCGCGCCACCAACGGTCCGTGGTCGGCCGGCATCCCCGGCCTGCCGGCCGCGCTGGTCCACCTGGCGCAGGAGTACGGCGAGCTGCCGTTGAGTACCACCCTGGCGCCGGCGATCCGCATCGCCCGCGATGGCTTCCCGATCTACGAGCGACTGGAGCGCGGTTACGCCCGCCGCAGCGAGGTGATGGAGCGTTACCGTGGCACCCGCGAGGTGTTCCTGGCCGATGGCGATCCGCCGCAGGTCGGCGAGACGCTCAAGCAGCCCGACCTGGCCCGCACGCTCGAGCTGTTGGCCGAGAAGGGCTTCGAAGGCTTCTACAGGGGCGACGTCGCCGACAAGCTGCTGGCATCGATCGAGGAAGAGGGCGGCCAATGGACCGCCGAGGAACTCGCCGGCTACGAAGTCCGCGTGCGCGAGCCGATCGAGTTCGACTACCGCGACTGGCATGTCGTCACCGCGCCGCCGCCGTCCTCGGGCGGGGTGGCGCTGGCGCAGATGCTGCAGATCCTCGAGGGCTGGGACCTGGCCGAACTCGATGAGGCCAAGCGCACCCACCTGATCGTCGAGGCGATGCGCCGCGCCTACCGCGACCGCACGATCTACCTGGGCGATCCGGACTTCGTCGACATGCCATTGGAGATGCTGACCGATCCGGGTTACGCCGCCGGCCTGCGCGCCACCATTCACCCGGACAAGGCGACCCCGAGCGACCTGCTGTCCGGCCAGCCGGTGCCTCTGGAAGACGAGGAGACCACCCACTTCTCGATCATCGACGGCGACGGCAACCGCGTGTCCGCGACCCAGACCGTCAACCTGCTGTACGGCTCCGGCCTGGTCGCGCCCGGCACCGGCGTGATCCTCAACGACGAGATGGACGACTTCGCGCTCAAGCCCGGCACCCCGAACGCGTTCGGGGTGATGGGTTTCGACGCCAACGCGGTCGAGGCCGGCAAGCGCATGCTCAGTTCAATGTCGCCGACCATCATCGAGTCGCCGCAAAAACTCGCCGTGCTCGGCGCACCGGGTGGCAGCCGGATCATCACCGAGGTGCTGATCGGCATCCTCGGCTACGACGCCGGGCTTGGCGCCCAGCAGGTCGCCGCGTTGCCGCGCATCCACCACCAGTGGATGCCCGACGTGATCTCGGCCGAGCCGGACGCGCTCGATGCCGAAACCATCAAGGCGCTGCAGGCAATGGGCCACATCGTCAACGCCGGCGAGGACACCTGGGGCAACCTGCAGACCGTTGCGTGGGACAAACAGGCCGACACCCTCTCGGGCGGCACCGACCCGCGCAACCCGGTCGGCGATGCGGACGTGCTGCTGGAGTCGGCCACGCGCTGAAACCCCAAATGTAGGAGCGACGTGAGTCGCGACCTGTACATCATGCGTAGAAGCGTCATGAGCAATGGCCATCGTCGACCGATCAAGGCCATGTACAGGTCGCGACTCACGTCGCTCCTACAGTGTTTTGGCGGTTCCCTTGGCCGTGCCGATGGTCGATCATGGCGATAACGCAGCCACGACTGCGAGTACGTTGGAGCCGACGATGAAACTCTGGTCACTGCTGGGCAACAGTCAGAAGCTCGACGGCGGCGCCATGTTCGGCAACGCGCCGCGGGCGATGTGGGCCAACTGGTCGGCGCCGGACGAACACAACCGGATCGAACTGGCCTGCCGCGCGCTGCTGGCCAGCCCGCTGGCAGGCAAGACGGTCCTGTTCGAAGCCGGCATCGGCGCGTTCTTCGAGCCGAAACTGCGCGAACGCTATGGCGTGGTGGAGGATCGCCACGTGCTGCTCGAATCGCTGGCCAGCGCCGGCTTCAGGCCCGACGACATCGACGTCGTGGTGTTGTCGCACCTGCACTTCGACCACGCCGGCGGCCTGCTCGCGCCGTATTCGGAAGGCGAGCCGCCGCGACTGGTGTTCCCGAACGCGAGCTACGTGGTCGGGCGCGAACACTGGCAGCGCGCGATCGCGCCGCATCCGCGCGACCGCGCCAGCTTCATCCCCGAATTGCCGGGCCTACTCGAGGCCACCGGTCGGCTGGAGCTGGTCGATGGCGCGCACTCCAGGACTCTGGGAAATGCCGTGCGCTTCCATTACAGCGACGGCCATACGCCGGGGTTGATGCTGTCGGAAATCGTCGGCCCGGAGACCGTCGATGGCCAGCCGCATGGCGGCGTGGTGTTCTGCGCCGACCTGATTCCCGGCCGGCCGTGGGTGCACGTGCCGATCACGATGGGTTACGACCGCAACGCCGAGTTGCTGATCGACGAGAAGAAGGCGTTCCTTGCCGACAAGCTCGAGCGCAACGTCCACCTGTTCTTCACCCATGATCCCGGCTGCGCGCTGGCGCAGGTGAGCCGTGACGAACGCGGCCGCTACGCCACCACCCATGAGGTGGCCGAACTGCAGGCGAGGGCGCTGGCGGCATGAACTGGCGGCTCGGCCTGGCGGTGCTGCTGCTGGCCAGCGGCGCCGCCTTTGCCCGGGACAAACCGGCAACGCCGGTTCCGCAAGGGATTCCGGAGCCGGGCGCGGAGTTGCGCGATCGCGACTTCGGGGTCGGCACCGATCAGTTCGGCCTGGACAGGCGGGTCGAGATGTACCAATGGCGAAGGGTCGGCGAGGATCGTTACGAGCGGGTCTGGAAGGCCGCATGGATCGACTCGTCCGGGTTCGCCGAGGGGCATCGCAACCCTCCGGAACTGCCGCTCGACAGCCGTCGCTGGTGGTCCTCCAGCGCGACCCTGGACGGCAAGCCGCTGGACAAGATGGTGCTGAAATCGCTCGGCCAGTGGCGGGATTTTCGCCCCGGGTTCTCGCGGCTGCCGGGCAATCTCGCGGCGACTTTCCAGCCCGAGGGCGATGGCCTGATCAGCTCGCAGAATCCGCTTGATCCGCAGGTCGGCGACCTGCGGATCAGCTGGCGGGAACTGACCCTGCCGCCGCTGCAGGGCAAGGTCGAGTTGCGTGACGGTCGCTGGCAGTTGGCGTCGCAAGCGCGCGCTGTACCCGACGTCGGCGCCGATCCGGCGATGCGGGCGGCGGAGACTGTGCAGGCGCCGTCGGAAGGAGATTCTCGATGGTGGGCGTGGCTGCTTGGCGGCATAGCACTGGTGGCGGTCATCGTGGCCGCCAAGCGCCGCCGCCGCGGCTAAGCTACCCCGCGCGTCGATCCTGTAGGAGCGGCTTTAGCCGCGATCCAGAACCGGTGCGGGCGAACGATTTCCGATCGCGACTAAAGCCGCTCCTACAAGTCTCGAGCGTGGGTCGACCGATACGAAAAAGGCCGGGTTGCCCGGCCTTTCGTGTCCGCGACCGCGCGACGACTTACGCCGCAGCAGCCTGCTGCTTGCGCGGACCTTCCTTCAGCGCCCGACCGACCATGCCGATCAGCAGGTCGACCTCGGCGCTGGTCATGGTAAAGGTCGGGGTGAAACGCAGCGAGTTGGTGCCGCCGTGGATCACGCCGATGCCGTGTTCGCGCAGCCACTCCTCGGTCGAGCCGGCGCCGTAGCACTTGAACTCGTCCGACAGCTCGCAGGAGAACAGCAGGCCGGTGCCCTGGACCTTGGTGATCATCCCGCCAAGCTCGGCCTTGAGCTTCTCCAGCTTCTCGACCGCCTCGGCGCCACGGGCGCGGATGTTCTCGCGCAGCGCCGGGGTGACCTGCTCCAGCACCGCGCAGGCGGTGTCGAGCGCGCGCGGGTTGGTGGTCATGGTGTTGCCGTACAGGCCCTTCTTGTAGATCGAGCCGGCGCGCTCGCCGACCGCGAGCACGGACAGCGGGTACTGGCCGGCGTTGAGCGCCTTGGAGTAGGTCTCCATGTCCGGTGCCTCGACGTTCTCGAAGCCGGGGTAGTCGATGATCGACAGCACGCCGTTGGCGCGCAGGCCGGCCTGGATCGAGTCGACCAGCAGCAGCGAACCATGAGCCTTGGTCAGCGCGCGCGCGGCGTTGTAGAAGTCGACCGGCACGCTGCGGCCCGGGTCGCCTTCGCCCATCACCGGCTCCAGGAACATCGCCTCGATGAACCAGCCCTGGGCGTCGGCATCGGCGAACACCTGCTGGAGCGCGTCGATGTCGTAGGGCTGGATCGCGATCACGCTGTCCTCGCCGCGGTAGCTGGCCAGGTACTTGAGGTAGGTCGAACGGGTCGAATCCGAGTACAGCGCCGGACGGTCGGTGCGGCCATGGAAGCCGCCCTTGACCACGACGCGCTTGATCGCGCGGCCGGCATGCTTGCCGCCCGCGTCGGTCATCGCCTTGGCGTTGGCATCGGCGATGCGCGCGGCAAGAGTGACCGACTCGGAGCCCGAGTTGAGGCACATGAACTTGCTGTACGGGCACTCGCGGTCGATGCCGATCGCCTCGCGCAGCAGGGTGTTGAAGCGGAACTGCGAGAGGCTCGGGGTCATGATGTTGGCCATCGCCTGCGGCTTGGCCATCGCCTCGATCACCTTGGCCGGCGCGTGGCCGAAGCCGAGCATGCCGTAGCCGCCGGAATCGTGCAGCACCGCGCCCTTGAGGGTCACGATCCACGGACCGCGGGCGGCGAGGGCGACGTACGGGTTGACCGCGTCGTCCTGGTAGAAGTTGATGAAACCGGCCTGGATGGTCTCGGCCTGGGCGGCTTCGTCGAGGTCGAGCAGCTCTGCGAACTCGCTCTTGATACGGCCGTGCTCGGCGACCGCGGCCTCGACCGCCTCGACCAGCTCCGCGTCGCCGGCGAACCCGGCGAGGGTGGCGTCATCGAGGCCGACGGTGCGGCGCGCGCCGGCGTGGGCGCGCAGCGGCGCGAGCTTGGCGACGATGGCGTTGTCGTTGGTGCTGGACATGGATATGGATCCTCCGGTGGGTCGGCAAAACGCATCGACGAAACGCGTTTTTCTTTTCGATTCAATTAGTTGCGTGATTCTATCACGCCGCCCCGGCGGCGATAACCCCCGCCGCCGCTTACACTGTGCCGCCGCCGCGCGGGCGGTCATGGGCTGGCCCAACCTGCTTGCCGGGGTCGGCCTGTCCATTTTCCAAGTCATTGATCGCGAAGAACCGACGCTTGAAGAAGTCCGATTTCCACTATGAGTTGCCGCCCGCACTGATCGCGCAGGCGCCGTTGGCCGAGCGCTCGTCGAGCCGCTTGCTGCTGGTGCCGCCGGCGCAGGGCGAGGCCTTCGGCCGCGGCTTCGAGGACCGGGTGTTCCGCGATCTGCCCGACCTGCTCGAGCCCGGCGACCTGCTGGTGTTCAACGACACCCGGGTGATCCCGGCGCGGCTGTTCGGGCAGAAGGCCACCGGCGGCCGGGTCGAGATCCTGATCGAGCGCCTGCTCGGCGGGATGGACGCGCGCGCGCAACTGGGCGTCAGCAAATCGCCGAAGGCCGGTGCGCGGATCGCGCTGGATGCCGGCGGCGAAACCGAGGTTCTGGGACGCGACGGCGAGTTCTACCACCTGCGTTTCCACGTTCCCGAAGGCCTGGAGCAATGGCTGTTGCACGCCGGACGGCTGCCGTTGCCGCCGTATATCCAGCGCGAGCCCGGCCGCGACGACGCCGAGCGCTACCAGACCGTGTTCGCCCGTGAGACCGGCGCGGTCGCCGCGCCGACCGCCGGCCTGCATTTCGACCAGCCGCTGCTCGACGCGCTGCAGGCGCGCGGCGTCCAGTTCGGCCACGTCACCCTGCATGTCGGCGCCGGCACCTTCCAGCCGGTCCGGGTCGACGACCTGTCCGAGCACGTGATGCACAGCGAGTGGCTCAACGTCGGCGCCGAACTGGTCGAGAAGATCCGTCGGACCCGCGCTGCCGGCGGGCGGGTAATTGCGGTCGGCACCACCGTGGTGCGCGCGCTGGAGACGGCATTGCGCCAAGGCGAGGACGGCGATGGCCAGTTGCAGCCGTTCGCCGGCGAAAGCCGACTGTTCATCCTGCCCGGCTACCGGATCCGCTCGGTCGACGCGATGGTCACCAACTTCCACCTGCCCGAGAGCACCCTGTTGATGATGGTGTCCGCGTTCGCCGGCAAGGACCGGATCTTCGCCGCCTACCGGCACGCGATCCGCGAGAAGTACCGGTTCTTCTCCTACGGCGACGCGATGTTGCTGTTCCCGGAGGCCGGCGCATGAGCCGGATGTCGTTCGAACTGCTCGGCACGGACGGCGCCGCCCGCCGCGGCCGCATCAGCTTCCCGCGCGGCAGCATCGAGACCCCGGCGTTCATGCCGGTTGGCACCTACGGCTCGGTCAAGGGCGCGTTCCCGGACGCGATCGAGGCGCTCGGCGCGCAGATCATCCTCGGCAACACCTTCCATCTGTACCTGCGGCCGGGGCTGGAGGTGATCGAGGCGCACGGCGGCCTGCACGGCTTCATGGGGTGGGACAAGCCCATTCTGACCGACTCCGGCGGTTTCCAGGTGTTCTCGCTGGCGCACAAGCGCAAGATCACCGAGGCCGGCGTGACCTTCGCCGCGCCGACCGACGGCAGCAAGGTGTTCCTCGGTCCCGAGGAGAGCATGCACATCCAGAAGGTGCTCGGCTCGGACATCGTGATGATCTTCGACGAGTGCCCGCCCGTACACCTCGACGGCAAGCCGGTCGGGGTGGACGTGGTGGAGCGCTCGATGCTGCTCTCGCTGCGCTGGGCGGAGCGCTCCAGGCGCGCGCACGAGGGCAATGACGCGGCGCTGTTCGGCATCGTCCAGGGCGGCGTGTACCGCGACCTGCGCACGCAATCGGCGGAGGGGCTGAAGCAGATCGGCTTCGACGGCTATGCGATCGGCGGCCTCGCGGTGGGCGAGACCGAGGCCGAGCGCAACGCGATGCTCGATCACACCGCGCCGCAGCTGCCCGAAGACCGCCCGCGCTACCTGATGGGCGTAGGGCGACCGGAGGACCTGGTCGAGGCGGTCGCCCGCGGCGTCGACATGTTCGATTGCGTGATGCCGACCCGCAACGCCCGCAACGGTCATTTCTTCACCCGCGAGGGCGTGGTCCGCATCCGCAACTCGAAGTACGAGCACGACCTGCGGCCGATCGAGGAAGGCTGCGACTGCCATGCCTGCGCCAATGGCTTCAGCCGCAGCTACCTGCGCCACCTCGACCGCTGCAACGAGATGCTCGGGCCGATGCTCGGTACCCTGCACAACCTCCGTCACTACCAGCGGTTGATGGCCGACATGCGCGCGGCGATCGAGCAGGGAACCTTCACCGCCTTCCGCGAGTCTTTTTACGCCGCGCGACGCCAATGAAGGCCCGGCGGGGCCCCAAGTCCGGCCGTGGCATAATCGCGGGCTTATTTTCCGTCTTCTTCCCGGATACCAACATGAACCTGCTCGATTTCGTGATCGCCCCCGCCCATGCCCAGGCCGCCGCACAGGGCGCCCAGGGTGGCCTGTTCGGCGGTGGCCTGACGGGCCTGCTGTTCCCGATCCTGCTGATCGGCGTGATGTATTTCCTGATGATCCGCCCGCAGATGAAGCGCGCCAAGGAGCACAAGGCGATGCTGGAGAAGCTGGCCAAGGGCGACGAAGTCCTGACCAACGGCGGCGTGGCCGGCGTGGTCACCGACCTGGGCGACAACTTCATCACCATCGAGGTCGCCGACAACGTGCGCATCCGCGTGCAGAAGGGCGCGATCGCCAACGTCCTGCCCAAGGGCACCTTGAAGTCGGCCTGAGCCGCCTCCACCCGTTTTTGACACGGCGGCCGGGGCGTCGCCGCAGGGGCTTTGCATGCTGATCTACGAGCGTTGGAAATACGTCGTCCTGGCGATTGTGCTGGTGTTGAGCGCGCTGTATGCGTTGCCGAACATCTACCAGAAGGACCCCTCGGTGCAGATCACCGCCAACCGTGGCTCGGTGGTCGACGCGGCGCTGATCGGCCGGGTCGAGGCGGCACTGGCGGAGGCCGGGGTGACGGTCAAGTCGGCCGAGGTCGAAGGCGACAACGCGCTGGTGCGGCTGACCAGTACCGACGCCCAGGTCAAGGCGGTCGACGCGCTCAAGCCGATGCTGGGCAACGACTACGTGATCGCGCTCAACCTCGCCTCGACCGTGCCGGACTGGCTCGAAAGCCTCGGCGCGCAGCCGATGCTGATGGGCCTGGACCTGCAGGGCGGCGTGCACTTCCTGATGCAGGTCGACCAGGCGGCCGCGCTCGACAAGCAGCTGACCGCGATCGTCGAAGACCTTCGGGTGCTGTTGCGTGACAACCGGGTGCGCTACGAGTCGGTCACCCGCGGCGCCGACAACGCGATCACCGTGGCCCTGGCCGACCCTGACGATGCCGAGAAAGCGGCGGCGCTGATCTCGAAGAACCAGCCGACCCTGCAGCAGGACGTCGACGGCGGCAGCATCCGCGTGCAGTTGCTGGATGCCGAACTGGCGCGGATGTCGCGCGACGCGATCGAGCAGAACCTCGGCACCCTGCGCAACCGCATCAACGCGCTCGGCGTGTCCGAACCGATCATCCAGCGGCAGGGCGACGACCGCATCGTGGTGCAACTGCCGGGCGTGCAGGACACCGCCGAGGCCAAGCGCGTGATCGGCGCCACCGCGACCCTGGAATACCGCGGCGTGGTCGAGGGCAATGCCTACGACGCCGTCACCACCGGCAACGTCCCGCCGCAGGCCAAGGTCTACTACCGCAGCGAGCTGGGCCCCGACGGCAAGCCGATCCCGATCCTGCTCAACAAGCGGGTGATCGCCACCGGCGACCAGCTGGTCGGCGCGACCTCGATGTTCGATTCGCAAACGGGCAGCCCGGCGGTGTCGGTGCGGCTCAATAGCGCCGGTGGCCAACGCATGTTCGATTACACCAGCGAACACGTCGGCGACCCGATGGCGGCGGTCTATATCGAGCGCATCCCCGAGGTCCGCATCGTCGACGGCAAGGAAGTGCGCAGCACCCGGATCAAGGAAGAGGTGATAAACGTCGCCACCATCAACGGCGTGTTCGGCAAGGAATTCCAGACCACCGGCCTTGAGAGCGCGCAGTTCGCCGCCGACCTGGCTCTGCAGCTGCGCTCCGGCTCGCTGGCGGCGCCGATGGACTTCATCGAGGAACGCGTGATCGGTCCCAGCCTCGGCGCCGAGAACGTCCAGCGCGGTCTGCGGGCGGTGCTGTACTCGTTCGCGTTCGCGCTGGTGTTCTTCCTCGTCTACTACCGCATGTTCGGCCTGATCACCTGCCTGGCATTGCTGCTCAACCTGCTGATGCTGGTCGCGGTGATGTCGTTCTACGGCGCCACCCTGACCCTGCCGGGCCTGGCTGGCATCGCGCTGACGGTCGGCATGTCGGTCGACGCCAACGTGCTGATCAACGAACGCATACGCGAGGAGTTGCGCGCCGGATTGCCACCGAAGACCGCGATCGTCTCGGGCTACCAGCACGCGTCGGGCACGATCATCGACGCCAACCTGACCGCGATCCTCGCTGGCATCGCGCTGTTCGCGTTCGGCACCGGGCCGGTCAAGGGCTTCGCGGTGACGTTGATCCTCGGCATCCTGACCTCGATGTACACCGCGGTCTCGGTATCGCGCGGCATTGCGACGCTGATCTACGGCGGCCGTCGCAAGCTCAAGTCCCTCGCGATCTGACCGGAGCACAGTCATGAAGCAACTCAACGTGTTTCCGCTCGACAGCAACTTCGACTTCATGCGCCTGCGCAAGCTGGCATTCGCGGTGGTCATTGCGATGCTGGTGACGGCCTTCGGCGCCATGATCTTCAAGGGCTTCAACTTTGCCCTCGATTTCACCGGCGGCACCCTGACCGAACTGCGGTTCGAACAGCCGGTCGACGTCGACGGCGTGCGTGAGCGCCTGGACGCGGCCGGCTACGAGAATGCGCAGGTGCAGACCTTCGGCTCGGGCAACGACCTGTTGATCAAGATGCAGGTCGATTCCGGCGTCGCCGACAAGGCTGGCGCCAGCAGTTCGGTCGCCGCCGACGTCAATCGCGCCGCGTCCACGCCGGACAACCGGGGCACGGTGGTCAAGAGCGCCTTCGTCGGCCCGCAGGTCGGCAAGGACCTGGCGATCAACGGCATCTGGGCCTTCATCTTCGTGATCGTCGGGTTCCTGATCTACATCTCGTTCCGGTTCGAGAAGAAGTTCGCGATCGCCGCGGTGATCACCACCATGAACGACATCATCGTCGTTTCCGGCTGGTTCGCCCTGACCGGGCGCGAGTTCGACCTGACCGTGCTGGCCGGCGTGCTGTCGGTGATGGGTTACTCGATCAACGACACCATCGTGGTGTTCGACCGCGTCCGCGAGAACTTCCGCTCGATGCGCGCCGACCCGAAGACGATCCTCAACAAGTCGATCAACCAGACCCTGTCGCGCACCGTGATCACCTCGTTTGTGGCCCTGCTGACCGTGGTCGCGCTGTACATCTACGGCGGCGGTTCGCTGGAAGGCATGGCCGAGGCGCAGATCGTCGGCATCGTGGTCGGCACCGTGTCGACCATGTTCATCGCCTGCCCGCTGCTGCTGTGGCTGGGCGTCAGCAAGCAGGACCTGCTGCCGAAGGCCAAGGACGAAGCCGCGCTGGCGCGTCGCCCCTGAGCCAGCGGCACGCATGTCCCGGAAAAGGCCGCCTCGCGCGGCCTTTTTCCGTTTTACCCGGTAGGTTTTGCCGAGGCGACAGCCATGCGCGCGTTCACCTTCCTGCCCCGGGCGGCGGCATTTGCCGGACGCATCGCGGTGCTGTGCCTGGCGTTGCTGTTGTCTGCTTCACCGGGCCTGGCGCAGGACTACCGTTTCGACGATGTCGAACGCGTGGTCGCGATCGGCGACGTGCACGGCGCCTATCCCGAGCTGGTCGACGTGCTGCAGGGTACCGGCCTGGTCGATGGCGAGTTGCACTGGAACGGCGGCGCGACCCACCTTGTGACCACCGGCGATTTCCTGGATCGCGGCGACCGGCCGGTCGAGGTGGTCGAGCTGCTGATGCGGCTGCAGGAGGAGGCGGAATCCGCGGGCGGCGCCGTGCACGTGCTGCTGGGCAACCACGAGATCATGTCGTTGACCGGCGACCTGCGTTACGTCACGCCCGGCGGATTCGCCAGTTTCGAGCGGGCGGCGCCGGCGGACGAGAATGCCGTTGCGGTGGCGCCGCCGGCCACAACCGCAATCGCAGCACCTGCGTCGGCGCCGCCGGCACTGCCGCCGGGCTTCATGCCACGACTGCAGGCGCTGGCCCCCGACGGCCGGCTCGGGCGCTGGCTGTTGCAGCGACCGGTGATGATCGTCATCAACGACGACGTGTTCGTCCACGGTGGCCTGTCGGCGCAGATGGCCGGGATGACGCTGGAGCAAGTCAACCGCGATGCGATCCGCGATACGCGCGCGTTCGCCGAAAGCTGGCACGCGCTGATGGCGATGGGCGCGCTGCGACCGGGCGACGACTTCGACCGTATCCTCGCGGTCGCCAAGACGCTCGCGGCCGCGCCGTCGACCGGGGACGGCCCGCCGCCGCCCACGCAGGCGCCGGCCGCGGCCATCGTGCAGGCGATCAGGGGCCTGGCGTTCATACCGGAGGGGCCGGTGTGGTATCGCGGCACGGCGCAATGCCATCCGTACCTGGAGACGCCGGTACTGGCTTCGGTGCTGGATGGTTTGCACGGCCGACGCGTGGTGATCGGGCACACCCCGACCCTCGACCACCGGGTCGCCAGCCGCATGGATGGACAGGTGATGCGGATCGACACCGGCATGAACGCGCAGGCCTATCGGGGCCGGCCGTCGGCGCTGGTGATCGAGGACGACCGGGACACTGCGTGGTATGCAGGCGAGGGCGAGGCGGCTGCCATTCGTGTCGAATCCAATCGCGAATGGCAGCGTCCCTATGGCATGAGCGATGCGCAGATCGAGGAGTTCCTGCGCACCGCCGAGGTGACATTGGATGAGAAACTCGAGCTTGGGGTCACTCATCCGCGCCGCCTGACCCTGGAGCGCAACGGTCAACGCATGCGCGCGGTGTTCAAGACCCTCGATACCGATCCCGACGTCGAACGCCGGCAGTGGGACCAGCGCTACGACCGGGCCGACCGCTACCTGTACGAGGTCGCCGCCTACCGGGTCGACCGTATCCTCGGCCTGCAGATGGTGCCGGTTACCGTGCAGCGCACGGTCGATGGCCAGCGCGGCGTGCTGCAGTACTGGGTCGAGGACGCGGTCAACGAAACCGACCGCGCGCAGAAGAAGTTGGGCTACGGCAGTGATTGCGGGTTCCATGCCCAGCACGCGCTGGTGAACGTGTTCGACATGTTGATCAACAACGTCGATCGCAATACCGGCAACATCCTGTACGATCGCGACTGGCAGGTGTGGCTGATCGACCACGGCCGCAGCTTCGGGGCCAACGACGAGCCGCCTCCGGAGCTGCGGGACAAGCAGATCGTGGTGACGCCACCGATGGCAGACGCGCTGGCGGCGATAACCGCCGAGAGCCTGGAGCCGCTGGCGCCATATCTCAACCGGGTACAGCGCCGGGCACTGGTGCAGCGGGCGGCGAAGTTGCGCCGGATGCGCTGATCTCGATCGGCATCCGCGCCGTCGCGGCCACCGGCTGCGCCGGCAGGTGTTCGCTGGCCGCCTCATTGCGCTCGTGGCGGCGGCCGATCAGCACCGCGATGGCGAACGCCACCATCGCCAACGCCAGGTTGACCAGCAGGATCTGGCTGATGCCCAGCGCCAGCCAACGGGTGGCGGCGAGGATCATCAGCGCATGCAACAGGTCGCCGAAGCGCCAGAAGAACGTGTCGATGGTGGTCTGGCCGATGTACTTCTCGCGCCGGCTCAGCGGCAGGAACAGCGAGTGACAGCTGGTGCCGTGGACGGAGTAGTTGAAACTGCTCTCGGCGATCATCGTCACCCGCACCAGCGCGAACAGCGGCATCCAGGCGATCATCGCGTAGTTGGCGACCATCACCAGCGGCAACATCAGCAGCGCCGTGCGCACGCCGAGGCAACGCAGGATCCGCGAGACCACGAACATCTGCAGCAGTAGCTGCAGCAGGCTGATCCAGCCGAAATAGTCGCTGTAGAACTGCCCGATCACCGCGCCCGGGTCGAGCGTCGGGTCGGCGGCGACGAGCTGGCCGGCACGGCGGTCGACGAAGGTCGACAGGATGTAGCCACCGGTCGAGTTGACCCAATTGATCACGGTGACGAACGCGGCGATCAGCAGCAGGTAGCGGCTGCGCAGCACCACGTTGAAGCCGCCGAGGAACTGCCCGGGACGCGGTGCCGGTTGCGGCTCGGACTCTTCGACATCCGCGCCGTCGCCCCGCGAATGCTCCGGCACGCTGGCTTCGACGTGCCTGCCGAGCCATGCCACGCAGCCCAGCAGCAACGCCGACACCAGCATCAGGCGGTAGGGACCGATCGAGGCGAACAGTTGCCCCGACAGCTGGCTGCCGGTCCACGCGCCCAGCGCGCTGCCGACCGCGATCAATCCGAACAGGCGCTTGCCCGCGTGCAGGTTGAACAGGTCGGTGGCGAACGCCCAGAACTGTGCCACCAGCATCACGCTGAACACCCCGACCCAGACGAAGAACGGCACCCCGATCGGCACCCCGAGCGCGCCCAGTGCGCTGAACAGCAGCAGGTTGGAGACGAAGAACGCCATCACCCATCGCATCAGCGCCGACTTGCCGCCTTGGCCGTCGAGACGGTCGAACAACAGCTGGTACAGCGGGATCAGGAAGATCAGCGTCACCGCGACCGCGCCGACCGCGTAACTGCGCACTTCCGGGGTGCCATCGACCAGGATCAGCGCCTCGCGCACCGGCCGGATCAGGTAGTAGGCGAGCAGCAGCAGGAACACCTGCAGCAGCATCAGGCCGATGCTGCGGCCTTCGCCGGGCCGTACCGAGGCCAGCAACTGCAGGCCGCGTTCCGGGAGTGATAGCTGCGGAGATCGCATGTCGGGCTCCTCGTCGTGGGGACGCGGGTTCCGACGACCGCGAATGCGGTCGCTATCGATCTATTCAGCTTTTCGGGGGCGCGATGACAGCGCCGGTGCCGGTTCAGTCGAACGCGGCGGCGTAACCGGTATTGACGATGCGCTGCTGCAGCAGTTCGGCGACCTTGATGTTGCCGGCCAGCAGTGGCCGCCCGGCCACGCCACGCGCGTCCATCGGGCCGGTGGTGCGGCCCTTGAAGTCGGAAACCTTGCCACCGGCCTCACGCACCATCAGCGCCCCGGCGGCGATGTCCCACGGCTTCACCCCGGCCTCGAAATACGCATCGGCGCGACCGGCGGCGACATAGGCCAAGTCGAGCGCGGCCGAGCCGGTGCGGCGGATGTCCTCAATCTCGGTCAGCAGGGTGTCGACGCATTTCAGCTGGGCGCTGGCGCGCGAACGCTCGCGCGGCGGGAAGCCGGTCAGCACCATCGCCCCGGCCAGGTCCTTGCGGTCGGCCACGCGGATGCGCTTGTCGTTGAGGGTCGCGCCGCTGCCGCGGCTGGCGGTGAACAGCTCGTTGCGCAGCGGGTCGAAGATCACCCCGTGGACCGGCTCGCCGGCCTCGACCAGGGCGATTGACACGCAGAAGTGCGGGATCCCGCGCAGGTAATTGCTGGTGCCGTCGAGCGGGTCGATCACCCAGGTGAAGCGGCTGCCAGCCTTGGCCTTCTTCTCGCCGCCTTCCTCGCCGAGGATCGCGTAGTCCGGGGTCGAGCGACGGAATTCCTTGATGATTTCCTTCTCGGCCAGCTCGTCGACCTCGCTGGCGAAGTCCATCCGGTCCTTCTCGACCACGTTCAGCGCGTCGAGCTTGTACATGTGCCGCAACAGCACGTTGCCGGCGGCGCGGGCGGCCTTGGTCATGAGGGTGACGGCGGGTTTCTGCATGGCGAACGGCCTCGGCTGGCTAAGCTGACGGGAGCGGCGGATGGACTGGCGGGGGAAAAGAGCGTCCGGCGGAGGCATCGAGTGCGCGCGATCGAGTCGCGGCCGGTCGCGGAGTTTACCATTGCGCCCCATGAGTACCGAGCCCGCGTCCATCGCAACCAGCGTTTTCCCCGAAACCACCGCCTTGGCCACCGCCGGCCGACTGCGGATCGTCCTCGTCGGCACCCAGCACCCCGGCAACATCGGCTCGGCGGCGCGCGCGCTGAAGACCATGGGGCTGGCGCGGCTGGTGCTGGTGGCCCCGGAAAAGGCGCCGAATGCCGAATCGTTCGCCCTGGCCGCCGGCGCCCACGACCTGCTCGATGGCGCGGCGACCTTCGCGACCTTGGCCGAGGCGGTCGCCGATTGCCGGCTGGTGCTCGGCTGCACCGCGCGCAGCCGGCGGATCGCGCTGGACGAGCTGGCACCGCGCGCCGCCGCCGAGCGGGCGGTCGCCGAAGCCGCGGGCGGCGTGGAGGTGGCGCTGGTGTTCGGCCGCGAACGGACCGGGCTGGAGAACGACGAACTGCAGTTGTGCCACGCCGCCGTGCATATCCCGGCCAATCCCGACTACAGCTCGCTCAACCTCGCGGCGGCGGTGCAGGTACTGACTTACGAGTTGCGGCTGGCCCTGCTGGCGGCGGCCGGGCCGGTCGAGCCGGCCGAGCCGCGCGACCCGCCGGCATCGCACGCCCAGCTCGAAGGCCTGTTTGCCCAATTGGGCGAAACGCTGGAAGCGATCGACTTCCACAAGGGCCGGGCGCCGGAGTCGGCGATGCGCAAGCTGCGGCGCCTGTACCTGCGCGCGGACCTTGATGAACGGGAGGTCCGGCTGCTGCGCGGGATCCTGTCCGACGCCCAGCGCATGGCGATGCTGGCCGGCCGGCGCTAGCGTCCGCGGTTGCAGCATACGCCCGGGTAGGGGGATGGCAGTATCGGCTCGAACCGGTTTGGATTAGGCTGCCCGATTCCCCGTCCCACGGGCCGTCCGGTTCGAGTTTCGCCTTGATTTCACGTCTGCGCCGCCTCGTCTGCCTGCCGTTGCCGCGACCGCGCCGCGACCGCCTGTCAGCGGCTGCCTGGATGGCCGGATGAAGCTGCGATCCGGCCTGCAGACGCAGTTCCTGCTGCTGATGGCCGCAGGCCTCGCCGTGGTGGTGCTGCTGGTGGCGCTGATGATGCACCGCCAGCACCGCATGCAGGTCGCGGTCGAGGACCTCAGCGGCGAGGCGATGCAGACCATGGTCGGCGAAAGCCTGCGGCGGCGCGGCGAAGGCACCGCTTCGCGGCTGGCCGAATCGCTGGCCAGCCCGTTGCACCATTTCGATCTCGACGCGGTCGGCGGACTCGGCCGCGCCACCCTGCGCCAGCCGGGGATCCTTTACGTCATCGTGTTCGATCCGCAGGGCAACGTCGTGCACGACGGCAGCGACGATGCGTCCGGTTACGGCAAGCGGATGGATGATCCGATGGCCAGCGGGGCGATCACCGCGCGGGCCCTGCATACCCAGTTGAACGCGTCGACGATGGACGTGTCGGCGCCGATCCTGGTCGGCGGCGAACGCATCGGCGGCGTGCGGGTGGGCTACGACCTGGCCGCGGTGCACGGATTCCGCGAGGCCGCGTTGGCCGACCTGAACGCGCGCCTGTCCGAACTGGGGCGGCGCAACCTGCTGTGGGTCGGCCTGCTCGCCGGCGGCTTGCTGGTGTTGGGCGGTGGCGTGCTGTGGCTGGTCCAGCGCCGGCTGGTGCGACCGATCCGCCAGCTGGCCGACTCCGCCCGGGCGATCGAGGCCGGCCATTTCGATACCCAGTTGCCGACTAGCGCGCGGCGCGACGAGTTGGGCGATTTGATGCGGGCGTTCGGGCGCATGCGCGAGAGCGTCGCCCGCCACGACCGGGACATCCGCCGCATGGCGTACACCGATGCGTTGACGGGGCTCGCCAACCGGCTGGCGTTCCGCGACGCCCTCGACGAGCGCCTGCTGTTGCTGCGTGGCGGCACTCGCCAGCTGGCGCTGCTGTTTGCCGACATCGACGATTTCAAGCGGATCAACGACACCCTCGGCCACGATGCCGGCGACGGGGTATTGCTGCAGTTCGCACACCGCATCCGCGCCGCGGTCGAACGCCTCGGTGGCGACGACGCCATATTGGCACGCTTCGGCGGCGACGAGTTCGTGATCCTGGTGGAGGCGGATGCCGTCACCGGCGATATCCGCGGCGTCGCTTCCCGGCTCGCCCAGACGCTGGTGGAAGAGCTCGGCGCGCCGCTGCTGGTGCATGACCGCGAGGTATTCCTCGGTACCTCGATCGGCATAACCCTGTTCCCGGAAGACGCGGTCAGCGCGACCGAGTTGATGAAGAACGGCGACATCGCGATGTACCAGGCCAAGGTCGCCGACAAGAACTGCTTCCGGTTCTACAGCCGGGCGATGGACCAGGCGGTCGAGCGCCGCATGCATTTGGAGCAGGAACTTCGGGGTGCCTGGGACCGCGGCGAGTTGAGCCTGGTCTACCAGCCGTTCTACCGGTTGTCCGATGGCGCATTGGTGGGCGCGGAGACGCTGTTGCGCTGGCAGCACCCGGAGCACGGGATGATCGCGCCGTCGGTGTTCATCGACGTCGCCGAGCAGAGCGGCCTGATCGAGACCCTCGGCCCGCAGGTGTTGCGCGCCGCCTGCCACGACGCGGTGCGTTGGCGGCAGGTGCGCGAGGGCGCCGAACCGTTGTTCGTGTCGGTCAACGTGTCGGCGCGGCAGTTGCGCAATGGCGACCTGCCGCAGGTGGTGGCCGACTGCCTGCGTGACAGCGGCCTGGCCGCGCGGCAACTGCACATCGAGTTGACCGAGACCGCGGTGATCGGCGACGAGGCCCATGCCAGCCGGCTGCTCAACCAACTGCGCTCGAGCGGCGTGAAGGTCTGGCTGGACGACTTCGGCACCGGCTTCTCCGGGCTCAGCCACCTGCGCCGGGTGCCGGTGGACGGGGTCAAGATCGACCGCAGCTTCGTAGCCGACATCCTGCGCGACCCGGACGATCTGGCGCTGACCACCGCGATCATCGCGATGGCGCATTCGCTGGGGATCACGGTGGTCGCCGAGGGGGTCGAGAAGGAAGGCCAGCACGACATCCTGCGCGATCGCGGGTGCGACCTGGCGCAGGGCTACTGGCTGGGGCATCCGCTGCCGGTCGAAGGATTCATGGACCTGCTGCGGCCCGAACCGATGCCCGCGTAGGAGCGGCTCAGATCAACAGGTCGATCCAGCCTGCCGCCATCGCCGCCAGTTGTCCCGACAGCACCCCGAACACCGCGATCGCCACCGCGCCGACCGCCCACGCGCCGACCATCAGGTAGCCGTCGCGCTCCAGCAAGGCCAGCGCGAAAAGCAACAACAGGCCGCCGAACAGGAAGTTGGTGAACGGGATCGGCAGCGACAGCAGCAGGCCGAGCAGGATCAGCAGCAACCCGGTCGTCGCGCTGGCCAAGCGGTGGTCCAGCATCGCGCTCGCGCGCGGCCGAACCAGCTTTTCCAGCCGCCCCAGCCACGGCGACAGCAGGTCGCGGAAACGGCTCACCGAATGCCGATGCGGGCCGTGCCGGGCGATGAACTTTGGCAGCCATGGGTTGCGCAACCCGATCAGCAACTGCGCGCCGATCAGGATCACCAGTGGCCCGCTGATCGCGCCGCCGACACCGGGGATCGGGATGAAGGCGGGCAGGGTGGAGACGAACAGCAGCATGCCGAACGAGCGCTTGCCAAGCCCGGCAAACACGTCGCCGAGCTTGACCACGTCGTCGGGATGGCCAACCGTGAAGGCATCCAGCAGGTCGCGGGTACCTGCTTCGTGGAGGGCTTCGGGTCTATCCGCTGGTGTCATCGTTGTCCGGGTCCTGCACGAGTTCGCGCTGCAGCAGCAACTTGTCGATGCGTGGGCCATCGAGGTCGACCACCTCGATCCGCCATCCCGGCCATGAGAAGTGTTCGCCGACGTTGGGGATGCGGCCGAAGTGGCTGATCACCATGCCTGCAGCAGTGTGGAAATCGTGTTCATCCTCGCCCGGCACCGCGTTGCCGACCAGTTCGCGCAGATCCTCGACATGCAGCGAACCGTCGATCAGCCAAGAGCCGTCGGCGCGCTCGACCACCGGCGAGGAACCCTCGTCGTAGTTTTCGGAAGCGGGGTTCATGCCGGCCTGGATCCGGCCGATCACCGCGCCCATCACATCGTTGATCGTGACCAGGCCGGTGACGTCGCCGTACTCGTCGACCACCAGCGCCAGGGACTGCTGTTCTTCCCGGAAGATTTCCAGCAGCTTCAGCGCGTGGGTCGATTCCGACACGAACAGCGCCTCGCGCATGTTGCCGAACAGGTCGATCGCCACGCCCGGCGCCAGCGCCCTTAGCAGCGACTTGGCCTCGACCACGCCGACCACGTCCTGGTCGCTGCCCCGCAGCACCGGGAAGCGCGAGAACGGCGAGTGGCGCATGGTCGCCAGGTTCTCGTCCAGGGTGGCGTCGACATCGAGCCAGCTGATCCGCGTGCGCGGGGTCATCAGGCTGTCGGTCAGGCGGTCGCCGAGGCCGAGCACGCGGTTCATCATCTTGCGTTCGTCGGCGTCGATCACGCCCTGCTCGTGGCTCTCGCTGACCAGCAACCGGATCTCCTCCTCGCTGATCGCGCTGCGGGCATCGTTGCGGATCCCGAGCATGCGCAGCACCGCGCGATTGATCGCGCCCAGGGTGGAAACCACGGGTTTGGCCGCGGTCGCCAGCCCCGACAGTGGTATCGCGACCGCGCAGGCGATGCGCTCGGGGTTGGTCAGCGCCAATCGCTTCGGGATCAACTCGCCGAAGATGACCTGGGCGGCGGTGATCAGGCCGACCGCGGTCCCGATGCCGATGCCCTGCGCGTACTCGCGCGCGGCCGGCCACACGCCGTCGATCCAGTCGGCGATGACCAGGCCGATCGCCTCGCCGCCGAACAGGCCGGTCAGCACGCCGATCAGGGTGATGCCGACCTGCACCGTCGACAGCAGGTTGTCGGGATGCTCGGCCAGCGCCAGCGCCTTGCGCGCGGCGCGACTGGGGTGGGCGGGGTCTTCGGCGAGTTGCTTGAGGCGCAGCTTGCGCGAGGTCATCAAGGCCATCTCCGACATCGCGAAGAAGGCATTGAGGACGATCAGCGCCAGGACGATCAGGATTTCCAGCATGCATCCGGTTCCGGTGGCTGGAGTCCATGCAGGCGCCGGTCCGGGAAGGAACCGGCAGGCGGTGGTTTGGGGTCGTCGTCCATGTGGTGGGGTTGGCTGGCCGGTTCGTCGTGGCGTTCGGTGTCGCACTGCGCCGCCGCATCGGGGCGCCGACGGATGGTATCAGGTCGCCCCCGAGGCCCCGGATGAAGGGCGGACGGAAGCGCGACCGTCGCGAAACCGTCATAATCCCCGCCGCCGTGGCATTCACCGTTGGTTTAGCCACCGCCCAAAATTCGCACTTCCACTCCTTCTGCCTGTCCGCCCGGCACGACGAGGTCACAACCGATGTTCTCCCTGCAAACCATGTTCGGCCAAGGCCACCAGTTCTATACGCTGCTCGAGGACGCCGCGGTCGCCGCGCACGACAGCACCAAGGCCCTGCACGTGATGCTCAAGGGTTCGGAGCGGCAACCGGCGCTGGACGCCTTCAAGCTGGCCCGCCAGCGCGAGCGCGATGCCTCCGACAAGATCAGCCAGGCGCTGGTCGACAGCTTCATCACCCCGATCGAGCGCGAGGACATCGAGGCGCTGGGTTCGGCGCTGTACAAGATCCCCAAGCAGGTCGAGAAGTTCGCCGACCGCTACTCGCTGGCGACCCAGCACCTGGAACACATCGACTTCGCCCCGCGCGCGGCGATGCTGGAAGAGGCATCGGCGGTGGTCGTCGACATGGTCCGGCTGCTGCCGAAGATGAAGCTGGAGCAGATGAAGGCGCTCAGCGACCGGCTGCGCTCGCTCGAGAACGAGGCCGACCGGCTGATGCTGGAGCTGTACCGCGACATCTATTCCGGCAAGCTCGACCCGCTGCAGATGTTCCTGCTCAAGGAGTTCTTCGAAATACTGGAGAAGGCCATCGACCGCTGCCGCGAGGCCGGCGTGGTGACCTACGAAATCGTCCTGAAGAACTCCTGAGGGCCGCGGGATGCTCACCCTGGTCCTGATCGTGGTGCTGGTCGCACTGATCTTCGAGTACGTCAACGGCTTCCACGACACCGCCAACTCGATCGCCACCGTGGTCGCCACCAAGGTGCTGTCGCCGGCTCAGGCGATCGCGATGGCCGCCGGCACCAACCTGATCGGCGCGCTGTGGGGCACCGCGGTGGCCAAGACGATCGCCTCGGGATTGATCGATGCCGGCGTGGTCGATGTCGGCGCGCAGCTGATCCTGTGCGCGCTGCTCGGCGCGGTGATCTGGAACCTGATCACCTGGTGGCTTGGCCTGCCGTCATCGTCCTCGCACGCGCTCATCGGCGGCCTGGTCGGCGCCGCGTTCGCCGCTGCCAGCAACGATTTCGGCGCGATCATCTGGTCCGAGCCGGCCGACCCCTGGTACAAGAGCGCCGGCGTGCTGTGGAAGGTGATCGTGCCGATGGTCAGCTCGCCGATACTCGGTTTCACCGCCGGTTTCCTGCTGATGGGCGTGCTGTTCGCGATCATCTCGGCGATGGCACGCAGCGGCGGTTTCCTCGCGCGGATGGCGCGGCCGCGCTGGGTCAACGGCTTCTTCGGCAAGACGCAGATCCTCAGCGCCGGCTACATGGGCTTCGCCCACGGCATGAACGATGCGCAGAAGACCATGGGCATCATCGCGCTACTGCTGGTCAGCGCGCAGAGCAATGGCGTGCTCGACGACCTGCCGGGTTTCCTCGCGTTCCTGCTTCCGTCCGACACTGCGCTCGCCAACGGCGACATCGACCTGTGGATCAAGCTGACCTGCGCGGTGGTGATGGCCGCCGGTACCGCCGCCGGCGGCTGGCGCATCATCAAGACCCTGGGCCACAAGCTGGTCAAGCTGCACCCGATCCACGGCTTTGCGGCGGAAGCCAGCGCGGCGTCGGTGATCACCCTCGCCAGTTCGCTGGGCATCCCGGTGTCGACCACCCACAACATCTCGTCGGCGATCATGGGCGTGGGCACGGCCAAGCGCTTCAACGCGATCAAGTGGACCGTGGTCGAGAAGATGATCTGGGCGTGGATCCTGACCATCCCGCTGGCCGGCGGCCTCGCCTACGGTCTGTTCCGGTTGCTTGCGGCGATGGGCTGGGTGTAGTCCTGCAGGACTACAGCAGGTCGCCGTCGGCCGACATCGCCCGTTCCATGCGGTCGCCGAGGCCGCCGATCTCCAGCACCAGGCGGTGCACCTCGGCCGCGTCGAGGCCTTCGAAGGGCCGGTTCTCGCACAGTTGCAGGTAGGGCACGCCGTCGAGGTCGCCGATCGCGAGGTAGCCGACCCGGCTCTGCCAGTTGAAGACCAGCGCGCGGCGCGCGTCGAGCCCCGTGGTCGGTGCGACCGCGGTGCTTGCCCGCAGGTACGGACGGCCGTCGTCGTCCTCCAGTTCGGACAGGAAGATCGACTGGTGCCGGCTGCCCTGTTCGAGCGACAGCTCGATGCAGATGACGCCTTCGTCCTGCAGCGTGGCGCGGAACCCGGCGCCGACCAGTTGTTGACGGATCTGTTCGAAGCTGTACATGGGCGCCTCCGCTGCGGAGCCTCTATCCTACCGCGATGCAGACCGGCGCCCACGACCGCATCCTGGCCGCGATCCGCGCGATTCCGCGCGGACAGGTGGCCGGCTATGGCGAGGTCGCGCGCCGCGCCGGATTGCCGGGACGGGCGCGCATGGTGGCGCGGCTGTTGAGCCACAACGACGACCGGCGGCTGCCGTGGCACCGGGTCCTGCGCTCGGATGGTCGCATCGCCTTCCCGGCCGATTCGCCGCAGTTCGCCGAACAGGTCCAGCGCCTGCGGACGGAAGGCGTGCGGGTCGAGGGTGGCCGGGTCCGCGGGATCCGGGCCGCGCCGACCCTGGATGAACAGGTCTGGGGCACGCCCGGCTGAAGCCAACGGGTTCGCGTTTGCGCGCGGATCCCGCGCGCCGGGACGCCGGATTCACCTGCAATCGGTACCATGTGCCGACTTGCATGGAGGTGCGATGTTTTCCAACTTGCCGCGTGTCACCAAGATCCTGCTGATCGCCAATGGACTGGTTTTCCTGCTGCAGCAGGTGCTCAGCGAAGTTGCGCTGGCGCCGTTCATGCTGTGGCCGCTGGGCGGAGGCAACCTCTCGCCGATCAGCCAGTTCCTGCCGTGGCAGGTGCTGACCTACGCGTTCATGCATGGCAGCTTTGCCCACCTGCTGTTCAACATGCTGGCGTTGCTGATGTTCGGCGCGCCGCTGGAGCACACCTGGGGTGAGCGCCGGTTCCTGACCTATTTCCTGGTGTGCGTGCTCGGCGCCGCGGCGTGCCAGCTGGCGGTAGGGGCATGGACGATGGCGCAGGGCGGCGATGCGTATCCCACCGTGGGCGCCTCCGGCGGCGTGTTCGGGTTCCTGCTGGCCTACGGCATGCTGTTCCCGCACCAGCGGGTGATGCTGCTGATCCCTCCGATTCCGATGAAGGCGCGCACGCTGGTGATCGTCTACGGCGTCATCGAGTTGCTGCTGGGGTTCACCGGCTGGCAGCCGGGCGTTGCCCACTTCGCCCACCTGGGCGGCATGCTGTTCGGCTGGTTGCTGATCCGCTACTGGCGCGGGCAATCGCCGTTCGGCAGGCGCGGTCCGCCACGACCGCGGATCGTGCGCTGAGGCTGCAATAGAGAAGGCCCGGGAAACCCCGGGCCTTCTGGTCAGCGGTATTGCACGGCGCTGGCGATTACCAGATCACCACCTGCTGGTCCTCGCCACGCACCATCGGCTGGCCGGCTTCGCAATCGAATGCCGCCGCGAACGCCGGCATGTTCGACGGCGCACCGATCGCGCGGAAGTTGGCCGGGGCGTGCGGGTCGGTGGTCAGGCGCACCTTCAGCTCGTCGTCGGTGAAGTTGCGACGCCACACGGTCGCCCAGTTGGCGAAGAAGCGCTGGTCACGCGTCAGCCCGCCGGTCATCGGGTCCTCGGTGCCTTCGGTGGCCTTCTTCATCGCGTCATAGGCGATCGCGAGGCCGCCGAGGTCGGCGATGTTCTCGCCCAGGGTCAGGCTGCCGTTGACGTTCTCGCCGGGCATCGCCTCGTAGGCGTCGAACTGCGCGACCAGCTTGTCGGTCAGGCCGGAGAAGCCCTTGGCGTCGGCCTCGGTCCACCAGTTCTTGAAGTTGCCCTCGGCGTCGAAGCGGCTGCCCTGGTCGTCGTAGCCGTGGATCATCTCGTGGCCGATCACCGCGCCGATGCCGCCGTAGTTGACCGCGTCGCCGGCTTCGGGATCGAAGAACGGCGGCTGCAGAATCGCGGCCGGGAACACGATCTCGTTGGCCAGCGGGTTGTAGTAGGCGTTGACCGTCTGCGGGCTCATGCCCCATTCGGTCTTGTCGACCGGCTCGCCGATCTTGCCGAGGTTCCACTTGTAGTTGAACTCGTTGGCGGCCATGACGTTGCCGAAGAAGCTGTCGCGACCGGTCTCCAGTCCGCTCCAGTCACGCCACTTGTCGGGGTAGCCGACCTTCGGGGTGAAGCTGGCCCACTTCTCCATCGCCTGCTTCTTGGTCTCGTCGCTCATCCACTCCAGGCCTTCCAGGTGGACCTTGAGCGAGTCGCCGAGGTTCTTGACCAGGGTCTGCATGCGCTCCTTGGCCTGCGGTGAGAACGCGACTTTGACGTACATCTGGCCGAGCGCTTCGCCGACCTCGTTGCCGATGGTGTCGAGCACGCGCTTGCCGCGGTCCTTCATTTCCTTCTGGCCGCGCATGGCCTGGTTGTAGAAATTGAAGTTCTCCTGCACGAAGGCGTCCGACAGGTACGGCGAGGCACCGTCGACGGTGTGGAAGCGCAGGTAGGCCTGCCAGTCCTCGACCGGCACCTCGGCCAGCATCTGGCTGACTTCCTGGTGGAACGCCGGGATCGCCAGCGAGAACATCTCCGGAGCGGCGACGCCCTGCGACTCGAAGAAGCGGGTCCAGGAGAAGTTCGGGGTGAGCTCGTCGGCCTCGGCCGGCGACACCGGGTTGTAGTACAGCGAGACGTCGCGCGAGAGCTCCTCGCTGGACTTGGAGGCCTCGGCCAGACGGGTCTCGAACGCGACCACGGCTTCGGCCTGCTCGGCGGCCGCGTCGACGCCCGACAGCTCCAGCACCTTGGCGACGTGCGCCTGGTAGGCCTCCAGCTTGTCCTTCTTGTCGGCGTCGAAGTAGTACGACTTGTCCGGCAGGCCCAGGCCGCCCTGGCCGGCGTAGGCGATGTTCATGTCGGAGTTCTTGAAGTCGGCATCGGCGCCGAACGAGAACAGGAAGTTCTCGCCGCGGGCGGCGCTGCTGCGCAGGTAGTCGGTCACGGCCTCCTGGCTGTCGAGCGCGGCGATGGCGTCGAGACGACCCTGGATCGGCTTGATGCCCTGGGCGTTGATCTGCTCGGCGTCCATGCCGGTCGCCCAGAAGTCGCCGACGATGTCCTGCACGCCGGTGGCGCCGTCGTTGGCGGCGGCCTGCTCGGCGAGCTGGCGCTGGACCGCGATGGAGCGCTCGGCCAGCATCTCGAACGCGCCCCAGCTGGTGCGGTCGCCGGGGATCTCGTTGGCGGCCAGCCAGGTGCCGTTGACGTAGCCGCCGAAGTCGACGCAGGCGTTCTTGCTGGTGTCGAGGTCGGAGGCCTGGAAGCGGTTGACCGGCGGCAGCTTGCTCTCGTCGAGGGTCAGGGCGTTTGCGTCGGCGGGTTTGCTGTCGGCGCCGGCGGCCGGGGCGGCGTCCTGCTTGGAGCAGGCGGCGACCGCGGTGGCGATGGCGAGGGACAGCAGCAGGACTTGCGGTTTGTTGAAGGTCACGGGTGGCTCCGGACAGGGTATTGGGAATGACGAGGGCCCGGACTCGAGGCCGGGACCGATCGACATTAGACCGCAATCGTCCCGTGGGCGGGTGTCGAAGGTCATGCGGTGGAGGCGTGACCCAAGTCACGGATGACGTTTTGCCCATGTTGGCGGTTGAGGCGGTCGGTACGATCCCGCAGCGCCCGCAGTCCGCGGGCAACATCGACAGGGACGTACATGCTCCGCATCCGCGAACTCGGCAAGACCTACGCCAACGGCGTCCACGCGCTCAACGACGTCAGCCTCGACATCCCGCGCGGGATGTTCGGCCTGCTCGGTCCCAACGGCGCCGGCAAGTCCTCGCTGATGCGGACCCTGGCAACGCTGCAGGAAGCCGACCACGGCTCGGTCACCCTCGATGGCGAGAACGGCGAGCCCATCGACGTGCTGCGCGACAAGGACGCGGTGCGGCGCCAGCTCGGCTACCTGCCGCAGGATTTCGGGGTGTATCCCAAGGTCAGCGCCGAGGACCTGCTGGAACATTTCGCCGTGCTCAAGGGCCTGACCGCGCGCAAGCAGCGCCGCGAGGTGGTCGACGCGCTGCTGCAGCAGGTCAACCTGTGGGACGCGCGCAAGCGCAAGCTCGGCACCTATTCGGGCGGCATGCGCCAGCGCTTCGGCATCGCCCAGGCGTTGCTCGGCAGCCCGCGGCTGGTGATCGTCGACGAGCCGACCGCCGGCCTCGACCCGGAGGAGCGCAACCGCTTCCTCAACCTGCTGGCCGAGATCGGCGAGAACGTCGCGGTGATCCTTTCCACCCATATCGTCGAGGACGTGACCGACCTGTGTCCGACGATGGCGATCATGAACAAGGGCCAGGTGCTGTTGACCGGCGAGCCCGGCGTCGCGATCGAGGCGCTGCGCAACCAGGTCTGGCGCAAGCAGGTCAGCAAGGCGGTGCTGGGTGATTACGAGAGCCGGCACACGGTGCTGTCGACCCGGCTGGTGGCGGGCAATCCGGTGATCCACGTGTTCGCGCCGGAGCGGCCGGAGGAGGGTTTCGAGCAGGTCGCGCCCGATCTCGAGGATGTCTACTTCCAGCGCCTGCGCCAGCAGGCCCGGCACGCCGCGCACGCCGAAGCCGCCTGAGCCGGGAGGCAACGACATGATCCTTGAATTCTTCCGCTTCGAGCTGAAGCAGCAGTTGCGTGCGCCGTTGTTGTGGTTGATGGCGGCGATGTTCGGGCTGTTCGCGTTCGCCGCGGCCAGCAGCGATGCGGTCCAGATCGGCAGCTCGGTCGGCAACGTCGACCGCAATGCACCGACGGTGATCATCACCTTCCTCGGCATGTTCACCGTGATGGGGCTGCTGGTGACGGTGACCTTCATCAGCGGCGCGTTGTTGCGCGATTTCGAACTGGGCACCGCCGACCTGTTCTTTTCCAGTCCGATGCGCAAGCGCGACTTCCTGCTCGGCCGCTTCCTGGCCGCGGTGGCCGCGTGCGTGCTGATCTACCTGATGGTGGCGGTCGGCCTGATGATCGCGCCGCTGATGCCGTGGGTCGATCCGGAGCGCGTCGGCGCATTCTCGCTGGCGCCGTACCTGTGGGGCTTCGGCGTGCTGGTGCTGCCGAACCTGCTGTTCACCAGCGCACTGCTGGCGCTGCTGGCGGTAACCACACGCAGCCTGCTGGTGGTGTACCTCGGCGTGATCGGCTTCTTCATCCTCAACGCGGTGGCCGGCACCCTGACCGCCGACCTCGACAACGTATGGCTGGCGACCCTGATCGACCCGCTAGGCATGACCGCGGTGGACCGGATGGTGCGCTACTGGTCGGCAGAGCAGCGCAACAGCCAGCTGCCGGAACTCGCCGGTTACCTGCTCGCCAACCGCGCGCTGTGGCTGGCCGTCGCGGCGGCGCTGGTCGTCGCGGCATTCGGACTATTCAAGCCGCAACGCACCGGCACCGGCAAGGCATGGTTCAAACGCCGCAAGGCGAGCGTGGCGGCGGCCAGTGCGCGGCCGGCGATGATGGCGCCGCCGCGGGTCGAGCCGGCCCGCGGCGGCGCGGTGGCGTGGTCGCAGTTCCTGCGCCAGTGGCGGTTCGACACGGTCGGCGTGGTCAGGAGCGTGCCGTTCCTGGTGATGCTGCTGTTCGCGATCGTCAATTTCCTGTCGATCGCCGGCATGACGCAGAGCATGTACGGCACCCAGGTCTACCCGGTCACGTCGTTGATGCTGCAGACCCTGCAGGGCGGCTACGCGTTCATGCTGGTGATCGTGGTGATGTTCTACGCCGGCGAGCTGGTGTGGAAGGAGCGCGGCGCCAGGCTCGGCGAGGTCACCGACGCCATGCCGATGCCGGACTGGGTGCCGTTGGCGGCGAAGATGGCCTGCCTGGTGACGGTGGTGCTGTTGTTCCAGATCGTCGGCGCCGCGGCTGCGATCGGTTTCCAGTTGGCCAAGGGTTTCACCGCGATCGAGCCGGGTTTGTATGCGCAGGACGTGTTGCTCGGTGCGGTGCCGTTCGTGCTGATGGCTGGCCTGGCGCTGGTGCTGCAGGCGCTTTGCAACAACAAGTTCATCGGCTACGGATTGCTGATCGCCTGGCTGGTGCTGCAGGGCACGCTCGGCTACCTCGACTTCGACCACAACCTCTACAGCTACGGGTCGGCGCCGGGCGCGCCGTATTCCGACATGAACGGCCACGGGCATTTCCTGGTTGCGCGGTTGTGGTTCCAGTCGTACTGGGGCGCCTGCCTGCTGGGGTTGCTGCTGGTGTCGGCGGCGTTCTGGGTGCGAGGGGTGGCGCCGAGCCGGCGCGAGCGCTTCAGGCTCGCGCACCAGCGGCTCGCCGGCGGGCGTGGTTGGGCGCTGGCCGCCAGCGTGGCGTTGTTCGTCGCTCTGGGCGGTTTCGTCTTCTGGAACACGAATGTCCGCAACGAGTACGTCGCCGGCGATGTCGCGCTCGACCGCCAGCAGCGTTACGAGGAGCAGTACCGCAAGTACCTCGACTTGCCGCAACCGCGGATCGTCGCAGTAGAGACCGAGGTCGACCTGCGCCCGGAGCAGCGGGCGGTGCGCATCCGCGGCCAGTACACCATCGTCAACCGCGATGCTGCGCCGATCGAGGATTTCCATATCCAGTTGGATCCGGATTGGCGGGTGGATGCGCTGGAATTCGGAACGGCGGAGCTGGTCCACGACGACGCGGTGATGGACTACCGCATATACCGGCTGGCCACGCCGATGCAGCCGGGCGAACAGCGCACGCTGCAGTTCGACATGGGGTTCGAACCGGATGGGTTTGGCAATGGCGTCGCCCAGACCCGGCTGGTCGAGAACGGCACCTTCCTCGACTCCACCTTGCTGCCGAGCTTCGGGTACTCGGAGGAACGGCAGATCGGCGACCGCAACGAGCGCCGCAAGCGCGGGATGCCGGAGCTGCCGCGCATGGCCAAGCTGGAGGACGAGGCCGCGCGCGCCAACACCTACATCAGCGACGACGGCGACTGGGTCGCGTTCAAGACCACCGTGTGTACCGCGCCCGACCAGATCGCACTGGCGCCGGGCCTGCTGCAGCGCGAGTACCAGCGCGACGGCCGGCGCTGCTTCGACTACGCCATGCAGCGGCCGATGCTCGACTTCCACGCGTCCCTGTCGGCGCGCTGGGACGTGAAGAAGGGCGCCTACAAGGCCGGCACCGCGGACGAGGTGCCGATCGAGGTCTACTACGACCCGAAGCATCCGTACAACGTCGACCGCATGATCGAGGGGGTGCAGAAGTCGCTTGCCTACTTCGAGGCGAACTTCAGCCCCTACCAGCACGAGCAGGTGCGGATCCTCGAGTTCCCCGGCTACAGCAGCTTCGCCCAGAGCTTCGCCGGGACGATCCCGTACTCCGAGTCGATCGGCTTCATCGCCGACCTGCGCGACCAGGACGCGATCGACTACGTGTTCTACGTCACCGCCCACGAGATCGCGCACCAGTGGTGGGCGCACCAGGTGATCGGCGCCGACGTGCAGGGCTCGACCATGCTCAGCGAATCGCTGTCGCAGTATTCGGCGCTGATGGTGATGGAGCGCGAGTACGGCCGCGACAAGATGCGGCGCTTCCTCAAGTACGAACTCGACAGCTACCTGGCCGGCCGCGCCGGCGAGGCCGTCGAGGAGCTGCCGCTGTACCGCGTCGAAAACCAGCAGTACGTCCACTACCGCAAGGGCTCGCTGGTGTTCTACCGGTTGCGCGAGGAGATGGGCGAGGCCGCACTGAACCGTGCGCTGTCGAAGTTCCTCGCCGACAAGGCCTACCAGCACGCACCGTTCACCACCTCGGCCGAATTGCTGGAGTACATCCGCGCCGAGGCCGGGCCACAGCACCAGCAATTGATCACCGACCTGTTCGAGAAGATCAGCTTCTACGACAACCGCGTGGAGAGTGCGTCCGCGATCAAGCGCGATGACGGCAAGTACGAGGTCACGCTCAAGCTGCACGCGGCCAAGTTGTACGCGGACGGCGAGGGCAGGGAGACCCGGGCGAAGCTCGATGATTGGGTCGAAGTGGGGGTGTTCGCGCGCGGTCCCTCGGGCGAGGAGGCCGACGAGGAAGTGTTGTACCTCGAACGCCACCACATAACGGCCGATGCGCCGACGGTGACCGTGGTGGTCGACCAGCTTCCCTACGAGTCCGGCTTCGACCCGTTCAACAAGCTGATCGACCGTGTGTCTTCCGACAACCGCAAGCGGGTGTCGATGTAGCCGCGGCCGGAATTATGAACGGAGGAAGGGGCGTGCTGGCGCGCTCCCTTGCTTTCGCGTAGGATTCGCCTGTTCAGCGCACGGCTGCCCTTCCCAGGTTGCCCATCGTCGCACTCCGGATCCGCAACGACGGCCGGTACCGCGACCACGGTTTTATCCCGCACGTCTTTCGTCGCGCCGACACGGTACGGAACATCCTTGCCGTCACAACACAAGACTCGCAGCGCGGTTTGGGAACGCTCCGGGTTACACCGCATTTGCTTGCGGTTTCCTTTATTCGGAGCTCCAACATGTCTTTTGAATCCCTCGGGCTTGCGCCCGCGTTGCTGCGCGCGCTCGCCGAGCAGAACTACACCACCCCGACCCCGATCCAGGCCGAAGCGATCCCGCTGGTACTGGCCGGGCACGATCTGCTGGGCGGCGCCCAGACCGGTACCGGCAAGACCGCCGCGTTCGGCCTGCCGCTGCTCAACCGTCTGTCCAAGCAGACCGCCGCCAACGGCCCGCGCAAACCGCGTGCGCTGATCCTGGTGCCGACCCGCGAACTCGCGGTGCAGGTCAACGACAGCCTGCGCGGCTACGCCAAGCACCTGCGGCTGAACTTTTGCACGATCTTCGGCGGCGCCGGCATGGGCCCGCAGGTCGACAACCTGCGCCGCGGCGTCGACGTGCTGGTCGCCACCCCGGGCCGGCTGATCGACCACCTCGAGCGTGGCACCGCCAAGCTCGACGGCATCGAGGTGCTGGTGCTGGACGAGGCCGACCGCATGCTCGACATGGGCTTCCTCCCGGCGATCAAGCGCATCCTCGGCAAGCTGCCGCACGAGCGCCAGACCCTGCTGTTCTCGGCGACGTTCGAGGCCCAGCTCAAGGAGCTGGCGTTGCAGTTCATGCGCAACCCGAAGCAGGTGCAGGTCGCGGCCAACAACACCATCGCCGAGACCATCGCCCACATCGCGCACCCGGTCGACAGCGGCCGCAAGCGCGACCTGCTGATCGACATCATCGCCAAGCGCCCGCACGACCAGGTGCTGGTGTTCGGCCGTACCAAGCACGGCTGCAACCGCCTGTCGGAGCAGCTCGAAGCCGCCGGCCTGCGCTCCGTCGCGATCCACGGTAACAAGAGCCAGGCGCAGCGCCAGAAAGCCCTGCGCGACTTCAAGACCAATCGCGCGCGGGTGCTGGTGGCGACCGACGTGGCCGCCCGCGGCCTCGATATTCCCGACCTGCCGCTGGTGATCAACTTCGACCTGCCGATGGTGGCCGAGGACTACGTGCACCGGATCGGCCGCACGGGTCGTAACGGTGCCAGCGGTGAAGCGCTGTCGCTGGTCTCGCACGACGAGGGCGGCCTGCTGCGGCAGATCCAGCGCATCCTGAAGAAGGATGTCGAGCTGATCACCGTCGCCGGCTACGAGCCGAGCCGTCCGATCCGCCTGGACGTTGCGATCCCGAATCCGCGCCAGAACGCCGGCAACCGCGGCCCGCGTCCGGCCGGTCGCGCCCCGGGCAACCGTGGCCACGGCAAGCCGGCGGCTGCGCGCCAGGGTCATGCCCACGCGGGGCCGAAGCAGCATCGCGGCGGGCAGGTTGGTCGCGATTCGCGTCGCGGCGGTGGCGCTGCCTGACGGGTAGTTTAGTAAACCTGGATTGACCGAAGGCCGGCAGGAATGCCGGCCTTCTGCATTCTGCGCGGGCGGTTTAGAGCGGGCGTCTCGGATCGCACGCGGTGGGCGCCGGCCGGTGAGGGTATTGCTACACCCCTCGGTCAGGGCGTCCTGCCCTGACTCGGGGCCGTCGGCCATCCATGGCCGACTTTCCGCAATACCCCCACCGTCCGTCCCCCACGGGTGGGTTGCGTTGGCTTCGTTGGGTGGGGGACTACCTTCGCCGCGACACGCAGCGCCTAGCGGATGCGCTAGGCCTTGCCGGGAAAGGTGTGAGGTTGCGTGGATCTTCCTGAAGCGGGGCGCGGGAATCCAGCAGCCGTCAACCTATCAATGCCTTTTCGGATTTTTTACCGGAAACGGCGGACTAGCTCAGGTCCGCTACCGCATCGTGGAAATCGTGCTCATGCACGATGAGCAGCATGGAGCCTGCCTTGCGCATCTCAATAGCTTTTTCGACTTTATGGCCGTAGCAGGTGTACTTCCAACATGGATTCCCATCGGCACCGATGACTAAGTAGTCAGCTTTTCTGGAAAGATTTCGGGTGACTTGGCCACCTAGCGCAGCTACCGTTTCTGCGATTTGCGCCAACGGATATCGATTAGACGCGCCGGTGAAAACGAAATGCTTGTCGTCAAAGGTGATCTCAGGACACACGGCACAGAGGCCGCCAAGTGCCTGATTCCCCTTTTTCAGCAACGGGCTTGTAAGGGTGCGGTCATCAGCTAACGCGATGAACTCAGAGAAAAAAGAGTGCAGCCTCTGGTGTTCATCCTCGTCGATGCGCTGATCCGCGAGCACTGAAATGATGAGACTCCCCACCTCTTCAAAAGGCCAACGTCGCTTCAAGTGGTCGTGATCCTCCATCCAACTGCTCAAACCACGTAGTTCGCTTTCTGCAATATGCGTATCGGCGACGATGCCGCCCAAGACCGCATGAAGGCGTTGTAGATCAGCCGTGATTTCGTCGTAGAACTCAGAGGACCGAAGTCGCTCGCATAGCCATTTCAGTTCTTCATGCTCTTCCGGCGTAAAAACTCCGTCCGCTATTGCGGCTTCTACTACAGGGATCAGTTCATCGAAAGGGTGGCGGCTCCTTAATTCCTCATGTTCGGAGAGCCACAGACGGAGGAAAGTCAACTCAACATCATTGATAGACCCATCAATAGCGATCCCTTCGATGATCCCGATCAGTGAGTTCACCGCCTTATCAAGTCGAGCCTTGCCGGTGAACTTCATGTAGGACTGGTGATCTGCGTGCACGGCGTCGCTCCCCAACGAACCGTCCGCGAGCAGAGTATCGTTCCGCGACGCACCTCACAACGAAGATGGAGGGCCGCCCCGCTTTTACTCGGAGCCCACAAACTTCACGTGGGGACGGACGGCGGGGGTGTTGCGGAAAGCAGGCCATGGATGGCCTGCGGCCCCGAGTCAGGGCAGGACGCCCTGACCGAGGGGTGTAGCAACACCCCCGTCGGCCGTCCCCTGCGATGCGTCCCGAAGCACCGCTTCGCATCTTGCAAAAAAAAAGGGCCGGCAATGACCGGCCCTCTCCATAACGACAACGCGTCAACTCAACCCTTCTCCGACTCGATCCACCGGTTGATCTTGTCTTCCAGCACGTCCAGAGGCACCGAACCGTCCTTCAGCACTTCGGCGTGGAATTCGCGGACGTCGAACTGGTCGCCCAGCGCGGCTTCGGCCTTGTCGCGCAGTTCCTGGATCTTCAGCGCGCCGATCTTGTACGCCAGCGCCTGGCCCGGGATCGCCATGTAACGCTCGGCTTCGGCGGTTGCCTGGGTCTCGCTCTCGGCCGAGTTCTCCAGCATGTAGTCGATCACCTGCTGGCGGGTCCAGCCCTTGCTGTGCAGGCCGGTGTCGACGACCAGGCGGATCGCGCGCCACAGTTCGTTCTGCAGGTAGCCGAAGTAGCTGTACGGGTCGGTGTAGACGCCCAGGTCCTTGCCCAGCGACTCGGCGTACAAGCCCCAGCCCTCGGTGAACGCGGTCTCGCCGCCGAAGCGACGGAAGTCGGGCAGGCCGGTCAGTTCCTGCTGCAGGGCGAGCTGGAAGTGGTGGCCGGGGATCGCCTCGTGCAGGAACAGGTCCTCGGCGTCCCAGATCTTGCGGGTCGGCAGGTCGTAGGTGTTGACGTAGAAGATGCCGGGGCGGCTGCCGTCCTCGCTCGGGGTCATGTACGAACCGCCGGCCGCGGACTTGGCGCGGAACGGCTCGACCGGGCGGATCTCGAACGGCGCCTTCGGGGTCAGCGAGAACTGGTCGGGGATCCTGGCGTTGATCTTGTCTTCGAGCGCGCGGTAGTGCGCCAACAGGGCATCCTCGGACTCGAAGCTGAATTGCGGATCGCTCTGCATGAACTGGAAGAAATCCTGCAGCGAGCCTTCGAAACCGACCGTCTCCATCACCTTGCGGATCTCGCCGTGGATGCGCTCGACCTCGTCCAGGCCGATCTGGTGGATCTCGGCCGGGCTCAGGTCGGTGGTGGTCGAGTTGCGCGCGTTGAACGCGTACCAGGCCTCGCCATTGGGCAGCGCGGCCATGCCGACGGTGTCGCGCGCGTGCGACATGTAGTCGTCGGCCACGTACGCGCGCAATTCGCGGTAGGCCGGCATCAGTTCGTTCTCGATCATCTCGCGGTATTCGGCGGTGATGCGCTCCCTGTCGGCGTCGGAGAACGATTCGGGCATGTCCTCGATCGGCTTCCAGAACAGGGTGTCTTCGGCCTTGTCCTTGATCAGCGCGTCGAGCTGGTCGACGACGTTGTCCATCAGCACCTTGGGCTGCACCACGCCGGCCTCGACGCCGAGCTTCATGTTGGCGATCGCCTGGTCGAACAGCACCGGCACCTGCGAGGCGCGCTTGCGCCAGTTGGCGTAGTCCTCGACCGTCTTGAACGGCTGCGCGCTGGTGCCGGAGCCGAGCTGCACCGCCATGCCGGCGAGGTTGTAGAACTGGTTGATAGGCTGCATCCAGCCGGGGAACTGCTCGCTTTCCAGCTCATCCTTGGCATCACGAACGAAGATCTGGTAACTCAACAGCGGCTGGCCTTCGAGTCCCTCCGAACCGACCGCCTCGACCTTGTCCAGCCAGCCGGCGACGAAGTCGTGCGACTTCTTGCGGTAGTCCTCGGACAGGAAATTCGGCAGTTGGTCGTTGTAGCGCGGGTCGCCCTGGAAGGTCGCGGCCAGCGGGTTGAGCTTGAGGTACTCCTCCCAGTACTGCGCGTACATCTCCTTGAGCTTGGCGGCCTTGTCGCTGGCGGCCTGTTCGGTGGTGGCGGTGTCGGCGCCAGCCTGCGCATTGGCGGACGCCGACGGCGCGTCGCAGCCGCCGATGGCGGCGGCCAAAGCGAGCACGAGCAAGGAGCGAGGGATATGGGGCGTCATCGCAATCTCCGGGGGGGGTAGGCAAACCAACCCCGAGCCTCGCTGCTGGCCCGTGCCGCAGCATGGGCCAAAGGTCATTCGACTCAGTAAACCCAGTCGATGACCTCCAGGAAACCCAGTCGCCCGTCACCGCTGACATCGGCCGCGGCGAACTGCTGGTTCAGGTTGCCGGCCGCCGGGCTTCGGGCGGCCATTGCCCGGGTCTCTTCGCGGGCAAGGTAGCCATCGTCGTTGGTGTCGAGCGCGCTGAAGTCGATGTTGTAGTCGCTCTCATGCACGTTGCCGGAGACCGGGAACGACACCACGACGACCGGACCACGATCGGTGTCGACGGTGACCGTCTCGACGCCTTCGATCTTTTCGACCGGCGCCACGGGAACCGCAGGCGGGCCTACCGGGGCCACGGGTACCACCGGCGGGCCAACCGGAACGACCGGCTCGACGCCTTCCAGCGCCTCTTGGGAATGGACCATTCCGCCCACGGCGCAGAGGGCGGTGAACATCGCTACTTTGGGCAGTGTGGTGATTTTCATGATGAAGTTCCTCCTCATGGATGGGGTGGGTGCGGGACGTCGACACTGCGCCCCGGCATGGGGGCTTGTCGAAGCGATCCGGATCGCGGGGAGCGCCGCAAAGCGGCCGTCCGTTCCGACTCGCAGTCGGAAGGAGTGATCGGCGTAAAACACCGGATCGTGGAAGAGGCGCGGTAGCCGCGCGGTCTTCTGATGGGAGCGGAAACTCTCGCTCGACCTTCCGGGATGTTTCCCGGAATCCTCAACTTAACGCGATGCGGGTGAGCGTGCCGTCGACGCGGGTTCGACGCCCGGATTTTTCACGGCGCGTGGGTCGCGACAGCTTCCGTCGGCACCGAGAACGGGATCGACTCCGGCGACACCGCGCCGCCGGAGATGATGAAGCTCATCGCCTGGTCGACGGTCCAGTCGGTCGGCGTGATCTTCTCGACCGGCACGATCTCCAGGTAACCCGAGGTCGGATTCGGCGTGGTCGGCACGTACACCGCGGCCAGTTCGCGACCGGTGCCTTGTTCCTTCAGCACCCGGGTGACGAAGCCAATCGACTTCATCTCGGTATGCGGGAAGTCGATCAGCACGACGCGTTGGGTACCGTCGGGCTTGGTCTGCAGGATGTCGAGCAGTTGCCGGGCGCTGCCGTAGATGGTGTTGGCGAACGGCACCCGGCCGATCAACGCCTCGAACCAGCGCAGCAGGCGCTGGCCGATCACTCGGTGCGCCATCACCCCCGACAGCAGGATCACCAGCAGGGTCGCGATCAGCGCGATCACGGTCTGCACCCAAGGTTGCGCCAGCCAGCCCGCGAAGTGCGGAAAGTCGCTGGCGAGCCGGGTCAGCATCGGTCCGGTGATCGGCCGGCTGGTGTCCGACAACAGCACGAACACGAACTTGCCGACGACCCAGGTCAGCCACAACGGCAACAGGGTCAGCAGGCCGGTCAGGAACAGGCGCTTGAGGGGGGGGGGGATTGCGCATGGAGCGGATTGTACGGGGCGGTCCTACAGTTCGCGGACCAGGCGGAATCCGACATCGTCGTAGCCGCGTCCGGCGTCGAGGGTGCGGTCGCTGTCGTTTTCGCTGCGCCACGAGGTGCCGGTGACCTTGCGCTGGTTGCAGTCGGCGGCGCACTCGCGCAGCCACAGCGAGAGGTCGCGACCGCTGATTTCCGGCGCGGTCTGGCGCGATTCGGCGGCGTTCGGCAGGCGGTAGTCGTGGCCGGTCTGGCGGCTGTACCACTTGGCGTAGGCCTGGGCGTCGGCGATCGACACGCAGACCACCGGCTCGTTCTCGCCCTGGCCGAAGCCGGGGTCGCGCCAGTCGCGCGGGGCGAGCACGCGCAGCAGCGAGGCGCGCTCGCGGCAACGTGCGGACTCGCGGGCGGTCTGGGAGACGAAGCGGGCGTAGTCGTCGCGGCTGACCGGCTTGCGGCTGATCGCCACGCCGTTGACACCGAGCACGGCGCCGGAGGGGTCGTTCGGCAGCACCTCGCCACGCTTCGGGATGGCTTTGGCGCGCGCTTGCAGGGTCTGCGTGGCCTCGGCCGGGATTTCGAGCGACTCTGCCAGCGCGAGCACCCCGGCGGCGCGCTTGTGGTCGAAGCCGGCCTCGGCCTGCCGCATGCGCTCGCCCAGGGCGTCGGCCGTGTCCTGGCGCAACTGGCGCTGGGCGGCGGAGTCGCCACTGGCTGTCGCCTCGGCGAGCTGCTGGACACGTGTGAAATATTCCTGCGCCTGGCTGTCGCGGCGGGCGCCAAGGTGGGCGAGCATTTCGGCGCCCAACGCGGTGGTCAGCTCGTCGATGACGCGTTGCACTTCGACGTTGTCGGGCTCTGCCTGCCAGGCACGCAACACGCTGTCGTAGGCGTTGTCGTCGGCGGGTGCGGTGAGGTTGCGCTGGCTGATCTGCCGGCGGGCATCGTCCAGCGCGTTCTGCAGCGGCGCCTCCGGCAACGGTCGCAGCATCGAGGCGATCGGGTCGTCCGGCCTGGTGTCCGGCGCGACCGGTTTGCCGGCGCGGAAGAAACCCTGGTCGGAGTCGACGCCGGCGAGCAGCGCCGAGCCGCCGACGACCGCGACCAGCATTGCCACGCCGATCCAGCCCGCGCGCGGGACGCGCCGCAGCGGCGCGGCGAGACGTTCACGCAGCGCGGTCAGTCGCGGCCAGCTGCGGCGGCGCTCGACCAGGGTCAGCATGGCCGACATCTGGGCGACGTCGTCGAAGCGCTCGCCGGGGTGCTTGGCCAATGCGCGGTTCATGAAGCGCTGCCAGTGACGCAGGTGCTTGGGCAGTTTCGGGATCGGATCCTGCGCGTGCATCACCGCCATCGACAGCGCGTCGGCCGCCTGGTACGGCAGGTGGCCGGTCAGCATTTCCCAGGTAAGCACGCCGAGGCTGTAGAGGTCGGCGCGGCCATCGACGTCCTCGCCGCGGGCCTGTTCGGGCGCCATGTAGGCGGTGCTGCCGACGGCGAGCCCGGCGGCGGTGACGCGCGGGCCGAAGCCACGGCGCAGGGCGATGCCGAAGTCGGCCAGCAGCGGCCGCTCGGCGTCGTCGAACAGCACGTTCTCGGCCTTGACGTCGCGGTGGACGACGCCGCGGCCGTGGGCGTACTCCAGTGCCGACATCAGGGTGCGCACGGTTTCCAGCACGCGCGGTTCGTCGGGGCCGCCGGCGTCGAGCTGGAAGCTGCGCTGGCCGAGATGGCCGCGCGCGAGGTAGGGCATCGTGTAGTAGGGCAGGCCGTCGCTGGTACGGCCCAGTTCGTGGATGCGTACCACGTGCGGATGCTCGAGCCGGGCGATGGTGCGCACCTCGTTCTCGAAGCGGCGGCGGCTGACTTCGTCCGACAGTGCCTGGGTCGCCATGACCTTGATCGCGACCTCGCGCGACAGGGCGATCTGCTCGCCCAGGTACACGGTCGACATGCCGCCGTGGTTGATCACGCGCAGCAGCCGGTAGCCCTTGATCTGTGGCAAGGGCGAAGCGGTCGTGTCGTTGTTCAGCGGGAAAGACATCGCGGCCCCCTGTCGCGGGACGAGCATACCCTGACGGACGCCCGGGTGAATCAATGCGGCGGCGTGTGGCGGCGCCGCGGACCCTTTGCCGTGACGGCGATGGCGAAATGAATGCGCGCAGTGACGCGGCGGGTCAACCTTGGCCGCGATCGGCTACCGGCACGCGGCCGCGTTTGAGTCGCACGTACAGCTGTTTGCGCACGCGGGCGACGACCTCGCCCTCGGCGTCGATGATCTCGGTGTCAAACCAGCGCAAGGCCTTGTCACCGCCGGCGGTGGCCGTGCGCAAGTCGGCCAGGACCTCGTCGTCGAGGTCGAAGCGGGCGTGGACGGTGCCGCGGCCGGGCTTGATGAAGTCGATCGTGCCGGCCTTGTCCCAGACGATGTAATCCGGGCCGATCGCCTGCATCGCCAGCAGCATCCAGAACGGATCGGTCATCGCGAACAGGCTGCCGCCGAAGTGGCTGCCGACGTAGTTGCGGTTCCACGGCCGCATGCGCAACTCCACCCGCGCATGGCGGTAGTCGTCGCTCAGCGCGCTGACGTGGATGCCGGTGAACAGGAACGGTGGCCACAGGTTGAGGCCGTGGCGGAGCAGGGTGGGGTTCATGCCCGGAGTCTGCCATACGCATGCGTATATTCAAGCGGCGGGACTTTGTAGGAGCGGCTTCAGCCGCGATCTGGAATCGGCGCAGGCGACCGGCTTCAGATCGCGGCTGAAGCCGCTCCTACGAAAAGCGGCGCGCCTAGAACAGCAGCGACGACATCTTGCGGCGGTACCGGCCGACCAGCTCGGCATCCTCGACGACCCGGAACGCGTCGATCAACGCCTTGCGCGGCAGCCCGTCCTCGAAGCCGCGGTCGCGTCGCAGCATTTCGATGAACTGCTCCAGACCGGCTTCGGCCTGGCCGTCGACGATCTGTCGGGCACCCAGCAGATAGCGCGCGCGCAGGTCGCCGGGATCGCTTTCGATCGCCTGACGCAGCGCCTCCGCCGACGGTGCGTCCGCGGCGACCGCGACGAACCCCAGTTGCGCGCGGGCATGCAGGCTGCGGTCGTCGGTAGCCAGATTGGCGGGCAGGGCATCGAGCAGGGACTCGGCCTCGGCGGCGGCATCCGCCCCAGTCCGCAGCAGGGCGACGGAGAGGTCGAGCTTGAGTTCGTCCTTGTCCGGCGCCTGCGTGACTTCGTCGCGCAGCCGCGCGACTTCGGCGTGCGGGTCGAGCGGGGTGGCTTCGGCCTCGGTGTCGTCCGCCGCGGTCGCCGGTTCACCCGGCTCGATGCCGTGGTGCTTGAGGAATTCGCGGATCTGCCCCTCCGGCAGCACCCCGGGGAAGCCGTCGGCGATCTGGCCGTCCTTGACCAGGAACACGGTCGGAATCGAGCGCACCTGGAAAGCGCCGGCCAGTTGCTGCTCCTTGTCGGCATCGACCTTGGCCAGCACGAACGCGCCGTGATAGTCGCCCGCGAGCTTCTCCAGCACCGGCCCGAGTTGCTTGCACGGCCCGCACCACTCGGCCCAGAAATCGACCAGTACCGGGGTCTGCAGCGACTTCTGCAGCACTTCGGACTCGAAGTTGTCGGCGGTGGCGTCGAAGACGTGCGGCAGGGCGGTGGCGTCGGCGGTCATGGGGCAGTCCGTGTGGCGATTTTGCCGACATGGTGCCGGAGATCGGCGATTCCAAGAAACGCGATCAGGATCGCTGGCGCGCGCGGTCAGCCCGGCTCGGCCAGCAACGTCGCGATCTCCGCGCCCAGGCGCAGGTCGTCGACCAGCCCGAAGCGCTGCGCGCGCAGCCGTCCCTTGCGGTCGATCAGGCACAGGGTCGGCGTGCCCTGCATCGCGTAGGCCCGCATCGTGAGCGGCAACGGGTGCGTGGCCGGATCGTTATCGCGATAGGCGTCGACGCCGACCGGATAGCCGATTCGGTTCTCGTGCAGCTACACCTGCAGCGCTTCGGGCCCCATCACGTGGTGATTCTCGAACACCGTGTGCAGACCGATGACCGCCAGATCGGTATCGCCGAACGCCGCCGCGACTTTCAGGCTCTGCGGCACCGCGTGTTGCACGCATCCCGGGCACAGCATCTGGAAGGCATGCAGGAATACTGGGCGGCCGCGTAGCGCTTCCAGGGTCAGGTCCTGGTCCGTGTTGAACCACTGCGAGATCGACCAGGCGGGGGCAGGCTGGGCATCCACGGGCATCACTCCATCGATTCGCCCGGCTGCTTGTAGACCACGCCGTCCTTCATGACGAACGCGACATCGAGCACCGCATCGATGTCCTGCACCGGGTTGCCCGGCACCGCGACGATGTCGGCACGCTGGCCGGTTTCAATGACGCCCTGGTCGTCGACCCCGAGCACCTCGGCGGCGCGGATCGTCGCCATCTGCAGGGCGACGGCGGCGGGGATGCCGGCCTCGACCAGGTACAGGAACTCGCGCGCGTTGTCGCCGTGCGGGCCGACGCCCATGTCGGTGCCGAACGCCATCTTGACCCCGGCCTTATATGCGCGCGCCGCGGTGTCCTGGATCAATGCGCCGATCCGCGCCGCCTTCGGCCGCACCACCTCGGGGAAGTAGCCGTCGACCTTCGCCTTGTCGGCGACGAAGCGACCGGCGTGGATGGTCGGGATGTACCAGGTGCCGTTCTTCTTCATCAGCGACATCACCTCGTCGCTCATGTAGGTGCCGTGCTCGATGCTGGTGACGCCGGCTTCGACCGCGCGGCGCATGCCTTCCTCGCCGTGGGCGTGGGCGGCGACCTTGTAGCCGTAGTCGCTCGCGGTTTTCACGATCGCCTTCAGTTCGTCCAGCATGAACTGCGGCGCATCGCCGGACTTGGCATACGACAGCACGCCGCCGGTGGCGGTGATCTTGATGACGTCGCTGCCGTCCTTGTAGCGCTGGCGCACGGCCTGGCGCGCGTCCTCGACCGAGTTGATCACGCCTTCGGTCGGGCCCGGCGGACCGAGCACGTGCGACAGCGTCGAGTTGTAGCCGTTGGTCGGGTCGGCGTGGCCGCCGGTGGTCGCGATCGACTTGCCCGCCGCCCAGATCCGCGGCCCGGTCACCAGGCCGTTGTTGATCGCGTCGCGCAGGTGCGGCGTTACGTCGCCGCCAAGGTCGCGCACGCTGGTGAAGCCGGCCAGCAGGGTCTTCTCGGCGTAGCCGACCGAGCGGTAGGCATAGTCGACATCGTCGAGGCGGAAGCCTTCGGAGTAGCTGTCCGGGCTCGACTGGCTGCCCAGGTGCACGTGCAGGTCGGTCCAGCCGGGGGTGCAGGTGTGGCCGGACAGGTCGATCGAGGTTGCGCCGGCAACGGGGTCGCGACCGGGGGTGACCGCGGCGACCTTGCCGTCGCGCACCAGCACGGTATGCGCACCGAGCACCTCGCCGCTTCGGCTGTCGAACAGGTGGCCGCAGTGCAGGGCGGTGGGTGGGGCGGGTTGGGCGGCAAGGACGGGCGTGGCGGCCAGCAGGGCGAGCAACGGCAACAGACGCATGGGCAATTTCCGGCGCGGTGGTCGGCCGATCATAGACGGCCCCGCTTCTGGAACGAAACGGCCGCCCCGCGCCCCGCATGGCGGGCTTTTGTGCGCTGCGGTAGGCTTGCCGGTCCCCTCCCAGCAGCGCCGCCACCGTGTCCACTGAAGCCGCTACCGACCCGACCTCCATCGACCCGCGGGCATTCGACCCGCAAGCCGTGGAGGCGGCCGCGCAGGATTTCTGGAACGGCACCCGCGCGTTCGAGGTCGATGAAACCTCGGCCAAGCCCAAGTATTTCTGCCTGTCGATGCTGCCGTATCCTTCCGGCGCGCTGCACATGGGCCACGTGCGCAACTACACGATCAGCGACGTGATCAGCCGTCACAAGCGCATGACCGGCTTCAACGTGCTGCAGCCGATGGGCTGGGACGCGTTCGGGTTGCCGGCCGAGAACGCCGCGATCAAGCACAGGACGGCGCCGGCCAAGTGGACCTACGCCAACATCGCGCACATGAAGGAGCAGTTGCAGACGATGGGCTACGCGATCGACTGGTCGCGCGAGTTCGCCACCTGCCAGCCGTCGTACTACGTGCACGAGCAGCGCATGTTCGTGCGGCTGATGAAGCAGGGTCTGGCCTATCGCAAGAATTCGGTGGTCAACTGGGATCCGGTCGACCAGACCGTGCTGGCCAACGAGCAGGTGATCGACGGCCGCGGCTGGCGCACCGGCGCGCTGGTGGAGAAGCGCGAGATCCCGCAGTGGTTCCTCAAGATCACCGATTACGCGCAGGAGCTGCTCGACGGCCTCGACACCCTCGAGGGCTGGCCGGAGTCGGTCAAGACCATGCAGCGCAACTGGATCGGTCGCTCGGAAGGATTGGAGATCCGTTTCGACGTGCAGGACGCGAGCGGCGCGGCGGTTGAGCCCCTGACCGTTTACACCACTCGCCCCGACACCCTGATGGGCGTGACCTTCGTGTCGATCGCCGCAGAGCATCCGCTGGCCGCGCAGGCCGCGCAGGGCAACAAGGACCTCGCCGCCTTCATCGCCGACCTGAAGAAGGGTGGCGTCACCGAGGCCGAACTGGAGACCCAGGAAAAGCGTGGCATGGACACCGGCCTGCGCGCGCTGCACCCGGTCAGTGGCGAGCCGGTGCCGGTGTACGTCGCCAACTTCGTGCTGATGAACTACGGCACCGGCGCGGTCATGGCGGTGCCCGGCCACGACCAGCGCGACTGGGAGTTCGCCAGCCACTACCAGTTGCCGATCCGGACCGTGATCATCCCCGATGCGGTGCGCGATGCACTGCGCGAGATCGGCCACGACCTCGGCACCCACGCCGACCCGATGGGTGCGGCATTGGGTGAGTCCTGCAACACCGATGCCTACGACACCCGCGCGGCGGTGCAGGTGGTCGAGGAGTTCCAGCAGATGCTGGCCGAGGAGCGCGCCTACACCGCGCGCGGTTGGCTGATCAATTCCGGCGACCTCGACGGGATGGATTTCGACGAGGCGTTCGACACCCTCGCGCAGCGCCTGGAAGGCGAAGGTCGCGGCGCGCGCAAGGTCAACTACCGGCTGCGCGACTGGGGCGTCAGCCGCCAGCGTTACTGGGGTTGCCCGATCCCGGTGATCTATTGCGACAAGTGCGGCGCGGTCCCGGTGCCCGAGGAACAACTGCCGGTGGTGCTGCCCGAGGATGTCGAGTTCATGGGCACCGGCTCGCCGATCAAGGCAGATCCGGAATGGCGCAAGACCACCTGTCCGGCCTGTTCCGGTCCAGCCGAGCGCGAGACCGACACCTTCGACACCTTCATGGAGTCGAGCTGGTACTACGCCCGCTACACCTCGCCCGGCGCCGATACCCAGGTCGATGCGCGGGCCAACCACTGGCTGCCGGTCGACCAGTACATCGGCGGCATCGAGCACGCGATCCTGCACCTGCTGTATTTCCGCTTCTACCACAAGCTCCTGCGCGACCAGGGACTGGTGAACAGCGACGAACCGGCGCGCAATTTGCTCACGCAAGGCATGGTGATCGCCGAGACGTTCTATCGCGAAACCGAGGGCGGCGCGAAGGACTGGATCAATCCCGCCGACGTCGAGATCGTCCGCGACGAACGCGGCCGCATCACCGGCGCGAGCCTGAAGGCCGACGGCAAGCCGGTGGTGATCGGCGGCACCGAGAAGATGTCGAAGTCGAAGAACAACGGCGTCGATCCGCAGGCCATGGTCGGCAAGTACGGTGCCGACACCGTGCGGCTGTTCTCGATGTTCGCCGCGCCGCCGGAGCAGTCGCTGGAGTGGAACGAGTCCGGCGTCGACGGCATGGCGCGATTCCTGCGCCGGTTCTGGCGCGAGGTCACCACCCACGCATCGCAACCGGATCATCCGGTGGTCAGCGAGCTGTTGGACAGCGGCGCCGCGCTGGACGCCGGCCAGAAGACGCTGCGCCGGCAATTGCACGAGACCATCCAGAAGGTCGGCGACGACTACGGCCGTCGCCACGCCTTCAACACCGCGATCGCCTCGCTGATGGAACTTCTCAACCACGTCGCGAAGTTCACCGACATGAGCGAGCAGGGGCGTGCGGTTCGGCACGAGGTGCTGGAGGCGATGGTGCTGTTGCTCAACCCCGTGACCCCGCACGTCAGCCACGCGCTGTGGCAGGCGCTGGGCCATCCGGAGACGCTGCTCGAGGACGTGCCGTTCCCGGTCGCCGATCCGGCGGCGTTGGCGCGCGACGCGGTGACCCTGGCGGTCCAGGTCAACGGCAAGCTGCGCGGCACCGTCGAGGTCCCGGTCAACGTCGACAAGGCCGAGGCCGAACGGCTGGCGCTGGCCGAGCCGCACGTGGCGAAGTTCCTCGACGGCCTGAGCGTGCGCAAGGTGATCGTGGTGCCGGGCAAGATCGTCAACATCGTGGCCGGTTGACGCTCTTGTCCTCGCGTGAACACCACCGTTCAGCCCCGCAGCGTTCGCGCTTGATGCGGTCATCCGCCTCGTCCAGACTCCCCGCATGATTCGACGCCTGCTGTGCCTCACCCTGGCTTCAACCGTCCTGCTGGCCCTGTCGGCCTGCGGTTTCCAGTTGCGTGACGCGCTGTCGTTGCCGGCCGGGCTGGATCCGGTGAAGGTGGTCTCGGCCGATCGCTACAGCCCGCTGGCCGAATCGCTGGCCGAATCGCTGACCCGCGCCGGCGCGGTGCCGGCCACGTCCGACGTTGCCAATCCGGCAGTGTTGGAGATTTTGGTCGAGCGCTGGGGCGACACTCCCATCAGTGTCGACGAGCGTGGCCGTGCGCAGGAGTTCAACCTGCGTTACGCGGTGGTGTTCGAACTGCGCAACGGCGACGGCACGGTGCTGGTGCCGCAGCAGAACATCGAGCTGGCGCGGGCCTACATCTCGGCGCCGACCAGCTCGATCGGCACCGAGGGCGAGCGCGACACCCTGATGCGCGAACTGCAGCGCGAGATGGTTGCCTCAGTGCTGCGCCGGATCGACGCGGCCGCCAGCGGCGGCACCCCGGTCGGCGGTTCCGACCAAGTGTTCATCGAATTGACCGACGCCGCCAAGGCGGCGATGGACGCGGCCGAGGCGATGGCGCCGCTGCCGGAAACCACGGACACGCCGCCGCCCGCCGACGAGACCGTCGACGAGCCGGAACCGGTCGAGCCCACGCCCGGCCAGCCGCGCTGACATGGAGCTGAAACCGGAACAGCTGGTCGCCCAGCTCGACTCCGGGCCGCTTCGCCCCGCCTACCTGATTGCCGGTCCCGAGCCGCTGCGCGTGCTTGAGGCCGCCGACGCGGTACGCGCCGCCGCCCGCGCGCAGGGCATCGCCGAGCGCGAGGTGTTCGAGGCCGAAGGCAACCAGCGCGAACCCGACTGGGCGGCGCTGCAGGCCAGCTTCCGCGCGCCCAGCCTGTTCGCCAGCCGACGCCTGGTCGAACTGTGGCTGCCGACCGCCAAGCCGGGCAAGGACGGCAGCGCGGTGATCCTCGACTTTTGCGCCGATCCGCCGGCCGACGTGGTCCTGCTGGTGACCGCTGGCGAATGGAGCAACAAGCACGGCGGCAAGTGGAGCGAGGCAATTGGCCGCGTCGGCGCGATCTCGGTGGCGTGGACGGTCAAGCCGCACGAGCTGCCCGGCTGGATCGAGCAGCGCCTGCGCACCCGTGGCCTGAAGGCCGACCGCGAGGCGGTGCAGCAACTGACCGAACGCGTCGACGGCAACCTGCTGGCGGCGGCGCAGGAGATCGACAAGCTCGCGCTGTTGTCGGACGGCAGCCAACTGGACGCGGCGACGATGGAGTCGCTGGTCGCCGATGCCGCCCGCTTCGACGTGTTCCGGGTGATCGACGCGGCGATGAACGGCCAAGCCGCGCAGGTATCGCGGATGCTCGCCGGCCTGCGCGCCGAGGGCACGGCAGTGCCGGCGCTGCTCGGAATGGTGGTCAAGGAGTTGCAGACGGCGGCCGGCCTGGCCCGGGTCGCCGCCGGCGGCGGCAACCTGTCGGCGGCGTTCAAGGCCCAGCGGATCTGGGATTCCAAGCAGCCGATGTACCAGCGCGCACTGAAACGCCACCCGGCGCCACGCTGGGATGCGTTCGTGTCGCAGGCCGGGCGGGTCGACCGGCTGGCCAAGGGCCGCGGGCGTGCCGGCGAGGATCCCGCCGACCCGTGGCTGGCGCTGGAGCGCCTGTTGCTGGCCGTCGCCGAACCGCGCGCGCTGCGCCTGCTGGCCCGTGCCTGAGCGCAGCCCCGGCCAGCCATTGCCGCTGACCGTGTTCTACGGCGGCACCTTCGATCCCGTCCACGACGGCCACCTTGCCGTCGCCCGCCATGCCCGCGACCACCTCGACGCCAGCATCGCGCTGATGCCCGCCGCCGACCCGCCGCACCGCGACACCCCCGGCGCCAGCGCGACGCATCGCGCGCGGATGCTGGATCTGGCCGTTGCCGGTGAGCCCGGGTTGCGGGTCGACCGTCGCGAACTGCGGCGCGGCAGCCGCTCCTACAGCATCGACACCCTGCGCGAGGTCCGCGCCGAACTCGGCGACGACGCATCGGTCGCGCTGCTGATCGGCGCCGACAGCCTGCTCGGCCTGGCCGGGTGGAAGGACTGGCAGGCGATGTTCGAACTGAGCCATTTCGTGGTCGCCGAGCGCGCGGGGATGACGATCGACGGAGGCCTGCCGGGGTCGCTGGACGCGTTCATCGACGGCCGCTGGGCGACCTCGGCCGCCGAACTGCGGGCCTCGCCGGCCGGCCGCCTGTTGCGCCTGGGGCAGCCGCTGCAGCCCGAATCGGCGACCGACGTGCGCCAGCGGGTCCGCACCGGCCAGCCCTGGCATGACCTCGTCCCGCCCGCGGTGGCCGGCTACATCGAGCGCCACCGCCTGTACGGGGCCGGGGCAGTGGCTCCGGCTTCGTTATAATTCCAGCCGCCCCCGTCCCAGAGCCAGCCTTTGACCAGTCAAGCCCACGTCATCAAGACCCGCCTGCCGAGCCCGCCGCCGTCGGTCGACGAACTGCTGCAGACCGTTCGCGACGCCGTCGCCGAGCTCAAGGCCAAGGACGTCGTCGAAATTGACGTGCGCGGCAAGAGCAGCGTCACCGACTACATGGTGATCGCCTCTGGCACCTCGTCGCGCCATGTCAAGTCGATTGCCGACGAAGTGGTCAAGTTCGCCAAGAAGCTCGATGTGATGCCGCTGGGCGTCGAAGGCGAGCGCGAGGCCGAATGGGTGCTGGTCGACCTCGGCGACGTCATCGTCCACGTCATGCTGCCGCGGGTGCGCGAGTTCTACGCACTGGAGCGGCTGTGGACCGTCGGTGACCAACCGCCCGACGAGATCGATGAATACGGCGACGACCACCGCGGCGAGACCGACGCCGAAGACGAGCTGTAAACAACATCGGATGTCGCAACGACAACGGCGCCCTCGCGGCGCCGTTGTCGTGTAGTGCATCGCCCGGCGCTACAACCGCCCGCGCTCCCACGGCCCGCTGATCGCCAGGGTGATCCCCGGGGTCTGGATGTTGACGAACAGCGTCTCCCCGCGCGGGTCCCAGCAGGCGCCGCAGAACTCGCTGCCGCGATAGTCGCCTTCGGCGATCTGCTTGTCGGCATTGGCGATCTGGCTGCTGCTCAGTTCGACGTTGTTCTTGGCCAGGTAGAACGATTCGCCGCGCCGGGTCAACCCGAGCAGGCGCGAGCCGGGGCCATAGCGGTCCGGGCTTTCGCCGCCGTCCTCGCACAACACCACGCCGCCGCGCGGACTGACGGTGATGTTGTCGGGATTGTGCGCGGCGAGCTGGTTGCCGCTGACGAACAGCGCCTGTAGCTGCTGGCTGGCGAGATCGAGCACCCACACCGCGCCGTTGCCGCGACCGCGGCGGCCCTCGCTGTCGACACCGGTGGCGGTGTCGACGATGAACATCTTTCCGTGGGCATACCAGATGCCTTCGCCGCGACTCATCCGCAATGCGCCGCCGGCCCACGCCTGCGCGAACGGGCCACTGACGGTGTCGCTGCTGCCGATGTCGGGCAGGTCGCCCGGCGCGGCCAGGCTGTCGAGATCGGGATCGGCGATGTCGACCCATTCCAGCGCATGGCGGGTACCGATGGTGGCGACGCTGAGGTCGGCGTTGGGGGTTCCGCGCACGCGCGCGGCTTGCAGGCGGCCGCCGTTCTCCAGTGAGCCGTACCGGCCGCTTCGGTCGTTCGGAACGAAGCGGTAGAGGCCGGACTTGTTGCGGTCGTCCTCGGTCAGGTAGACCACGCCGGTGCGCGGATCGATCGCGACCGCCTCGTGGCTGAAGCGGCCCAGCCCGACCAGTGGACGGCCGCTGGTGCGTTCCGCATCGGGATGCACCTCGAACACGTAGCCATGCTTTCGCCCGGTGCTGGAAACGTCGTTGGTCTTGACCTCTTCGCAGCTGAGCCAGGTGCCCCACGGGGTCAGACCGCCGGCGCAGTTGACCAGGGTGCCGCCGAGGCTGGCCTCCATCCCGAGCAGTTCGCCCTTGCGCCAGCGCAACGTGGTGGTGCCGCCGCCGGCCAGCTGGCCGCCGCCGAGGTCGCCGTGGTCGTACATGCCGGGCGCGCGGATCGGCGCGCCTGCGCCGCGTTCGTGGTTGCGGATCAGCACCAGCTCGTGGCCGCGGCCGCGGTCGCCGCGGCTTCGGCCGCGATCGTCGCCGCGCCCGTGTCCGCGGCCATGGCCGTTCTGGCGCAGCATTACCGCCATGCCGTCGTGACGGTCCGGGCACGGCTGGCCGTCGCGCATCAGGTCGCCCGACCATCCGAAGGATTCGTAGCTGAAACCGGGCGGCAGTTGCAGCAGCTCCAAGCCGGTCGCACGGTCGGCCACCGGTGCGAGCGGGCCGTAGGGATTGGCGATAGGCGCCAGCCGGGTCGGGTCGTTGGCGGCGAGGGCCTGGCGCGAGTGCAGCGCGCCGAGGCTGCCGATCGCGCCGACGGCCATCGCGGCGACGCCACCCTTGAGCAACTGGCGGCGGGGAAGGTCGAGCTGGTCCATGTGCAACTCCTGCTGGCTTGGGGGAGCCTCGATCGTCGGAGCCGGCCATAACCGTTGGATGACGCTGCGATGACAATTCCCGGCGTCGTGACGGCTGCCCGCTACCATGCGGGCATGAAAGCGAAGCTGATCGCGGTCGGCGAGCGCGCGCCGCGCTGGGTGGCCGAAGGATTCGAGGATTACCGCAAGCGGTTGTCGCACTGGTTGCCGCTGGAACTGGTCGAGGTCGAACCTGGCCTGCGCGGCAAGAACCGCGACGTCGCCCGCGCCACCGCCGACGAGGGCGCGCGGGTATTGGCGGCGTTGCCGAAGTCGCCGCTGGTGGTGACCCTGGACGGACGCGGCAGGCCGTGGAGCTCGGAGCAGCTGGCGCAGCGGCTGGAGCAGTGGCGCGGGCAAGGCCGCGACCTGGCGTTGTTGATCGGCGGACCCGAGGGACACGCCGACGAGGTGCTGGCGCGCGCCGACGAGTCGTGGTCGCTGGGGCCGTTGACCCTGCCGCACATGCTGGTGCGACTGGTGGCGGCCGAGCAGTTGTACCGGGCCGCGGCGATGCTGGCGAACCACCCCTACCACCGAGCCTAGCAGGGCTTTTGTAGGAGCGGCTTTAGCCGCGATCTGAAGTCGGTTCGAGCGAGCCCGATTCCCGATCGCGGCTAAAGCCGCTCCTACAAAAGCGGTGCCCGCGCCGGGCGGGCACCTCCGTCCCCACTCAACGCAACGCAAACCCGATCGGCACCAGCCCGATCGCCTGCACCGGGCGGCCATCGCGCAACGCGGGCTGGAACCGCCAGCTCTCAAGCACATGCCGTAGCGCAGCGCGGTCGAGTTCACGATGGCCGCTGCTGCGGGAAACCGTAACTTCCACCGGCCGGCCGTCGATATCGACCAGCACTTCCAGCAACACCGTACCTTCCAGTCCCCTGCGCAGCGCCCGGTCCGGATACGGCGGCGGCGGGGCGATGGCGTAACGCAGCGCGGCGCCGGTCATCACCGCGACCGGCCCGATCGATTCCGCCGCCGGGACGGTCACCGGCACGACCGGAGCCACCGGGATGTCGCCCGCCATCGGCTCGACCACCGGCGCGACCGGCTCCACGGGCACCGTGGTCGGCGTCGGCGGCGTGATCGCGACGGGTGTCGGGGTCGGGACCGGGTCGGGCTCGAACGGCACCACGTCCACCGGTTCGGGCGTTTCCCGCGGGATCCATTCGATGTCCGGCAAGCGCACGGCGTCGGGGGCCAGCGGTGGCAGCTTCATCGGGATCAGCACCAGCATCAGCACCATCACGTGCAGCGCGATCGCGCCGGCCCCGGCGGCGATCCGGCCACCGTCGAAACGCGGGTCCGCGCCATTGCCGCGGGAGTGGGAAGACATTGCATGCACCATGGTCCACCTCCTGTTGTCAGCCGTAATGGTTCCAACGCGCGGACGCAGCAGACGGGGTTTTGCCGATGGGCATCGCCCCAGGCGCCCACGGCCCAAGCTGGCCCCATACGCACGGGTACGGCAAGCAATGGCGGAGCAACGGGTGGTTTCGACCGACCGGCGGTCGCTTGCATCTGTCAGCGAAAAAGCCGAAGCGCCCGACTGCCGAGTTCGGTTTCGATAAAAAAAGCGAAGGGCCCGGTTTGGCGGGCCCTTCGGTTCATCTCACGCAGCCATCGGCCGCTCAGTCGTCCGCGGCACCCGGGTCGCGTTCGGGCCCACGCTCCACGCCGCCCTCGTCGCGGTTGGGCTTGTGGCGCGGGTCCGGCTGGCGAGCATCGTCCTTGTCGCGCGGCCTGGGTTCGGCGTAGCCGGGATTGTTGCCCGACTTCGGATCCGGCGCGGGCGGGGCGGTCTTGTCGCGGGTGCTCACGTTTACTTCCCCAGTTCGAACACGACGTCGAGGTTGACCGACAAGGTGCTTTCGCCCGGTGCGATCGGGGTATCGGCGCTGGCCTTTTCCATCCGCGCCATCGCCATCATCGGCACCGGTGGACTGAAGCCGCCGTTGCCTTCGCTGATGCTGACGATCCGGCGCACGCGCATGCCGAGGGTCTTGGCGTACATCGCCGCGCGCGACTGGGCCTTCTCGATCGCGGCGCGACGGGCCTCGTCATAGGCCGATTCCTTGTCGTCGACCGCGAAGCTGGGGCCGTGGATCTGGTTGGCGCCCACCGCGACCAGTGCATCCAGTATTCCGCCCAGCTCGCCGATGTCGCGCACGGTGATGTTGACCGTGTTGCGGGCCTCGTAGCCTGTGATGGTGGGCGGCTGGTTTTCCTCGTAGCGGTATTGCGGGTTGAGATTGACGCCGCTGGTCTGGATGTCTCGCTCGGCGATGCCGGCCTTGCGGATCGCGGCCACCACGCGGGTCATCTGTTCGGCATTGGCCTGCATCGCGGCCTTGGCGTCGGCGGCCTGGGTCACCACGCCGGTCGAGAGGTGGGCGATGTCGGGTACGCGGGTGGTTTCGGCCTCGGCCGACACCGACAGCAGGGTGCCGTCGGTGGTGACCGGCGCGGAAGTGACGATCTGGGCGGCGGCGGGCATGGCGACGGCTCCGAAGGCGAGGGCGGTGGCCAGCACGAGCGGGCGCAGGGTGTGGCGTGACAACGGGAACATCGGACGCATGGAAACTCCTTGGTGGTCGGAACAGGGTCTGAGCGAGGGGGTGAACGAACCGTGAGCCGTGTCGGGGTTACGCCATCGGCGTGGGCTGGCGCTCAGTTGCTGCAGGTTATGCTTTCCAACCTCTGCAGGCCGCTTGGGGGCGGCCTTTGCCCGACATTGGAACCCGATGCTCTATCTCGCCTCGAAATCGCCGCGACGTCGTGAACTGCTGGGCCGGCTCGGCCTCGAATTCGGCGTGCTCGAGCTCGACATCCCCGAGCAGCGCCAGCCAGGCGAACCGCCGCGCGACTACGTGTGCCGGGTGGCGCGCGAGAAGGCCGGTGCCGGTCTGCTGCAGGTACTCGGCAATCCGTCCGCACTGGTGCTGGGTTCCGATACCGAGGTGGTGCTGGACGACGAGGTGTTCGGCAAGCCGGCCGACGCCGCCGACGCGGCGGCGATGTTGCGGCGGCTGTCGGGCCGCACCCACCAGGTGATCTCGGCGGTGTCGCTGGTGTCGTCCGGGCGCGAACTGCAGACGGTATCGGTATCGCAGGTCACGTTCGACGAACTCGACGACGCCCGCATCGACGCTTACATCGCCACCGGCGAACCGTTCGGAAAGGCCGGTGCGTACGCGATCCAGGGCGGAGCCGAAATCTTCGTGAGCCGACTCGACGGCAGCTACTCCGGGGTGATGGGCCTGCCACTGCGCGAGACCGCGCGCCTGCTGGCCGGCTTCGGGCTCGGCTCGACCTTCGGCCCCGCTTCTGGCCCCCAGGCCACGGAGGCCGCATGAGCGAGGAGATCCTGGTCAACGTCACCCCGCGCGAGACCCGCGTGGCGGTGGTCGAGAACGGCATGCTGCAGGAACTGCACATCGAACGCGGCTTTAACCGCGGCGTGGTCGGGAACATCTACAAGGGCCGGGTGCAGCGGGTAATGCCGGGGATGCAGGCCGCGTTCGTCGACATCGGGCTGGAGCGCGCGGCCTTCCTGCATGCGGCCGACATCGTCAAGCCGCCGAAGGTCGGCAACGGCGAGGGTGATGAAGCACCCCTGCCGCCGGCGCCGACCCGGCCGATCGCCGAGCTTCTGCGCGATGGCGAAGAGGTCATCGTGCAGGTCGTGAAGGACCCGATCGGCAGCAAGGGCGCGCGCCTGACCACCCAACTCAGTATTCCCTCGCGTTACCTGGTGCTGTTGCCGCGCACGCGGGTGGTGGGGGTGTCGGCGCGGATCGAGGACGAGGTCGAGCGCGCGCGCCTGAAGACCCAGGTCACCGCGCTGGCGCCGGCGGCCGACGCCCACGGCTACATCGTCCGCACCAACGCCGAGTCGCAACCGGCCGAGGCGCTGGCCGAGGACATCGCCTACCTCGGCCGGGCCTGGTCGCTGATCGCGGCCAAGTCGCCCGATGCCCGGGTCGGCGAATGCGTCTACGAAGACCTCACCTTGCCGCTGCGCGCGGTGCGCGACCTCATGCGGCGCGATGTCGAGAAGGTCCGGGTCGACTCGCGCGAGACCTGCGAGCGTTTGCGCGGGTTCGCCGCCCAGTACATGCCCGGTCTCGACGAAAAGATCGAGCATTACGCCGGCGCGCGGCCGATCTTCGACATGTACGGTGTCGAGGACGAGATCCAGAAGGCGCTGGCCCGGCAGGTGCCGCTGAAGTCCGGCGGCTATCTGGTGATCGACCAGACCGAGGCGATGACCACGGTCGACGTCAACACCGGTTCGTTCCTCGGCCAGCGCAACCAGGAGGAGACCGTCTACCGCACCAACCTGGAGGCGGCGCAGTCGGCCGCGCGGCAACTGCGGCTGCGCAACCTGGGCGGGATCATCATCATCGACTTCATCGACATGGTCGATGCCGAACACAAGCGCCAGGTGCTGCGCCAACTGGAGAAATCGCTCGCGCGCGACCACGCCAAGACCACGGTCTACGACTTCTCGCCGTTAGGGCTGGTCGAGATGACCCGCAAGCGCACCACCGAGAGTCTGGAGCGCCAGCTCAGCGAGCCATGCCACGAGTGCGCCGGCCGCGGCATGCTCAAGACCCCCGAAACCGTCACCTACGAGATCTTCCGCGAGATCGTGCGCCAGGTGCGCCAGTTCGACGCGGCGCGCTTGCTGGTGATGGCCTCGCCGAAGGTGGTCGCGCGGATCACCGACGAGGAATCGGCGGCGGTCGCGGAGCTGGAGGAATTCCTCGGCAAGTCGGTCCGGTTCCAACCCGACGACCAGTACGCGCAGGAGCAGTTCGATGTCGTCCTGCTCTGACCAAAGGTGGATGAGGGCGCTCTAGTGCCCACCCGCGTCCGCCGCCACCTGCGCCACGCCCGCCGTGGCCTCGGTTACACCATCGCGGTCGTGCTGGTGCTGGTGGCGCTCGTGCTTGGCATCGCCAGCCAGGTGCTGCCGCTGGCCGAGCGCAACCCCGACAAGGTCGCGGCATGGCTGAGCCAGCGCGCCGGTCGCACCATCGCCTTCGACCGGGTGCAGACCGAGTGGACCCGGCGCGGGCCGCTGCTGCAGCTCGACAACCTGCGTGTCGGTGACGGCGACAAGGCCTTCACGGTCGGCGACACCGAGATGCTGGTGTCGATCTACGCCGGCTTGTTGCCGAACACGCCATTCTCCGAGCTGCGCCTGCGCGGTATCGACCTGACCCTGGAGCGCGTCGCCGATGGCCGCTGGCAGGTCCGTGGCCTGCCGGGACAGCAGCAGTCGGGAGTCGATCCGTTCGAGGCGTTGGAAGACCTCGGCGAGTTGCAGGTGATCGGCGGCAAGCTCGCCGTGATCGCCCCGAAGCTCGGCATCGACGCACACATTCCGAAGATCGACCTGCGCCTGCTGGTCGACGGCGAACGCGTGCGCGCCGGCGTGCGTGCCTGGCCGGACGTCGACGCCGGGATCGACGCCCGCCCGCTCGACGCGGTGCTGGAACTCGACCGCGACAGCGGCGACGGCCGGGTCTATGCCGGCGCGCGCAAGGCCGACCTGGCGCAATGGTCATCGCTGCTGCGTTTGCTGGGGGTCACCCTGGAAAGCGGCGTCGGCCGTGCCCAAGCCTGGGCGACGCTGGACGACCACCGGATCGCCGGCATCACCGTCGACGCCGCGCTTGATGGCGTGGTACTGCGCGGCGCCCCGGCCAATCCGGCCGCTCAGGCGCCTCGCACCCGGTTCGAGCGGGTCGAGGCCCGCGCGCGCTGGAAACTGGTCGATGACGGCTGGCGCCTCGATGCGCCGAGCCTGGCGTTCACCACAGACGACAGCCGCCAGGTCCTCGACGGCCTGTTGCTGGCTGGCGGCGAACACGTTGCGGTGGCCGCCGAGCGCGTCGATATCGGCCCCTTGGTCGCCGTCGCCGCGCTCAGCGACCGGCTGTCGCCCGACTTGCGTCGTTGGCTGCAGCAGGCGCGGCCGCGGGCCTCGCTGCGTGACATCGCGGTCGCCGGTCGCCGCGGCGGGGCGATGCATGCGCGCGCACGGATCGAGGCGCTCGCCTTCGATCCGGTCGGCGATGCCCCCGGCTTGCGCGGCCTGGCCGCGGACCTCGAGGGCGACGCCGAAGGCTTCCGCCTGCAACTCGATGCCAACCGGCCGGTCGCATTCGATTGGCCCAGCGGCTTCGGCATGGTCCACACCGTCACCCTCGACGGCGCCGTCAACGGCTGGCGCGAGGGCGAGGGTTGGCGGATCGGCACCGCCACACTGGAGATCGATGGCGACGGCTTCGGCGCCGACGCGCGTGGCGGGCTGTGGTGGCAGGGCGACGGCAGCCGGCCGTGGATCGACATCGCCGCCACCCTCGATGACGTCGCGTTGCCGGTCGCCAAGGGCTTCTGGATCCGTCACAAGATGCCGCCGCAACTGATCGAGTGGCTCGACACCGCGCTGGTCGCAGGCACCGTGCAGGACGGCCGTGCATTGATCGTCGGCGACCTCGACGACTGGCCGTTCGACGACAACGACGGACGCTTCGAGGCGACTGGGCACATCAGCGATGCGACCCTGCGGTTCCAGCCGGACTGGCCAGCCGCCACTGCGGTCGAACTGGATGCCAGCTTCATCGGCAACGGCTTCACCGTGGAGGGCAGTGGCGCGCTGGGCGATATCGACATCCCGCAGCTCAGTGGCGCCATCGACCACTACGGCGAGGGCGCGCTGACCGTGGGCGCGCACGGCGATGGCGACGTGTCCGACTTGCTCGGCGTATTGCGGCAGAGTCCGCTGCGCCGGCTGAACCCGGAAACCTTCGACAGCGTGAAGGGCAGTGGCGCGGCTGCGGTCGACTTCAACCTGCGCCTGCCGTTGCAGGCCGGCACCAGCATCGCGATCGACGGCGATGTCGCATTGCGCGACGCCAGACTGGCCGATCCGCGTTGGAACATCGCCTTCGACCGGGTCAACGGTCGCGCCGAATACGACCGCAACGGCTTCCACGCCGACGCGCTGCGGGTGCGCCACGACGACCGTCCCGGCGTGCTCGACCTGCGTGCTGGCGCCGGCCATGTGCGCGAGCGCGGAAACGCCTTCGAAGCCGGGCTGGATGCCGCCTTCGAGGCCGACGCGCTGATTGCGCGCGCACCGGACCTGGCCTGGCTGGCGCCGCACCTGCAGGGACGCTCGCGCTGGAAGGTTGGTGTCACCGTGCCAGCGTCAGGCGACGGCGAATCGGCGCCCGCGCAATTGCAGCTCCGCTCGGATCTCGTCGGCACGGCGCTCGAGCTGCCGGCGCCGTTGCGCAAGCCGGCGGCGACGCCACTGATGGCGACCGTCGACACGCCGCTGCCGATGGGCAGCGGCGATGTCGAGGTCGGCCTCGGTGACGTGCTCGCACTGCGAGCAAGCAGTCGCAATGGCCGCACCGGCGTGCGGGTCGCGCTGGGCAGTCGCCGGGTCGAACAACCGGCGCCGCCCTCGGGGCTGGTGGCCGCCGGCCGTGCCGCATCGCTCGACGCGATCGCCTGGATCGGGCTGGTGCAAGGTGGGACCGGCGACTCGAGTGGCGACGGATTGTCGCTGCAACGCATCGACGTGACGGCCGGGCAACTGCAACTGCTCGGTGGCGTGTTCCCCGAGACCCGCCTGCAGGTGGTGCCGGGCGCGAACGAGGCGACGGCGGTTCGGGTCGAGGGGGCCGCCTTGCAGGGCGCGCTGCTGGTGCCGGCGGCCAAGGGCGCGACGATCGCCGGCCGCTTCGATCGCGTGCATTGGCGCTCCGCGGAACCGGCGAAGGGTGCGGCGACCACGGCGACGGTTGCGACGCCGACGGGTGCCGATGCAGTGGCAGGCGCCGATGTGCCGACGAGTCCGGTGCTCGACCCCGACTTCAACCCGGCCGCGATCCCGCCGCTGTCGTTCGACATTGTCGACCTGCGGATCCGCGACGCCCGACTGGGCCGCGCGACCCTGCGCACCCATCCGACCGCGACCGGCCTGCAGCTCGACCAGTTGCAGACCCGCGCGCCGCAGCATTCAATCGACCTCAGCGGCAGCTGGACCGGACGTGGCGATGCGGCGCGCACGCAACTGGAGGCCACGCTCGACAGCGACGACTTCGGCACGTTGCTCGGCGGCCTCGGCTACGGCGGTCGCCTCGCCGGCGGCGAAGGCCGGGCCCGTTTTGAGGCCGGCTGGCCCAGCAGTCCCGCCGACTTCAGCCTGGCCACGCTCGACGGCGCGCTGACGCTGGACGCGCGCGACGGCCGCCTGCTGGAGGTCGAACCGGGCGCCGGTCGGGTGTTCGGTCTGCTCAGCATCGCCGAATTGCCGCGCCGACTGTCGCTGGACTTCCGCGACTTCTTCTCCAAGGGCTTCGCGTTCAACGAGATCGACGGCGCGATCCGCTTCGCCGACGGCATCGCCCGCAGCGATGCGTTGCAGATCGATGGCCCCGCCGCCGAAATCAACATCCATGGCACCGCCAACCTGCGCAGCGAGACGTTCAACCAGACCATCGAGGTGCTGCCCAAGGCCGGCAACCTGTTGACCGCGGTCGGCGCGATCGCCGGCGGCCCGGTCGGCGCCGCGATCGGCGCCGCTGCCAATGCCGTGCTGCAGAAGCCGCTGGGGCAGATCACCTCGCAGACCTACAAGGTGACCGGGCCGTGGGCCGATCCCGAGGTCGAGGTCATCAGCCGCGAGCAGGGGGCGGCTGTCCGCGGCCGAAGCCGGGCCCGCCGGTTGAAGCATCGGCCATCGCCCGCATATCGTCGGGATAGCGCGCCCCTTCCTTCGTCCAATCCGGCTGCCCCATGACCCTTCCGCTCCAGCTCGCCGAATCCCGCCTGTTGCTGCCTGCCGGCCTCGATACCGGCGGCCTCGAACGCACTTTCGGCACGCTGCTCGGCCCCGGCGTCGATTTCGGCGACCTGTATTTCCAGCATGCCCGTCGTGAAAGCTGGACGGTTGAGGACGGCATCGTCCGCGACGGCGCGCACTCGATCGAGCAGGGCGTCGGCGTGCGCGCGATCAGCGGCGAGAAGACCGGCTTCGCCTATTCCGACGAGATCAACGGCGACGCTTTGATCGCCGCGTCGAAGTCGGCCCGTGCGATCGCGCGCGACGGCAACACCCTGACCACGCAGTCACTGGTGCGCGGCAACGGCCGTTCGCTGTACCCGAGTGACGACCCGATCGACTCGCTCGGCAACGAGGAAAAAGTCGAGGCGCTGCGCACGATCGACAAGCTGCTGCGCGCCGCCGACCCGCGGGTCAAGCAGGTGATGGTGAGCCTCGCTGGTGGCGTCGACACCGTGCTGGTCGCGCGCAGCGACGGCGTGCTCGCCGCCGACGTACGGCCGCTGGTGCGCTTCAACGTGCAGGTGATCGTCGAGCAGAACGGCCGCCGTGAATCCGGCTACACCGGCGGTGGCGGGCGCTACTCGTACGCGGAGCTGTTCGCCGACGGCAAGCCCGAAGCCTGGGGCCGGGAGGCGCTGCGGCAGGCGCTGGTCAACCTCGATGCGGTCGACGCGCCGGCCGGGGTGATGCCGGTGGTGCTCGGCAACGGCTGGCCCGGCGTGCTGCTGCACGAGGCGGTCGGCCACGGCCTGGAAGGCGATTTCAACCGCAAGGGCACCAGCACCTACGCCGGCCGCATGGATCAGCGGGTCGCGTCGCCCGGCGTCACCATCGTCGACGACGGCACCCTGCCCGGTCGCCGCGGCTCGCTCAACGTCGACGATGAGGGCCAGCCGACCGAGTGCACCACCCTGATCGAGGACGGCGTGCTGGTCGGCTACATGCAGGACTCGCTCAATGCGCGGCTGATGGGCATGGCCCCGACCGGCAACGGCCGCCGCGAGTCGTTCGCGCACCTGCCGATGCCGCGCATGACCAACACCTACATGCTGGCCGGCAAGCACGACCCCGAGGAGATGATCCGCTCGGTCAAGAAGGGCCTGTACGCGGTCAACTTCGGCGGCGGCCAGGTCGACATCACCAGCGGCAAATACGTGTTCTCCGCGACCGAGGCCTACCTGATCGAAGACGGCAAGGTCACCGCGCCGGTCAAGGGCGCGACCCTGATCGGCAACGGCCCGGAAACGATGCAAAAGGTGCGGATGATCGGCCACGACCTGGCATTGGACGAGGGCGTCGGCGTCTGCGGCAAGGACGGCCAGAGCGTGCCGGTCGGCGTCGGCCAGCCGTCGCTGTTGATCGACGGCATCACGGTGGGCGGCACCCAGGCGTGAACGCCGCGCTGCTAGGCCGCGTCGTCGTCGCCGGTTGGTTCCGGAAGTTCCGGTTCCGAACCGGCCAGCATCAGCTCGCGCAGCTGCCGGAACAGCTCGCGGAACGCCCGCGGCGGCTTGTTGCGCTTGCGCTCTTCCAAGGTGTTGCGCACCAGCTGGCGCAGGCCTTGGCGGTCGGCGTCGGGGTATTGTTCGATCAGTTCGGCCAGCGCCGCGTCGCCGTCGGCCAGCAGGCGATCGCGCCAGGCCTCGACCCGGTGCATCGCCGCCACCTCGCGCCGGGCGGCGTCGCCCTTCTCGTCGAGCGCGTCGCGGATCGCCTCCAGCGTCTCGTCATCCTCGCGTCGCATCTGCTTGGCCAGGAACGCGAGTTGCCGCTTGTGGGCGATGTGCGAGGTAATGCGCCTCGCCTCGCGGATGTGCGGCAACAGCGCCTCGGGTACCGGCAACTTGCCCAACTGGGCGTCGGTCAGGGCCACCAGCTTCTGCCCCAGCGTCAGCACCTCCAACGCCTCGCGGCGCTGCTGGCTGCGACTGTCGTCGCGGAACTCGCCGGTTTCTTCGTCTCTGCCACGCATCGTCAACGCCCACGTCATTTCGTACTGCAAGGATAAGTCATTGAGCGACATTGCCTCCCACGCTGACAGCGACGCCCACCTCGACCTGCTCGCCGGGCTGTCGCAGCGCCTGCTCGAGCGCGCCCGCGCCAGTGGCGCCGACCAGGCCGAAGTCTCGTGCTCGGAGGACACCGGGCTCAACGTCAACGTGCGGATGGGCGAGGTCGAGACCGTCGAGTCGACCCGCGACCGCGGCATCTCGGTCACCGTCTATTTCAACGGCCGCAAGGGCAGCGCCTCGACCGCCGACCTGCAGGACGCCAGCCTCGCCGCCACCGTCGACCAGGCCTGCGCGATCGCCCGCCATACCGAGCATGACCCGGCCGCGGGCCTGGCCGACGCCGAACTGATGGCGACCGACCTGCGCGAGTTCGACAGCTGGCACCCATGGGCGATCGAGGCCGACCGCGCGATCGACCTGGCGCTGGCCTGCGAACAGGCCGGGCGCGACTTCGACCCGCGATTGGAGAATTCCGACGGCGCCTCGGTCGGTAGCGGCAGCAGCCTGTCGGTGTACGCCAACTCGCACGGTTTCGTCGGTCGCGAGCGCAGCACCCAGCACAGCCTGGGTTGCGCGCTCATCGCGGGGCGCGGCGCCGACATGCAGCGCGATGGCTGGTACAGCATCGCGCTGGCGGCGGACGAATTGGAGTCTGCCGCGACGATCGGTCGCAAGGCCGCCGAACGCGCCGTGTCGCGACTGGCGCCGCGGCAGATCGCCACCGGCCAGTACCCGGTGCTGTATTCGGCCGAGATCGCCCGATCGCTGATCGGCCACCTGCTCGGCGCGGTCTCCGGCGGCGCGTTGTACCGGCGTGCCAGCTTCCTGCTCGACAGCGCCGGCACCCAGCTGTTCCCGGACTGGTTCGCGATCGACGAACTGCCGTTCCTGCCGCGCGGTTTCCGCTCGGCCGCGTTCGATGGAGAGGGCGTGGCTACCCGCGAGTCGCCCCTGGTCGCCGGCGGCGTCCTGCAACGCTACGTGCTCGGCAGCTATTCGGCGCGCCGGCTCGGCTTGCAGACCACCGCCAACGCCGGCGGCGTGCACAACCTGCAGGTCGCGGCCAACGGCGGCGACTTCGAGGCGATGCTGGCCGGCATGGGCCGCGGCCTGCTGGTCACCGAACTGATGGGGCAGGGCGTCAACAACATCACCGGCGACTACTCGCGCGGCGCCGCGGGGTTCTGGATCGAGGACGGCAAGATCCAGTATCCGGTCGACGGCATCACCATCGCCGGCAACCTCAAGCAGATGTTCGCCGCGATCGAAGCGGTGGGCAGCGACGTCGACCCGCGCTCGCACATCCGCACCGGCTCGATCCTGGTAGGTCGGATGACGGTTGCGGGCGAGGGGTGAGCGCGTGTCACAATCGGGACGCAATCCGGTCCCGGTCACTGAGGAGAAAGGCACGTGAATCCGAACGAGAACGACCCGAACCAAAGCTCGCCCGGCACCCCGCCGCCGTTCGATCGTCCGGCGGACACCCAGTCGTCCCGTAGCCAGCCACCGCCGATGGACGAGCCCGCATCGTCGAATGGCTTTTCCAGCGAGCAGCGCCAGTGGGGCATGTTCGCCCACCTGTCGTCCCTGGTCGGCGGCCTGCTGACCTCCGCGGTCGGCGGCTGGGGCACCTTCATCGGCCCGCTGATCATCTGGCTGGTCAAGAAGGACACGATGCCGTTCGTCGACGACCAGGGCAAGGAAGCGCTGAACTTCAACATCACCGTCGGCATCGCGATGCTGGCGCTCGTGCTGTTGTCGATCGTGACCCTCGGCATCGGCCTGGTGATCGCGATCCCCGCCGGTGTCATCATCGCCATTGCCTGGCTGGTGCTGACCATCATCGCCGGCATCAAGGCCAACGAAGGCGTGTTGTACCGCTACCCGCTGACGCTGCGCCTGATCAAGTAGTCGACTCGCGTCGCCCGCCCTGCACGACCTCCGTCGTGCGGGGCTTTAATTTGTAGGAGCGACGTAAGTCGCGACCGCGCCAAGCCGACATTGGCTTGCCACGATCCCCCAACGCGCCGCCGCGCGCCTAGATGCGTGCACGCGTCGAAGCAATCTACAGGCCGCGACTTACGTCGCTCCTGCATTGGAAGCACCTCGTTGCGATCGACAGGCGAAAATTGCCGTGGCCTGGCTGCTCAGCGATCCCGTTCCACCGCCAACCGCCCGAGAGCGCGCAGCGCCTCGGCGCGCGCGCCAAACGGCGCCAACGCACCCCTCATCGCCTGGGTGAGTTCGGCCAGCCGCTCGCGCGAAGCCTGCATCCCCAGCAACGCCGGGAACGTCGCCTTGTCCTGCGCCACGTCCTTGCCCGCGGTCTTGCCGAGCGTGGCGCTGTCGCCTTCGACATCGAGGATGTCGTCACGCACCTGGAAGGCCAGGCCCAGCGCGTCGGCGTAAACGTCGAGCGAGGCCAACTCATCATCATCCGCGCCGCCGCACAACGCGCCCATCCGCACTGCCGCGCGGATCAGTGCGCCGGTCTTGAGCCGATGCAGGTGTTCGAGCTCGGCCAGGGTCAGGGCCCCGCCATTGCCGGTCGCCCCCAAGTCCAGCGCCTGGCCACCGCACATCCCGGATGCGCCGGCGGCGGTGGCGAGAATGCGCAGCAACTCGACCCGGATCGCGGCATCGACTGGCGCCGCGGCCAGCACTTCGAACGCCAGCGATTGCAACGCGTCGCCGGCGAGGATCGCGGTGGCGTCGTCGAACGCGACATGCACGGTCGGCTGGCCGCGGCGCAGGGCGTCGTCGTCCATTGCCGGCAGGTCGTCGTGGACCAGCGAGTAGGCGTGGATCAATTCGATCGCGACCGCGGGCGCGTCGAGTACCAGCGGGTCAGCATCGAACAACACACCGCTGGCATGCACCAGCAGTGGTCGCATGCGCTTGCCGCCGAGCAGCACCGCGTGGCGCATGGCGGCATGCAGGGTTTTCGGTTCGATATCGAGTGCGGGCAGCGCGCCCGCCAGCGCGGCGTCGCTGCGCTCGCGCCAGGCCGACAGCTGCGGGTCAAGCATCGGGCGAAGCGGGCGGCGCGAAGGCTTCGGCGCTGGCCGGATCCTGCGGGTCGCTGAGCAGGCGCACGCGCAGCTCCGCCTGCTCCAGTGCGGCCTGGCAGCGACGGTACAGGCCGACGCCGCGCTCGTAGGCGGCCAGCGACTCTTCCAGGCTCAATTCGCCGTGTTCCATCTTCTCGACCAGCTGCTCGAGCGAGTCGAGCGAGGCTTCGAAATCGGCGACCGGCGAGGCTTCGGGGGTGGTTTTGCGTGGCATGGCGCCAGTGTGCGACCGGGGTCGGGGATGGTCAATCGGCCCGCGGGCGCGATGGTGCCAGGTGCCACTGCAGGCACGCACCGCGCTCGTGTAGCCACTGCTCGAAGCTGGCCGAAAGGATCCGGTCGCCGGCCGCCAGCAGCTCGCCTTCCATGGTCGACAGCAATGGCAGGCAGGTGCGCTGCCATGGCGGGATCGCACGCTCCTGCAGCACCTGTTTCAACGAATGGCTGTGAGCCCGGCTGGCCAGAGTGATGCGCTCGCCGCCACGGCGCGCACGCACGAGCAGGCTGCGCCCGAACCCGCCGGCCTCCCGGTTCGCGGCTGAAGCCGCTCCTACAAAAGGCCGGAGCGCGAGGGTTGCACTGTCCGGCAGCACCAACGGCTCGACGCCGTCCCACTCCACTTGCCACCCGTCGGGCAGCGGCGCCAGCACCCGGCCGGCATGCAGCACGTCACGCCACGCATGGATCATCGCGCCATGCCATTCGAAACAGGCCGTCGCATCCGGGCGCGCCGCCAGCAGTTCCGATTCGACCCGGGCGATCCCATTGGCAGGCAGCGGCGACAGTCCCAGCGTCGCGATCCAATGGCGCAGCACCCTCGCGCGCTGTGGCGGCGACAGCCCGGCAAGACGCGTCCGGGACAGGGACGCGGGGTCGTCGGTGACCACACCCACCAGCGCCGCGGAGTCATCCGCATCGAGCAGCACGGCCGCCTCCGCGCACAACTCCGCCGAACGAGCCAATGAAGCCGCCGCGTGCGGCCAGCGCTCGCCCAGCAGCGGCAGCACCTCGCGACGCAGGAAATTGCGGTCGAACGACACGTCGGCATTGCTCGGATCTTCGATCCAGCGCAGCCCAAGCTCGTTCGCATACGCTTCAAGCGATGCGCGCGCGATCCCGAGCAACGGCCGCCACAGATGCCCGCGACCGAATCCGCGCCATTCCCGCATCGCCCCGAGCCCGTCCGGACCGGAGGCGCGCATTGCCCGCAGCAGGAAGGTCTCGGCCTGGTCGTCGCGGTGATGCGCGAATACGAGAATCTCGTTTTCCCCCAACCCTTCGCGGAACGACGCGTGGCGGGCCTGCCGGGCCGCGGCCTCCGGACCATGCCCGGTATCACGCGCGACTTCGACGCGGGTAACCGTCAAGGGAACGCCAAGCGCTGCGCAGGTCGCCTCGCACCCGGCCGCCCACCGGTCGGCCTCGGCGTGCAAGCCGTGATGGACGTGCCAGGCGCGCAGGCCACGTGCGCGTGCCGCAGGCGACGCGGCCAGCGCGTGCAGCAGCACGGTCGAATCCAGCCCGCCACTGAAGCCCACGCACAACGGTCCCGCCGAGATGCGTTGCAGCGCGTCATCGAGCAGTGCGGGCAGGGCTTGCATGCGCGGCGGCCGGGCTGCGCGCGGGAGCGCGGCTCAGCGCGGTCCCCACCTGCGGCGGGTGTCCGTGTCCACGCCAGCATCGCGATCGTTTTCATCACGCGCGGCGCGGTCGAGGCTGCGGCTGGACGGCTTGAGCAGGCAGGCGCCGGCGACCAGCAGGCAGGCGACCGCCAGGCCGAACGCCATCATCGCGAACATGATGTTGGAGCCCAGCAACAGGAACGCACCCAGCAGCAACACGCCGCCGGCCGCCGCCCAGATCATCGCCATGAACTTGCCGCCCATCTCACGCCACCTCGTAGGCGCCGTAACCGCGCAGGCGCTCGTAGCGACGCTGCAGCAGTTCCTCGGGGGGCAGGGCTTCGATCGCGTCGAGCTCGTTCATCAGCACGGTCTTGAGCCGGGTCGCCATTTGCTTGGGGTTGCGATGGGCGCCGCCGGTCGGTTCGCGCACCACCTTGTCGACCAGACCCAGGCCATGCAATCGGGTCGCGGTCAGGCCGAGCTGCTCGGCCGCGTCCTTGGCCTTGCCGGCGTCCTTCCACAGGATCGACGCGCAACCCTCCGGCGAGATCACCGAGTAGGTGCTGTATTGCAGCATCACCGTGCAGTCGCCGACGCCGATCGCCAGCGCGCCGCCGGAGCCGCCTTCGCCGATCACGGTGCAGATGATCGGAACCTTCAGCTCGGCCATTTCCAGCAGGTTGCGTGCGATCGCCTCGGACTGGCCGCGCTCCTCCGCGCCGATGCCGGGGTAGGCACCGGGGGTGTCGATGAAGGTCAGGATCGGCAGTTCGAAGCGCTCGGCCAGCTTCATCAGCCGCAGCGCCTTGCGGTAGCCCTCCGGCCGCGGCATGCCGAAGTTGCGACGGATCTTGCTCTTGGTATCACGGCCCTTCTCGTGGCCGATGATGACCACGCTGCGGCCGTCGATCCGACCCAGGCCGCCGACGATCGCGGCGTCGTCGCTGTAGGCGCGGTCGCCGGCCAGCTCCTGGAACTCGTCGCACATGACCCGGATGTAGTCGTTGGTGTGCGGCCGCGCCGGGTGGCGCGCCAGTTGCGACACCTGCCACGGCGACAGGTCGCGGAAGATCTGCGCGGTGCGCCGGCGCAACTTGTCCTGCAGCGCGTGGACCTCGGTGTCCGCGTCGACCGCCGAGCCATGGCTGGCATGGCGCAACTCCTGGATCTTGGCCTCCAGGTCGGCGATGGGTTGTTCGAAAGCGAGGTAGTTCGGGTTCATGCGTCCGCGGGCTCTTGGGCGGCAATGCCGCCGGTGATGGGACAGTCTAGCCGACCGGCCCGGACCATACCGAGGCGTCCGGCGGCTCCCGGGGTGCTGCAGCCGTGGGGCGTTGTAGCCTGAACCGGTCAATGACCAAGGAGCTGCACATGGACGACCGGCGTCTCCCCCTTCATTGGAGTGCGGGTTTGGTGCTCTCCATCGGCGCAATCCTGCTGCTCGCATTCATGGCGGATGGCCGGGCCATGCAGGGCGGGAACGCCGCCACGCGGGCGTCCGCCGTCTTTCCCCTGGCCGAACGGACGTCACCGGGCAACACCCTCACGCCCCGGCAGGACTTCTGGATGAACCAGGTCGCCGACCTCTACAACAACGGCCAGCGGGTCAAGGCCATGGCGGCGGCCGACAAGATCCTGGCGAACGACGCGAACACGGATTTCATGAAGGCCAAGGCCGCGCGGATCGCCGCGCAGGCCGCGTTCGAGACCGGCAAGGCCGATGCGGCGATTGCCTACTACCAGCAGGCAATCTCGCTTGACGCACTGGACAACGACATGCATTTCGGCGCGATGCGGAACCTCGGTGTCTTGCTGCTCGAGCAGCGGCGTTTCGCCGACTCAGTCGCCACCTATGACCGGCTGTTCGCCGAAACCAGGGCCAGGAGTCCGTCGGACCTGATCGTGCAAGGCCAGGCCCTTTACTCGATGGGACGTTACCCTCAAGCGGTGCCGGTCATCGAGGAAGCGATCGCCGGCCACGCGGATCCGAATCCGAAGTGGCAGGGGCTGTTGACCAGGGCCCACATGAAAGTCGGCGAGTTTGCACAGGCGCTCCGACTGGCCCAGCAGGTCGCCGCGGGTTCTCCAACCGGCCGGCAGATCCAGATGAACCTCGCCTACGCCTATCAGCAGAACGCGATGCCGCAGGAGGCGGCAGCGGTGCTGGAAGCAATGCGAAGCAGGGGACAGTTGCACACGGCTGCGGACTACCAACAACTGTCGTCCATTTACACCAACCTGGACGGCCACGAGAGGCAGGCGATCGATGTCATCAACGAAGGCCTTGAAGCCGGTGCGCTGAAGCCGGATTTCACCACGCTCGAGACCTTGGCGAAGTTGTACTACCTGGCCGGCCAGAAGGCCTTGGCCATCGACGCCTACGCGAAGGCGGCGCCGCTGGACGACGACGGTGCGACCTATCTCGACGTGGCGACCCTGTTGGTCGAGGAAAACCGCATCGCCGAGGCCCAGGTCGCCGCCCGGCACGCGCTCGACAAGGGACTGGAAGGTGCGCGGGGTGCTCAAGGCGCGCGGGATATCCTGGCGGTGTCCAAGGTCGACGCGCTGAAGGCCGAAACCCTGTGCCAGGGCTGCAACCTGTGAAGTCCCGTGCGCAGGAACGGAGTCTCCACCCCTGCGCCTCCTCGATCAGGAGCCGTTCGCCACCGTCTCCATCGACGCCGGGCACCCGCCTCCGGTCGCCAGCGGCCGCACGGTTTCGAGCAGGCTGACCAGCGTCTTGCCGGGCTCCTCCCACGGCATCATGTGCGAGGAGTGTTCGAACCACACGCCCGCCTTGCATGGCGCATCAACCTTCGCAAGCCACGCCGCCGTCGGTTCCGACGGCGTGGTGTAGTCGTGCCGGCCCATGAACATCACCACCGGGATCGGGAATGACCTCACCCCGGTGAAGTCCACCGCCAGGAACTCCGGCAGCACCCGCGCGAGGGTGAACATGCTGCCCTCGTTGATCGCGCGCACGTCGTCGGCGTTGTATTCGGGCGACAGCCATGGACCGCGGTAGTAGTACGTCGAGTCCGCCGTGTACGCGGTCATTCCGCCGTAGTGCTGGGGCCATTTGCGCGCAATGATGATGCGCTCGCGGGTGATTGGCTCGTTGCCGGGGTAGGGCGCGATCGCCTCCATTTCGGCGATCGCCTCGGCGTTGCCTTCCTCCCGCGCCCGGCGCAGGCCGTATTCGAAGCTCACCTCTTCGTTCACCCGGGTATTGATGACCTGGCCGATGCCGACGTAGGCGTGGAACAAATCGGGGCGTTCGAGCGCCGCCTTCATCGCCACGATCGTGCCCCAGCTGTGGCCGACCAGCACCAGCTTGTCCTTGCCGAGTCGCTCGCGCACGTGCTCGGCGATCTCGATCGCATCGTCGACGAAGGTATCGATGTGGATCGTGTCTGCGATCGCCTCGGGTTCGCTCGCCCGCAACGTCTTGCCGGCGCCGCGCTGGTCGTAGTGGACGACCGTGAAGTACTCCTCGATCGGCCGCTGGAACTGCCACGTCGTCGGCATCGCCGGCGAGGCAGGGCCGCCGTGCACGAACAGGATCACCGGGTTGGCGCGGTCCTGCCCGCGGATGTTGATCCACTGGTCGATGCCGCCAATGCGGGTCTTGTAGGTGTCCTGCACGCCGTTCGGCGTCCTGATGCGGGTGAGGTCGCGCACCGACTCGCGCATCTTCCCGCACAACTCGCCGCAGTCCGGCGCGTAGGCTTGCGAAGGCGTGGGTTGCGCGGCCGTGGACGACAGCGGCAGGGACAATGCGGCGACCAGCAACAGGGTCAGCGGTCCGGTTTTCAGCATGGGGTCTCCGATGCGGGCGTCCGCGGCTGCCGTGCCGCGGTTCGATGCCAGTCTATCCAGCGTCCGCGACCCGCGCGGGTGTCGAAAGGCGTTGCAACCCCGGGGGGCCCGCGTGCATCGCACCCATGCCGGTATTCGCCGCCGAGCGATCATGCACCCGGGCGATCCGAAGGATGATTGACGCCGTCCTCGTTGCTGACGCCGGGTATCTTCAATGGATTGATCCCTTCCAGGCAGCCGACGTTGTAGCCGTACTGCTGCGGGTTGGAGCGGCGCTGGTGGTGGGTGTAGATGCCGCACACGCCGCAGAAGTAGTGCCGCGCGGTAAAGGTGTTGAACTGGTAGAGCCGCAACTGGTCGGAGCCACGCACCACATGCAGCCCGGACAGCGGCACCGAGGCAACCACTGCGCCCTTGCGCCGGCAGATCGAGCAGTCGCACCGGCGCGGATCGACGATGCCGTCCGGCAACTCCAGTTCCAGCTCGACCGCACCGCAATGGCAACTGGCCCGGTGGCGCGCCAATACCGCCACGCCCGCCACCTCGTGGATCCGGTGCGTCATTTCGGCCTCTCCTGTCGTCGGGTGGCCGACTATACGACTGCCGGACGCCACCACCGCCGCCTCACGTCCCCAGCTTGTCGCGAAACATGAAGTACACCGCCCCGACCATGCACAACCCCGCCCACAGGAAATCCAGCTTCAGCGGCTCGCGCAGGTAGAACACCGCGAATGGCACGAACACCACCAGCGTGATCACCTCCTGCAGGATCTTCAGCTGCGCGATCGAGAACACCGTGTAGCCGATCCGGTTGGCCGGCACCTGCAGCATGTACTCGAAGAACGCGATGGCCCAGCTGACCAGCGCCGCCACGATCCACGGCTTGCTGCCCAATTCCTTCAGATGGGCATACCAGGCGAAGGTCATGAACACGTTGCTCAGCGCGAGCAGGGCGATCGTCAACCAGGTGGCGTGCATGGGGCGGACTGCGGGAGGAATGGGGGGACATCATGCCCGCGGCGGACGCCGTTTTGCCGCTGTCCGCACACTCCCTCGATGGGAATCGAATTAACGAAAATTTGACAATCCCGGGGCGGGCGACCATCCTGCGCGCCGCCCAAGCGTGGGCACCAAACAAGCAAGGATTGAGAGCACCATGAAGAAGACCCTGATTCTGTCCTCCGCGCTGGTCCTGGCCATGCTGGCCCCGACCGCGTTCGCCGCAGACGGCAGCGCCGGCTACATCCGCGCCGAGGTCGGCCAGAGTGACATCGACGTCGACGGTTTCGGCAGCGAGACCGACACCTCGGCGACGTTCGGCGGCGGCTACTGGTTCAACCAGAACTTCGCCATCGAAGGCCACGTCGGCACCCTCTACACCGAGTCCGTCGGCAACGATACCGACGTCGACCTGGTCTCGTTCGGTGCCGGCATCGCCGCCAAGAAGAACTTCGGCCCGGCCCACACCGGCTTCTTCATCGGCGGTCGCGTCGGCATCGCCCGCCTGACCTTCCAGGTGCGCGAGGACACCTTCGACGTGGTCGACGACGAGCACTCCACCAAGCCGTACTTCGGCGCCAGCGTCGGCTATGACTTCAACCCGCGCTTCGGCCTGTCGTTGAACTGGGATCGTCGCCAGGCCGAGGCCGGCGGCCTGGACGCCGACATCGACACCATCGCGCTCGGCGGCGAATTCCGCTTCTGATCGCGCCGCGTTGATCGCAACACCGCGGCCGCCTTCGGGCGGCCGTTTGCTTGGTAATTCGGGCGCTACAGCACCTGCGGATTGAGCTGCCAGGTGGAGTAATTGAGGAAGCCGGCGAACGTCACCCAAGCCCAGTACGGCAGCATCAGTGCGCCGGCAAGCGGACGGATGCGCCAGAACGCGATAGTCGTGGCGCCGATCAGCAACCACAGCAGCACCAGGTCGGCGAGCGCGGCACCGCCCATGTGCCAGCCGAAGAACAACCAGCTCCACAGCGCGTTGACCGCAAGCTGCACCAGATAGAGCGTCAGCGCGCCGCGGGCCGCGGCGAAGCTGCCCGCCTTGCGCCACACCAGCCACGCGGCGATCGCCATCAGTGCATACAGCACCGTCCACACCGGGCCGAACACGTCAGCCGGCGGTGCCCAGCCCGGCCGCACCAACTGCTGGTAGAACGTGCCGGCCTGCATCGAGGCGATGCTGCCGAGGCCGGCGGCGAGGAAGGTCACCAGCAGCGATAGTGCGAGCCCCTTCAGTGCGCGAATGTTCGCGGATGAATGCATGGATGCGTGGCTCCGCGGAGGATGTTCGCCCAAGGGTAGGGCGTCGGTCGCAACAGGATGTCAACGATTGGCAGCCAGCCGCCCCCCGGATGCGGCGATGCCAACTCGGCTACCGGGAGTTGCGATTGCCGAGCCGGTGCCGGCCGAGCTGGACCAGGGCCATCGGCTCGGTCACCGCTTGCACCCGCGCGATATCCAGGGCTTCGGCCAGGTACCGCGCGTTGGCACCACCGATCCACACCGGCACGCCGGGGGCCAGGGCGCCGTCGAGCTCCCGCAACGCGACCAGCGCGGCTGGCGCCTGGCCCGGATCGACCGAGCTCAGTGCCACGGCGACGGTGTCGAGTCGGGTCGTCACGCGCGCGATTTCCAATACCGGCAGTTCGGTCCCGAGGTACAACACCGGCAACCCGGCCTCGTAGGCGTGCAGCGCGGCCCCAAGCAGTCCGAGTTCGTGCGGTTCGCCGGGCAGGGTGGCGAACAGCAACCGCGGCCGGGCTTCGCGTGGATTCTGGTTCAGTACCGACAGCAGCCGTGCGCGCAGCAGGCTGCTGACCAGCCGCTCCTGCGCGATCGCCAGCCGTCCGTCGGCCCAACGCAGGCCGACCTCGCGCAACAGCGGAGTCACTACCCGTGCGACCAGCACCTGGACCGGCAGGGTCGCGATCGCCACCGACAGGTCGCGGTCGAACACATCCACGCGATAGTCCGCGATCGCATCCAGCATCCGCCCAGGCAGGGTTTCGACGCCGCCGTACCCGACATGGCGACTCTCCTCCAGCAGCCGGTCGAGCGCGTCGTCCTCCATCCCGGCGAGATCGCGGATGGGGTGGCCGCGGTCGGTCAGCCGATGCAGCCGGGTCAGCCGCTCGACCATCGCCGCGTCGTACAACCGCCTGCCGCGGTCGTCGCGGTGCGGCACCACCGCGGCATGGCGGCGCTCCCACGCCCGGAGGGTTTCCGGGGTGAGTCCGCTGAGTTCGGCGGCGGCCTTGACGGGAAACATGCCGAGCAATGTACAACAAACGTACAAGATCAAATTGTACGTTCATATAACAGACCATCCCCGAAACTGGCGCCATGTTCCCCAACAGGCCACCGCCATGACCCGCCATACCCGCACCCTCCACGCCTTCGTCGCCGCGCTGGCGCTGGGCCTTGCCGCCCCGCTGGCCGTTGCCGGCCACCACGAGGGCGAGCACGCCAAGCCGATGCAGGCCAAGGGCGACATCGTCGACACCGCCGTCGCCGCCGGCCAGTTCAACACCCTGGCCGCGGCGCTGACTGCCGCCGGGCTGGTCGACACGCTCAAGGGCAACGGCCCGTTCACCGTGTTCGCCCCGACCGACGCCGCCTTCGCCGCCCTGCCGGCCGGCACTGTCGAAGACCTGCTCAAGCCCGAGAACAAGGACAAGCTGGTCGCGATCCTGACCTACCACGTGGTTCCGGGCCGCTACCCGTCCGGCCGCGTGGCCGGCCTCGACACTGCCACCACCGTCAACGGCGCCGCGGTCGACATCACCGCCGCCGAGGGCGGGGTCATGGTCGACGGCGCCAATGTCGTCACCGCCGACGTCACCGCCACCAACGGCGTGATCCACGTGATCGACAAGGTCCTCATGCCGGGCAGCTGATGCCGACCGTCGCCGCGAAGCCCGCCGCGCTCCTCGGCGGGCTTCGCACCTATTCGACATCCACCCAACCGCAAGCTGCCTGGAGGCAAACAAATGAAAGCACTGAATCTGGTGACACTCGTGCTGCTGATCGTCGGCGGCATCAACTGGGGCCTGGTCGGCATCGCCCAGTTCGACCTGGTGGCCGCGATCTTCGGCGGCCAGGACGCCATGCTCGCCCGCGTGGTGTACGCGCTGGTCGGACTGTCGGCGATCTGGCAGATCTTCCCGCTGGTGAGTGGGGACAAGGGCAGCATCGCGCGAACCGAGGTGCGCCGTTGATCGCTTCCCGATGACGGTCGCCATCGTCTGGTTCCGCAACGACCTGCGCCTGCGCGACCACCCGGCATTGCAGGCCGCACTGAAGGCCGGGCTGGCGCCGCTGCCGGTGTACATCCACGCCCCCCACGAGGAGGGCGACTGGGTGCCTGGCGCGGCGTCGGACGCGTGGCGGCACCGCGCGCTGGCCGCGCTCGATTCCGACCTGCGCGGCCGCGGCTCACGCCTGCACGTGTTCGCCGGCGACAGCCTCGCCACGCTGCAGGCGATCGCCGCCGCCACCGGTGCGACGGCGGTGTTCTGGAACCGCCGCTACGAACCTGCGATCGAAGCGCGCGACACCCGCATCCGTCGAGAACTGCGAATCCAGGGCCTGCGCGCGGAAGGGTTCAACGGCAGCCTGCTGTTCGAGCCATGGCACCTGGAGACCAAGGCCGGCGATCCGTTCCGGGTGTTCACGCCATTCTGGAAGGCCGCGCTGTCGCGCTGGAACCCGCCGCGCACGCAGCCGGCGCCGAGTTGGCTGCCCGGTATCGAAGCCATTCCCGGCGAGCGCGCGCTGGACGACCTGGCGCTGACGCCGGCCCCGCCGGAGCCGCGCTGGGACGCCCCGTTCTGGAACCACTGGACCCCCGGCGAGCGCGGCGCCGCGGCGGCCCTGCGGACCTTTGTCCACGACTCCCTGCACGACTACAGCAACGGCCGCGACCGGCCCGCCGAGTCGCTCACCTCGCGGCTGTCGCCGCACCTGCACTTCGGCGAGATCGCACCGTGGCGGATCGTCGCCGAGCTGGCCGACGCCGGGCCGCCCGACCAACGCGCCGCCTACGTGCGCGAACTGGGCTGGCGCGAGTTCGCCCACCACGTGCTGCACCACTTCCCGCACACGCCGGATGCCAACTTCAACCCGCGCTTCGATGACTTCGAATGGGCCGATCCCGCGCCGGAAACGCTGCACGCCTGGCAGCACGGCCGCACCGGCGTGCCGCTCGTCGACGCCGGCATGCGCGAGCTGTGGGCCACCGGCTGGATGCACAACCGCGTGCGCATGATCGTCGCCAGCTACCTGACCAAGCACCTGCGGATCCACTGGCGGCACGGCGCGCGCTGGTTCTGGGACACCCTGGTCGACGCCGACCTGGCCAACAACACCCTCGGCTGGCAGTGGGTGGCCGGCACCGGGGTCGACGCCGCACCGTACTTCCGGGTGTTCAACCCGGTGCTGCAGGGACGCAGGTTAGACCCCGGGGGCGAGTACATCGCGCGTTGGCTACCCGAATTGCAGCCGCTGCCGCCACGCGCGCGCCATGCACCGTGGGAGGCCGGCACTGCCAACTGCGTGGTGATGGGGGACTACCCCCGACTGCCGTTGATCTCCCTTGCCGACGGGCGTCGCAAAGCGCTGGAAGCGATTGCGCGATTGAAGAGGCGACAGAGCCGTGAGTGACTGCTACCCCGCTAGAAAATCAAACAACTGTGCGCCCCCGGCGACGTCCGTGCGATACAGCTCCGTATATCCGCATCGCTTGCAGCTCACTGCGGTGAAGCGATTGTTCGAGACGTCGAACGCGGCAGACAGGAATCCTCCCTCCGTGCGGATCTCGCGCCGCAGATACTCGGTTTCACCACACTTGGCGCATGCGTAGTCGGTCATGTGTTTGTCTCCTTGACGTGTCGCTGCATGATTCCACGCCGAGCGGTCGCCATGCAGGATTCCTCAACCCATCCGTTGCCGTGCGGCGCGGTAGGCGCCGATCTGCGGCTGCAGCGCTGCGATCCGCGCCAGGCTCTCTTCGCGCCAAACGTCGGCACGCTCGTAGAACTCTTCGCAGACCTGCACCTCGCCCGACAGCACCACCCACGGCTGCTTCGATGCCGTGCAGACGTGCACGTCCGGCGGAAATACGTCCGGGTTGTCCAGGGTGCCGACACGGACGAAGCGCGTCAGCGGGCCGCTGCCGGGGTAATGGCTCCAGACCGCGACCCGGCATCGCGGGCAGCGGGCGACCTGCTGGCCGTAGCCGCTCTCCGACGGAATCCGCTCGACTTCCGGTTCCGCGCCCAGGTGCTCGACCCGGTCCGACTCGATCATCGCGTTGAGCGCGAACGCCGCGCCGGTCTCGCGCTGGCACCAGCGGCAGTGGCAGCAATGCACCACCAGCGGCCGGGTGAGCATGCGGTAACGCACATGGCCGCAGGTGCAGCCGCCTTCGACTGGGTAGTGCATCGGTCCTCCCGTAAAAACGTGCTCCATGGCTGCGGACGAGGATAGACCGTCCACGGTTGGGACGAAGGTCGACCCCTTCACCAATGGCACGGGGCGCTGCGGGCGATGCTGGAGATGTCCGACCCGAAGGATTTCCTGGCGCGTAGCGGATGGCACCCGGGAATAAAGCTCGACTAGCGGCGCAGACCCGCCCGCGTCGCCGCGCGCTGCCTAGTCCGCGGCTTCCGGCGGCGCGAGGCTGTTGCTGTACATCCCCGAGCGGTCGAAGCAGCACGCACGTCGCTGGCCGTTGGCGAGCTTGTCGCAGGCGACGTCGATGCGGCGGACGCGCGTCTCCGCCTTCTTGCCCGAAGTGATCCAGTGGATCCAGTCGCGCCGCGCAACCGCAGTGATGTCCTTCCACGTCGCCCTCGCTTCCGGCGGCGCGTCGGCCAGCGCCTTGCGCAGGTCGTCCGGGACCTTGGGTTCGGGTTCCTCGTCGACCGGGCGGATCTCCAGTTCAACCTCGTCGCCGGCCTTGGCACCGGCGGCCTCGCGCAATTTCTTGTCGACCTTGAGCCAGTGGCTGCCCTTGCCATCCGGCTCGAGGGTGGCCTGGAACGATGCACCGTCGAGGCTGCCGTCGATCGTGGTCATGCTGCGCGTCGGCAGTTTGCCGCTGGCAGCCTTGGGCAGGATGAGGAACGTCCAGGTGGCGTTGGCAGGCTCGGCCGGCCGCTGGAGTTTGGCTTTGAAGTGGATGCTTGACGTGGTCTTTGTCATGTCGGGACAGTCTCGTTTTTCGATTGGTTCGTGGGCCTCAGCCCTCGCGCCCATAGGCCCGCTCGACCTTCGCGATCCGCACCGTGTACTGCGAATACCAGTCGGCGCGGCCCTGCACCTGGGCGAGCCGGTGTTCGGCGTTGCGCTTCCAGGCGGCAATCGCGTCCAGGCTATCCCAGTACGACACGGTAATGCCGGCCCCGTCCGCGCCGCGCGCGCTTTCGATGCCGAGGTAGCCGGGCTGTTGCGCGGCCAGCTCGTCCATGCGGGCGGCCATCTCGTCGTAGCCGTTGTCACCCTCGGTGCGCTGCGCGGTGAAGATGACGGCGTAGTAGGGCGGCCGTGGCGTGTTGGCGGGCATGTGCGATTCCAGTGCGGACCAGGACCGGCCAAGCCTCCGGCAAACCGGCGGCGTTGCCAAGTGCGTGTTCCGCCGACAGACCGCGGGTGAACGCGGACTTCACGCCAGCGGGAAGAAGCTGTAAAGCCCGCCGTGGACAAAGCCATGCTGACGACCGCCGCGCTCCTGTTCCTGATTGCCGCCGCCGGCGGGCTGCTCATGGCCGGCATCCGTTTCGCCACCAAGCACAACCCGCCGGCCTGGCTGGCGATGCTGCACGGCTTGCTCGCGGCCTCCGGCCTGACCCTGCTGGTTTATGCGATCTGCACCACGCCGGTACCAGCCACGGCTTGGGTTTCCGCACTGCTGTTCCTGCTGGTCGCGGCTGCCGGTGCACTGATGAGCCTGCAGTACAAGTGGAAGCAACGCCTGCTGCCGGCCTGGCTGGTGGTCTCGCACGCGATCGCGGCGGTGGCCGCGCTGCTGCTGTTGCTGGTCGCGGTGTTCGCCTGAACTAATATTTCACCAAACGGTTGACAATCGATCGGGCCGGCGTATATTCAACCATATGGTTGACAAATATTCCCCCCGTCTCGACACCGTGTTCCAGGCCCTGTCCGACCCGACCCGGCGCGCGATGCTGCACGCCCTGGCCGATGGCCAGCGCACCGTCAGCGAACTGGCCGCGCCTTTCGACATCTCGCTCGCGGGCGCCTCCAAGCACATCCAGATGCTGGAGCGCGCCGGCCTGATCCAACGTGAAGTGCAGGGCCGCGTGCATACCTGCCGACTCGACGCCCGCCCGCTGCATGCGGGTGCGGAATGGCTGCGCCATTACGAACGCTTCTGGACCGGCAGGCTCGATGCCCTCGAAGCCATCCTCAAGGCCGAGGACGCCGCCAGGAAACCCAAGCGGGCACCCACCCGCAGCACTCCCGTACCGACCACCCCCGCCCGCAAAACCCGTCCCCCACGGAGGAAGCCATGAACCAGGCCACCACACTCGCCACCCCCGAAGCCGATTACGGCTTCGTCAGCGCACCCCAGACCGTGCGCATCCAGCGCTTGCTGCCCGGCCCGATCGAACGCATCTGGTCCTACCTCACCGAGAGCGAACTGCGCCGCCAATGGCTTGCCGCCGGCGACATGCAACTGCAGGAGGGTGCGCCGTTCGAGCTCGTCTGGCGCAACGACGAGCTGACCGATCCGCCGGGCCAACGTCCGGAAGGATTCGGCGAGGAACACCGCATGCAGAGCCGCATCACCGAGCTCGACCCTCCGCACCGGCTCGCCTTCGCCTGGGGCGAGGGCGACGTGACCATCGACCTCGAGCGCAAGGGCGACCAGGTGCTGCTGACTTTGGTCCACCGCGGCATTTCCGACCGCGCCAACCTGCTGATGATCGGCGCCGGCTGGCACCTGCACCTCGACATCCTGGTCAGGCGTGCGAACGGCGAAACCGCGCAAGCGCAGGAAACGTTCTGGGACGGCTGGACCCGCCTGCGCGCCGAGTACGACCGTCGCATCCCGGCCTGACGTTCGGACACGGAGAACAGACAGGGCCAAGGCGTATACCGGCGGATGCGCCTGGTGCTAACGCGGCGGGTCGAGTTTCATTTCCAGCAATAGACCCTTGAAGCCCAACTTCTCATAGGCGCGGATCGCAGATGCGTTGTCGACGTAGACGTCAAGATAGACATCCATGACGCCGCGACGTCGGCTCCAGTCGACCAGCGCCTCGATCACCGTCCGGTTGATGCCGCGGCCACGGTAGCGCTCGGCTACGTACATGAAACCCAGGTAGGCATGGCGCGCGTGCTTGAACGCCGGCTCAGACTGGCGCAACTGAACGTATCCGGTGGCGATGATCCGGCCGTCCACCTCGCCGACCAGCAGCAAGGTGTCCGGGTCGGCGATCAACTTGTCGAGGTCGTAGTAGCGCGCGCCACTGTCGCGGATGGCGTCGTTGAACGGGCGCTCGGCTGAGACGACTCCCTGCTCCAGCGCCAGCAGCGTCTCGCGATCGGTCGACGTGGCCTCTCTCAGGGTCGGGTTGTCGGGCATCGGGTCCATGGGCGGTCGCGACCTCCTCAATCGCTGCTGCCGAGCGCCGTCGCGTACCCGGCAGCGTCCGACACGGTGTTGTGTCCAGCATCCGGGATGACCACCAGCTTCGCCACCCCGGCTGGGAAGGCGTCCGCGAGCTTGCGCGAGCTCCACGTCGGGACGACCTGGTCATTGGCGGCGACGATGATCGTCGTCGGGACTTGCAGCCGCTGCACATGGCACCACGACTCGTACTTGTCGCGCAGCAGCAGGTGCGTCGGGAACAGCTTGAACGGCCCGGCGACGAGTTCGGCGATGCTGTTGAACGGCGTCACCAGCACCAGCCGCTCGACGGGGCTCGACGCCGCCACCTGCACCGCGACGCCGCTGCCGAGGCTGCGGCCGACGAGGGAGATGCGCGAATGCGTTTCCCGGACGCGCTGCAACAGCGCCATGCCATCGGCGACCAGGGCGAACTCGGACGGCGTGCCGGTACTGCCGCCGTAGCCGCGGTAGTGCATCGCGTAGATCGTGGCGCCGGGGAAGGCACGGGCCAGCGGCGCGATGGCGCGGGACACGTCCTCCGCGTTGCCACCGAAGTAGACGATGGCGTGGTCGCTCTCGACCCCGTTGGTCGACACCACCACGTCCGCGTCGCCGCGCTGCAGGGTGATGGCCGGCGTGTCGACGCCGCGCGGGACGGGGTAGTAGATGAAGCGGTCCTGCAACAGGTAGAGCAGGGCGCAGATCGCCAGGTAGCCCGCGACGACCAGCGCAGCTGCAACGGCCAGCGACTTCGAAAGCGGCCTCATCGACCGGTCAGAACAACTCGTCGCCCGGCTTGCTGGCGGCCTGCTTGATCCAGTCCTTCATCTGCTTCTCGTCCAGCCCCTCATCCTCGTAAATGTGCACGTAGCGCACCTGCTCGTGCTTGGAGGCCTCCGGCGGCATCGGCTTGAGAGACGAGCCGCGGTGGAAGGTCACCTTGATGTCTCGTCGCCGTCGCCCCTGGGGATCTGCGGGTTGCCGCCGGACAGGAGCTTGGGCTTGTCGTCGGATTTCTTCGTCATGGGAGTGTCCCTCCGTCGAGTCGCGGCCATGGTCGCCCGGCGATGTTAGCGCCGCATGCAGAAGGACCGCCCGATGGGGCGGCCCTTCGTTGCAGTAGCAGCGTTCCGCTACCGAGCCAGGTGGCTTCGCCGCAACTGTTGCTCCGAACGCATCAGATGCAACACGAATACCCGCTTGTCGTCGTAGCGGTAGAACACCCGGCATGGCGGTTCGACAATCTGGCGATAGCGGCCGCGGGGCAGTTCCGGAGGCCGGCTGCCGCTGGCCGGGTGCGCGGCGAGCCGCTCCACATGAGAGAGCACCCGTCGGACCAGTGCCGAGGCCGCGGCGGGATCTTCGAGTGCGATGAAGTCGGCAATGGCGTCAAGGTCCGCCAGTGCCGGTTCCGACCAGATTATTTCAACCATCGGGACAGGCGTTCCTTCGCCTGTGCATGCGTCACCACGCGGCCTTCGGCGACGGCCATTTCGCCGCGGGCAATGCCTTCCAGCACCGACATGCGTTGCTGCATCCGCTCGTAGCTGCCCACGTCCACCAGGTACGCGCTCGGCAAGCCGTGCTGCGTGATCAGGATCGGCTCGCGATCGCGTTGCAGGTCCGACAACAGTTCCGTGGCCTGCCGCTTGAGCGTGGTGACGAGTTCGGTGCGCACGGGAGTGATACTAAAGTGGCACTTGCGCGGATGCAATGCCGGACTCGGGTGCGCCCGGCAACGAAAAAGCCGCGTGCTACGGATCCATGCCGATATGCGGCACCAGCACCAGCGGATCGCATGCAGCGTCCATGCCGCCGAAATAGCGCGTGTCGTTGCCGTCGCTCCAGTACCCCTTGGCTGCACCGTTGATCTGGAACTCCCACTGCCGTCCGCCTTCGACCAGCTCGCTCGCGATCATGCCTCGCGAAGTCTCGTACTCATGGTGATAGGCACTCGCGCCCGCCTGGCCGCGCGGAGACCTACGTCGCCGGTCCCACTGACATCGCGCCGACGCCGCCGCGTGTCTACTGTCGCCTCATGCGCATACAGGAGCCATGCTTTGGCCCGTCTCTTCGACCCACTGACCCAACGCGGCGTGACATTCCGCAACCGCGTCATGGTCTCGCCGATGTGCCAGTACTCCTCGCGCGATGGCCTGCCCGACGACTGGCACCTCGTGCACCTCGGCAGCCGCGCGGTCGGTGGTGCTGCCGCGGTGATTGCCGAAGCCACCGCAGTCTCGCCCGAGGGCCGGATTTCGCCGGCCGACACCGGGCTGTGGAACGACGCGCAAGCGCAAGCCTGGGCCCGAGTCATCAGCTTCGTCGAAGGCCAGGGCGCAGTGCCGGGCGTGCAGCTCGCCCACGCCGGCCGCAAGGCCAGCACCGACGCGCCGTGGCGCGGCGGCGGCGCGGTGGCTCCGGAGCAGGGCGGCTGGACCCCGGTCGCGCCCTCGGCGCTGGCATTCGACGCCGGCTCGCCGGTGCCGGACGCGCTGGACGAGGCCGGCATCGCCAAGGTCATCGAGGACTTCGTCGCCGCGACCCGGCGCGCGCTGGACGCCGGCTTCCGGCTGGTCGAGCTGCACGCCGCGCACGGGTACCTGCTGCACCAATTCCTGTCGCCGCTGTCCAACCGGCGCGAGGACCGCTATGGCGGCAGCTTCGACAACCGCGTCCGCCTGCTGCTGGAAATCATCGACGCCGTGCGCGCGGCCTGGCCGGAACGCCTGCCGCTGTGGCTGCGCATCTCGGCGACCGACTGGGTCGAGGGTGACGGCTGGGACATCGAGCAGAGCATCGCCCTGGCGCGGCTGGTAGGCGATCGCGGGATCGACCTGGTCGACGTCTCCAGTGGCGGCACCGTGCCGAACGCGAAGATCCCCCTGCAGCCCGGCTACCAGGTGCCGTTCGCCTGCCGCATTCGTCGCGAAGCCGGCGTCGCCACCGGCGCGGTCGGCCTGCTGACCGCACCCGAGCAGGTCGAGCGCATCATCGCCGAGGACGAGGCCGACGTGGTGCTGTTGGCGCGTGAACTGCTGCGCGACCCGTACTTCCCGCGCCGCGCCGCGCACGCGCTCGGTGCCGAAATCACGCCGCCGATGCAGTACGGCCGCGCTTGGTGAGCGTCATCCGCCGCAGTCGCTGCGGCTGCGCGGCAGTTCGGACGGGCGACTAGTAATGGCGGACCCGACTATTTCAGGCCGTCAGTACGGGAACAAGAAACGGATAGAAGCCGGCGACCGGCACGCCTAGATTCCCCGCATCAAAACAACGCAGGGAATTGGAAATGCAGGTACTCGCGGACAAGGTGGCCATCGTCACCGGGGCCAGCTCGGGGATCGGGCGCGCGACGGCCCGGCTGTTTACCCGGGAGGGCGCCAGGGTCGTCGTGAGCGGGCGTCGCCAGGCCGAGTTGGACACGCTGGTCGGCGAGATCGAGGCCGACGGCGGCCAGGCCATCGCGGTGGCCGGTGACGTCCGCGACGAAGCGCTGGCGAGGGCGTTGGTCGATGCGGCGGTTGAACGCTTTGGCGGTCTCGACATCGCCTTCAACAATGCCGGTGCCCTCGGCGCGATGGGATCGGTCGCCGACGTCTCGCTGGACGGCTGGCGCGACACGCTCGACACCAACCTGACAAGCGCCTTCCTCGGCGCGAAGTACCAGGTGCCGGCGATGCTGGCGCGCGGTGGCGGCTCGATCGTTTTCACCTCGTCGTTCGTCGGCTCCACCGTGGGCTTCCCCGGGATGGCGGCCTATGCCGCCAGCAAGGCCGGGCTGACCGGGTTGACCCAGGTCCTCGCCGCGGAGTTCGGCTCGCAAGGCATCCGGGTCAATGCGGTCCTGCCGGGCGCCACCGACACGCCGTCGAACCACGCCAACGCGCCGGACGCGCCAGAAGGCACCCGCGGCTTCATCGAAAGCCTGCACGCCCTCAAGCGCCTAGGCCGGCCCGAGGAGATCGCGCAAACCGTGCTCCATCTCGCCTCGGACGCAGGGAGCTTCATCACCGGCGTTGCCCTGCTGGTCGATGGTGGGGTGTCCATTACCCGGACCTGAGTGACGAAACGAAGGAGGGCCGCCATCGGGGCGGCCTTCTCATCCCGCCATCTTTCCGAGCATGTGGTCGATCACCTTGCTGTGCTCGTGCTGCGGGCTGAAGAGAATTACCTCGGCATCCTGGCCGACCCGGACCGTGTGCCCGGGGGGCCAGTAGAACAAGTCACCGCCATTGACGGCTTCGCTGTCCCCGTTGGCGTAGGTGACGGTAAGCGCACCTTGCAGCAGGTAGCCCCAGTGCGGGGATTGGCAGAGATCATCTTCCAGTCCCTGCAGCAGCGGCGCGATATCGGTGCCGGCGCCAAGGGAAAAGTATTCCCCGCTGATCGTGCCGTATCCGGCGGCGCTGCCGAACTCCGTCTTTTGACGGGCGATGGCCCCCGGCACGTCGATCCTGATGGGGATGTCCTGCTTGGCAATGCGCATCGTTGGGCCTCCGAGAGACGCAGTGGGCGAACAAGCGGTCTGCGCCTTGATAGAGCCAACGGCAAGCGGCGTCGAACCGGCCGAGGCCTGTGGCGAGGTCCCGAACCTCATCTGCGAGGTGTTGCACCTCGTTCGATAGGTCCCGGACATCGACGACGAGGTCCTGAACCTCATGCACGAGGTCGGCAACCGCACTTACGAGGTTCCACACCTCGTCAATGAGGTCGCAGACCTCGCGCGTGAGGTTCCAGACCTCATTGATGAGGTTCGAGACCTTGTTTTTGAAGGAGATCGCTGCACGATAGCCGGAGATATCTCAGGCAATTGCCTTCTTGCGATTGCGGGAATCTCTGGATCGCGGAGGAACCCACGTCGTGCCTACAAGTAGCTTGTCGTCGCGGGCGCAGCTTCCCAGCAATTCGCCCGACCGTCCTCGTACTGGATCTGGGCAGCAGAAAGCTCCAGGTCGGTAGCGTCATCAAGCGTTGCGACGTTCACCGCATGGAACGAACCATTGAACGGTTCGATCTCCAGGTATCCCTTGCTGAAAGGGCGGATCCCGCAGTGCTTGCAGAAGTAGTGGTGCACGTCGGCTTCCGGCCATTCGGACGGTGAAGCCTGATAGTCACTCAACGCCGCCTCGCCCTGCAGCAGCCGGAAGTCGCCCTGCATGGCGAAAGCCTTCCAGAAGCGGGACTTCCAGCAGAAGCTGCAGTTGCACCGTCGGGTCCCCGTCGTCAAATCGAGGTTGCATTCAAACTTGACGGCGCCGCAATGGCAGCTTCCCGAGTAGAGCTTCTTCATGGCATCCCCGCAGGTATGAATTGCTAGGCCTTGCGGCGGGCCTTGTGATAAGCGACAAGGGCATTGGCGTGGCCGTGACCGATCTTGTGCTCGGTCTTGAGAAAAGCCACCTGCTCCATGTGCTTCTTGTCCTGGACGGAATCAAGGACCTCGAACCAGTGCGCCACCGGCTTTCCGTAGTTCTTCTCGATGGAAGGGAAGTACGAGGCGGGACCTTTAACTTTGATATCCGTAGTCATGAGCGATCTCGCTGTTGGAGTGAGGCCCGCGGATAGCCGCCTTGGCTAGCCTGGCTGGTCCTCATCTGTCCGACGAGCGAACTGGCAGAAGATCGACAATTCTGGACTTATCGCCCATCGAGCCTCCCGATCTCCGTCGCGCTGAGCGCCGCCAGTGCCAGCAGGTTGTCCTCGATGGTCTGCATGGCGGCGTCGACCGCGGCCCACTGCGTCGGCGGAGTGCTGGGAAACCAGATTCTGCGATATGTGTCCGTACTCCTTGTCGCGTTGTGAGTGAAACCGGCCATCGTGGCCGGCGGGGGAAGGGTAGCGTGTGGGAGTCGGGCGCGAAATGTGTGGGGCTCGGTGGCGGGTGTGGCGGGGCTAACGCGCGAGTTTTTGGGAGTCGACACGGAGTATTGGAGAGTCGCGAATTAATGCCGGAAGACCCGTTCGTGAGCGATTTAGAACCGATCACGGGTCGTGGAGAGTCGCCGTCAAATCTGTCGCGGTTCGGCCGCGAATCGTAAACACCCGGCGGCGGTGTCTCAGGGCTCTGCGCGACTCCCTAACAGTTACGAAAGTAGGATGAGGTGCCGTGGCGATCGGCTGAAAGAATGTAAACCCAATCCCGTTCCCGGGCTGTGCTCTACCTAGGTCAGGTGCGGAGGCTCTTGCGCATGAACATGGTTGGGACAATGGTGCCTGCTGAGAGCACAAAGTTCTTTTGTGATAGCGAATTTTTATAGTCTTGATAGTGTAGCTGGGCGAGGGTAAAGCCCTCGGCGACCGTTGATATCTGTGAAGGGCGCGATGCCAGTTTAGTTAGAAGGTTGAGAACATTATCAAGGTATTCGTGAGCAAGCTCGATTAACACGTTAGTGTGCGAGGGTGTTTCGCCACTATGTACGATAATATTTCTAGTTCGATAGATTCGTCGTATTTGCCAAGACACCCTCTCTTCGTGTCCGTCAAGAAGCGAACTGAGCGCGGACGGAGATGCCGATATAGACTTCAAATAATCGATTCGCTTTTCGAGAAGTGCAAAATCTCTGCATCTAGAAATAAGCGAATCATACTGAGTTGCGTGGTCCGGTAACCCCATTATCCGAAGTAGTCTTTCTGTAAAAGTTTTTCCTGGAATTCCTTTGAACTGACTCAATACAAAAGGCTTATCCCAATGTAATAGGTCCTTAACCAGATGATTTACGAGTCTCTCGAAATAGTCATAGCTCAGAACAGGTAGAAGCGAGTTTACGATGTGTTCAATCGTCGCCTCCTGTGAAGATTTGGTCTCGGCGGGTATTAATGATTCAATTGCAATCCATAAATTTAAGAGTTGGTTTTCATCTGACGAGCTGCCCGCAGCTAGAGCATGTAGTTGAGCGCTCCTCATAAACTTATGAAATGCTTCTTCATGAAGCGAGAACTTTTCTAGAAAGTCTTTCATCTTCCGAGCTGCAACCTCTGGAGGGAGGTCGGCCCCCTTATGCATAGCATTCATGCCGCGTGGGTGTAGGCGGCTAATGGCTGCATCACCGAAATGAACAATTGCGTCAGAGAGCCACGTCGGTCGATCTCGATGATGAAATAGTGTTAGAAAAGTGGCGGCGACGCGCATTATGCGCTCGCCATTCTGTCGCGCGGCGTATGGTTCTTTTGCTGGAATATCCCGCAGTGTCGCGTAGACGTGTGTTGGTTCAGTCCGAAGGAAATTTACGTGGGCGCTTAGATCGATGTCGCCAGGAGGTTCCCGCGATATCTCAATTCGAAGCTCTTTGAGTGCCTCGGCCACAGTTAAAAATATCTTATCGGCCTTAAAGACCAGCGTATATTTTTTAGTTTGGTTATCAAATACTTCAAAAAACGCTTTCAGAGCGGCTTTGGCTTGTCCAATACGGTTCTTATCGTAGTGGAAATTCTTGAGCACAATCTCATGGATGTATTTCGAACTGTACCCTAGAGATAACAGGGTCGTTACATAATTTCGAGTGGCAGCGCGAAGTATGTCGTAGCTGCACTGAGCGCTCTCAATCTGTTCAATGACGGTCTCTTCGCATGCACGTCTATATGCGCTAGACCGAAGTTGATTGACCACAAGATCAACCGTAAGTTGCTTTGATCCAGTGGAGCCGGCTTTGTTTTTTAGCGAGCCGATTAGAAGTCCGCTTGGAACATTCAGAAGTTTGTCGGCAATTGGATGTTTGCTAAGACTACTGCAGAACTCTCCAGCGACATGATCGATATTGGGTGCTCTAATTATTCCGTTTTCAACATTGTCAATTGTTTCGCTTAGTTCTATTCCAAGCAATGCAGTGTGCATTACAGACGGCTTGTAGGTGCTTGGCGTCTTGTCGTAAGACAACTCTTCCATCAATTGCGCGAAGTAAACGAGTGGAGCGTTGTTGCTCGGGTCGTCCCACTTTTTTAGTGATCGGAATTTCACGCTCTTTCCCCTGAAAAGGCGGATCTTGGTGCCAACTAATTGGAAAACCGCGCTAGATGGCGAAGGAGTAGCTGCGCCGCCGAGACGCCAAGTGGTAGCACCCATAAATTTTTAGTGCTATCCCCAAGGCCGCCCCAGCGCCAACTTAACCGCCTTGACCCCCGGCACCGCCTTCAACGTCCCCACCAGTTCCGCATCCACCCGCACCGAGTGGCTGCCATCCAAATCCAGCATCCCCGCGGCGCCGGCCTTGATCAAATCCACCCGAATCGGCGTCTTGCCGGGCCGATGCTTCGCCAGCAACCCGTCCACCCGGTCCCACGTCCCCGGCACGCGCAAATCCAGCCGTAGCGACAACCGCTTGGCGTGCGTCGCGCAGATCTGTTCGTAATCCCAGCATCTCGCAGCCTTGAGCGCGAAGCCGCCGCTGAAGGCGTCCTCGCGCAGGCCGCCCTGGATCACCAGCAGGCGGTCGCGGGTCAGCAGGGTGACGTAGTCGGTGTAGGTCTCGGAGAAGAAGGCGACCTCCAGCCGGCCGCGGCCGTCCTCGATCTGCACGAACATCTGGCTGTCGCCCTTCTTGCGCAGGCCGACGACCTGGCCGGCGACGACGGTTTCCAGTTCCGGGCGCCAGCCGCTGCGGGCGGACTCGGGGCGGTTCTCCCAGATCTTCTCGAGGTCGCCGAGGTCGTGGCCGGTGAGGGCGTGCAGTTCGTCGCGGTAGGGGTCGAACGGGTGGCCGCTGAGGTAGTGGCCGAGGGTGTCGCGCTCGCCGTTGAGCAGGTGGCCGAGCGGGTATTCGTCGGTCTCGGGCAGGTCGAGCTTGAGCGCCGGCGCGGTGGTGTCGGCGCCACCGAACAGCGACACCTGGCCGGCGGCGCGTTCGCGGGCGAGCTGGTCGGTCGCCTTGAGTACCTCGGGCAGCTGCAGCATCAGGCTGGCGCGGTTCTTCCCGAGCTTGTCGAGGGCGCCGGCCATGATCAGCGCCTCGACGGTGCGGCGATTGAGCTTGTTGCCGTCGACGCGCTTGCAGAAATCGAGCAGGTCGGTGAACGGACCACTGCGACGGGCTTCGACGATCGACTCGCAGGCGCCGCGGCCGACGCCCTTGACCGCGCCGATGCCGTAGCGGATCACGCCCGGCTCGGTCGCTTCGAACATGTAGGCGGAGGCGTCGACGTCCGGCGGCAGCACCTCCAGCCCCATCACCCGGCATTCGTCGAGGAAGCCGGTGACCTTGTCGGTGTTGTCCATGTCCGAGGACAGCACCGCGGCCATGAACTCGGCCGGGTAGTGCACCTTCAGCCAGGCGGTCTGGTAGGCGACCAGTGCGTAGGCGGCCGAGTGCGACTTGTTGAAGCCGTACTCGGCGAACTTCTCCATCAAATCGAAGATCGGGCTGGCGATGCGCGCCGGGATGCCGCGCTCCTCGCAGCCGGCCTCGAACTTGGCCCGCTCCTTGGCCATCTCCTCGGCCTTCTTCTTGCCCATCGCGCGGCGCAGCAGGTCGGCGCCGCCCAGCGAGTAGCCAGCCATGACCTGGGCGATCTGCATCACCTGTTCCTGGTACACGATGACGCCGTAGGTCGGCGACAGCACCGGTTCCAGCGATTCGTGCGGGAAGCTGACCGCCTCCCGGCCGTGCTTGCGGTCGACCCAGTCCTTGTCCATCCCCGAGCCGAGCGGGCCGGGGCGGAACAGGGCGGCGAGCGCGATGATGTCCTCGAAGGTGTCGGGCTGGGCGCGCTTGAGGAGTTCGCGCATGCCGCGTGATTCGAACTGGAACACCGCGACGGTGTCGCCGCGGGCGAACAGCTCGTAACTGGGCTTGTCGTCGAGCGGCAGCGCGGTGATGTCGAGCGGGGCTTCGCCGGCCGCCGCGCGCCGGACGTTGATGGCCTTCACCGCCCAGTCGATGATCGTCAGCGTGCGCAGGCCAAGGAAGTCGAACTTGACCAGCCCGACCTCTTCGACGTCGTCCTTGTCGAACTGGGTCACCGGGCCACGGCCACGGCCTTCGCCGTCGTGTTCGGCGAACAGCGGGCAGAAGTCGCTCAGCGGGCTGGGCGCGATGACCACGCCGCCGGCGTGCTTGCCGGCGTTGCGGGTCAGGTCCTCGAGCGAGCGGGCGAGGTCGAGCAGGTCGCGAACGTCGTCCTCGCGCTGGTAGCGCTCGATCAGGTCGGTCGAGGCCAGGGTCGGGTTCTTGTGCGAGGCCTCCGATTCGCCCAGTGCGTCGTCGAGGCTGATGCCGAGCGTCAGCGGGATCAGCTTGGCGATGCCGTCGACGAAGCCGTACGGGTGGCCGAGCACGCGGCCGGCATCGCGCACCACCGCCTTCGCGGCCATGGTGCCGTAGGTGATGATCTGGCTGACCCGGTCGCGGCCGTACTTGCGGGCGACGTATTCGATCACCTCGTCGCGGCGGTCCATGCAGAAGTCGATGTCGAAGTCGGGCATCGACACGCGTTCGGGGTTGAGGAAGCGCTCGAACAGCAGGTCGTACGGCAGCGGGTCCAGGTCGGTGATGCCCAGCGCCCACGCCACCAGCGAGCCGGCACCGGAACCGCGGCCGGGGCCGACCGGGATGCCCTGCTGCTTACCCCAGTTGATGAAGTCGGCGACGATCAGGAAGTAGCCGGGGAAGCCCATCGCGATGATGACGTCGAGCTCGGTTTCCAGACGCGCGTCGTAGTCGGCGCGGGTCTTGCCGTCGGCCAGCGGCGCCTTGAGCAGGCGTTGCTCCAGCCCTTCGCGCGACTGGCTGCGCAGCCACGACTCGATGGTGTGGTCGTCGGGCACCGGGAATGCGGGCAGGTAGTAGGTGCCCAGCTTCATCTCGACGTTGCAGCGGGTCGCCAGTGCGAGCGCGTTGTCGATCGCGTCGGGGACGTCGGCGAACAGCCGCGCCATTTCCTCGGACGAGCGGAGATATTGCTCGGCGCTGTACTCCTTCGGCCGCTTGGGGTCGTCGAGCACGCGGCCGGTGGAGATGCACACGCGCGCCTCGTGCGCCTCGAAGCCCTCGGCGTCGAGGAAGCGGGCGTCGTTGCTGGCCACCACCGGCAGGCCGCGCTTGCTGGAGAGGTGCAGGGCGAGGTCGTTGAACACCTGCTCGCCGTCGCGGCCGGTGCGGGTCAGCTCCAGGAACAGGCGGTCGTCGAAGGTCGATTGCCAGTCGGCGACCCAGGCCTCGGCGAGTTCGGCGCGGTGGCCGGTGGCCAGGCGCCCGGCGAGGCTCTGGCGGCCGGCAAGCGCGAACAGGCCGGCGTTGTCCTCGCGCAGCCACTCCGGGCGCATCGCCACGCCGTCCATGCGGTGGCCTTCCATCCACATGCGAGTGAGCAGGCGCGACAGGGTCAGGTAGCCCTGGTGGTCGCGGCACAGCAGGGTCAGGCGCGAGGGGGTCTCGTTGCCATCGGCCAGGCCGATGTCGGCGCCGAGGATCGGCTTGATCCCGGCGGCCTCGGCCTTCTTGTAGAACTTGACCGCGGCGAACAGGTTGTTGAGGTCGGTCAGCGCGACGGCGGGCTGCTCGAGCGCCACGCAGCGTTTGACCAGCTCGCCGACCCGGATGGTCGAGTCGGCGAGGGAGAATTCACTGTGGAGGTGAAGGTGTACGAAAGGCGATGCGGACATTCGTGCCGTGGACTGACCGGCGAGGGCAACGGCCAGAGTAGCAGCCCGGTCGGGTGTCAGCTAACCCGGAACCGCTGGCTGGAGCCGGCCGGCAGGTAGCTGTTGGTGGCGACCTGGCGGCAGTGGGCGATCCACTCGGCCTCGGCCTGTCGCGCGACCAGCCAGGTCTCGCGGGTGAAACCGAAATGCGGGCGTTGTTCGCCGCGCAACTCGGCCTCGATCCGGCGCAGCCGGCAGAAGTCGAGGTAGTTGCGGACTTCGTCGGCGGCTATCGGCCAGCCGGTTTCGACCATGACCGCGTCGTCGAGCCGGCCGACCACCGGCAGGCCGTTGGGGATCAGGTTGAAGCTGTCGCGCAGGTAGCTGACCACGATGGCGGCGGCGACCTGGGCCACTGCCAGGGTTTCCCACTCGGGGTCGGTGAGCATCAGGTCGAGCGCGCCGGCGCGGCGCATGCGCTGGCGGATGCAGGCCGGGGCGATGCCGTCGCCGGGCTGGTCGATCAGCTCGCGCGCGGCGCTGGCCACCTGGTCGCGCTCCAGTGGAGCGTGGCCGAGGTCGATCTGGGCGATCAGCTCGTTGAAGTGCCGGAGTGCGCCGGGGTCGAGGTCGTGGCGGCCGATCAGGTGGCGGCGGCCGTTGCCGTTCAAGCCGGGTTGTGACAGCACGTCCGGAAGGGGGGCGATGGAAGCGGTGGCGACGTTCATGGCGGTGTCCCGAAGCAAGGTCCGTCCGTGGAGTGGAGGAGTTGCAAGTGCCGCTGTCATCTGGAAATACCGGCAAAGCCGCGGGCAATGACAACGAAGGATCAACTGACCCGGAAGCGGATCGGCGGGTCGCCGGACTGGGCGTAATGGCTGCCGTTGACCCGCAGGTGGTGCTGCCACAGCGCGATCTCGGCGACACGGTCGCGTACCCATGCGGACCGTTGGTCCTGGCCGCTGCCACCGGGGTGCTGGTCGTCGCGGTACGCGCAGAAGTCGCGGTACTCCTCGGCCTCGTCGGCGAACGCCGGCCAGGCCAATTCGATCAGCAGCACGTCGTCGAGCAGGCCGAGCATCGGTTCGTGGTCGGCGATCAGGTCGTCGTCGCGGTCGATGTAGGCCAGCAGCTTGAGGATCCGCGCGCGTGTCGCCGGCTCGTTGTCCCAGTCGGCATCGTCGAGCATGGCGCGCAGTTCCTCGACGCGTTGCAGGCGGCGGTCGAGGACACCGTGGGCGACGTCGGCCGGCAACGCCAGCAGCCAGTTGACCAGGTGCTGCAGGCGGGCGGGGTCGACGCGGGCGGCGTCGGGGTGGATTTCGTGCAACAGGGCGTCGAAGCGGGCAATCGCCTCGCTGCGCAAGCTCAGGTTGCCGCGGGTTTCGATCCGGCCATCGGGCGCGCTGTCATGGCTGTAGTACGGCAGCGGGTCGGCAGTCGGAGTGGGGACTGACATGCGCATGGCACACCTCGCTTTTTGCACTGCATCCGTGCTGGATGCAGTTCTTTTGATGCAGGTCCATGCTGCGCCGTTGCAATCGGATTGTCTTTGCCCCCAAAGGGGGGATGACCTTGGGACTAGGGCGGCGAAAGCCTGCTGCGGCGGGGCTTGTACGGCAGCGCCGCAGACCTTGCGAAACCGCGGCTGAACAATGCCGCGAAGGCCGCCCGCGGTGGCGGCCTGCGTTGCTGGCAATACCGGCTCAGTGGATGTGGAACCGCGGTATCGACGCCGGCAGGTAGGAGCGCGTGCGCGCCTGCCGCTGGTGTTCGGCCAATGCGGCTTCGGCACGGAATGCCTGCTCCCACTGGTCCCGGCCGAAACCGAAATCATTGCGGCTGCAACCGCGAAGTCGCGCCTCGATCTGGCGCACGCGGCGGTAGTCGAGGTAGTCGGCGATCTCGTCGGCCAGTCGCGGCCAGGCGGTGTCGATGACGATCGCATCATCCAGGCGGCCGAACCCCGGCAAGTCGTCCGGAAACAAGTCGTTCCTAGCGTGGACGTAGCCGACCACCAGCGATGCCAGCGCCGCGGCCTCGGCGCGGGCTTCCCAGGCCGGGTCGGCCAGCATCAGGGCGGCGGCGGCGGCGCGGCGCATGCGCGGGCCGATGCCGGGCGCACTGCGGATGTTGCGGTCGCACAATTCACGCGCGGCGGTCGCCAACTGGTCGCGCTGCAACGGGGTCCCGGTCCGCCCCAACTGGAGCAGGAAAGCGTTGAAGCGATCGACTTCCATCTGCGGGATGCTGAAGCCGCCGACGGTGCGCCGACGGTTCTGCGGCGATGAAGGCAGCGGGTGGACGATGGCGAGGTCGACGGCGGCGGCGATGGTGGTCGGCAGCGAGCGGGCGGTGGCGGTCATGGCGTTCATGGCGGTTCTCCGGGAAGCGGACGCCGGGGATTCGGCGCAGGCCCAGATTCCGCCGCGGGCCCGGATCAGTCATGATGGGGCGGGGAGCCTTTCGCCACCTTTCGATTGGGTTGGCGAGGTCTTCATGAGGTTTTGCCGATGAATCCGAACGGAGACACGGGAAGACAGGAGCCGGCGCCCACCAGCTACCGCTTTGGCGGGGTGGTCGTCGACACTGCGGCGCATACGCTGACCCGCGACGGCCAGCCGCAGGCGATCGAGCCGAAGGCGTTCGCGGTGCTGCTGGTGCTGCTGCGCCATGCCGATGAACTGGTGCCCCGCGACGAGCTGCTCGATGCGGTCTGGGGCCACCGCCACGTCACCCCCGGGGTGCTGACCCGGGCCATCGCGCAACTGCGCGCCGCGCTGGACGACCATCCGCACGAGCCGCGATTCATCCAGACCCAGCATGCGCTGGGGTACCGGTTCATCGGGGAGCTGAAGGCGGCGCCCGAAACCGCGCTCGTCGAACCGGAGCCCGCGCCCGTCCCGGATTCACCAAGCGTGGCCGATGCGATCTTGCCGACCGCGTCGGTGCGGGTGGAGTCGGACCCGGTGCCGATTGCCGCTGCCGCTTCTGTTCCGGAGGTTGCGCCTGCGGAGGTGGTCGCCGCGGACCCGCAGGCGGCCCGGCCGCGAACCGCCCGCCGGCGCCGGATCGCAATGAAGCGGACCTGGTTGGCCGCCGCGGTCGCGCTGGTCGTGGTCGCGCTGGTCGCGCTGGGCTGGTACAACCGCCGCGCCCAGCCGCCGGCGCCGGCCGAGGCGTCGATCGCGGTGCTGCCGTTCACCAATCTCAGCGACAACCGCGACGATCGCTATTTCGCCGAAGGCCTCGCCGTGGAGATGCACGACGCGCTGGCGAGCATCCCCGGGCTCAAGGTGGCATCCGTCCCAGGCGATCCGGCCGACGCGGAGGCCTCGCCGGACATCAAGGCCCTTGGACGCCGGCTCGGCGTGGCCACCGTGCTCGATGCCAGCGTCCGCCGCGAGGGCGACCGGTTGCGGGTGAATGCCCGCCTGTCCGACACCGACACCGGTTTCACGTTGTGGAGTGAGAGCTACGACCGCGAGGCCGACGACGTGTTTGCCGTGCAGAGCGAAATCGCCAACCAGGTGGTGCAGGCGCTGCCGGGCGTGCTGACGGTGCATCGCCGCACCTACCGGCGGTTGTGGCCGACCCAGGACCTGTCGGCCTACGAGGCCTACCTGAAAGGGCAGCAGCAACTGCTGGAACAGCCCAGCGACAACTACCTGGACAAGGCGATCGGCTTCTTCGGCGAGGCCCTGGCCGCCGATGCCGGCTTCGCCCGCGCCCAGGCCGGGATCTGCCGCGCCGAGATCATCCGGTTCGAAGGTGCGCGCGATGCCTTGGCGTTCCAGCGTGCGCAGGAGGCCTGCACCCGCGCGGCGCAGATGGACCCCGAACTGCGCGAGGTGAGCCTGGCGCTCGGCGAGATGCACCGGGTCCGCGGCGACTACGCGCTGGCCAATGAGCACTACACCCTGGCGCTCGACGACCTTGGCTTGCGGCCGGCGGCCTATGTCGGCCTGGCCCGGGTCCAGAGCGAACAGGGCCAGGACCAGCTGGCGCTGGAGTATTTCGAGCTGGCGCGCCGGTTGCGTCCCGGCGACGCGCTGGTCTACCGGGAACTCGGCTACCACCAGTACATGAACGGCGACGTCGAGGCGGCGATCGAATCGTTCCGCACCGCGACCACCCTGCAGCCCGACGACGCGGGCGTCTGGAGCAGCCTCGGCGGCCTGTACTTCGTCGCCGACGACAACGCGCGCGCCGCCGACGCGTTCCAGCGGTCACTGGCGATCAAGCCCAGCTACGCGGCATTGAGCAACCTTGGCACCTTGCGCTACGCCCAGGGGGCCTACGTGGACGCCGCCAAGTTGTATCGTCGCGCCGCAGAGCTCGATCCGACCGACTTCCGCATCTGGGGCAACCTCGGCGATGCGCTGGCGGCGCTTCCCGAGACCGCGGGACAGACCCGGCAGCCATACCAGCGCGCCGCGCAGCTGGCCGGGGACTATGTCGCGATCAAGGCCGAGGATGCGCAGGCACACGCGTTGCTGGGCTTCTATCGCGCCAGCCTGGGCGAGCGTGATGCGGCGCTGGAACACCTGCGCAAGGCCGAGGCGCTGGGCACCGAGGTCGGCGAGGTGTCGTTCTTCAACGCGCAGACACTGACCCTGCTCGGCGACGCGGGCGGCGCCCGAAACCGGTTGCAGCGGGCACGCGAGGCCGGCATCCCGGCGCAGCGGATCGATGCCTCGCCGGTGCTGCGGCGATTGACCGCGGCGGGTGCCACCGCTGCAGCGCCGCCGCGCGGCAACGCCATCTGAAGCCCGCCTGCGGCGCGCAGGCATACCAGGAGAAATCCCCATGCAGACCCCCATGCATGCGATATCGGTTGCTACAGCTACTCTGCTCGTACTCGCCGTATCCGGCTGCCACCCCGATTACGTGATCGGGGATCCGGCGGCGGCCGATCCTGACGGGGTGCCATGCAGCGAGTCCGAGGGTGCTTCGGCGGTGTGGATTGATGTGGAGGGGACGGGTTCGTCCATCCACCCTTCGGACGAGGAGTGCGCCGTTGATCGGAACACGACGATTACCTGGCGCTCCGCCGAAGAGTTTCACCTGAGGTTCCCCGGGGCCAACCCCGGGGGGCGGGGCGTAGGGGCGACATTCGACTCCCGGGCCGATGGGAGGCGTTACCACCTCAGCATCGACGCCGACAATGCCAGCGGAAGGTATGAATACGAGATCATCAGCGGCAACGTCATCGTCGATCCGGTGATCATCATCCGCAACTAGTGCCGGGTGCGGTCAGGCGAGCACCGCGGCCGGCTCCAGTCCCAGCGCGGCGCGCACCGGGGCGAAGCTGCGCCGATGCTGCGGGCATGGGCCGTGTGCAGTCAGCGCGGCCAGGTGCGCGGGCGTCGAATAGCCCTTGTGCATCGCGAAGCCGTACTGCGGCCATTGCTCGTGCAGGGCGACCATCGCGCGGTCGCGGGTGACCTTGGCGAGGATCGAGGCGGCCATGATCGCGCGGTCGCGGGCGTCGCCGCCGATCCAGGCCTCGGCCGGGCAGGGCAGGCCACGCGGCAGGGCGTTGCCGTCGATGCGTGCCAGTTCGGTGGCGTGGGCCACGCCCTCCAGCGCGAGGCGCATGCCGAGCATCGTCGCCTGGAAGATGTTGATGCGATCGATCTCATCGACCTCCACCGCGACCACGTGCCAGGCCACCGCGCGCTCGACGATGCGCTGGTACAGCGCCTCGCGGCGCGCCTCGTTGAGCTGCTTGGAGTCGTTGAGCCCGTTGATCGGAGTGCGCCCGGGACCGAGCACGACCGCGGCCACCACCACCGGCCCCGCCAACGGACCGCGGCCGGCTTCGTCGACCCCGGCGATGCGCTGCGCGCCGCGGGCGACCGCCAGGTCCAGCGCGAGTTGTCCGCTGTCAGCCATCCGTCGATTCGAGCAATTCGGCGACCGCGGCGGCGGCCCGGGTCGAGGCATCGCACCGGAGCGACTCGTGGATGGCGAGGAAGCGCGGCCGCAGCGCTTCGGCGGCGGCCGGGTCGCGCAACCAGCGCAGGGTCGCTTCGGCGAGGTTCTGCGGGGTGCAGTCGTGCTGCATCAGTTCCGGCACCACGGCTTCGCCGGCGAGCACGTTCGGCAACGCATAGTGGTCGACCTTGAGCATGCCCAGGCCCTTGACCAGCCGGTAGGTCAACGGCGCGACCTTGTAGCCGACCACCATCGGCCGCTTGGCCAGCATCGCCTCCAGGGTCGCGGTGCCGGACGCCAGCAGGATCACGTCGCTGGCGACCATCAGGGTGCGGGCGTGGCCGACGATTTCTCGCAGCGCCGGCGCCAGGGCCCCGCGGTCCGGATGCGCCGCGAATACGCGCTTGAACGCTTCGTGCGCCTGCGGATTGGCCATCGGCACCGCGATCTGCAGCGCCGGTTCGGCGGCGAGCACGCGCGCGGCGGCGGCGAGGAAGTCGGCGCCGAGGCGTTCGATCTCGCCGACCCGCGAGCCCGGCAGCAACGCCAACAGAGGCGGCAGGGGATCGATGCCGAGCGCCGCGCGGGCGGTGCCACGGTCGGGCTGCAACGGCATCTCGTCGGCCAGCGGATGGCCGACGAAGCGCGCGTCGACGCCGTGGCGCTCGTAGATCTCGGGCTCCATCGGGAACAGGCACAGCACCCGGTCGGCGCTGAGTCCGATCTTGGCGGCGCGCTTCTCGCGCCAGGCCCAGACCGACGGGCTGACGTAGTGCACGGTGCGCACGCCACGGTGCTTGAGCCACTTTTCCACGCCGAGGTTGAAGTCCGGCGCGTCGATGCCGATGAATACGTCCGGCCGCCAGTCGAGCACCCGCTGGCGCAGTTCGCGGCGCAGGCGCAGTAACCGGGGCAGGTGGCGCAGCACTTCCGACAGGCCCATCACCGCCAGCTCGGAGGCGTCGAACCAGGTATCCACGCCGACCTCGCGCATGGCTTCGCCGCCGACGCCGACGAACTCGGCATCCGGCCAGCGCTGTTTCAGGCGCTGGACCAGGCCCGCGCCGAGCAGGTCGCCGGAGGATTCGCCGGCGACCAGCGCGATGCGCTTGCGCGGGACGTGCACCGGATCGTTGAAGATGTCTTCCACAGCCGTCCCCGGGCTAGCGCAGCAGCGGTCGCTCGCCGGCGTCGATGAAGTCGAGCAGGGCGCGCACGTCGGCGCTGCTGCCGGCCATTTCGCCGAGTCGTGCACGCGCCTCGTCGAGCGAACTGCCCGCGACGTACAGCGTGCGGTAGGCGCGCTTGATCGCGCCGATCCGTTCGGCGTCGAAACCACGACGCTTGAGCCCTTCGCTGTTGATCCCGCGCGGCCGGCCGTAACCGTCCTGCGCGACCATCACGAACGGCGGCACGTCGCCATTCACGAACGCGCCCATGCCGATGAACGCATGCGCGCCGATGCGGCAGAACTGGTGGATGCCGGCGAAGCCGCTGAGGATCACGTGGTCGCCGATCTCGACGTGGCCGGCCAGTGTCGCGTTGTTGGAGAACACGCAGTGGTCGCCGACGAGGCAGTCGTGGGCGACGTGGGTGTAGGCCAGCAGCCAGTTGTCGTTGCCGATCCGGGTCGCGCCGCCGCCGCCGCTGGTGCCACGGTTGATGGTGACGAACTCTCTGATGGTGTTGCGGTCGCCGATGACCAGCTCGACCCGCTCGCCGCGGAACTTCTTGTCCTGCGGGTCGCCGCCGATCGCGGCGTGTCCGGCGATGCAGTTGTCGCGGCCGATCCGGGTCGGGCCGTGCACGCTGCAGTGGGGGCCGATCTGGGTGTTGTCGCCGATTTCCACGTCGGCGCCGATGTATGTGAACGCCCCCACCCGCACGCCGCCGCCGAGCCGGGCACCGGGCTCGATCACGGCACTGGGATGGATGAGGGAGTCGCTCATGCCTCGGGCTTGACTTCGGCGCAGAGGATGTCGGCGCACGCGGCCTGTTCGCCGTCGACCCGGGCGATGCCTTCGTACAGCGCCATGTTGCGGATGGTGCGTTTTAGAGTCACCTCGAGGTCCAGCCGGTCGCCGGGGACCACCATCCGCGAGAACTTGGCGTTGTCGATCTTGACCAGGTAAAAGAGTTTGGCCTGAGTGTCGTCGCCATCGCGCGAGAGCTGGGTCAGCAGGCCGCCGGCCTGCGCGAGCGCCTCGACCACCAGCACGCCCGGCATCACCGGTTGACCGGGGAAGTGGCCGTTGAAGAAGTTCTCGTTCGCGGTGACGTTCTTGTAGGCCAGCACGCGCTTGTTGGGTTCCAACTCGACCACGCGGTCGACCAGCAGGAACGGATAGCGGTGCGGCAGCAACGCCTGGATGGTGGTGACGTCGATCGGAAGCTTCACTGGTTCGGTTTTCCCTTGATCTTGCGGGCCAGCTCGTCGAGCTGCTTGAAGCGAGCGGCGTTCTTGCGCCAACTGCGATTGTCCATCAACCCGGTGCCGGAAGAGTACTCGCCGGGTTCGCGGATCGAACTGCTGACCAGGCTCATCGCGGTGATCACCACGCGGTCGCAGATTTCCAGGTGGCCGAGGATGCCTGCGGCGCCACCGATCAGGCAGTAGCGGCCGATCTTCGCGCTGCCGGCGACCGCCGCGCAGCCGGCCATCGCGGTATGCGCGCCGATGTGGACGTTGTGGCCGATCTGGATCTGGTTGTCGAGGCGCACGTCCTCCTCGAGCACGGTGTCCTCGATCGCGCCGCGGTCGATGGTGGTGTTGGCGCCGATCTCGCAGTCGTCGCCGATGACCACGCCGCCATGTTGCGGCACCTTGAGCCAGCGGCCGGCGTCCATTGCCAGGCCGAAGCCGTCGGCGCCCAGCACCGCGCCGGGATGGATGCGCACGCGCTGGCCGAGCCGGACCCGGGTGACCAGGGTGACCCGCGCGATCAGGTCGCTACCGGCGCCGACCACGCAGTCGTCGCCGATCACGCAGCCGGGGCCGATGGTCGCGCCGGCGCCGACCTGGCTGCGCGCGCCAATGCTGGTGAAGGGGCCGACATGGGCGTCCTCGGCGATCACCGCCGAGGGATCGACAACGGCCGACGGATGGACGCCGGCGACGCGCTGCGGTTGCGGCTCGAACAGTGCGGACATCCGAGCGAACGCCGAGTACGGATCGCGGGCGATCAATGCGGTGCCGGCGTAACCCTCGGCGTCCTCGTCGCGCATGACCACCGCGCCGGCACGGCTGTCGGCCAACTGGTTGCGGTATCTCGGATTGGCCAGGAACGCGAGCTGGCTGGGGCCGGCGCCGGCGAGGGTGCCGACGCCGTCGATCGCCGTCGCGCCGTCGCCGCGCAGGCCGAGCGCAAAGCGTTCGGCGAGGGCGGCGACGGTGTGGACGGTGGAACCCGGGCGGGAATGTTGCATGACGGCTGCCGTGCCGTCAGAACGTGCCGCCGAAGGTGAACTGCAGGCGTTCCAGCCGATCGCCTTCCTCTTCGCGCAACGGGTAGGCGTAGCTGATCGAGATCGGCCCCATCGGCGAACGCCACATCAGGGCGATGCCGGTCGAGACGCGCAGGGTGTCGGCGTCGAAGGCGTCGAAGTCCGAATAGACGTTGCCGAAGTCGACGAACGCCGAGGGGCGCGCGGCGGTGCTGTCGATCAGGCTCGGGAAGAACATCTCCAGCGAGCCGACCGTCTTGAACGCGCCGCCGACCGGCTGCTCGCGGGTGCTGTTGGTCGCGGTCATGCGCGGGCCGAGGGTGTTGTCGGTGAAGCCGCGCACCGAACGCACGCCGCCGGCGTAGAAGTTCTCGAAGAACGGCAGGCCGTCGGCGGTGACGGTCTTGATGTAGTCGGTCGAGCCGGTCAGGCACGGATCGCTCGGCGGCGGACCGGCCACGGGCACGCGCGGGGTGTCCGGGTTGTTGTCGTGGTCGACGAGGCTGGCCGGGGTGAAACACAGGTTGCGTGTCACCGCATCGCCGTAGCTGTCGCCGTAGCCCAGTTCGACCCGGGTGTTGAGCACGAAGTGGCGCGACAGTGGCCAGAACTTCGAGTAGTTGTAGTTGATCTTGAAGAACTCGACGGTCGAGCCGGGCAGGGTCGCTTCCAGCCAGATGCGCTGGTTGGTGCCGCGGGTCGGGGTCAGCGCGCTGTTGAGGCTGTTGCGGGCCCAGCCGATCTCGCCGCGCCAGGCGTGGAACGTGCGCTGGCCGATCGCGTCGATGTAGTCGACCAGCGGTTGCGGGGTTCGGCCGCTGAACGCGAAGATCTCGTTGCTGTCGATACCCAGCAGCGCGGTGATGCTGTCGGTCTCGGTGATAGGCACGCCCAGCACGACCTGGCCGACGCCGCTGGTGCTGGAGTACTGCGCGGTGTTGAAGTCGGAGTTGTCGAACTCGCTCCAGCGCAGGTTGTAGCCCAGCGACACCCCGGTGTCGGTGAAATACGGGTTCATGAACGAGAAGTCGTAACGCTGCAGGTAGGAGTTCTGCTGCGCCTGCACCGCGATCCGGTTGCCGGTGCCGAGGAAGTTGTTCTGCGACAACTGGATCTGCGTGCTCAGGCCCTGCACCTGCGAGTAGCCCAGGCCGAACACGAAGCTGCCGGCGGCGACCTCGTTGACCGTGTAGACCACGTCGACCTGGTCGTCGGTGCCCGGCACCGGAACGGTCTCGACCTCGACGGTGTCGAAGTAGCCCAGGCCCTGCAGGCGGATCTTGGAACGGTCGATCGCGGCCTGCGAATACCAGGCGCCTTCGAACTGGCGCATCTCGCGACGCAGCACTTCGTCGGCGGTGCGGGCGTTGCCCTTGAACTTTACCTGGCGCACGTTGACGCGCGGACCCGGGACCACCTGCATGGTGATGCCGACGGTCTTGTCCTCGCGGTTGACGTCGGGGATCGGATTGACCTGGGCGAACGCGTAGCCGACGTTGCCGAGGGTCGCGATGATCGCGTCGGAGCTGATCTCCAGCAGGCGCCGCGAGAAGATCTGCTCGGGCTTGACCAGCACCATGGCCTCGACCTGTTCCTTCGGCAGCACCGTGTCGCCGCTGACCTCGACGCTCGAGACCGTGTACTGCTCGCCCTCGGTGATGCCGGCGCTGATGAACATGTCCTGGCGGTCGCGGCTTATCGATACCTGGGTGGAGTCGATGCTGAAGTCGACGTAGCCGCGGTCGAGGTAATAGTTGTTGAGCTTTTCGAGGTCGCCGGAGAGCTTCTCGCGCGAGTACTGGTCGTCGCGGCGGTACCAGCTCAGCCAGTTGTGCTCGGCCGACTCCCAGTTCTCGAGGATCTCTTCTTCCTCGAACAACTCGTTGCCGACCAGGTTGATGTGGCGGATCTTGGCGGCCTTGCCCTCGTCGATCGCGATGGCCACGTCGACCCGGTTGCGTGGCAACTCGGTCACGGTCGGGGTGATTTCGACGTTGTACTTGCCGCGGTTGTTGTACTGCCGGATCAGCTCCTGGGTGACGCGATCGAGGCTGAGCCGATTGAAGGTGTCGCCCTCGGCCAGGCCAATATCGGCCAGGCCCTTGAGCAGGTCCTCGGTTTCGAGGTCCTTGTTGCCGCTCAGGGTCAGCTGGTTGATCGCCGGGCGCTCGACCACGGTAACCACGAGGATGTCGCCCTGGCGGCCGATGCCGACGTCTTCGAAGAAGCCGGTCTGGTACAGCGCGCGGATCGCCTCGCCGGCTGCGGCCTGGTCGACCGTGTCGCCGCGCTCGACCGGCAGGTAGGTGAACACCGTACCGGCGGAAATGCGTTGCAGGCCATCGACGCGGATGTCGGCGACCGTGAACGGTACGACCTGGGCAGCGGGAGCCGACTGCGCCAATGCGGGCAATGCCGTCGCGGTGGAGAGTGCCGAGGCGAGGGCAAGGACAAGCAGGCGGCGGTGCAGGGGTCGCGTCATCATCACGTCCGGTTGAGGGTCTTGCGGCGCCCGTTGTCGGGTGCCGCCTTGTGGCGGGGTTGCGGGAGGCTGGCGGGTGGAGACTGGCGGTCCGGCCGCTTGTGGCATGTCCGGCATCAGCCCACCAGGTTGTTCACGATGTCGTTGTAGAACGCCAGGCCCATCAGCCCGAGGATCAGGGCCAAGCCGACGTACTGCCCGGCCGCCATGACTCGTTCGCTGACCGGGCTGCCCTTGACCAGCTCGATAAGGTAATACAGCAGGTGACCGCCGTCCAAGATCGGGATCGGCAGGAGGTTCAGGATGCCCAGGCTCAGCGACAGCAGCGCCAGCAGCGACAGGTACCAGGCCGGGCCCTGGTCGGCGTAGGCGTTGGCGGCGCGGGCGATGGTGATCGGGCCGGCGACGGTGTTGCGCACCTCGACCCGGCCGCTGAATGCCCGGCCGATCATTTCAATCAGTTCGCCGGCCTGGTGCGCGGTTTCGCGCAGCGCCGCCGGCACCGCGGCGACCGGGTCGTACTGCAGTTCGGCGTCCATCGCCGGCATCTGCGGCTGCGCCGCGCTGATTCCGAGCACCCAGTAGGCGTCGCCGCCGTCCTCGGGCTGATGGCGGGTTGGGACGACTTCCAGTGCCAGGCGGTCGCCATCGCGCTCGACCTCGACCATGCCCTTGCCACCGCGCTCGCCGAGCTGTTGCACCAATGGGCCGATGTCGCCCCAGCCCTGCACCGGGTGGCCGTCGACGGCGCTGATCCGGTCGCCTTCGGCGAGCACGCCCCAGGCCGGGGTGTCGGGAGCGACACGGCCAACCAGCGGTGCCACCAGCAGATGGCGCGGGGCCAGCCCGATCGCTTCGACCGCACGGCGCTCGTCGAACTCCGCCGGCAATTCCGACAGCGGCAGCTCGCTGCTAACCTCGGTGCCGTTGGCCCGTCGCAGTTGCAATTCGATATCGGCGTGATCGAGCGCAGCCGGAATCAGTGCGAGTTGGACTTCGCTCCAGGTCGGGGTCGCGCGATCGCCGACCTTGAGGATCGTGTCGCCCTGTTGCAGCCCGGCCGTGGCGGCAATGCCGTCGACCTGGCCGACCACCGGCGCATAATCGGGCCGGCCGATCACGAACATCGCCCAGAACAGCATCACGCACAGCAGCAGGTTGGCCAGCGGACCGGCGATCACGATTGCGATGCGCTTCCATACCGACTTGCGGTTGAAGGCCCGGTCGAGATCGGCCGGGGCGACGTCGCCCTCGCGCTCGTCGAGCATCTTGACGTAGCCGCCGAGCGGGATCGCGGCGATCTGGTATTCGGTGCCGTCCTTGCCGCGGCGCGACCACAACGCCTTGCCGAAGCCGACCGAGAAGCGCAGCACCTTGACCCCGCAGCGGCGCGCCACCCAGTAGTGGCCGAACTCGTGGAACGTGACCAGCACGCCGAGGCTGACGATCAACCACCAGATCGAACCGAGGATCTCAGTCATGGGACGGGCTCTGGGTGTGGACGAGACCGATGGGGCGGGAACGGGTCATGTGGCGCTCGCGGCTTGTTCGGCGTGGCGTCTCGCGCAGGCGTCGGCCTCGTGCAGGACTTCCAGTGAGACCGCGGCCGCGGCCGGAAGTGCGCCGAGGGTCGACTCGACCACCGCCGGTATCGACAGGAAGCCGATCCGGCGCTGAAGAAACGCTGAAACCGCCACTTCGTTGGCGGCGTTGAGGATCGCCGGGGCGGTACCACCGATGGCCAGGGCCTCGAACGCAAGGCGCAGGCAAGGGAAAGCCTCGAGGTCGGGCGGCTCGAAATCGAGCCGGCCGCCCTGCGCCAGCAGGTCGAGCCCGGACACGCCCGAGGCGATCCGCTCCGGCCAGCCCAGGCCGACCGCCAGCGCGGTGCGCATGTCCGGCAGGCCCAGTTGCGCGAGGGTCGAACCGTCGACGAACTCGACCAGCGAATGGACCAGGCTCTGCGGATGCACCAGCACGTCGATCCGGTCGCCGGCGACGCCGAACAGATGATGTGCTTCGATGACCTCCAGACCCTTGTTCATCAGGGTCGCCGAGTCGACCGAGATCTTCGGGCCCATCGACCACTTCGGATGGGCGACGGCCTGCTCGACCGTGACATCGGCCAGTGATGCGCGCGCGCGGCCGCGGAACGGGCCGCCGGAGGCGGTGAGGACGATCCGGGCGAGGCCGGCGTGGGCCGCGGCATCGGGCAAACACTGAAAGATCGCGTTGTGCTCGCTGTCGATCGGGACGATGGTCGCGCCGCCGTCGCGCGCGGTCGCCATCAGCAGTTCGCCGGCCAACACCAGCGACTCCTTGTTGGCCAGCAACAGGCGCTTGCCGGCGCGCGCGGCGGCGAGGGTCGAGGGCAGGCCGGCAGCGCCGACGATCGCGGCGACCACGGTGTCGCAGGCGTCACTCGCGACCAGGTCGGCCAGGGCCGCATCGCCGCAATGGGCGCGGGTGTCGAGGCCGGCGTCACGCAGGCCGTCGCGCAGCGCCGCGAACCCGGCGGCGTCGGCGATCACCGCGTGTGCGGGCCGATGGCGACGGCACAATTCCAGCAGCGCATCGACCTGCCGACCCGCTGCCAGCACGCTGGCGCGCAGGCGGTCGGGGTGGCGCGCGATCACGTCCAGCGCCGAGGCGCCGATCGAGCCGGTCGCACCGAGTACGGCCACCTGCTTCATCGTCAGAAGCCCAGCAGGGCCTTGCCGAGCGCGAACGCCGGCAACGCCGCGAGCACGCCATCGAGGCGGTCGAGGATGCCGCCATGGCCCGGAATCATGTTGCCGGAATCCTTGACCCCGGCATGGCGCTTGAGCAGGCTCTCGAACAGGTCGCCGACCACCGAGAACAGCGCCGCCAGCAGCGATACCAGCGCCACCGCCGGCAGTTGCGCGATGCCGGCGCCGGCCAACAGCGACAGCAGCACGCCGACAACGATGGCCAGCAGCATCCCGCCGACCAGCCCTTCGATGGTCTTGTTGGGGCTGATCTTCGGCGCCAGCTTGCGGTCCTTGAACAGCTTGCCGCCGAGCTTGCGGCCACTGAAATAGGCGCCGGTGTCGGCGGCCCAGACCACCATCAGCGCGGTCAGCAGCCAGCGGTGGCCGTTGGGCTCGCTGGCGTGGATCCAGGCCAGTGCGCACCAGGCCGGGATCACGGCGAGCGCGGCGGCGGCGAGCTTGAACACGCGCGCGTGGGTGTCGTGGTCGCTGGCGAAACGCGAGCGACCCAGCCAGGCCAGCGCCAGCAACCACCAGATGACGCCGATCATCGTCATCAGCTTGAGCAGCACCAGGCTGAATCCCTCGCTCGACCACGACGCCCAGATCAGCGCCACCATCAGTGCCAGGTGCGCGACCAGCAATACGGTGCGGGCGAGGGTGTCCTCGATCTCGGCCAGGTCGAACCATTCCCACAGCCCGAGCAGGAACACGACCGCGGCCAGCGCCATCATCCAGTCGGTGGGCAGCAGCAGGATCGCGGCGATCGCGACCGGGGCCATCACCAGGGCGGCGAGCAGGCGGGTACGGGTCATGCAGGATTCTCGTCGGAGGGGGCGAGCTGGGCGCCGGTCAGGCCAAATCGGCGTTCGCGGCGGGCGTAGTCGTCCAGCGCGCGCTGCAGTGTCGCCGCATCCAGCTCGGGCCACAACAAATCGGTGAACCACAATTCGGTGTAGGCCAGCTGCCACAACAGGAAGTTACTGATGCGGGTGTCGCCACCGGTGCGGATGAACAGGTCCGGCGCCGGCAGGTCCGCCAGCGCCACCCGCGCACCGAGCGCGGCTTCGTCGATGTCGTCCGGAGACAGCCGGCCGGCGGCGACATCGGCGGCGAGCGACCGCGCCGCCTGGGCGATGTCCCAGCGTCCGCCGTAGCTGGCCGCGACGGTCAGCTGCAGGGCGGTGTTGCCGCGGGTCTGCGCCTCAGCGGCGTCCATGCGCGCGATGATGCTGGCGCTGAAGCGTTCGCGCTCGCCGATGAAGCGCACTCGCACGCCGCGGCGGTCGAGTTCGTCGACCTCGCGTTCGAGCGCGTTCATGAACAGCTTCATCAGGGCGCCGACTTCCTCCTCCGGCCGCCCCCAGTTCTCGCTGGAGAAGGCGAACAGGGTCAGCGCGCTGATGCCTTTCTCCAGGCAGAAATCGATGCAGACGTTGACCGCGCGCGCGCCGGCGCGGTGGCCGATCATCCGCGGCCGGCGCCGGCGTTCGGCCCAGCGCCCGTTGCCGTCCATGATGACGGCGAGATGGCCCGGGATCATCAAACCGCCATCAATTCCTGTTCCTTGGCCTTGACCACCTCGTCGACGTGCTTGATGCCCTCGTCGGTCAGCTTCTGGATCTCGGCTTCGCTGCGGCTGGCGTCGTCCTCGGTGATCTCCTTCTCTTTCAGGAGTTCCTTGACCTGGCTGTTGGCGTCGCGGCGGATGTTGCGGATCGCGATCTTGGCGTTCTCGCCCTCGCCGTGGACGTGCTTGGACAGTTCCTTGCGGCGCTCCTCGGTCAGCGCCGGCAGGTTGATCCGGATCACGGTGCCGGCGGTGTTCGGGGTCAGGCCGAGGTCGGAATTGATGATCGCCTTCTCCACCGCCGAGACCATCTGCTTCTCCCACGGGGTGATCGTCAGCGAGCGCGCGTCGTTGACGGCGACGCTGGCGACCTGGGTCAGCGGCATGTCGGAGCCGTAGTAGTTGACCTTCAAATGGTCGACCAGCGCGGTGGAGGCGCGCCCAGTGCGGACCTTGGTCAGGTCGTGGCGAAGCGCCTCGACGCTCTTGGCCATGCGGGTCTGGGCGTCTTTCTTGATCTCGTTGAGCATCGCCGGCTCCGATCCTGTGCGGTAATCGCGGAAGTATAGCGAACCGGGCCGGCGTGGCCGAAGCCGCCGGACTGTCGGCAGGGGCGGGTCAGTGGTGCGGGGCGCGGTCGTGGCGGTCGTGTTCGCAGGCGCGGCCGTGTTCGATCTGCAGGGTCGGGTGGTTGATGCCGAACCGTTGGTCGAGCGCGTGGTTGAGCCGGTCGATGAAGCCGTCGTGGTCGCCATCGTCCGGCCGCACCAGGTGCGCGGTCATGGCGATCTCGCCCGCGCCCAGCGACCAGATATGCAGGTGGTGCACCGCGGTGACCCCCGGTTGGGCGCCGAGGAACTCGCGCACGGCACCCTGTTCGATCGTACGCGGCACCGCGTCCATCGCCGCGTTGAAACTCTCGCGCAGCAGGCCGAACGCGCCAACGGCGACCACCGCGCCGATCAGCAGCGCGGTCACCGGGTCCAGCCAGGTCCAGCCCAGCCACCACATGCCGGCGCCGGCCAGCACCGCCGCCAACGACACCGCCGCATCGGCGACCAGGTGCAGGAACGCCCCGCGGCGGTTGAGGTCGTGATCGTGGCCGTCACGGACGAACCAAGCCGCGCCGAGATTGACCACGATGCCCAGGGCGGCGACCAGCATCACCGGCAAGGCCGGGATCTCGGGCGGGGCGTCGAAGCGACGGATCGCCTCCCACGCCAGCGCGCCGGAGAACGCGACCAGCAACAGCGCGTTGGCCAGCGGCGAGAGCAGGGTGGCGCGGCGCCAGCCGTAGGTGTGGCGGTCGGTGGGCGCGCGCTGGGCCATCACCGCCGCGCCCCAAGCCAGGCCGAGTCCGAGCACGTCGCCGAGGTTGTGCAGTGCGTCCGACAGCAGCACCAGCGAATTGGTCGCAAAGCCGTAGCCGGCCTCCAGCGCGGTGTAGGCCAGGTTGATCAGGGTGACCGCGGCGAAAGCGCGGGTGCCGTGAGAGTGGGTATGCGAGTGCATGGGCGAATCGTGTCACGCGGCGGCGCGGGACACTATTACGGCTGTCGCAGCCGCTTCTACAAAACTCAGCTGCGCCCCTGCACCAGCGTGCCGATGTTCTCGCCGCGCAGGATCCGCAGCAGTTCACCCGGCTGGCTCATGTCGAAGATCCGCAATGGCAAGTCGCTGTCGCGGGCGAGCGCGAACGCCGCTGTGTCCATCACCTGCAGGTTGCGCGCGATCACCTCGTCATAGCTGAGGGTGTCGTAGCGCACCGCATCGGCATGCTTGTTTGGGTCCTTGTCGTAGACCCCGTCGACCTTGGTCGCCTTCAGCAACAGGTCGGCGCCGATCTCGACCGCCCGCAACGCCGCGCCCGAGTCGGTGGTGAAAAACGGGCTGCCGACGCCCGCGGCGAAGATCACCAGCCGGCCTTTTTCCAGGTGGCGGATCGCGCGGCGGCGGATGTAGTCCTCGCAGACATCGTTGATCTTGATCGCGCTCATCACCCGGGCCTTGCCGCCGAGCTTCTCCAGCGCGTCCTGCATCGCCAGCGCGTTGATCACCGTAGCCAGCATGCCCATGTGGTCTCCGGTGACCCGGTCCATGCCGCCTGCGGCCAGCCCCGCGCCGCGGAAGATGTTGCCGCCGCCGATCACCAGCGCGATCTCCGCCCCGGCCTGCTGCGCTTCGATTACCTCGCGCGCGAGGCGATGGATCACCAGCGGGTCAATCCCGTAGTCCTCGGCCCCCATCAGTGCCTCGCCGGACAGTTTCAGCAGGACACGGTGGTGGGCTAGTTGGGACATGGGGGCCTCTGTAATGGTGGGCGAGCGGGGAGATTGTACGGGACATGACGGCTTCCCCGTGGAGGACATGAACAGGGGCTTCGCGCAAGTGCCGCCCCGCGCGAGGAATGGCAAGAGACATAAAATTGCGCGCTGCACAACTGGGCAAACCGTGCATATTTCGAAAATAAATGTGACAAAAGTCACAAAATTACATAAACAATTCCTTATCAGGTTGTTGGCCACCCGTTACAAAAGTAATAGTCCCCGGGCCCGTCAGGGTTTTTTCCAATCGTGCCAGGGGAGTAGTCAGTGTCCAAACCGATCATCAACCGCGCGTTGCGCCGCAGTGCACTTACCGTTGCACTGGGTCTTTGCTTCGCTTCCAGCGTCCACGCCCAGTCCAACACCACCGGCAACATCGTCGGCCAAGCCGAGGCAGGTTCCACCGTCGTCGTGGTCAATCCGGCGACCGGGTTCAGCCGTGAAATAACCGTGGGTTCCGACGGCACCTATCGCGCCGGCGCGCTGCCACCGGGCACCTACACCGTGACTCTGCGAAGTGCGGATGGCAGCACGGATGTCCGCAACGGCGTAGGTGTTGCGGTAGGTACCGGCACGGCGGTGAACTTCACCGGTGCCGCGACGCCCAGCGATGCCGTGCAACTTGACCGCGTCCAGGTGGTAGGCAGCTACATCCCCCCGATCGATTTCAGTTCGACCGAGTCGGCGACCATCGTTACCGAGGACACCATTGATCGACTGCCGGTCCCGCGTGACGTCACCTCGGTCGCGTTGCTGGCGCCGGGTACCACCCAGGGCGACTCCGCATTCGGCAATCTCGCCTCGTTCGGCGGTGCCACCGTCGGTGAGAACGCGTACTACATCAACGGCTTCAACGTCACCAACTTCCGCAACGGCCTGGGCTTCAGCAACGTGCCGTTCGAGATGTACGCGCAGTACCAGGTCAAGACCGGTGGTTATGGTGCCGAGTTCGGCCGGTCCACCGGCGGCGTGGTGAATGCCACCACCAAGCGTGGCAGCAACGAGTGGCACTGGGGCGGCAGCATGTACTGGACCCCCGACAGGTGGCGCAAGGCCGATCCCGATGTCTTTGATACCGAAGGCGCGCCCTACAACAGCAACCAGTCCGACACGCGTGACCGCCTGGAGTCGAACATCTATGCCAGCGGTCCGATCATCAAGGATCGCTTGTTCTTCTATGCGATAGCTTCGGGTCGCGACATCGAGGACAGCTTCACCAGCGTCACCGGTGCAGTCACGGACGAGTCGACCGATAGCCCGTTCTATGGCGTGAAGCTGGATGGCTATCTGAGCGACAACCATCGGCTCGAGTACACCGGCTTCAAGGACAGCAGCGAAACCCTTTCGCCTGGCGAACGCCTGCAGCCGCCGCCGTTGGCGGGCGAGCCGTTGGGTTATTCCGGTCCGACCGGCACCGCGGAGTCGACCGGCGGCGAAAACCACATCCTGAAATACACCGGCTATCTCAGCGATTCCTTCACCTTGTCCGCGCTCTGGGGCCAGGGTGAGTATTCGTTGTCCGGCCCTTACAACACCGGGCCGAGCGGCGCCGACTGCATCTGGTTCACCTATGACTCGCTTGCACCTGGACGCATCAATCGCCAGCTCGGTTGCGCGGTGTCGTCACTCGACACGTTGGGCGAGGACAAGCGCACCGCGTATCGCGTCGATGCGGAATGGGATCTGGGCGACGTGTTTCTCGGCAGCCACTTCCTGCGTTTCGGTTTCGACCAGGAAATCAACGAATCCGTCAATAGTTCGACCATCCCCGGTCCGACCGGTTTCCGCTATCTGGCGGAGGAAGTCATTCCGCCGGGGCCGGATGGCGAAGTTGGCACGGCCGATGACCTGGCGCCCGAGTGGCAGGTACGCCGTGACACGTATCGCAACATCGGTAGTTTCGAGACGACGTCGCGCGCGTTCTATATCGAAGACCAGTGGAAGCCGACGGATAACCTGTTGCTCTCGCTGGGCCTGCGAAACGAGCAGTTCGAGAACAAGAACGCCAACGGCGTGGCCTTCATCACCATCAAGGATCAATGGGCGCCGCGGTTGGGCCTGTCCTGGGACGTCGGTGGTGCCGGTACCAGCAAGGTGTTCGCCAACTACGGTCGATACCATCTGCCGGTGGCGACGAACACCAACGTCCGCTTGGGCGGAGCAGAACTCTACCTGCAGGACCTGTATGCCTGGGACGGCACGTCCTTCGGGCAGTACGGGGAGCCGATCCTGGGTGAGTTGATCCGTCCTCGTACCCTGGCCGACGGCACCGTCCATCCCACGGTCTCGTCGGTCGACCAGGACATCGATCCGATGTTCCAGGACGAGATCATCCTGGGTTACGAGTGGCAGTTCGCGCCGAAATGGTCGGTTGGCATCCGCGGCATCTATCGCGATCTCAAGAGCACGCTGGAAGACATGGCGGTCGACGCAGGCCTCAACCAGTACATCATCGACAATAACCTGCAAGCCTCGGCGCCGACCCAGGATTGTTTCGGCGACGACGATGACGTGGACGGCGGCACCTCGGACAATCTGTATGCCTGCGGTTTCGACTACTACGTGTTGAGCAATCCGGGTGAAGCGATCAGCATCCAGGTTGACCTGGATGGCGACGGCACGCTCGAGCCGATCGAGTTGACCCCCGAGCAACTGGGTTACGACGCCTCCGTTCGCAAGTACAAAGCGGTGGAGCTGTTCTTCCAGCGCGCCTGGGACGAGAAGTGGTTCCTGCAGGGTTCGTACACCTACTCGAAGAGTTACGGCAACAACGAGGGCTTCGTACGCTCCGACAACGGACAGGATGATGCGGGCTTGACCACGCTGTTCGATCAGCCGGGTCTCGGCGACGGGTCTTACGGGCGTCTCCCGAACGATCGGCCGCACAAGCTCAAAATCTGGGGCGGATGGCAGTTCCATCCGGAGTTCCTGGTGAGCGGCAATCTGCTGGTGCAGTCGGGCCGTCCGATCAACTGTTTCGGCAACCACCCGACCGACGAATTCGCACTGGCGTACGGTCAGGAATCTTTCTACTGCAACGGCGAGCTGGTGCCGCGCGGCTCAGTGGGACGGACTCCGACCATCAAGTCGCTGGATATCGGCTTGGAGTACCGGCCGCTGTGGGCCGATCAGAAGTTGTGGTTCAAGGTCGACGCCACCAACGTGCTGGGTGAGCAGGAGTACACCGAGGTCTACGAAGTCGGTGAAGGCTTCCAGACCACCACTCCGGACCCGATGTATGGGGTCGGCACCTCGTTCCAGGCCGAACGCACGGTTCGCTTGGCGGTCGGTTTCGATTGGTAAGCGTGGAATAACTAAGTCTCTCTCGATTGTTTGATCTTCTTTCGGCCGCCTCACGAGGCGGCCGAATTTTATTTGCGTGCCGGCCTTCCAGCCAATCTTGGGTGCCAGCGTTTGCTGGCGCTCAAGACATGAAAAAGCCGCGATTTCCGCGGCTTCTTCGTGTCAGCAGTGGCGGTCCGGCTTACGCCAGCCCGGCCTGCTTCATCACTTCGGCGTGGAAGTCGTCGGTCTGCTTCTCGATGCCTTCGCCAACGGCGAGGCGGACGAAGTTGACAACCTCGGCGCCGGCGGCCTTCAGGGCCTGCTCGACGGTCTGGTTGGTGTCCAGCACGTACGGCTGGCCGGTCAGGCACAGCTCGTTGACGGTCTTGGCGACCTTGCCCGATATCATCTTCTCGAGGATCTCCGGCGGCTTGCCGGTGTCTTTGACCTGGGCCAAGGCAATTTCCTTTTCCTTGGCGACGAAGTCGGCCGGGACGTGGGCCGGCGAGATGTACGGCGGGTTCATCGCGGCGACGTGCATCGCCAGGCCGCGGGCCAGTTCGTCGTTGCCGCCCTTGAGCTCGACCAGCACGCCGATCCGGCCGCCGTGGACGTACGCGGCCAGGGTGTTGGCGCTGTCGATGCGGACCATGCGACGGACCTGCACGTTCTCGCCGACCTTGGCGATCAGCACGGCGCGGGTTTCCTCGACGGTCTCGCCGGCGGGGAGCTTGGTGGCCTTCAGTGCCTCGACGTCGGCGGCGGCCAGCGCGGCCTGTCCCACGGCCTCGGTGAAGGCAATGAAGTTCTCGTCCTTGGCGACGAAGTCGGTCTCGGAGTTGATCTCGACCAGCACGGCCTTGCCGTCGGCATGGGCGGCTGCGATGCGGCCCTCGGCGGCGACGCGGCTGGCCTTCTTGTCGGCCTTGGCCAGACCCTGCTTGCGCAGCCATTCGGCGGCGACTTCGACGTCGCCGTTGTTCTCGACGAGCGCCTTCTTGCACTCCATCATGCCGGCGCCGGTGCGCTCGCGCAGTTCCTTGACCAGGGAGGCGGTGATTTCTGCCATGGGTTGGTACCTCGATATGCGTGGTGTTGTAGGAGCGACGTAAGTCGCGATCGCACAGGGCGTCGGGCGTTCGGCGGGTCGCGACTTACGTCGCTCCTACAAAAAAAGTAGATGCGGCCGCGCAGCTTGGCGCGGCCGCATGACAGCGGTCTTACTCGGCGGCCGGAGCTTCGGCGGCGTCGGCCGGCTTGGCTTCGGCCTTGGCCTCGTCAGCCTTGGCCTCGTCCTTCTTGGCGGCGGCCTTCTTGGCCGGCGCGCGGCGCGGAGCCTTGTCGTTGCCACCTTCGGCGAAGTCTTCCTCGCGGACGCTGGCGGCCTGCGGCGCGGCGGCCTTGCCTTCCAGCACGGCGTCGGCGGCGGCACGGGCGTACAACTGCACGGCGCGGATGGCGTCGTCGTTGCCCGGGATCGGGTAGTCGACCAGCGCCGGGTCGTAGTTGGTGTCGACCACGGCCACCACCGGGATGCCAAGCTTCTTGGCTTCCTTGATCGCGATGTCCTCGTGGCCGATGTCGATCACGAACAGCGCGTCGGGCAGGCGGTTCATTTCCTTGATGCCGCCCAGCGAGGCGAGCTTCTTGTCGCGCTCACGGCGCAGGCCCAGCACTTCGTGCTTGACCAGCTTCTCGAAGGTGCCGTCGGTCTCGGCCGCTTCCAGCTCCTTCAGGCGCGCCACCGACTTCTTCACCGTGGCGAAGTTGGTCAGGGTGCCGCCGAGCCAGCGCTGGGTCATGTACGGCATGCCGCAACGCTCGGCCTCTTCCTTGATCGACTCGCGCGCGTTGCGCTTGGTGCCGAGGAACAGGATCATGCCGCGCTTCTGGGCGATGCCCGAGAGGAAGTTCATCGCGTCGTTGAACAGCGGAACGGTCTTCTCGAGGTTGATGATGTGGATCTTGCCGCGGGCGCCGAAGATGTACGGGCCCATCTTCGGGTTCCAGTAACGGGTCTGGTGGCCGAAGTGGACGCCGGCTTCCAGCATCTGGCGCATGGTGACTTGGGACATTGCTTGCAACTCCAGGCAGTGGAACCCTGGCCGCCGGAACAGGTGTGGCGGCTGCCCAGGCGTGAGCCAGGGCGCGGATTCCGGGGTTGGGCCTCCCTGCTGCTTCCGTGGCCGAACCCTTGATCCGAAAGGATTTCAGGGCACCCCGGCACGGGCTGTGGCAGCAGGTGTGTATTCGTCGGTGACGCCCGACGTGGGCGGCGTGAAGGCGCAAGGCCAGCACAGCCGGGGAAGTCTACGCGGAACTGGCAAGCCGGGCAAGGTGACTGCGTCCCGGGGTAGCCCTGCGGTGCCCGGGAAGGCTTAGAGCGTGAACGTGGCGATCCGGTATCCCGGCGGTGCAACGGCGCTGCCGTCGTCCGGCACGATCGCGGGTAGGGGACGGCCATCGCCATGCGCAGGATGGCTCTCCACCGCGACGCTATAAGGGGTATCGGACGAGCATTTGGCTTCCACCGGATCGCCCGGGTGGCTGGAGGCGAACTCCCGCGTCCGCACGTCGCAGGCTTCCACGATGGTGATGCCGATGTGGAGCGATGCGCTTTTCGCGGCAATAGGAAAGGCAACTGCCGTGCCGAGCAGGGCGAAAGCCAACGCTTTTCCGCATGCGTGCATCAACTGCTCCCGTGCGCCTGCCGCAATGCAGCGAGGCGGGTCAGTCAATGTGTCGGCCGGCTTCTCGAAAAGTTGAGCCGGAAACGGTCACGCCACCAAACTATTCCGGTTGCTGTTGCAAAGTTGTGATGTCCGTCACGGGCAATGGCGGGGCGAATCGGACTTTCGTCACGATTTTTCTTTCCCTGCGTGGCCTTCGAGTCAATACGTAAGGATGACCTTGACCGTGTCGCTGTAGCGGCCGGCCTGGGTCAGTGGCTGGTCGTTTACCCTGCCGTTCACGGTCAGGGTTTGCTGGGTGCCGACGCTGATGCCGTCCACTGTATCGACGTCGAGCTCGTCGCCCCATGGAGTGGCGCCATCGGGCTGGTTCAACTGGTAGGCAATGCAGGCGCCGCCGGAGTTGCACATTTGCCGGGCACCCCCAACCGGGTTCTGTCCGTCGTCGAGCCCCACTTGCCAAGCGGTGCGTTTGGTACAGGTCAGGTCGATGGTCGAGGTGCTGGTGAGGTCGCCAGTGCGGGTACCCGACAATGGCATGCCGCCTGGGCTGAAGTTCATGTCGCTGGCAGTGACGACGGTGCAACTGGGGCGAACGGTTCTGATTGCTTCGAACTGGAATACCTCGGTGGTTGAATTGTTGCCCTGGTCGCACTTGGGTGCATTGGGGTTGTTCTTCGACTCGCGGTAGCTGTAGGTCATTCGAGCGTTCAAGGAGCTGCGGTAGTCCCCGGCAGCGGTATCCGGAAGAAGAGACAGTTCGCCATACACGTTTACTTCGCCCCTGGTGTATCCCACGCCAAACCCAAGAAAATTGGTCACGGTGTAGGGAGGCACATGGTGCTCAAGGTGGCTGGGGGGCGCCGGAGAATCGCCCCAGACCTGATTGTGGCTGGGGTCCTTGTAGATCTGGAAGGGCAGCGGGTCGGCGAACGCATTGCTCATCTGGCGTTCGAGGACGGTACCGGGAGGAGAGCCGGGTCCAATGGCGAGACACATGGCGACCGCCACCTCGTCACCCGTCTGGGAAAAAGTCAGGCACTCGTAGCTGATTGTGGCGGTAGTCGCGCCGCTCGGGTTGGCAGAGTTGAAGTTCAGCGCGGTGGCCTCGACCCAGCATGTGGTGTTCGCGGCAGCCGGAAAACTTGCGAGTGTTGTTGCGCTGAGCGCAAGAACAAATACGTAGCGCAGCCAATTCATGGCGAGCCCTCTGGAGTGCAGGTCAGCGGACCGATTCGCGGGATCGGCGCCGTGCTGGCGGGGTAGTCGAAACTGACTCGGCAAGTGCCGCCGGCAGTTGAGACTTGCAAAGTGTTGTGGCTGTCGAGCGCATCAAGGTAGACCTCCCCGTCGTAGCCGACGAACGTCATGGACGCAGGTTTTCCTCTCAGTGCAGCGCTGCTTCCGGCGACGAGCGGAGTGCCGGCGGCATCGTGCAGCACGACAACCGCCGCGCGTACCGGCTGCACGTCGAACTCTACTTCGGTGCCGGCTCGGTCGCTGGGTACCGCGAACATCTCCACTTGGCCAAGGCGCATGTTGGCCGGCAGGTCCATCGGGTCGATCGCCAGCCGGTTGCGTTGCCAGGCGTTGAGCGGGGTGACCAGCAGCAGGCCGTTGTCATTGGTGGTGCCGATCAGGCGGTTCTCCAGTTTGACCGGCACGCCGGCAATGTCGCCGGTGGAGACCACTGCAAATGCGTCGTTGACGCTGCGCGAGGCAAACAGGTCGCCACTCATCAGGACCAGGCCGCCGTTCGCACCGGCGTAACCGTACCAATCGCCCGACGAACCGGCGACGCCGCCGTTGACCCGGCCGTGTTCGCCGAGCCAGCCGGCTTCGGCCAGTCCGCTCGTGCCGCCGCCATCGGCGTGGCTGGCGCGCAACCGCCAGCTGAGACCGCCGACGGTCGGCACCGACTGGCTGATGTCGACGTTGGCGCTGTCGCGGCCGGCATTGCGCTGCAGTGATGTATTGAGCGCGCGACGGTCGCCGAGGTTGACCGAGATGCCGAGATACAGGCTGCGGTCGTCGTTGTCGTCAAGGTTCTGGTTGATGCTTAAGTTGAGCGCCAGGTTGCGGCCGAAGTTGCGGTTCCAGTAGGCGCTGGCGTAGCGGCTGGCCTCGCTTTCGGGGTACTTCAGGCGCAGGTAGCTGGCGCCGAAGCTGCCCAGTTGCTCCGAGTTCCAGCCGACCAGGGCGCGGTCGCTCGCCCGTGCCGGCGCCTGGCCGTAACCGGAGGCGATGTCGCGATAGTCGTCGTGGGTGCGCTGGGTGCTCAGCGAGAGGTTGAAGCGCGAGTTGTTCCAGCTGTAGGCCAGCGCGGTCAGGCCGCCGTCCTGGTCGTCCAGGTCGCTGCCGGCGTAGGACGCGCTGACGATGCCGGCCTGGCCCAGCGACCACACCGCGCCGACGCCGCCATTGCGCAGGCCGCCGCCGGCCTCGCCGTGGGCTTCGATGGTGAACGCATCGGCGACGCCGTAGCGGAACTCGCCGCTGGTGACCGGGCGGTTGTCGTAGGAGAACGAGCGCAGGCCGTAGTCCTCGCGGATCAGGCCGGCGGTCAGCGACCAGTCCGACAGGCCGTCGGCGAGCAGGTTCTGGCTGGCGTAGAACGGAAAGCTCAGCGTGCGTACTGCGCCGAACGCATCGGTGATGACCAGTTGCGCATTGCCGGCACCATTGATGCCGGGCTGCGAGATCAGCTGGAACGGCCCGACCGGCACTTCGCCGGAGTACTGCTTGACGCCGTTGACATACAACTCCAGCGCCGATGGCACCGCCACTTCGCCGAGGAATGCCGGCAGCGGGGTGGTCACGCGGTAGGGCTGCAGGCCGAAGTCACGGCCGATGCGGATGCCGCCGACACGGACCGCGCGGGTCCAGCCGAGGTTGCCGCTGGTGGTGTCGCCGAGGCTCAGGCTGAACATCGACTCCGGAAACGACCACTCCCAACTGGAATCGAGACGGACGCTGTCGCCCTGCCATTGCTCGCTTGCGTCGCTGCGGAACGCGCGAGTGACCGCGGTGGTGCTGAACACGCCGCTGTGGCCGCCGAACGCGCGCAACTCGGCGTACGCGGTGACGTTGCTGGAGCGCTGGCCGTGGTTCGCATAGAGGTCGTAGTTGAGCAACAGGCCAGGCGAGTTGGTGGCCGGCAACACTTCGTTGCGATCGGGTGCGATCACCGTGGTTTCGAGGTCCAGTTGCGACAGCGGTGCGGTGATCGCGACCCGCTGCAGCGCGGCGTCGTATCGCACCTGCACCCCGGGCAGTTGGTCGAGCGCGATCAACTGTCCCGGTGGCGCATCGGGCAGTTCGAAGTCGAGCTTGGCGAGGGTGTCGGCGCGTGCGAACAGGCGGCCGTCGCGGGACACGAACGGCAGCAGCAGGCCGGTCGCCTGCTGGTTCAACTCGACTTCGAGATACAGCGGCAGGTCGGCCTCGGCCGTGGGCGCCGGCCCCAACGCAGGCACGGAAAGCCCGGCCGCCAGGCCGTGGGCCGGCAGGCAACAGGCCAGCAGCAGCAGGGGCTCAACGCGCCGCGGGGCCGAGCGCGAGCGTTTGCTCGACGGCTTCGCCATTGATCCGTGCCTTGAAACTGCCACCGTCGGCGTAGCGGGTCGCGGACGCCGGCAGCGCCCAGCGCATCGTCTGGCCCGGCAACACATAGCCGACCAGGCCCGACATCAATTCGTCTCGCTTGCCGTCGGCGTCGATGTAGGCGAGGTCGGCCAGTTGCGCATGCTGGTGTCCGCGGTTCTCGACCACCAGGGAGGCCGCATCGCCGGTGCGCTCGAGCCGGGGAGCGATGTCGTAGGCGATCGCCGGACCCCCGGCCGGCAGCACGAACACCGGGATCGAGTAACGCAGCAGGAACTTCAGCCCGGTCTGCTCGACCGCCGTGCCGCTGGGCACTTCGTCGACGATGATCCGGTAGCTGGCCTCGACGCCGGTCGGTGGTGGCCCAGTGCGGATGACCCGCACCAGTTGCCGCGCGCCGCCGGCCAGTTCGACCAGTGGTGGGCTGATCGCGAGGTCGCGGGTCGGCTCCAGCGTGTCCTCGCCGTCCTGTTGGGTCCAGCGGAACAACCTGACCTGGGCGCGCACCGGGGTGTCGGGATCGGTATTGCTCAACCACACCGCCGCGCCGTTTTCGCCGGCCTGCAGTTCCACCGAGGTCGGCGCGACCTGCAGGCTTGCCGCATGCGTCGGACCACACAGGCCGAGCAGGGCAATCAGGACCAGTGATGGCCAGGTTTTCGGGTTGAAGCGGTACATGGCGTCGATGAAATCCGGGTGGTCGTCAGTACGTGATGGTGGCGGTGATGGTGTCGCTGTAACTGCCGGCGCGCGGGTTGCCCATCGTCAACTTGCCGTGGATCTGGATGTCCTGTTCGGTGCCGGCGTAGCTGTCGCCATATATGCATCCGGTGGTGGCATTGCCCCACTGGACGCCGGCGGCATCGTTGCAGGAGGTGGTGCCGCTGTCGCCGCTGTAGAGCTGGTAGGCAATGGTGTCGCCGCCGGGACCAGCCATCCTGCGGTCGTTGACACCAGTGCCATGCAAGCCCTGGTCCAGGGTGATCTGGTAGGCGACCGGGACGTTGCAGCGGACCTTCAGCGAGCCGAACGCCTCCAATTGCTGTCCGGGGGCCACGACCTGACTGCCGAAGGCCACGTCGGTGGCGCTGACCAGACTGCAGCTGGCGACGACGTCGAGATAGACCTCGAACTGGGTCTCCAGCCTCCCGGCCCGTGCCGGCGAAGCCAGCGTGCTGATGGCGATCAGCGCCACGCACATTGCCGACTTGAGGACTTTCATGGCTGCAGCGAACCGGGCGAGACAATCGGGAGCGAGCGACATGGGCGGCGTTGCGCGCACCCATGCGCCCCGGACCAGTGGCGGACAAGGCGTCCGCCCTGGCCCATCCCCAATTAGAACGTCACCGTCGCGGTGATGGTGTCGCTGTAGTCACCGGTCGGCTCGGTGCCGATGATGGTTGCCTCGGCATACACGGTGTGGACCTGGTTGAACGTCGCATCGCCGAAGCCCGTGCCGATCCCGGTGGCGGTGTTGCCGCCAATGCCGGTGGTCTCGCCCCACACGTCGCTGTTGGCGCTGTCCTGGTACAGCTGGTAGGCGATGGTGGCGGTGCCGGCATCGATCTGCATTTGGCGCGCGGTGATGTCGTTGCCGCTATGGGTGCCGGCGTTCAGCGCCAGCTCGTAGGCGGTGTCGACGGTGCACTGGACGGCGACGTCGCCCTGGGCGGTGGCGGTGCCGGCGCTGGCCAGCTGAACGCCGAAGGCGACGGTTTCGGTCGAGATCACGTCGCAGGACTCGTCGATCGAGATGGTGACGTCGAAATTCATGTTGTCGGCTGCGTTGGCCGGAGCGACCGCGCCAGCGGCAATCAGGGCGGTGGCAAGCAGGCTGGTCTTGAACACGTTCATTGGACTATCGGCTCCGGCGCTCGAAAGGCGCATTGCAGGAAGGGGTCGCCAAGCGCTGACGCAAGCGTCGTGCCAACTTTTCGATGGACCCCGCGCGCCGGCCCATTGGCTCAGGCAGGAGTCATAAAATTGACTGAGGGCGAAAAATGACCTGTTGAGTCACATTCAGACAGGTGACGACAGTGTAAAGAGCGAATTCTGCGACATCAATCAAGTTCTTCGAGTGACCTTCATCCTCGTGTCGGTCGAAGGTCACGCCGCAACCGCTCCATTCAGGCAAATACCGAAATAGGCGATAATCGCGGCATGGCTGTCCAAATCAAAACCCCCGAAGACATCGAGAAAATGCGCGTCGCCGGCCGCCTGGCCGCCGAGGTCCTGCAGGTCGTCGCCCCCCACGTGAAGGCCGGCGTGACCACCGAGGAGCTCGATCGCATCTGTCACGACCACATCGTCAACGTGCAGCAGGCGACCCCGGCCAACGTCGGCTACAAGGGCTTCCCCAAGACCGTCTGCACCTCGGTCAACAACGTCATCTGCCACGGCATCCCCAGCGAGGCCAAGGTCCTGAAGGACGGCGACATCGTCAATATCGACGTCACCGTGATCAAGGACGGCTGGCATGGCGACACCAGCCGCATGTACATCGTCGGCACTCCGTCGGTGATGGCGCAGCGGCTGGTCGACGTGACCCGCGAGGCGATGTTCCGCGGCATCCGCGCAGTCAAGCCCGGCGCGACTCTCGGCGACGTCGGCGCGGCGATCCAGGCCTATGCCGAGTCAGAGCGCTTCTCGGTGGTGCGTGAGTACTGCGGCCACGGCATCGGCAAGGTCTACCACGACGAGCCGCAGGTGCTGCACTACGGCAAGGCCGGGCAGGGCTTGGTGCTCAAGCCGGGCATGACCTTCACCATCGAGCCGATGATCAACGAGGGCGGGCGGCATACCAAGGTGCTGCCGGATGGCTGGACCGTGGTGACCAAGGACCGCAAGCTCTCCGCGCAGTGGGAACACACCGTGGCGGTGACCGAGGACGGGGTCGAGATCCTGACCCGGCTGCCGGGCGACGACAACGAGCCATGAGCCACCCGTTCCCGGCCGATGGACATCCGGCGGGGACTGGCGGCGTCGCGAGCCAGGGCCCCGGGCAGGACGATGCCGCCTGGGCGGCGCGGGCGCGCGAGGAACTGGCCGCGGCTGACGCCGGTTTCGCCGACCGCTTCGACGCCGATGCCGACATCGACCGCCTGCTGGCCGAACGTGCCGCCGCGGTCGATGCGCTGGTGCAGGCGGCGTGGCAGCGTTGCGTGCCGCCGGAGGCCGAGCTGGCGCTGTTCGCGGTCGGCGGCTACGGCCGCGGCGAGTTGTACCCGCAATCGGATGTCGACCTGCTGGTCATGGCCGACCCGGCCGCGTCGGAGGCCCACGCCGAGGCACTGGCACGGTTCTTCGCGGTGTTGTGGGATTCGGGCCTGCCGGTCGGCCACGCGGTGCGTTCGCTGGATCAATGCACCGAGGCTTCGGTCGACGACATCACGGTGTTGACCGCGTTGCTGGAGGCGCGACCGCTGGCGGCCAACGAGCATGAGCGCCGCGAGTTGCAGGGCGCCGCCTCGCCGCGGCTGGTGTGGCCGCCGCAGGAGTTCTTTGAGGCCAAGCGCGAGGAACTGTTCGAACGCCACGCGCGCTACGGCGACACCGCCGACAATCTCGAACCCAATCTCAAGGAAGGCCCCGGCGGCTTGCGCGACGTGCAGACCCTGCACTGGATGGCGCTGCGGATCATCGGCACCGCCGATATGGAATCGCTGGTCGCGTTCGGCCAGCTCGGCGCCGACGAGGTCGCGACCATCGAGCGCGAGCGCCGCGCGCTGGCGCGGTTGCGCTACGGCCTGCACCTGGTCGCCGGCAAGCGCGAGGAGCGCCTGCGCTTCGACTACCAGAAGCCGCTGGCCGCGCGGCTCGGCTTCGAGGACGAAGGCGGCACCCTGGCGGTCGAGCAGATGATGCAGGGCTTCTATCGCAGCGCCTCGCTGGTGCTGCGGATCGGCGAACGGCTGCTGCAACGCTTCGAGGAGCAACTGCAGGGCGAGGCCGAGCCGGAGCCGTTGGACGATCTGTTCGAGTTGCGCCGCGGCTACCTCGCCGCGCGCGACCCCGAGTGGCCTCACGCGCCGGCCGAGGTGCTGGCGTTGTTCCGCACCTGGGCGCTGCGCGGGGAGACCCGCGGTCTGCATTCCCACACCGCCCGCGCGCTGGCCGAGGCGCTGCCGCAGTTCCCCGATTTCGCCAGCGCCGACGTCGCGCTGCGCCAGCAGTTCATGCACTTGCTGCGCGGCGAACAGCCGGTGCGCAGCCTGACCCGGATGGCGCGGCTGGGCGTGCTCGGCCGCTGGATTCCGGCGTTCTCGCATGTGTCCGGACGCATGCAGTTCGACCTGTTCCACGTCTACACGGTCGACCAGCACACGTTGGCGGTGCTGAAGAACCTGGCGTCATTCGCCTCCGGCGAGCGCGACGAGCGGTTCGCGCTCGCCCACGAGATCTGGCCGCGCCTGCGCAAGCCCGAACTGCTGCTGCTGGCTGGCCTGTTCCACGACATCGCCAAGGGCCGCGGCGGCGACCACTCCGAACTCGGCGCCGACGACGCCCGCGAGTTCTGCCAGACGATGGGCCTGACCGAGGCCGATACCGCGCTGGTCGAATGGCTGGTGCGCAAGCACCTGCTGATGTCGATGACCGCTCAGAAGCAGGACATCGCCGACCCCGAGGTGATCCACCGCTTCGCCACCGCGGTGACCGACCGCGAGCGCCTCGACCACCTGTACCTGCTGACCTGCGCCGACATTGCCGGCACCTCGCCGAAGCTGTGGAACGCGTGGAAGGACCGGCTGATGGCCGACCTCTACACCGCGACCCGGCTGGCGTTGCGGCGTGGCCTGGAGCATCCGCTGGCGGCGACCGAACGTGCCGCGGAAACCCGCGAGAAGGTTCACGCGATGCTGGCCGCGCTCGGCATTGGTGCGGACGAAATCGACGGCCTGTTCGCAAGGATGCCGGAGGCGGGTTTCCAGCGCGGTCGACCGGATCAGCTGGCGTGGCAGGCGGCATCGCTGCGTGGTGTCCCGGTCGGCGAGACCCGGGTGCGGGTGCGTCCGGTGTCGGCCCACGCCCGCGCGCTGGAGGTGTTCGTGCATTCGCCCGACGCCGACGGCCTGTTCGCCGCGATCGTCGCCACCCTCGACCGCAGCGGCCTGGCAATCCAGCAGGCGCGCGTACTCGACGGTCCGCACGACACGATCTTCGATACTTTCGAGGTGATCCCGGCCGACACCCGCCACGCCCCGGCGGCCGAGGAAGTCGAGCGCAAATTGGCGCAGGCGCTGGCCGGGCCACTCGACCGGATCAAGCCGGCGCGGCGAACGCAGCCGCGGCACCTGCGGCACTTCCGCATCGCCCCGAAGATCGGCTTCGATGCCACTACCAGCGGGCGCACCACCTTGAGCCTGGTCTGCACCGATCGCCCGGGTCTGCTGGCCGATGTGGCCCAGACGCTGCGCAACCAGTCGATGCGGGTGCATGACGCGCGCATCGCGACGTTCGGCGAGCGCGCCGAGGACGTATTCCAGATCACCGCCGCCGAGACCGACGGCCGCGACCAGCCACTCGACGAAACACGACAGCAGGCGCTGGGCACCGCGCTGCTCGCCTGCCTTGAAGGAGATAATCGATGAGCCCGACCCGCAAGCCCGCCAAGAAGGCGACGACCAAAAAGGCGCCGGGCAAGAAGCCCGCGGCCGCGCCGAGCGTGCCGGCCGTCGACGAACTGCGCTTCATGATCGAAAGCGCGTTCGAGCGCCGCAGCACCCTGACCCCGGAAGAGATGGAAGGCTCGACCCGGCCGGTGGTCGAGCGGGTGATCGAGGGCATCGAGGACGGCGAGTTCCGCGTCGCCGAGCCCGACGGCAAGGGCGGCTGGACGGTCAACGAGTGGCTCAAGAAGGCGGTGCTGCTGTACTTCCGCACCCAGGACATGGAGGTGATCGAGTCCTACCCGGCGCCGTTCTGGGACAAGATTCCGGCGCGCTTTGGTGAGTTCGACGAGAGCGCGTTCCGCAAGCTCGGCGCGCGCGTGGTGCCCGGCGCGATCGTCCGCCGCGGCGCACACATCGGCAAGGACGTGGTGCTGATGCCGAGCTTCGTCAACATCGGCGCGCACGTCGGCGCCGGCACCATGGTCGACACCTGGGCCACGGTCGGTTCCTGCGCGCAGATCGGCAAGCATTGCCATCTGTCCGGCGGCGCCGGCATCGGCGGCGTGTTGGAGCCGCTGCAGGCGACCCCGACCATCATCGAGGACCACTGCTTCATTGGCGCGCGCTCGGAGGTCGTCGAAGGCTTCGTCGTCGGCCACCACAGCGTGATCGGCATGGGCGTGTTCCTCGGCCAGAGCACCCGCGTCTACAACCGCGCGACCGGCGAGATCAGCTACGGCTCGGTGCCGCCTTACAGCGTGGTGGTGTCGGGGCAGTTGCCGGCGAAGGATGGCTCGCATTCGCTGTATTGCGCGGTGATCGTCAAGCAGGTCGATGCGAAGACGCGCTCCAAGACGAGCATCAACGATTTGCTGCGCGGGTTGGCGGACTAGGCTTTCGAGCGGCGTGGGCGGGCATTGCCCCGGGCGACACGCCGCCAGTACGTCCATGTAGGCTCTTCGGCGGCGTCCTTGCCGCCGAAGGTCGCCCGGGGCAATGCCCGCCCACGCCCCAAACTTTCGGGATATGCATGACAACGACGCTCTACGGTTTGAACAACTGCGATACCTGCAGGAAGGCGCGCAAGTGGCTTGATCGCTTCGGTGTCGCGCATGAGTTTGTCGACTACCGCGAGCAGCGGCAGTCGCCGGAGACGCTGGTCGACTGGAAGGACAAGCTTGGCGGCTGGGACGAGATGATCAACAAGTCTTCGACCACCTGGCGGCAGCTGCCCGACCATCGCAAATCGCCGGGCTCCGACGCCGAGTGGAAGCTGCTGCTGAAGGAGTACCCGCAACTCATCCGCCGCCCGGTGGTGGTCACCGACAACGGCCAGGTCAGCCAGCGCTTCAGCGACAACGGCTTCAAGCAGCGCTTCGGGATCGCGTGATCCAGGATTCCGGCGGTTGTAGGAGCGGCTTCAGCCGCGACCTGTGCATCATCGCCAACGTACGAATTGCCACGACTGCATAGTCCAAGACAACGTAGAGACTGGCGATCCGACAACAGCGTCGATAAACCGATTCCGGTTCGCGGCTGAAGCCGCTCCTACAGTGACAGGTAACCTTCCGCCATGTCCGATGTCCTCCAGCTCACCCGTGACCTCATCGCGCGCCCATCGGTCACCCCCGACGACGCCGGCTGCCAGGCGCTGATCGCCGAACGCCTGCGCGCGGCGGGCTTCGCCTGCGAGCACCTGCGGATCGGCGAAGTCGACAACCTGTGGGCGACCCATGGCGATGCGAGCAACGGGCCGACCCTGGTGTTGCTCGGCCACACCGACGTGGTGCCGACCGGCCCGCGCGAGGCCTGGACCAGCGACCCGTTCACGCCCGAAATCCGCGACGGAATTTTGTACGGCCGTGGCGCCGCCGACATGAAGGGCAGCGTCGCGGCGTTCGTGGTCGCCGCCGAGCGCTTCGTCGCCGCCCATCCCGGCCACGCCGGGCGGTTGGCGTTGCTGTTGACCTCGGACGAGGAGGGCGATGCGATCGACGGCGTGCGTGCGGTCGCCGAGCGGTTCCGCCAGCGTGGCGAGCAACTCGACTGGTGCATCACCGGCGAGCCATCATCGACCGCCCGACTCGGTGACCTGTTGCGCGTGGGTCGCCGCGGCAGCCTGACCGCGACCCTCACCGTGCGCGGCGTGCAGGGCCACGTCGCCTATCCGGACAAGGCGCGCAACCCGATCCACCAGGTGTTGCCGGCGCTGGCGGAACTCAGCGCCCGGCAGTGGGACGAGGGCTACGAGAGCTTCCCGCCGACCAGCCTGCAAATCAGCAACATCAACGCCGGCACCGGCGCCAGCAACGTGATCCCCGGTGATCTGGGCACGGTGTTCAACCTGCGCTACAACCCGCACTGGAACGCCGACCGCCTGATCGCCGAATGCGAGGCGATGCTCGGCGCCCATGGACTGGACTTCACGATCGACTGGCACCGTAGTGGCGAGCCGTTCCATACCCCCGAAGGCCCACTGCGCTCGGCGGCGCGCGAGGTGCTGGCGCGCTTTGCCGGTCGCGCACCGGAAGAAAGCACCGGCGGCGGCACCTCGGACGCGCGCTTCATCGCCCCGTTGGGGGCGCAGTGCATCGAGGTCGGGCCGGTCAACGCGAGCATCCATCAGGTCGACGAGAACGTGTCGATTGCCGACCTGGAAGCGTTGCCCGACCTGTACCTCGCCCTGGTCGAGCGACTTTTGGTCGGATAGCTTCGCGGCGGTGCGACGGATCACTCCGCCGGCGCGATTTCCAACCGGGTCCACGACATCGTGATGTCGCCACCGTGGATCGGCACGGCGATCGCGTCGCGGGCTTGCACCACATCCACCAATGATTCGGGAATGCCGGGGGACGCGTCGACGCCGTAAAGCGTGATTGCCTCGGCGGGGTCGACTTCGAATTCGACCAGCACTCCCTCGGTCGGCAACCCGACCACGGTGATCGACCGCCACGGTCCAGACCGCGAGTGGCGTGACGTGGCCAGGGCCTCTCCCTGGACGCGGACCGAGGCCAGGTCCACGCTTTCCGGCAGTATCAGTTCGCCCTCGGTCGCGCCGCGGCTGGAACGCAGGCGCAACTGCAGGCGGCGGCGGCCATCGCGGACGGTGTCGCCGAGCACCTCGATGACCGGCGGGGCGAGTGGCGGACCGCTGCGCCCCGGATGACGCGTTCGCGGCGACCACGGCAGCATTGATTCGGTGGTCGCGGCAAAGCCCGCATCGAGCAGGAATTCCTCGGGCAACGGCCCGGACGTGTTGGCGAACACCCGCGCATCGTCGCCGACACCCGCATAGACCAGGTTGAGCGGTCGCGGCACGTCGGCATCGAACGCCGGGCGCATCACTGCGAGCGCGGCAAACAGCACGGTACCGACCAGTGCGGCGACGGCGACGGCGGTGGCGCCACGACCCAGGTCGGACAGCGCCAGCAACAGCGGCAGCAGTACCAGTCCCATCAGCACCGATGTGGCCGACAACCCCGGATGGCCGATCGCGCTGTAGCTGTCCATGACGTAGGGAAACCACAGCATCGCCGCGACAATCGCGGCGATGCCGGCCCACAACGCCGGCCGCCGTGGCCACAGGTGGCCGGCAAGGCCACCGGCGATCAACGGCAGCAACCCGGAATGGCTGGCGCCTGGCATCGCCAGCACCGCCGCGATGGCGATCAGCGCGAACGGCACCAACGCGGCCGCCGCCAGCGCAGGCGCGCCGAACCAGCGCGACATCGGTCGCGCCAATCCGGCGAAGACGGCCACCGCCAACAGCACGAACGTCGCCACCAGGCTGCTCGCCTGCGCCGTCCAGGCCGCCGGGGTCGCCCCCAGCGCGCCCAGCAACGCATGCATCGCCCAGCCCAGCAGCGCCAGCAGTACCAGCGCGGCAACTGCGGCGACACTGGCGCCGAGCAACGACAGCAACCGCGTCTGCCCACTGCGAACCAGGCGCACCACCAGCAACGTCCATGCAGCCAGCCCCAGCAGCAACAAGGCCGGGTTCCACGGCGCCGGCCACGACACCAGCTCGCGACCGAACAGGCTGAAAAAGATTGCATCGTGCGGACGTTGCAGCGGCGCCGGCGCGGTCGCCAGTTCGCGCACCATCGCCAGCATGTTGTCGCCGTGATGCTGCAGCGAGCCCGGATCGAGGTGGGCGAGGTCGTCCAGCGGGGTGTGGTAGCGCGCCGCGCCCTGCGCCCAGGCGAAGTTGACGCCGCTGCGGCCTTCGCGCCGATAGACGGTGAAGTCGGTGTCGTTGGGCAGGGTCTTGTAGATCTCGTAATCCAGCGAGGTTCCGCCTGGCCGGTCCAAGGCACGGTCGACCGCGTCGACGACCGCGGCGTTGCCGGGCTGGGTCTCGATCAGCAGGCTGGCACCGGTGGTGCCGCGTGCCTCGAGGTTGACCACGCTGCCGACGTTGGCGAACTCCGGCTCGCGCACGAATGCCTCGGCGCCGAGCAGGCCGAGTTCCTCGCCGTCGTTGGCGAGCAGCCACACGTCGCGCGGCAATGCCGGGCCGGCCTGGAGCGCGCGCGCGACCTCGATCAGGGTCGCGACCCCGGCGCCGTCGTCGGAAGCCCCCGCGCCGGCGGCGACCGAGTCGTAATGCGCCGACAGCAGCACCGCGTTCCTGCCGGTGGCCTGGGTGCCGTCGGCACCGGGCAGGCGGGCGACGATGTTGTCGATCGTGGCGCAGACCGAGGCGCCGCAGACGAAGCGCCGCTGGACCTCGGCATCAAGGCCGAGCCGGTCAAACTCGGCGACGACGCGGTCGCGGACCGCTGCATTCGCCGCGCTGCCGGTGGGGTGGGGCCGGCCGTCGCCGAGGATCCGCGCCAGCACGTCGCGGGCGCGCGCGGCCGAGAACACCGCGGTCGGCGCATCGTGCCCGAGCGGATCGGGTGGGCGGTTGCCACGCAGCGACAGCACCGCCGCCAGGGCGAGGAGCGCAATCAGGATGACCGACTGGACCGGTTTCGACCGCAACTGCGACTCCCCGTCGCCCGGACGTCCGTCGTTGCCGATGTCGCTACGCAGTGTCTGCTGCACGGCCTGCTCCCCGCCATCCGATGTCGGCCCAGACGATAACAGGGCGCTGCCAGGCGGGTGTCCGGTTGGCGCCCGGGCTGGCGTTGATCAGGACGAGGCCGCTTGCGAGCGGCGTGACAGTCCGGCAGGATCGGTCCATGTCCCACGCCATCGCCAGCGCCCGAGCCAACGCCGCCGTCGCCTACGACGTGTCCGTGGCTGCGTCCGACGACAACCGCAATAACAACGCCAGCCTCCCGCAGGCCGGCGATTAGCGCGCAACCCAACGCTCAATCGTTTCTCCAAGGCCTGCACTGCGAAGTGCGGGTCTTTTCTTTTGTGTCGTCATCAACCCGTCGCCATCCATCCCCAGGAGTTTCCTCATGTGTTCGATCCTCGGCATTTTCGGCCTGCAACCGGGCGACGACGTTTCCGCGCTGCGCCGCCACGCGTTGGAACTGTCCCAGCGCCAGCGCCACCGCGGCCCTGACTGGAGCGGGGTGCACCTCGATGAAGGCGCGATCCTGGTCCACGAGCGACTTGCCATCGTCGACCCCGCGGGCGGTTCGCAACCCATTCGTTCGGCGGACGGCCAGTTGGTGCTGGCAGTCAACGGCGAGATCTACAACCATCGTGAACTCGAGGCAGGGTTGCCGCAGCCCTACGAATTCCAGACCGGTTCGGATTGCGAGGTACTCAACGCGCTCTACCGGCAGGATGGCGACGTTTGCGGCTGGCTGTCGCGGCTCAATGGCATTTTCGCGTTCGCGTTGTGGGATCGCGCCAGCCAGAGCTACCTGATCGCACGCGACCCGGTCGGGGTGGTGCCGTTGTACTGGGGCCACGATGGCGCGGGGCGATTGTGCGTCGCCTCGGAAATGAAGGCGCTGGTCGGGACCTGCAACGACGTCGCGCAATTCCCGCCCGGTCACTGGTACGACAGCGCGACTGGCGAACTGACCGGGTATTACCAACGACCGTGGCGAGACTACGACGCGACCACGGGCGTCGAGGTATCGGCCGCGGAGTTGCGCGACGCGTTCGAGCGCGCAGTGCATCGGCAACTCATGAGCGACGTCCCGTATGGCGTGCTGCTGTCGGGCGGACTGGACTCGTCACTGGTGGCGGCGTGCGCGGCGCGGTTCGCCCGCCGCCGGGTCGAGGAGGACGACCGCGCCGAAGCCTGGTGGCCACGGCTGCATTCGTTCGCGATCGGGCTGGACGGTTCGCCAGACCTCGCTGCGGCCGAGGTCGCCGCGGAGGCGTTGGGCACCGTCCACCACGGCTTCACCTACACCCTGGAGGAGGGGCTGGACGCATTGCCCGAGGTGATCCGCCACGTCGAGACCTACGACGTGACGACGATCCGCGCCTCCACCCCGATGTACCTGCTGGCACGGCGGATCAAGGCGATGGGGGTCAAGATGGTGCTGTCGGGCGAGGGCAGCGACGAGATCTTTGGCGGTTACCTGTATTTCCACAAGGCGCCCGACGCACGTGCATTCCATGAGGAGCTGGTACGCAAGATCGACGCCCTGCACAACTACGACTGCCTGCGCGCCAACAAGTCCATGATGGCCTGGGGCGTGGAAGCGCGTGTGCCGTTCCTCGATGTCGAGTTCCTCGAGGTGGCGATGTGCATGGAAGCCGCAGCCAAGATGGTCGGCATCGGCGCCGACGGTCGACTGCGGATCGAGAAAGCAGTGCTGCGCGAAGCGTTCGCCGGCTACCTGCCGGACTCGATCCTGTGGCGACAGAAGGAGCAGTTCAGCGATGGCGTCGGTTACGGCTGGATCGACGGACTCAAGGCCCATGCCGAGGCGCACGTCGGTGATCGCGAGTTCGCCGCCGCGGCCCGCCGGTTCCCGGTCAACCCGCCGCAGAGCAAGGAGGCGTACTTCTACCGGCGCATCTTCGAGCGGATATTCCCCGGCGAGGCCTGCGCCCAGACAGTGCCGGGCGGCAAATCGATCGCCTGCTCGTCCCCGGCGGCGATCGCCTGGGATGCGGCGTTTGCGAATGCAGCCGACCCGTCGGGCAGGGCGGTGGCGGGGGTGCATCAGGCAGCGTTGGCGTGAGGACAGGTTGCGGGGTATCGAACACCTCGCCCACGAATTCGTACGCCAAGCAGGCTACTCGAGAAAGAACGATTGGCCGGACCATCCGATCAACTCGAATTCGTCGCACTCCATGCACTTGTACCAACGGACTCCGTCTTCGTAGTCGAGGAGCGCGCTGAAACCCGAGGGGCCAGTCTGGGCAAAGTGCTGGAGCAATTGCCCGTTGCGGGTGATGTCGACAAAGCGCCCACGTTCCCCGTCGCGTGTGCTGAATACTCCCACGAACACGTCTTCCGGCGTCCCGTCGTCGTCCAGGTCGCTCTTCAGCGCGAGCGACAACTCAGAATCCAGATAACGCGCGAGTTCTTCAGGCGAAATTCGACCTTCGAGCGCATTCGCATCCAGAGCGCTGGCGCGGTCCCAAGTGGGATCGAACCGACTCACATCAATGCCGTGGACCGAATTTGAAACCGGCTCGAAAGAAATCTCGTACCACCAGGCTGCTGTCGGAGGCGTGGCCGTGCGCATCGCCCCACCAGTGGTCTGGCAGCCGATGGCAAGGAGCGCCGTGCATATCGTTGTCCAGTAAAGAATTTGCTTACCAATCGACATGCCAATGCCTCCCTCCGGCGGCATGCGGTTCGCGCAATACGCTGGCTCCAAGCTCGCTTATCCGTGCTTCGATGGAATCGAGTTGCTGGCGGCTACCGATCGGCCAGCTGATGTCTCTCGCGGTATTGGACAGGTGGTTGGACACCAGTGCCCGCGTGCGCGCGCCTGCTCGATCAGTCGCTCAAACTCGTCCACCGTTTCCCGCGCGGTGGCGGATGGATGTCGAAGCAGCCACTGATCCATCTCAGCAATGTGCGAGGCAGGGCGGTAGGTTCTCAGGAACTCCAGGCGGTTCGCGCGAATCCGTTGCGCCATGAGTTCGGCCTGTCGGCGGATCGTACGAGCTCTGCCGGTGATCCGGATGCCGGCTCGCGGAAACTCCTGCTGGATGATCGCGATGAGCTCGTCGATATTGGAAGGGCGCGCCAGTACGGCGTCCCGGGCAACTGTCTGCATACCTTCTCCCTGGTATCAGCAATAGAGTGCTGGTTGTCATCCTTGATGCTTCGATGGCCCAGAAGCCATGTCGCGCCATCAGGCTTGTCGTTGCGGTAGAAATCTAGCACAGCGGCGTACTGTGGCGAGGGACGTCCGGCGTGATGCGGCTCAGCGCCGCCGCAACTGGTAGGCGACGTTGTGCATCGCGGTCAGTCCCTGTACCTGGAACGCCGGCTGGCTGGCGAGGATGTCCTGCCGTTCCAGCACCTCGACCGACCAGTCGCGCTGGTACAACGCCCGCACCTGCATTTCATCGACCGCGAACGGCGGGCCGTCGAGTTCGGTCGGCGGATATTCAAGCGACACCAGCAGGCCGCGACAACTTGCAGGAAGCGCGGCGTAGACCTCGTCGGCGTAGCGCTGTCGCAACGGCGCTGGCAGCGCGATCAACGCGGCCCGGTCGTAGAACGCGGTGCAATCCGCCAGCGCTTCCCGATCGAGGTCGAACACGTCGCCGCAGATGATCTCGATCCCGCCGGCACGATGATGCACGCCATAGCGCGAACGGCTCACCGTCGGCTCGATGACGTTCTCGGCAAAGAACTGCTCGACCGCCAGCGGCGACAGTTCCACCGCCAGCACGCGGTGACCTCGCGCGGCCAGCCACAGGAGGTCCGGGGATTTGCCGGCCAAAGGAACGAACACCTGGCTGCCGGTCGGCAACCCGAGTGTCGACCAGTGTCGTTGCAGCAACGGGTTGCCGTCGGGCTGGTTGAAGCCGATGCGGCCGTCGTTCCAGCGGGCGTGCCAGTAATCGGGATGCATCGGGATTACTCGACGCTCAATCCTTCAACCTTTTGCCAACCCCGGGGCAGCAACCCACCCCGCGTCGCCCGCGCCCCGACGTAGGCGTCCAGGTCCTTCCACGACAGCGTCATCGTGCGCGCGCCGGACTTCACGCTGAGCGTGCCGCCCGGCGCCACCACTGCCACCGCGACCACCTGCTCGGTGCCGAGCTTGGCCTTGGGGATGTCGATCAGCTTGTTGCCCTTGCCCTTGTCGAGTTCCGGCAGTTCGGCCACCGGGAACGCCAGCACGTGGCCGGCGCTGGTGGCGACCACCACGCGATCCTGCTCGACGTCGCCGACCGCTGCCGGCTGCACGACCTTCGCATTCGGGGTCAGCGACAGCATCGCCTTGCCGGCCTTGTTGCGGCTGGTCAGGTTCTCGAAGCGGGTGACGTAACCGTAGCCGTGGCTCGACGCGAGCACGAAGCGCGCGTCGTTGTCGCCACTCGCGACCGCCTGGAACGACGCCCCCGGCGCCGGCGAGAACCGCCCGGTCAGCGGCTCGCCATTGCCACGCGCCGACGGCAGGCCGTGGACGATGGTCGAGTAGCTGCGCCCGGTCGAATCGAGGAACGCGACCTGCTGGTTGCTGCGCGACTTCGCCGACGCCAGCAGCTCGTCGCCTTCGCGATAACTCAGCGCTGCGGCGTCGATGTCATGGCCCTTGGCCGCGCGTACCCAGCCCTTGGCGCTGATCACCACGGTCATCGGTTCGCTCGGGGTCAAATCGGTTTCCGACAATGCCTGTGCGGCGCCGCGGGCGACCAGCGGCGAGCGGCGGGCGTCGCCGAACTTCTTCGCGTCGGCCTGCAGCTCGTCCTTGACCAGCTTCTTCAGCTTGGCCTTGCTGCCGAGCGTCGCGATCAGCTTGTCGCGCTCGGCGGCCAGCTCCGCCTGCTCGCCGCGGATTTTCATTTCTTCGAGGCGCGCGAGCTGGCGCAACTTGGTCTCGAGGATGTAGTCGGTCTGCTCGTCGTCGAGCTTGAAGCGCTTCATCAGGACGGGCTTGGGCTCGTCCTCGCTGCGGATGATCCGGATCACTTCGTCGAGATTGAGGAACGCGACCAGCAGACCTTCCAACAGGTGCAGGCGGCGCTCGACCTTCTCCAGCCGGTGGGTCAGGCGGCGGGTGACGGTGTTGGTGCGGAACAGCAGCCACTCGGTCAGGAACGCTTTGAGGTTCTTGACCTGCGGGCGCCCGTCCAGGCCGATCACGTTGAAGTTGACCCGGAAGCTCTTCTCCAGGTCCGTGGTCGCGAACAGATGGCCCATCAGCTGCTCGGCATCGACCCGGTTGCTGCGCGGGATCAGCACGATGCGGGTCGGGTTGCTGTGGTCGGACTCGTCGCGGATGTCCTCCAGCCACGGCAGCTTCTTGGCCCGCATCTGCACGGCGATCTGCTCAATGACCTTGCCCGGCGACGCCTGGTGCGGCAGCGCGGTAACGACCAGGTTGCCGGCTTCACGCTCCCAGGTCGCGCGGGCGCGGACGCTGCCGTGGCCGGTGTCGTACATCGCCAGCAGGTCGGCGCGCGGGGTGATGATCTCGGCGGTGGTCGGGTAGTCCGGGCCGAGCACGTGCTCGCACAGGTCGCGGGTGGTCGCGTCAGGGTCGTCGAGCAGGCGCAGGCAGGCGCTGACGACCTCGTTGAGGTTGTGCGGCGGCACGTCGGTGGCCATGCCGACCGCGATGCCGGTGGTGCCGTTGAGCAGCAGGTGCGGCAAGCGCGCCGGCATCCACGAGGGCTCCTCGAGGGTGCCGTCGAAATTCGGGTCCCAGTCGACCGTGCCCTGGCCGAGCTCGCCCAGCAGGACCTCGGCGATCGGGGTCAGCTTCGACTCGGTGTAGCGCATCGCCGCGAACGACTTGGGATCGTCGCTGGAACCGAAGTTGCCCTGGCCCTCGACCAGCGGGTAGCGGTACGAGAACGGCTGTGCCATCAGCACCATCGCCTCGTAGCAGGCGCTATCGCCGTGCGGATGGAACTTGCCGATGACGTCGCCGATGGTGCGCGCGGACTTCTTCGGCTTGGCGGTGGCGTTGAGGCCCAGCTCGCTCATCGCGTAGATGATCCGGCGCTGCACCGGCTTCAAACCGTCGCCGAGGAACGGCAGGGCGCGGTCGAGCACCACGTACATCGAGTAGTCGAGGTAGGCGCGTTCGGCGTATTCGCGCAGCGGGATCTGTTCGAAGCCGTGGAAGGCCGGACGTACGTTGTCAGTCATCGATCAGCCGCCGCTCAACGATGCAGGTCGCCGGCCGCTTCGGGCTGGTAGCGGATCGACAGCACCCGCAGCCGGATCGTGCGACCGCTGGGGACCGGCCATTCGATGGTGTCGCCGACGCGCAGGCCGAGCAGGGCGCTGCCGACGGGGGCGAGGATCGAGACCTTGTCGTTGCTGCCGTCGGCGCCGGTCGGGTAGACCAGGGTCATCTCGCGCTCGTCGCCGCTGGCCTCGTCGCGGAAGCGCGCGGTCGAGTTCATGGTGATTACGTCGCCAGGCATCTGGCCCGGCTCGAGGACCTGTGCGCGCGCCAGTTCCGCCTCCAGCTTGGAGGTGTCGATGTCGGCGTTGCGCGGGTCCTCCAGCAGGGCCTCGATGCGGTCGCAATCCAGGCGGGACAGGAGCAGGGTGGGGGTGGTCGAAGCGGTCATGCGTAGGGCTCCAAAGCGATACGGGCGACGCATCGATGCGCCGCCCGCGGACATCGACAAGTCTACTCCAGACGCCAGTGTCGCAGCGGTCGCGCAACAAGAGTGCAAAAAACCCGCGAGAGTGTGTTGACAACCATCGCGCCGCATCGCAACATACGCGGCCCGCATGGCTCGCCGTGCGGTTTGCCCGGGTGGCGGAATTGGTAGACGCACTAGCTTCAGGTGCTAGCGGGGGCAACTCCGTGGAGGTTCGAGTCCTCTCCCGGGCACCAAACAAGGCCGCGCTGTAAGGGTTTCAGGGATGCGTGGCGTAATACAGGCGGCGGGCTTAGGCTCGCCGCCTTCTTTTTGTCCGGTTGTTGTCGCGCCACTCCAGCACCTCGCCGATGACCCACGTCGCCGGACGGGCGTTGACCCGGGCCGGGAACGTCGGCTGGCTGGCGATGGTGTGCAGGAACGTGAACTTCGCCAGCCCGAACAGCTTGGCGGCCTCCTCGGCGTTGATCGCCTGGAGCTCGAACGGGATCTTCTCGGCGGCGCTCATGGGGACTCCGGCCAGAAATACCGGCAGACCATCTTGCCGTTCGTGGTGTGGGCCATCATCGTCCAGCCCCGGCCTGCCTTACGCCAGATGTAGGCATACGACAGCATCATTGGGATTCTCCTTTCGAGAGGCCGATAATCGCTCGCAGGTCATCATCCGAAAGGTCGTCTTCGGTCTTGCCCGGAGCCAACAGCATCGTCACGTCAGCGCCAGTGCGGCGCGCGGTGCTGACCATTGACGGCGTGGTCAGGCTTTCAAAGTAGGAATCGCTGCCAACGAAGGCAATTTTGAGCCCGTCGATTTCACGCATCAGTTTCTCGCTCATTGCGGCGGCTCCGGTTGGGTGTAGGCGGCTTGAAGGCACGCGGCGGCGCCATCCGGCCCGACTTGATGCCAAGCGGTCAGGGCCACCATGCCGACCATTGCGAGCAGGATCAGCAAGCCAAAGACAGCACCCAAGAATGCGGCAAGAAGGGTGTCCTTCATCACTTCACCTCGCCATACGGCCATGCTGTAGCGGTCACGGGGTCGGGTCCGGTTGGGCGGGCCAATCATTCGGAACCTTGAAAGTGTTGCCGTGGCGGTAGCCGCACCGGGCACAGTCTTTGGCGACGTGGATTGTTCGATACCAGTCCGAGATGGGGCGGTGCGGTGCGTGGAGACGGGACCATGTTGGGGTGACGTCTGCCTCGATGAAGTTGAAGTTGTGTCCAAGGATTCGGCACAGAATGCTCACTTGCCCACCTCCTGCGCTGCGTCGATGGCGGCGTCTAGTTCCTCGCCAGACATAAGTTCGGCCTCCTCGCCGTAGCTGTATATACGGATGAGGGATGAAATGTCCTCGTCGTTTTCAGGTGCCCGCAGCCACCGATAGCGCCGCGCCTCCTCCAGCGCCGCCCGCATTTGGTCGTACAACTCGACCGGAATCGGCAGCCATTGGCCCTCCGACTTGCAGCGACGGTCCTCGTCGGCTTGCGCCAGCACATCATCCAGTGTCGTCTCGTTGCTCATACGTCCTCCTGCGCTGCGTCGATGGCGGCTTTCATGGCGCTGTAGGTTCGCGGCGCGCTCTTTCCCTTTGACCAGTCGATTCCAACCTCGCCCCACATCATGTCGGCCAGTTCATCCCAGCGCAGGGCCAGCGACGCCCACTGCCGCGAGTAGCGGGCCATCTCGGTGATGCGCGGCTTCCACTCGGGGAACAGTTCCAGCAGGCGCAGGCAGCGGCCAAGGTCGGCGGGGTCCCACGGATGGTCACCTTCCGACTCCATACCTAGCATGTGGTGAAGGATCGCCTTGCTGGACGACCCGGAATCCCTGCCGGACAGCCACACAAGCGCGCGCCTATCCAGTGTCGTCTCGTTGCTCATGGGGTCGGCTCCAGGTTGAGGGCTGTGCGGGCTATGTCGGACCAATGTCTCCATGTTTCGCGTGCGCCGTCTGGACCGTAATTCGGACCGTGGTGGGCAATCTCCCGCAACGCCTCCGCCAGCCGCTCGGCTCGGGCCTTGTGATGATTGACGACACGGACCGGATCGCGTTCCAGCGTGACACCCTCCGACTTCATTTCGTTGGACAAGGCTTCGGTAAATCGATGGCCGAAGTCGACAGCGGTCCGTGCCGTCGCGAGTGCATGGCGCAGGTCTTCGCACTCCGCCCGGCTCTCGGCCAGTGCGCGGCGGCAGTCGTGGCGGACGCAGCGGTCGTCGGTCTTGCGCTTGCGGTCGTCGGTCATCAGTCGATCCCCGGATATGAGGTAGCAAAGCCAGCAATGACCAACAGACCGGCGGCGCAAACGGCTACGCCAGGGCCGCGCGTGTCGAAGTCATACCCCCCTAGCCAAGCAACTCCACAGCCAACTGCGATAAAAACCACGAAAATCAAAGCGCGCTTAATCGTTGTTGTCATCATCCTTCTCCCTTCTCGGGCTGCTGGGGTGCGAGGGCGGCGGACATGGTGACTCGGGCGCACTCACGCCAGCTTTCTCTCTCGTCGTCTTGCATCGGGGCGTTCCACATATCTTCGGGGCACTGGTCCTCAAAGATCGCTTTCGCTGCCCGCTCGACCATCGCCTCATCCACCACCGGCCGCTGCGAGAGGGCGAGGTGATATGCGGCCTGTGCGATCAGAACTTCCTCAGTCGTCAGCTCGCCCATGTGCAGGCGGAACGTCTCGGCATCAGGAATCTCCCCACTGGCCTGCTCGGCGGGTGGGGGCGGGGCTGCGGCGAGCATTGCGCGGTAAGCGACAACGGCCTGCCAGATACGCAAGGTCGGCCAAGAGAGCGCGTCATTTCGGGTTGCCGTGTCGCCACTCTCGTATGCGACTTCTGCCTCGATCATCGCGTTCTCAGCGGAATCCCACATCGGAAACGTAGGCTCCCTCGGCACCCGCACCCATTCACTCCTGCCCATTGGTGGCATCCTTTGGCGTGATGACGCACTTGATTGCGCGGTCGCCATTCTTTCGGCACGCCTGCCAGCTCATGCCCAACGAATCGCAGTGGGAGTGAATTGCGTCGTGACGGGTGCTGGCGTTGGCCAAGTAGTACAAGCCACAGCGCCCAGTGATGAACCAATGGGTTTCAGGCTTCATGGCTGCTGCCCTCCTGCTGGGCGGTGGTGAGACAGCCCCGGAGCAATTCGCGCAGCTCGGCAGGCCCGTTTGCTGGGGCGTTGTCGTAGTAGTAATCCTCGGCGCGTTTCACCATCGCGTCATCTACCAGCGCCACGTCCGGCGCAGGGGCGGGGTGGGTGTAGAGCTTCGTTCCGGCCGGAAGCTCGCGAGACATGCGCGCACAGGAGATATAGCGCCCCGGCCCGGCGGGATCGTTCGGGCCTCGCGTCATCACGCCGTCATCGACAAACCCCACCGCCTCCCCGCCATCCGGCCGGGCCTGCTCGCTGTCCTCATGGGCGATAACCAGCCGCCTGCCCTTTGACACCACGATGCTAGTGCCGTCGATGGTGACGACGTAATCGCCTATACGTCGGCAGTTGGGCCCACCCAGCAGTTCGGCATTGCTAGGCCGGGCCTGCGGGGTGCAGTCCGGGCAATCCATCGCGTCCTGGCAGTAGTTGTCCGGGGTCTGCCCGCTCGACGTGTCGACCATCCCGTGGCCGTTGCATGTCTGGCACACCTCCGGGGTGGCATCACGTGCGCGATGTTCAGCCCACTCAACGAACGACGGGTCTCCGCACGCCTCGTGGATCATGCGCTCCGGGCTGGCATCGCCCTGCGGCTGGGGGGCGGCAAGGTCGGCGCGAACATACGCAATTTCCAGGCCGCCGATTTCCTCGTCCTGCCACGTCACATGGTCTGCGCCCGGCCACGCTTCATCGCGCTCGGCGTTGTCGCCGCTGGTGTCGATCTGTAGCCAGATGCGGGCTGGTGCCGTGCGGTCCAACTCGCCGGGCACGTAGTCCAAACCCTCCCCGCGCGCCTTATCCGCCTGCGGGGATGGGGCTGCGGGTTCGTAAGTCGCCGAGAAAATGTCGGGCTTGCACGGGTAATGTTCGCCCTGAACTCCCCGGATGATCCAGTCGCCCGGCGATGCGGTCATGTCGCCTTCCAGCGTCCAGATCAGCATGTCGAACGCCTTGCCTGGCTGGTCGTCGCGGGTGATGAAAGAAACAGTCGGGTCGTCGTGACCTTTCGCCGCATCATCAGCGTTTGCCCACCGGCAAATAGCGCCGGCCGAATCGGCGGTCCCGTCGAACTGCATCGCCTCGATCACAACCGGCTTCTTCCTATAGCGATCCGCCAGCGCCTTGTTGTCAGTGGTCATTGGTCTTCTCACCAGTAGTTGGCGCTGATGGAAATTTCGTAAGCGCACGAGTGCCGCTTGCACGCTTGGGCGGCCCAGTGCTGCAACCCTTCTATGGCGGCATTCAACTCGGCCAGCGGACACCGCTCGCCGTACCCGTAGGTCAAGAAGTGCCGCAACACGACTTGGCCCTCATCGCCAGAAATCTGATTGCTGTCGTCGTAGTCGGCCTCCATCACGGATGCTGTGTAGCTACGCCCGCCGATGTTCACCTCAAACGAACCTTCTGAAATGTCTGCGGATTCGTGTTCCGCGATATCCCTAAAGGTCTTTCGAGCAAGGTCATCGACCGTCAGGTGGCAAAGAAGAATTGCGTTCGGGTGGCTGCTCACGTTCTCATCTCCTTCCGGGTAGCGCCGGCTCGCGGGGTGTTGGGTCAGTAGGTGATCGAGACGGCCGGCACTTTGCCGGTGGCGACCAGAGTGATGACGGTCTGCGCGTCGGCTTCGGACAGCCCGCCCGCGACCAGTGCCGCGGCAGCCTTGCGGTTGATCGCGCCGCGGTGGCGGGTATTGGCAGCGCGGCGCTCGTCCTCGGCCCGTTGCGCGGCTTCGGCGTCCTTCCGGGCGCGCTCGGCGTCGGCGGCCTGCTGCGCGGCGCGGGCTTCGGCCTGGCGCACGGCCTCTGCCTGTTCGTCGGCGGCTCGCTGGGCGGCGTCCTCGGCGGCCTGCCGCGCCTCCGCAGCCTCACGCTCCCGGCGAGCCTCGGCGTCGATGGCGTCCTGTCTCGCCTTCTCGATCGCAGCGGCGGCATCGCGCTCGGCTTGGGCTGCGGCCTCGACCCGAATCGCCTCCTCGCGCTCGGCGCGCTCACGCTCGGCCTGTTCGGCGGCGATGCGGTCGGCCTCGGCCTTCTCCGAGGCGGCGATGCGCTCCTCGGCCTCACGGATGGCGGCCTCGCGGCGCTCCAGTTCGGCGACCCGCTCGGCTTCCTCGGCCTCGCGGCGGATGCGCGCGGCCTCGATCGCCTCCTGCTCGATGCGCGCCTGCTCGGCTTCCCACTCGGTCAGCGGCGCCCGCACTTCATCGCGCAGTGCGTCCAGGGTGTCGCTGGAGTGCTTGCGAAGCACGTCGATCGCCTTGGCCTGCTTCTTCCAGCCCTCGACCAGCGACTTGCCGGCAGCGTCGATCGCGGTCTTGCTGCGCGCCACCTTGTAGGCCGTCGACGCAATCAGCTTGCGGCCCTGCTCGGTGGTCAGGTCGGGGACCAGCGTCACGGTGGCGGCGCGGATCTGCGCCAGCACGTCGTCCAGCGCCTCGCGGTTGAACAGGTCGACCGGGTTCGCCAGCGCGTTCTCGGGCAGCAGGGTGATTTCGGTGGACTCGGTTTCGCGGAGCTGCGCGTTCATGCTGCGTCCTTCTTGTCGGTGAGCAGTTCGACCCACGCCTGGACCTTCGGCTCGAGCACGAAAATGCGCGCCTCGATTTGATCCTTCTCGGAGTCGGTGATTTCGCAAGGGATGACGAGGCCGCCGGCCTGCGGGTGGTAGGAAACGAAGTCCTCGCCATCCAGTTCGCCAATGAACAGCCCGAACTTCGTCTGCCAGCGGTACTCGCTGGGGATCAGGCCGGTGCGCTTGACCTCCATCCATGCCTTGTGGAGCGGCGACTTGATTTCGATGCCACGGCGCCGCGATGCGAACAGGCCGTCCGGCGACCAAATGAGATTCGGGATGCGGCCGTGCTCGACGCAGCCGACTTCCTCCACGGCCACGTCGCGCTCGAAGGCGTACCAGTCGCGCGCCTCCGGCTCGACCTGGTGGCCGCGGTCCATCGCTGCCGACTTGAACCCCTCGTCTGCCGTGGGGCCGTACACGCGCTCCCATGCCAGCGTCTTGAGGTAGTCGGCCAGGCCCGACGTGTCGAGCTTGCCCATGATGACGGCGCCCTTGCTGGCCGAGAACTTGCCGGCGCGAAGGGCGTGCCACTCGGGCGTGCCCTGTGCAATGTCGGCGTGATAGACCGGGCTCATTCCATGTGCTCCGTGACTTCCTTCACACGGTCGTTGTAGGCGGCCAGCACCGGCTTGGGCACGCGGTTCTTTTCGTCGCCGATCTTGGCGAGCATTTCGTCCTTCACCTTCCGCAGCGCGGCCAGGTCCGGGGCGCCGGCGATCTTCTGGAACCACTCGGAATAGTCCGGCTCCGCGGGCTCGTCCCGGTAGTCATAGCCGCGGCCGTCGTCGTCCATGCCCTTCGTCGCCATGCCGGTCGCGGCGAGCAGGGTGTATCTCTCCAGGTAGGTGATGGTGCTGGCGACCTGCTGGATCGCGTTCTTCTTGCCGCTGGAGTCGCCGCCGGCCGACAGGCTGACCGACTCGCTGTGGCCCAGCGCGTGTGTGATCGTGCAGGCGACGGTGATCTGGCCGCCTTCCTGCTTCACGTCCCAGCGGTGCGACAGGCCATGCTTGCCCATCGTCGGCACCACCACGTCGGTCACGTCGGCGAGTTCCGCGTGGGTGTAGCTGGTGGTATCCCCGTCGCGGGTCGTGAAGCTGACCAGCTTGCGCTTGAGAATCTCCATCGGCTCGGCCTTGAACGCGGCCATCGCGGCGACATACGCCTTGCGGGCTTCGTTGGCCTCCCACTTGATTTGCAGGTCCAGCATCTTGTCGAGGTTCGACAGGTCGCCACCGCGGGCGACCATCGTCTCGATCATGTTCAAGTACGGGTTCGCCTGCGGCACCAGGTCGGTGCAGGCGTCGATGATTTCGGCTTTCTGTAGTGCGCTCATGTCCATTTCCTTCGGTTATGCAGCCTGCCGGCCGCCGATGTATTCCTCGAACTTGTCGTTCGCCTTCTCCGACCAGACGACGCCGCGGTCATTGCCCTCGGCGCGCAGGAAGGTCAGGAAGTCGCCCATCTTTTTCTTGCCGTACTTGCTGGTCCGCGCGCCCAGCATCACGAAGCCGCCGCGCAGGCCGGGAGCCATGCGGGTTTCTTCCTCGAACGCTGCGGTCATTACGTCCTTCATGTCGTCGGGCGTGGCCTGCTTGACCGTGCCGTCGCGCTGCGTCACCGGCCAGGCGACTTGCCTGGCGAAGTCGGTCAGCGCCGGCCACATCGCGGCGTTCTGGTCGAGCGTGCGCTTGACCTCATCGAATACGGCCATCACGTCGCCATCGCGCGCGGCCTCGTCCAGCGCCCGGTGTGCGCGTGCCAGCACGTCGGCGCGGCGCGGGTTCTTTCGTTCGATGATGAAACGCTGCTTCATCGTGGATCCTCAAAAGATGCCAGCCCACCGGACAGCGAGGGGAGCGCCGGATACTTCGACCGAGGGGAGCGGCCCCGGTGGGCTGGCGTGAAGGGTTAAAGCGAAAAAGCGGCCAGCACGACCATCGCGACGAAGGCGACCAGCCCCCAGCCGGCGAAGGCGAACCAGTTGGTCTTGCGGTGGCGCATCCGGTGGGACGGCATCGCCTCGCGCGAGTTGGTGGCGTCGAAGTAGTCCATCGACTCGATGAGGTTGCCGATCGCGGCCCGGTGCGGGCGCAGGGCGTTGGCTTTCAAGCGTGCGTTCATCACGGAAGCCTCGGAAGGAAGGACAGGATCAGCAGGCCAAAGAAAGCGACGTAGATCGCAGCCCCCAGCAGGAACATCGCGGCGCGCTTCATGGCTATTCCTCATCGCGTTGATTCACCGGATTCACCGGCGCCGGCCCGCTGTAGATCGGCGGGATCGTCTGGCCGATGGCCGCGATCAGTTCGTCCTCCGACAGCGTTTGCTTCGCGCGCTCGACCATTTCCGGCGTGGCGATGCGGTACGGGATCGGGTCGCTGTGGCGGCGGTTCATTACCAGCACCCCATGTAGCCGTCATAGGCTTGGCGCGCTTCTTCCTCGGCGGCTTCGCGCAATTCAGCGTTCAAATCCCGCATCTGCTCGTGATGCTCGCGGGAGTCGATCAGTCCGTCGTCGTAGTCGGCGTCGATCTGCTCTGCTGCGCGGTCATACCAACGAGGCGCGCTCATGCCGCATCCCTCGACATAGCCGCGTAATCCGCCCGCATGTCCTCGATCACGTTCACGCACCGCTGCGCCATCGCCAGCATGTCGGTCTGCGCCAGGCGCGACACCGGGCGCATGGCGCGCAGGCGGGCGTATTCGTAGGCCCACGACTTCGGGTTGATCGCGCGGGTGCGGGCCAGCTCGGCGAGCGGGTCGGTGTGCTTCTCGTTGATGCGGTGCGCGGCGCGGCCCACGTCGCCATTCCACGGCTGCAGGCTGCGGGCATCCGCCTCGTCGTCGTCGGCAGTGATGACGCCGGTTTCACCGCAGAAGCGGCAGCCGCGATCATCGTGCGCTGGATCGTGCGAGTGCAGGCCGTCCAGGCTGATCGCGCCGTGGCCGTCGCATTCGTCGCACAGGTAGGTTCGCGCGCTCATGCCGCACCCGCCTTGCCGCGCAGCCAGCCGGCAATCGTGTGGAATACGTCGGCCGCGCTATCGGCCAGGTCGGCGGCCATCGAATAGAGGTTCGGGGCGATCACGCTGCACCGTCCTTGCCGGACGCGGCAAAGAGGGCGTCGGCATCGGCCCACGCCAGCTTGCCGACCTGCTCCGGGTCACCCTTGCTGCCGCCGGCTCGCTGACCCTGGAGGGACGCGATGGCCGCGCTCTCGCGCTTGGTCAGCCCCGAGTGCTGCGTGCCCGTGATCTGGTAGCTCTCGCTCGTCTGTGCGAACGGGTGGGCGGGCTGGTCGCCAATGTCCTTACTGCTCATCTTCTCGGCTCCTTCGCCCTGCCGCGATTGCGGTGTTCGGGGGCGACGGGAGAACGGTAAACCTAATTAGCAGCGTGTGTCAACAAATTTAGCATCGCAACTGGCAATTTAGCAAAATGACTAACAAAAAAGCCCGCCGAAGCGGGCTTGTCGGTTACGGCGCGACTGCTACTGCGGGCCGTTGAATGTCCACCAGTTGCCGCCTTCGTCGACGCACTCGCCGGTGTAGTCGTCCTCCAGCTCGCAATCGGGGAAGTCCACGTTCCCGCCTCGCCGGAAGTACACCTGCTCGACCACGTAGCCCTGCGTCTCGGCATCCAGCGGGTAGCTGTTGCCGCTGCTCTGATTGGTCACGTTGAGCGTGATGCTGCCGAAGCAACCTAGCTCCTGGTCGTTGCTCTCATCGTCGGTGGTGCTGGCGTCGTCCGCTTGCCACTCGTGGTCGGCGCACCGGATCCAGCTTTCGCGCTCCGCGCGGTTCTGCTCGTACTCGGCGTCCGCGGCCTTGGCTACGGCTTCGCTCCCGCACCCGGCAAGCGCCATCGCCGCAGCCAGTCCCGCGATTACAGATAATGAAAACGCTTTCATGGCGCCTTCTCGGGCGCGGGGCTCGACTTGAAGACTAGCGAGGCGGCCTCGATCGCTGCGATGCACGCCACCGCGCCGATGAGCAGCGGATTCACGTCATCGACCGCAGCGGTTCCGGCAATGTCTAGCAACGCTGCGAACGGAATCGCCAGAAGTAACGCTGCCCACCTGTAGCGCCGAAACAGCTTCCCGTAGATCAATCCGATCGGGAGCATCAGCACCACGACCTTCCCCAGCGACTCGGCGAACAGCATCGTCGCCATGCCGCCGAACTGCTCAAGCATCTGCTCCATAACGCCCCCTTTGGTTATCCGTACTTGGCTCGAAAGAACCCTTCCTCGTCCGGCTCGATCCCCTGCAGGCCACGGTCGGACGCATCCCTCATTCGCTCGTACAGCGCGACCACTTCGCTGTCTGCCAGTTCCCAGGGCCCAGCACGGGCACCGCAAGCCAAGTCCACCAGCATGTGCATATTCCGAAAGTGCCGCCATGTCCTTATGCACTGCAGGTATGCCCGCCGAGTGGTCGGGCACAGCGCCTTATCGCGCTCTGGCCGTATCGCCCGCGGCGAACCTCCCCTTCGCCTAGCCAGCCTTGCTTCTAGATCTCGATGAACGTCCCCCATCCGATTCCCCCTGTCGTATACGCCGCGCCAATGCCTTCGCCATGTCGATGACATTGGTTGTTTCGTGCTGCCCCTGGTGCGCGACGATGACCTCGTAGGCGTCCTCCAACATGCCGGAGTCTGCTATCCACTCCGGCGGATCGCCCATTAGGTCCAAGTGGTCGCGCAACAATTCGACCGCTGCAGCCATCGTCTTGAAGTCGGGTCGCTGGGAATGCGACTCCCGTCGCACTGCGGGCGAGGGCAGGGCATCGTCGCTGACTGGTTCAGCGTGTTCAGGCGCCCACGGGTGCCCGTCATCGCTGCTGCGCGTGTCGTTGATCCAGTCCGGTCGCACCTTGTAGGCGCGAGCGACCGCGAACAGCCATTCGCTGCTGACGTTCTTCACGTTGCTCGACGGGGCTTCCCACATGCCCACCGTTCCGCGCTCGCAGCCGATCGCCACGGCGGCATCGGCCTGGCTGGAGAAGCCTGCCCGCACGCGGATCCGCTTCATTCGCTGCTTGAAGGATTCCATGTAAGCCAGCTTAGCGACCCGATCCGCTAAACGGATTTGCGGATCGACTGCTAAAATCGTTTGACAACTGCCAGTAAGCGTGTTTAGCATGGCGAATGATTACTCGACAGCAAGCCATCGACCTCTACGGGTCGGCCATCGCCCTTGCCGCGGCACTGGGATATAGCAGCCGCCACGCGGTCTACATGTGGCCGAAAGATGGCGCCATCCCGAACGAGCCGTACCTGCGCCTGCGCTATGAGTTGAAGCCCGAATGCTTCGACGCTGACGGGCGACTGAAAAAGATTGCTGCCTGATTTCACGGCTCGGCCTCATGGCTGGGCCTTTTTTTGTACCCGGAGCATGGCTTACGACGCCATGCGACGAAATCGTAACAGGGGGTTCCATGCGGTACGAGACGCCCGAAGAAGTGCTTCAAGCCTGCGTTGACAGGCTTGGCGGGAACAAGCGGGTCGGCGTGATGCTCTGGCCGGAGCTTGAAGAAAAGCCCGACGTGGCGGCACGCAAGCTGTCCGACCACCTCAACGAAAACCATGCCGCCAAGTTCTCGCTGTCGCAGGCGCAATTCATCCTGCGCCGCGCCCGCGACGTGGGGTTCCATGAGGGCCACAACGAGTGGAACCGCCAGTGCGGCTACAGCCCCTCGCGACCGCTCAACGACGCCGACGAAATCACCGAGCTGCAGCAGCGCGCAATGGCCGCTGCCGAGGCCGCCGCGTCCGCCAGCCGCGAACTGTTCGCACGAATGCAGGCGGCCGGCCTGAACGTGGAGAACGTCGCATGAGCGGTTACTGGAACACCACGCGCCTGACCGGCGACGACCTGCGCGCCGCGATCCAGCAGGCCGACAAGCAGGACGACGCGATCCTGGCGATCTACCAGCACGCCCGCGGCCCGCTGTCGCCGTCCGACGTGTGGGCGCAGTGCGAGCGGGCAGGGAAGCGGTGGCCCCTCACAAGCGTTCGCCGCTCGATCACTGGCCTGACCCAAGCCGGTGCGCTGGTGCGCCTGGACGAGCAGAAGCAGGGCGTCTACGGGCGGCCGGAGCACTGCTGGACGAGGGCCGCGGCTTAACGCCATGAACTACTACGAGCGCCACCTGGGCGATTACGCACGGGACACCGGCCACCTGTCGATGGTGGAGCACGGCGCCTACTCGCTGCTGATGGATCGCTACTACGCGACCGAGCAGGGCATCCCGGACGACCAGGCGCACCGCGTGGCCCGTGCCCGCTCGCGCGACGAGAAGGCCGCGGTCGACACCGTGCTCAACGAGTTCTTCACCCTGTCCGATGGCGTCTGGCTGCATGGCCGGATCGAGGCCGAGCTTGGCAAGGCGCTGGGCCGGATCGAGGCGGCGAGGGAGAACGGCAAGCGCGGTGGACGACCCGCAAAGAAAAACCCACCGGGTTCTGGAAAGAAACCCACCGGGTTATTGCCGGGTTCCGAAAACGAAACCCAGCCGAAAGCTCACCACCTATCCACCTATCCAGATTCAGAACCTTGCGGTTCTGGCGCTGACGCGCCGGCCGACCCCGTTTGGGGCGCAGGTTTGGCGTTCCTGATCCGCAAGGGCATCCCCGAAAAACCCGCTAGGGCCTTGCTGGGACAGCTTCGCAAGGCCGCCGGCGACGTGCAGACGGGGGCAATCCTCGTCGACGCCGAGGCCAAAGACATTTCCGATCCCGCCCCGTGGCTGATGAAAGCCGCCGCCAATGCGCGCACCGAGCGCGCCAATGGAGACACCAATGCGCCAGCTCGCAAACTCTCTGCCGTCGAACAGGTCCGGGCTGCGAACGCAAGCCGCCAACCAGCCGCCGGAAGCGCCATTGTCGAAGGAACCGCCCGCCGTGTCGGCTGACCTGGACTCGCTATGGCTGGCGATGGTCGGGGTCTACGGCCATCGCTGGACCAGTTCGCACGGTGCCGACCACGCCACCGGGTCCGGCGAGATATGGGCGCGCGGCCTGTCGGGCCTGTCGTCGTTGCAGCTTGGCGTCGGCATGGACGCCTGCATCACCAGCAGCGACCCGTGGCCGCCGACGCTGCCCGAGTTCCGCGCGATGTGCCTGGGCGTGCCGTCGCTGGCGTTCGTGCGCGACGACCTGACGCGGGCGCCGGAGCACCGCAACCGCTTCACGCTGCTGGTGTGGAGCTACGTCGACGCCTACCGCATCAAGCTGGTGAGCGCGGACCAGTCGGACCGGCAACTGCGCGATGCCTACGAGTTGGCGCGCGAACACGTCATGCGGGGCGGGGCTCTGCCGGAAGTGGTCGCAGCGATCGAGCAGGACAAGCCGAAGCCGCCGGTGGATCTGTCGCCCGAGGAGAAGGCCGAGCGGCTGGAGCGGTTGCGCGCGGAGTTGATGACGGGAACGCCCGTGACCGAGCAGCCGGAACCCGAGACGCCGGTGATCGACAAGGCCGCCATCGAGGCCGACCTGCAAGCGCACTACAGCGACCGCAAGAGCGCGGCGGCTGGGGGTGATCTGTGACCACCGACCGCCACGAACTGACCGACTCCGACGTGTGGACGCTGGTTTCCGAGGGCTGCAACGCCCACGAGATCGCCGCTTTCGCCGGGATCGCCGTATCGGCCGCGCACGCGATGATGGCGCACGCCACGCGGGGCTATGCCTCGCTGGAGTTGGCGGCGTGAAGTCGACCGCGAACCTCGACGTATTCGACCACTCCGACGCGGTGAAGGCGCGGGCGTACCGGCAGGCGGCGGAAACGGTCGCGTTCGATCCGTATTTCCCGGAAGACGAGCGCGCCGACCGGATCGCCTACTACACCGCGCAAGCCGAGATGTTCGAGCAGCGGATGAAGGCTGACGGGGTGCGGGCGTGATCCTCGTCGGCGACTGCATCGAATCCATGCGCGGCCTGCCTGCCGAGAGCGTGCAGACCTGCGTCACGTCGCCGCCGTACTTCGGCCTGCGCGACTACGGGCATGACGGGCAAATCGGTCTGGAGCCGACCCCGGAGGCATTCGTCGCCAAGCTGGTCGAGGTGTTCCGCGAGGTTCGCCGGGTGCTGCGCGACGACGGCACGCTCTGGCTGAACCTGGGCGACAGCTATTCGACGGAATCCAAGTGGGGCGGATCGACGGGCGGCAAGGCTGCGGCCGGGCTGCACGGTGCGGACGGGGGTGGCCGGGCGAAGGCGCGACACGGCATCCCCGACAAAAATTTGCTGGGCATCCCGTGGCGGGTTGCGTTCGCGTTGCAGGCGGATGGCTGGTATCTGCGCCAGGACATCATCTGGAGCAAGCCGAACCCGATGCCGGAGTCGGTGCGCGACCGCTGCACGAAGGCGCACGAGTACCTGTTCCTGCTGTCGAAGGGGCCGCGCTATCACTTCGACGCGGACGCCATCGCCGAGCCGCTGGCTGCATCGAGCATCGAGAGGCTGTCGCAGCCGAACATCGAGAGCCAAGCGGGCAGCGACCGAGTGCCGGGTAAGACAAACGGCGCGATGAAGGCCGTAGTTGCTACGGGTCGGATGCGGAACGATGAGGCGAAGTACAACGAAAACGGCGGACGCGGGTTTCTCTCCGACAGCACAACCCGCAACAAGCGCAGCGTGTGGACCGTGCCGACGATGCCGTTCCGTGAGGCGCACTTCGCCACCTTCCCCGAGGCACTGATCCAGCCGTGCATCCTCGCGGGCGCTCCGGCTGGCGCGACGGTGCTGGACCCCTTCATGGGCGCGGGCACTACCGCCGTCGTCTGCGAGCGGCTGGGGCGGCAGTGGATCGGCTGCGAGTTGAACCCCGAGTACGCGGCCATCGCCGAGGCGCGCATCCGCAATACGCAACCCGGCTTGCCGCTGGAGGCCGCATGAGCTTCGGCGGCAAGTCACTGACGAAGGCCGACGAGGCGCGGCGAACCGCCATCCACGCGGGCAACTGCCGGGCGTGCGAGCAACGCGGAATCGACCTGACCGGACAGGGGCTTGTCCAGTGGCACCACCTGAAAGGGCGGAAGCGCCACGACCTGACCATCGGGCTCTGCTACTGGCACCACCAGGCCGGGCTGTTTTGGGGGCACTCCCACGAGGAGATGCGGGACCACTACGGCCCATCGCTGGCCGAGGGCAGCAAGCCATTCCACGACGAGTTCGGCAGCGATGACGAGTTGCTGGCCGCCCAAAACCGACTTCTTGAGGGGGCAAAAGCAGCATGAGCCGCGCCGCACGTATCCGTGACTGGCTGGAGGAGAACGCCAGCGAGCAGCAGCCGAAGTCGATGGCCGAGATTGGCGCCGCGCTGGAGCTGCCTGCACAACAACTGCACTCCACGATGGGCGACCTGTACCGGGCCGGGTTCATCGAGTCGAAGGGCGAAAAGCGTCACCGGGGCTACTGGCGCGCGGACAAGACGCCGGCACCCAAGGCGCCGCTGGGGCTGACCGCAGCCGAGCGGGCCGAGCGTGAGCGGGAGCGGATGCGGCTGCGCCGTCGCCGCAATGGCTCCGTGAGTTGGGAGGAGCGCCGGGCGATCCGTGCCGCTGCGGCTGCAGAGCGTGAGCGCAACAAGGCCGATCGACTGGCGCAGCGGGAAGCGGCGAGGGTGGCGCGCGAAGCCGAGAAGGAAGCCAAGCGGACAGCGCGATCCGAGGCGAAGGCCGCACGCGAGGCTGCACGCAAGGCCAGGCGCGGCGACTCCGGCCGCACCCGCCGCGCGCCGACCAAGCCGCGCCGAGCCACTGTCGCGACACCGCGAAAGCCGCAGAAGCCCGTCGCCCCGAAGCCCGGAACGCTCAACGCGGCCCCGCAGCAGGCGCCAGCCATGACCAGCGACGACTTCATCCGCATGGGCGGGAAGGTGGAGCGGATCGCGCCGGGCGTGGTGTCGGAGGCTGGGCGGTTGAAGCACGTCGGCGGGTGGCGGCAGGTATTCACCGAGCCGTCGAAGCGGCGGGAGTTGTCCGCATGACCGCCCTGCATGTGAACGACGAATGGGTGCAGGCCAACGACAGCGCCACGGTCGCGCGAGTTCGCCTGTTCGGCGTGGTGGGGCAGGACCGCGAGCAGGCTCCTGCATTCCGCTGGGTCAAGCTCCGAGCGCGCAGCACCCTACTCCTCTACCCGCCAACTTTCGACCGCCCCTCGTACAGCCAATGGCTCCGCGGCAGGAAAGCGAAATATCGCTGGGAGCGCCGCGCATGACCGAAATACTGATCGGCCGGCACCGCCGCAAGCCCCTGGGCGCGATCGACGACGAAGCTGCGCGCCGTATCGCCGAGTCCGGCCGGGCGCTCGCCGTGACGCTGGACCCGGACGGCGGGTGGTGGCTGGAAGCGCCGGAAACGGTCGCCGAGGACGACATGGTGGGCGTTTACCGCGGCGACTTCGCGTTCTCGCTGTACCGCGACATAGCCGCCGACATGAAGCACGAACTGACCAGCAGGGGGATTGCATGACAGCGACGAGGCAACAGTGGGAACAGGCAAGGGCCGCCGGGGTATCCGCTCGCCAGAACGGCAAGAAACGCGACCAGTCGCCGCTCTACGCGATGGGCCGGGACGGCGAGACGCTGCGCGAGGCGTGGCAAATGGGCTGGGACGACGAGGATGCGCGGAGGGCGAAGCGGTGACTGTCGCGGCCCGCACCGAGCACGCCGAGGCGGTGGCGCTGATGAAGGTCGTCAAGCTCCATGAGGCCAAGCATCCGCCGCTGCGCCTGCTGTTCGCCGTCCCGAACGGGGGCGACCGGCACAAGATCGTCGCCGCGAAGATGAAGGCCGAGGGCGTGAAGCCAGGGGTGCCTGACTACCTGTTGCCCGTGTCGTCGCCGGGCTACCTGGGTCTGGCGGTCGAGCTGAAAAGCCGAACCGGCTACGCCAGCAAGGAGCAAAAGCAGTGGATCGCGGACCTGCGCGCGGCTGGATGGAAGGCCGAGGTGTGCCGCGGCTGGGAGCAGGCGTGGGGTGTGATTCGTCAGTACGTCGAGGCGATGACGCCATGAAGACCCGGATGCGCGAGGACGTGGAGCGATTCGCCCAGTGGCAGCCCGAGGCGCTGTCCCAGCGCATCCGCTGGCGCGAGTCCGTCGTGAAACAGACGCAGCACGAGATTGCCGCCATGAAAAAGGCGCAACGAGTCCAACGAAAGGCGCAAGCCGCCGGGGTGACGATGAACGCGCTTGATTGCTCCACCAAGACCGCCAAAGTCCCGCGTAGGGCCATGAGTCCGCACCACAAAGTCGAGGCGCCCAAGCCGGTGTGTCGAGTTGGGCCGGACGCCGCGGCCACCATCGTCGCCAAGGTCAAGGCGATCCACCGAGCGGACGGAGGGGGCAGTTACGTGTTCATCGACCCATCCATGAACGTCTACGTCGTCAGCGAGTTGAAGCCGGCGGCGCACGAGTGGGTCAAGACCCGGTTCAAGTGGCTGGTGGGCGCGTACTCGAACATTCGCGGCAAGCCGATCGAGGGCTTGACCGTGACGCAGGACGGCGTGACCGAGGACATTTCCGAGCACCTGGCCGACCTGGCGCGGGTGGAAGCATGAGCGTGACCGAATCAGGCGCCGTCTCCGGGCGCGAATGTGGAGAGCCCAGCCGGGAGGTGGCTAACGCCCGGCAGCCGGTGATCGGGTTTCCGCGTGGCGGATGCAATTCTCCTGCCCGAGCGAGCCGGCGTTCTATCGAGGACCGCGGCTATGACTGACCCCGCAGTGCCAATGAAGCCGCCGATGAGCCCGCAAGAAATAGCCGACGCGACGTTCGTCACCGGCTGGGCCGCCCTGTTCCTTGATGGAAAGACGATCGAGGAGCGCGCCGAGTTCGCCAAGGCCGGCGCTGCACTGGTGAAGGCGCTGCGCACGGCCGACATGATGGCGAGGGCGCGACCATGACTGACCGCATGGCCGACTCCCTGCAATGGTTGAGCGCGCAGTTCAGCGCCGACGACGACGAGTTCCGCAAGGCCCAGCACCCCGGCGGCGAAATGCTGCTGATGGGCGCGGTATCGAAGGGCTACGCGATCCGCCAGGGCGACCGGGTGGCCGTGAGCGATGCCGGGCGCCGTCGGATGGGGGCGGAATGAACGCCTACTGGACCAACGCGCCCACTGACCAGGCCAATGCGTCGGGCATCGTCGCGGAGATGGAGCGCACATGGCGAGAGTGCCGGGAGAGCGCCGTTGCCCGTCCGGGCTACGTGGTACTGCCGCCAACAATGCCGGTGCCGCGCAGGGTTCGCCGCTGGCGAGGCCGCAGGTTCGTTGTGGCGGCCCATAGCATTCCGACGCTCGACTGGTTCAGGGCGCTGGGGGTCGTGTTCGATGGCCGGTAAGCCCGCCAAGAAGCCCGCGAAGGCCAAGAAGTCGCCGTTCCTCACTGGCAACGGGACGGGCAAGGCGCCGAGCGGAGTGTTCACGCCGGCCAAGAGCCCGAGGAAGGGGGGCAGGAAGGCGGCCAAGCCGAGGAAGCCGGGGCGGCCGAGCAGCTACACCGAGAAGCTGGCCGATGCCATTTGCGAGCGACTGGCGTCCGGGGAGTCGCTGCGCGCGATCTGCCGCGATGAGTCCATGCCTGGGATGACCACGGTGTTCAAGTGGCTGGCTGACCCGAACAAGCCCGAGTTCGTGAAGCAGTACACGCACGCGCGCGAGGAGCAGGCCGAGACTCTGGCCGACGAGATCGTGGGGATCGCCGACGAGGAATGCACGATGGTCAAGGCCATCAAGCACCCGGCCGCGGCCAAAGGCGACGAGGAGGACCTGGAGGTCGTGTTCGACTCCACTGCCGTCGCTCGCAATCGGCTGCGCGTGGAGGCCCGCAAGTGGGTCGCGGCCAAGCTCAAGCCCAAGAAGTACGGCGATGCCGTGACTATCAAGGGCGACCCGGACAACCCGATCGAGCATCGGACCCGGATGACCGAGGCCGAGCTTGAGGCGATCGCGGCCAGTGGAAAGCAACCGCGTGGCTGATGGCGGCTACCGCATGACGCCGGCAGCGGCAGCGACCGAGCTGCTGCGCCGTCGCCGTGCCCGTGAGTCGCTGGTGGCGTTCAGCCAGTCGGTGAGCATTCCCGGCGCTCCGATGAGCGAGGATCCCGACGAGTGGCTGTTCAAGCCGATCGAGTCGAGCGTGGCGAAGCATCACATCGTCACGATGGAGGCGATTCAGCGGTGCATCGACGCTGACAGCGGCCGGCTGATGATCTTCGAGCCGCCGGGTTCGGCCAAATCGACCTATGCGTCCGTGGTGGCGCCGGCGTGGGCGATGGCCCGGCAAGCCGGGTTCAAGGTGATCCTGACCAGCTACGCGGCGACCCCGGCCGAGCGTCAGTCCAAGCGGTGCCGTGCGATCGCATCGAGCGCCGAGTTCGCGGCCATCTGGCCCAAGCCGGTGATGATCCGCTCCGGCAGTTCGTCGGTCAGCGAGTGGGAGTTGAACAACGACTCCGGCCTGCTGGCAGCCGGCATCCTGGGCGCGGTGACTTCGGCCCGTGCCGACCTGCTCATCATCGACGACCCGGTGGCGGGTCGCGAGGAAGCCGACAGCGAGACGATTCGCCGCAAGACCCGGCAGGAATACGAGGACAGCCTGATGACGCGCCTCAAGCCGAGGGCGAGCGTCATCATCATCCAGACCCGTTGGCACATGGATGACTTGTCCGGCGGCCTGTTGCCCGAGGACTACGACGGGCGCAGCGGCCCGGTGCTGTGCCGCGACGGTCAGGTGTGGGACGTGCTGAACATTCCCGCCAAGTGCGAGCTCGCCGATGACCCGGTGGGCCGCAAGGTCGGCGAGTACCTGTGGCCGGAGTGGTTCGACGCCCGCCATTGGGCCAACTACGAGAGCAACCCGCGCACTTGGGCGAGCCTGTACCAGCAGCGCCCGCAGCCCGACACCGGCGGCCAGTTCGAGCGCCAGTGGTTCCAGTGGTACGACGAAAAGGACGTGCCCAAGGAATTGAGCATCTACGGCGGCAGCGACCTGGCCGTGACCAAGAAGGCGATGGACACGCACCCCGACTTCTCCGAGCACGGGGTTTTCGGGCTGGACGACGCCGGCAACCTGTGGGCGCGCGACTGGTGGAGCGGGCAGGAAGCGCCCGACGTGACCATTGCCGCCTTCCTGACGCTGGTGAAGCGGTGGAAGCCGCGCCAGTGGTTCGATGAGGCCGGCGTGATCCGCCGCGCGCTCGAACCGCTGATGAACAAGATGATGCGCGAGGCCAAGACCTTCGTGCATATCGAATACCTGACCAGCTCGCAGGACAAGATCGCGCGCGTGGCCGCCTTCCGTGGCCGTGCCAGCGCCCGAACCGTCTATCTGCCCAAGGGTCAGCCGTGGGCCGAGCGCCTGGCCGCACAACTGTGCGCCTTCCCGATGGGCCGCTACGACGACGCCGTGGACGTATGCGGCAACGTCGGGCGCGGCCTGGACGACATGCAGGACGCCAGCCCGCCGCCGAAGCCCAAGGCCGAGCCGCCCAAGCCGTTCACCGAGGACTGGTATGCGGCCCGAGACAAGCGCGAATCCGACGAATCCGACAGCGAGGCGTACTACCGATGAGCCAGTTCACCCCCGAGCAGTGGGCCAATGCCGGCGAGCATCTGTGCAAGGTCTACGCCGCCGAGTACGGAAGGGAGCCGAGCGCCGATGAAATCGCCGAGGCGAGGTCGGTGGCCTCGCATATCGCGTGCGGAACCCCGCTGTCACGACAGGAATCGACCCGATGAACAGCCAGCACGAAGCAATGGACGCCGGCATCGAAGCCGCTGACGGCCCCGACAAGACCCGCGAGTACGCCGATGTGAAGGCGTGGTTCGATGAACTGGAGGCGGCGCGCAAGTTCGACGAGCCGGCGCGCAAGCAGTACGCCAAGGATCGACGCTACGCCCGAGGCGACACCCGCGCGCAGGTTGCGACCAACATCGCCGGCACCAACATCGACGTGCTCGAGTCGTTCCTGTACGCGAAAGACCCGGACATGGACATTACGCCCGGCCCGACGATGCGCCCGCCGAGCGTGGACGCGCTGCGCGATGCGGCCGAGGAAATGGTGGCGCAGTCGCCGGAGGTGATGCAGGCAGGTCAGCAGGCCGCGGCGCAAGCGATCCTGATGGGGATGCCGCAGCCCGACGCCATGCTCGCCGGACAGATGGCATCCGAGGCCAAGGTCGAGGAACTGATCCAGCAGCAAGTCGACGCGATGCAGAAGCGTTACCAGAAGCGCCAGCGCGACATGAAGGCGTTTTGCGAGACGGCCGAGATCATCGGGTCGCATATGTGGGGCGATGCCAGCCTCAAGCGCCGCGGCCGGCCGTGGGTGCGATCGAGCCTGACCATCGGCATCGGCGTGATGAAGGCAAGCTGGCAGGAGCGCACCGCGCCGAGCCCGGAAACCGTCACCGCGATCAACGACCTGCAGCAGAACATTGCGCGCGCACGGGCGCAGGCGAAGGCGCTGGAGGAAGGCGAGGGCGGGATGGTGGCGAGGCTTGCCGATGGCTTGGCCTCGCTCGCCGGCCGCGGCAACGAGGCCAAGCTGGCCGAGTTCGAGCGCCAGTTGAGCACCCTGCAGGCCCAGCCCGAGCCGGTCATCAGCCGCGGCTTCGTGGTCGACAACGTGGCCGGCGAGGACTTCCAGGTCGCGCCGGGCTACACGATCGCGAACCACCTGGACGCCCCGTGGAACGCCCACCGGGTGTTCATGCCCTACGACGACGCGGTGGCGCTGGCGCTTGCCAATGGCGTGCCCGAGGAGAAGATGCGGCAGGCCGTCCGCTACACCGCGCGCAAGCCGGTGATGATCGAGCGCGAGGCGGCGCTGGTCGATCAGGATGGCGATGCCAAGGACGCCGACGCCTACGTGTCGAGCAACAGCCACACGGCCGGCGAGGAGGGCTGCGGCGAGTTCGTGGCGCTGTGGGAGAAGTGGGACCGCGACACCAATACCGTCCTGACCTCCGTCGAGGGCGTGAAGTGCTGGGTCAAGCCCGCATGGAATCCGCCGGCGACGACCCGGTTCTACCCGTTCTTCCTCATGTGCGACTCCGAGGTGGACGGCCAGCGTCACCCGCAGAGCAAGACGAGCCGCGCCGCGCCGCTGCTGGACGAGTACAACCGCATCGGGTCGGCCGAGGCCGAGCACCGCCGCCGCGTGCTGCCCAAGACCATGTTCAACGCCGGGGCGATGGAGCCTGGCGAGGCGGACAAGCTCGCCAAGGCCATCACGCAGGAAATGGTCGCGGTCAAGACCACGGTCCCGAAGATGGACCTGCGCGGGCTGATCCAGCCGGTCGCCTACGCGCAAATCGACCCGGCCCTGTACGACCGCCAGCGCATCATTCAGGAGATCGAGCGCATCTACGGCACGCAGGAAGCCCTCGCCGGCAGCATCCAGGTCGAAAAGACCGCGACCGAGGCCGAGATCCAGCAAACCGGGTTCCAGGCGCGCACCGGCGGCCAGCGCGACAAGATGGAGGGCGTACTGTCGGAGCTGGCGCGCTACACCATCGAGATTGCCCGCGCCTACATCGACCACGAGCAGGCGATCGCCATTGCCGGCGACGACGCCCTGTGGCCCGAGTACGGCGGCCCCGACGACCTGCTGCGGACGGTCACGGTCGACATTCGCGGCGGATCGAGCGGCAAGCCGAACACGCGAGCCGAGCGGGATTCGTGGTCGGCGCTGCTGCCGATGCTGCAGACCGGGATCATGCAGATTGCCCAGCTTCGCAGTTCGTCCCCGCTGGACGTGGCCGACGCGATGGAGAAGCTGCTGCGGATCACCGCCGAGCGTTCCGGCGAGCGGCTGGACATTGACGACCTGCTGCCGCCGGCGGGCATTGCGCCGATGCCGGGCGCCGTTGGCCCCGATGGGCAGCCCGTGACGCCGCCCGATGGCGCGCCGCCGACAGGCGAGCCCGAAGCCCCCGAGCAAGACCCCGCCATGCCGATGGCGGCCTGACCCTTTCCGAGCCGAGGAATGTACCGATGAACAGCTATGCAGCCCAGCAGGACCCGCGATTCGCCAACATGAAGCCGGACGACTACTACATGGCCGCCACCGAGGCGTGCGATGCCCAGCCCGTCAGCCCGATGGATGAGCGACTCGAGCAGTTGCGTTACGAGCATGGAAGGACGCACGATCTGATCTGCAACCTCGAGGCCCGTCTATCGGCCCTGCTGTCGCCGTTGCCGCAGAAGGATTGCGAGACGGCGGGAGGCACCAGCAACCCGACGCCTCCGCAAGCGCCGATGTGTGCATACATCGAGGATCGGGTGGACTCCATCCGCGAAGCGAACGCCCGCCTGGCGCACCTGCTCAACGCCCTCGCGATCTAAGGAGCCAACCATGTACGTGACCGATCCCGACGAAACCCCGACCGACACCGCCACCCCGGACCCGGCAACTGCCGCGGCCGAGGCAGCAACGCCCGACGAACCCGAGGACATGGCCGCCGGCATGGACCGCGCATTCGCCGAGGCGACCCCGGACCTGATGCCCGGCACCAACGAGGCGGCCGACGCCGAGCGTGAAGCGGCCGAAGCTGCGGCTGCCGAAGCGGCCAAGCCGGCCGATGGCGAGCCCGATCCCGCGAAGGCCGACAAGGCCAAGCCCGACGACGGCGCCGAGGCTGCGGCCGAAGCCGACTCGCTGGGCCTCAAGGGCAAGGCGAACGAGCGGTTCCGCGAGATGGCGGCCGAGATCAAGACCCTGGCGCCGATCAAGGAGCAGCTTGAAAAGGCCGGCATCACCGACATTGCCCAGCTTCCGCAGATGGTCCAGAGCGCCAAGAACGGCGAGGACATGGTGGAAATGGTCAGCAGCACTGGCGCCAGTCCCGAGCAGTTCGGGCAGACCCTCGATTACCTGTCGCTCATCAGCAAGGCCAATTCGGGCGATCGCAAGGCGGCAGAACAGGCGTTCGAGCTGATCCAGGGCGAGGTGACGGCGCTGGCGAAGGCGCTGGGCCGCGAGGTGCCGGGGCTGTTCGACCCGCTGGCCGAGCACCCGGACCTGGCCGAGCAGATCGAGGCCGGCGACCTGACCCGCAAGGCCGCGCTGGAGGTGGTCGGCGCGCGCAACCACCAGAACGCCCTCCAGCGCCAGCGGCAGCAGGCCGACCAGCAGACGCAGGCGCAGCGGCAACAGGAGCAGGTCGTCAATCAGGCCCGCAGCCAGCTTGTGCAGTGGGACGCGGCGATGGCGGCCAAGGACCCGACCTACCCGGCCAAGCGCGCGGCGCTGAACGCCGAGGTCGCCAAGATTCGCCAGCAGTTCCCGCCGGCGCAGTGGGTGGCCGCGACCGAACTGGCCTATCGCTCCATCCCGAATCCGCAGCCCGCGCCGGCAGCGACCACGACCCCGGCAGCCGGCAACCCGGTGCGCCCCGGTGGCCCGCGCGGCACGCTGGCGCCGGAGAAGTTCGACTCGATGGATGACGCGATGCAGTGGGGGTTCGATCACCCCGAGGCGGCAGTCGGATAGCTTCAAGAGTCGGTAGCTCAACTGGCAGAGCAGCGGCCTCCAAAGCCGAAGGTTGTAGGTTCGAGTCCTACCCGGTTCGCCACAACAAGCCCCGCTTCGGCGGGGTTTTCTTTTCGCGCTTGACTGCTTTTCGCCCGAGTTCACGCTTGACCTGCGGCTGACAGCCGCGACCACGAAGCAGTAAGCCGGAGTCGCGCCCGGCATGGCCGTATGAAGGGCTCGCCGCCTTCGACGTGGATGGAAACCAACCCATCAACTTCGATCCGAGGCTACGACCATGCCCATGACCGCCGCGCAACTGGTGTCGGGTGCGAACTACTCGCTCAAGACCTACCAGAAAGAAAACCCGATGGACCAGATCAACGTCAATCACGTGACGCTGGACTGGCTCGTCAAGAACAAGGAGGAGTCCAGCTTCGGCAACGGTTCCTTCAAGCAGCCGATCTACACCAGCAACGACAGCAACGCGCAGAACTACTTCGGCGCGGACGCCGTGACCTACAACGAGCGTGACCCGGCGAAGTGGACCGACTTCACCTACGCCAACGTCCACGACGGCTTCTGGCTGGACGAGGATCGTCTGATCCAGGCGGGCATCCACCTGGCCGATGGCGGCGATTCGGTGCCGACCAAGGCCGAGCGCGACACGCTCATCAACCTGCTGACCGAGAACTACCGGGCGCTCAAGAACGGCCTGCAGGAGCACCTCGCGTTCGAGACCCTGCGCGACGGTTCGCAGTCGACCAAGGCCACCCCCGGACTGGCGCACATCATCGACCCGAGCCCGGCGACCGGCACCGTGGGCGGCATCGACGCGGCCGTCGATACCTACTGGCAGAACAACGCCAACCTGGGAATCGTCGCGGCGACCGTGGTCGACCAGATGCAGGCGACCTATGACGACTGCCGTCGTTACGGCGGGATGCTGCCGAAGTTCATCCCGTGCGGCCAGGCGTTCATGGACAACTACCGCACCCAGGCCAACGCGGTGGTCAACCGCCAGATCGTCAACACCAAGGGCGGCGTGACCATCGACCCGAGCACCGGGGCGCTGTTCTTCCACGGCATCCCGTTGCAGTGGGACCCGACCTTCGAGGCGCTGGACACCCTGCTGGGCACCACCACGCAGACCAAGACGGCCTACTTCCTCAACGACGCCGTGAAGCTGCGCCCGGTCAAGGGCGAGTGGATGCGCGATCGCAAGCCCGAGCGGCTGCCGGATCGCTACGTCCATTACTTCGGCAAGACCACGAAGTACGCCATGACCAGCAACAAGCGCAACGCGCTGGCCGTGCTGTCCATCGCCTGACCTGACGCCCCGGCTCCGGCCGGGGCTTCTCTCCCGCATCCAGAGGTATTCCCGATGAGCAAGCTCAAGATTCTCGGCGCCGGCGCGGTTCTGACCAGTGCCGTCGCGCAGACCGGCGTGGAAATGGATGGCTCCCCATTCTCCCGCGGCTTCAACGCTATCGCCACGATCAACCTGACCGGCGCCACCGGCACCCCGACCGTCCTGATCGAGGGTTCCGACGATGACACCACGTACACCACGCTGATGACCGTCTCTGCAATCACCGCGTCAATGGTCAAGGCCGAGGTGACCCTGCAGCCGTACATGCGCGTGCGCGTGAGCGCGGTGGGCACCGCCGGCACCGTCAGCGCGTGGCTGGAAGCCTGATCCATCCGAGCGCCTGCCGACTCGGGGGCGCTTTCATTTCACTCATCACGAGGACCGACCCGTGAGCGAAACGATCACCCTCCCGCTGTACGACGTGCTGATCGGCACGCCGCGCAATGCCACCACGTTGTCCGCCTACGTCCCGAAGCACGAAATCGAGGTGCTGCGCGCGATGCACGGCCCCGCGAACGTCCGTGTCCAGGGCGAGACGGACGACGAGATCGAACTGAACGTCAACGCCGACGCGGAGTGGTCGCGCCTGTTCCGCCGGTATCGCCGGCTCAACGACGCCAACCCGCTGAACCTCGCCTTCCGCGCCGGCCCGTCCGCGCTGGAGGCCCACGGCTTCGACCTGGGTCGCGGTCGCAACGATCCGGCACCGCAGTCGAGCGTCATCAAGCACAAGAAGCCGGCCAAGGCCGACGCGAAGAAGGCGAAAGCCGAGAAGGCCGAGTAAGGCCGCAGTACCGCGGGACCACGCGGGCCGGCATCACGTCGGCCCGCTTCGCAGAGGGGTAGGGCGTGGCGATCACCGACAGCATTAATTGCGCGTGCGACGACACGACCGACAACGCGACCCTGCTGGCGCTCCGCACCCGGCTCATGTCGCGGCTGGGCTACGGCGCACAGGCCGCGAACCCGCCGCCGGGCATGGCGGTGATGCTCAACGACTTCCTGCAGAGCGCGCAGGTCGCGCTCTACAACCGTCCCAATGGCGTGCTTCGCACCGAGCGGTTCTTCTCCTGGCCGCTGACGGTCGACGTTCGGCTGTACGACCTGCCCGACAACGCCGAGCAGACCGATCCGACCACGCCATGTACGAAGCGGCTGGATCCGCGCAAGGTGACGTGGGTCGGCATCGAGCGCGACGGGATATGGGAACCGCTCGTATGCGGCATCCCGCCGGAACTCTACTCGCACGACCAGACCGGACGCCCGCAGCGGTACGAAATCCGCCAGTGCATCGAGGTGTGGCCGACGCCCGAGGAAACGAACGGCAACCTCGTCGTGAAGGGCCATTTCGGGCTGGAGGCGTTCGCCGCCGACACCGACAAGACCACGATCGACTCCGAACTGGTGTTCCTGCTGGCGCTGGCGAACGCCAAAAGCCACTACGGCCAGCCGGACGCGAACAACTACGTGCAGCAGTTGGAGGTAATGATCGACAACCTCGTGGCCGGCAGCCACCACACCCGCCGCTACGTGCCGGGCCGCGATGACCGCGCCGATGGCGTGTACGTGCAGCCGCGTCCATCGGTGCCGTTTCCCTGATGGCGATGTTCCAGCTCAACGCGAGCAAGGGCGGGATCTCGCGCCAGCGGGTCAAGGGCGGCGCCGACAAGGACACGCTATACGACCTGGTAAACGGCTACGTCGACGCCAGCGGCGCGATCGTGAGCCGGCCCGGCACCGAGCAAGCCTATGCGCTGCCGGCGGGGACGAAAGGGCTGTGCGCGTTCAACAACGGCCTGACCGTGTTCTCGCACCTGGCGAAGACCGTCCCGGCCGGGGTGACGTGCGAGCAGGTCATCCACCCGACCGACGACACGCAGGCGCTTGCTGACATTCACTTTGCCAGCCCGATCATGCAAATCCTGTACGTGGTGGCCGAGTTCGCCAACGGCGATATTCGGCACTACTGGCTGCAGCAGCCGGACGCCTGGGCGGCCAATACGCACTACCGCGCTGGCCAACTGGTCGCGCCCAGCGTGCCGAACGGCTACGTGTACCGCGCCAAGCGGATGGACGCCCCGAACCCGCTATGGGCGCCCGAGGTGGCGCGTTCGGTGGGCGACGTGGTGGAGCCGACGACCGCCAACGGCTTCAAGTACACCGTGAACGAAGTGCTGGGTGCCGCGCCGCGCTCCGGGCTGACCGAGCCGGACTGGCCGACCGAGGATGGCGCGCGCATTGACGAGAACGTCGACCTGAACGCCTCCGAGGTGCCGCAGCCGAGCGATCCGCCGCCGACCGCGCAGATGCCGCCCGTCACCATCGCGCGCTACCGCAACATCGGCGGCAGCAAGCCAGAAGGCGGGATTCTGTAATGCCCGCGCCCATCTGGAAGCCCGGAACCCTATACCTGCCCGGCGACCTGGTGCAGCCGGCGTCGGTGCAGCCGGCAACCTCCAGCAACGTCGCCAATGGCGACTTCTCCGGCGGCGCGACCGGCTGGGACTTCACCGGTGGGGTCGCCTACACGACGACCAACGGCTACGACGGCCCTGGGCACTACTGCTACGTCCCCGGCAGCGCCGCAAGCGGCGAGGCGCTGAACCAGACGCAGATCCCGACTGCGGCCGGCGAGTCCATCACCGCGACGTGCCGGATCCAACAGGGCGCGTCGGACGTTGACCACACTCGCGGACTGGTGATCCTGCGCTGGTACGACGCCGGCGGCGTGCAGATCGGCTCGGATGACCTTGGCAACGTGGTCAACGACGGCAAGGATGGCGCATGGCATGAGTCGACCATCACGGCAGTTGCCCCCATCGGGGCATCCTACGCGCGCGCCGGCATCGGTCTGTACCAGGACTCCAATGACGGGGTGTACGGTGACGATCTTGTCGTCACCGGCACCTACCGCATCCCGGCCGATGCGCTGTTCTACCGCGCCGTGCAGCCGGCTGCCGGCGTATCCGCCGCCTCCGAGCCCGCCTGGCCGCAATCGCTGGGCGTGCAGGTCATCGACAACGAGGTCATTTGGGAGGCGGTGCTTGCCTCGCGGGTGACGTGGATCGCCAGTCCGATCGCCGAATCCGGCGGCACCGAGCCGAACTGGCCGACCCAGCCGGGCGCCGTGGTGAGCGACGGCACGGTGCAGTGGGAGTGCATCACGCGCGCGGTCGAGGACGAGAACTGCCCGAATACGAAGGTCGTCGCGATCATGGCCGGCAAGGTGTTCGCCGCCGATGGCGACATTACCCGGTTCAGCGCGACCGCCAACCCGCTCGACTGGACCAGCGAGAACGACGCGGGCTATCTGCCCACGGGCATGAACCAGGCCAACGCGAACGACATGGCCGTGCTGGCGCCATACCGCGGCAATCTCGCCTGCTTCAACGCCAACGGCTTCCAGCTCTACCAAGTCGACCCCGATCCGGCTGCAATGGCGCAACTGGACCAGATGGAGGGCGTCGGCTCAACGTGGACGCTGGCGGCGCAAGCCGTGGCAAACGACCTGCTCTACCTGTCGCAGCAGGGCGTTCGCAGTGTCGGCATCGCCAACGCAGCCGAGAACTTGGCCGCCGGTGACGTGGGCAGCCCGATCGACGTGTTGGTACGCGATGCGGTTCGGGTCGCCGTGGCGAACGACAACAAGATCCACTCGGCCTACTACCCCGGCGCGGGACAGTACTGGCTCGCGTTCACCGACTACCCGCCGCCCGCGCTGACCATCTCCGGCGACCTGCCGGGCGGATTTGTAGGCGACTCCGGCACCTACCAGTACACCGCAAGCGGCGGCGTGTTGCCGCACACGTTCGCCATTTCCAGTGGCTCGCTGCCGCCGGGCGCGACGATGGACGCAACCGGCCTTGTCACCTACGACTACACCGCCGAGGGCGATTACACCTGGACCGTGAGTGTCACTGACAGCGATGGGGCGGTAGCAACGCTGGTGGACTCGGCGACCATCACGCCCGTGATTTTGCTGCTGATTGGAACGCCCGGCTCCGGCAGCACCACTCCGGCAGCGCAAACATCGGAGGACGGGGCGACCTTCACCGACATTCCGCGAGCGTCCCTGTCCGCCCGGTCCGCGTGCGGATACGGAGGTGGACAGTGGGTGGCGATTAGCTCCACCGAATGCAGCCGGAGCGCCGACCTGTTGGCGTGGTCGCCCAGCACCTACGCAGGCACCGCCGCAGCCATAGCAGCAGTCGCCTACGGCGATGGCGCATGGGTGGCGGCGGGATCATCGGGTTCGCGTTTCCGCTCGTCCGACGACGCGGCCTCGTTCGTAAGCGTTTACGACGCAGATGCAACATATACCTGCGCCGCTTACGGGAACGGCGTGTGGATATTCGGCGTTGCCGGGACCGTTCAGGGACCGTACCGCTACAGCGTGGATGGCGGACTTACCACAGCAAAAGGTAGCGCGGTGTTCGGCTATCAGATGGACTGCGCCAACTACGCCAATGGCCTGTGGGTCGCCGGGGGGCGCCAAGACAGCAGCGGCACGATCGGGCAGATACGCACCTCGGTCGATCCGCTAGTGGGCTGGACAAGCCGGGTCGATGACGCTCCAAGCGCGGTCGTCGGAGTGGCATACGGAAACAGCCTTTGGGTCGCCGTTTGCGAAGGCGGACAAGTGCTGACCAGTGCCGATGCGTGGGCGACCTACGCCACACAGACGTTCACCGCCACATCGCCCGTTGCTGGCGGGGTCGTGTTCTCCGGCGGGAAGTTCTACATCTTCTCGGGAACGCAGGTAAGCGGCAGCGCGGACGGTGTGACGTGGGATTCTGCGGCGACCGGCCTGGCGGAAGCCCGTGACATTGCTACGAACTACGAGGCTGCCGCATGACCGCCCCCGACTTCCGATGCAGCAAGGGGCAGTCATGACCAGCACGGTTTTCGTCTACACCATGACCAGCGCCGGCAAGAAAGGCGCGTGGAGCCGTTACATCTTCCCGTTCGCGGTTGATTGCTTCGCCCAGCTTGGCAATGTCCTCTATATCCGCAATGGGGACACGATCAGCATGGTTTCCGAGGAGGCAGTCACCGACGACGTGGCCGGCGCCCCGGTGAACTTCACTGGCACCGTCTGGTGGCCGTGGCTGGATTTCGGCTCGCCCGGCGCGACGAAGATGCTGGAGGGCTTCGATTACGTCGGCACAGGTCAGGGGCCGAGCATCAGCATCGGATACGACCAGCGCGATCCGTCGATCTTCACAGATGGCTACCAGCTCGACCCCGACACCTTGCCGGGCGGGATCATCCCGTTCCCAGTGAGCGCGCCCACCATGTCGGTGAAGCTCGAGTTCGCCGGCGGGGAGGCGTGGAACGTCCAGAGCGTGTTGCTGTCGGCCAAGCCGCTGCGGGGTGGCCCGTGAGCGTCACCGTGACCAGCCCGACCGTGACCGACCTGGCCTACCTCGCCCGGCTCATGCGGCCCGACGAGATCGAGCAGTACATGGCCGGCACCGGTGCGGCCGAGTACGACCCCGACGAGGCCGCGCGGCTGTTCGTCGCGACTCCCGGCCCGGCGTTCCTGATTGTCGGCGACGACGGCTTGCCGGCGGTGGCCGGCGGGTTCTTCCGCGTGCGCCCCGGCGTGTGGGAGGGCTGGCAGGCCGGCACGGTCGACGGCTGGGCGAAGCACTGGCGCGCGATCAGCCGCATCACCCGCCGGCTCAACGACCAGATGCTCGCCCGCCCCGACGTTCACCGGCTGCAGTTGATCGCGCTGGCCGGGCGCGACAAGACGTTCGAGTGGTACGAGCGCGCACTGGGCTATGCCCACGAGGCCGTGCTGCGCCGCTACTGCGCGAACGGCAGCGATGCCGTGATGTTCGTCCGAATCAAGCCCGTGCAGGAGGATTGACCGTGGGCAACGGGTTTCTCAAAGAGGAGACGTTCGACAAGATCACCGACCCGCTTGGCGTGTTTGGCGGGAAGGCGGGGCGCTGGGCCGACCCGGCGGGCTGGATCATCAAGGAGCCCAAGAAAGAGTCTGCCGCCGACCGCGCCGCGCGTCTGGAGGAGGAGCGCCAGGCGCAGATCCGCAAGACCCAGGGCGAGATCAACGCGGTATTCAACGACCCGCGCCGCGAGGGCGAGATCGCCGACTTCGTGGATGCGACCCGGCAGTTCTACCGGCAAGGGCTGGACGACCAGAAGGGCGAAACCGACCGCGACCTCAAGTTCGCGATGCAGCGGGCCGGACTGACCGGCGGCAGCGTGCAGCGCGACAAGAACATCGACGTGGCCGAGCAGTACGCCCGCGGCTTGATCGACGTGAACCAGAAGGCGCTCGGCGCCGGCTCGGCCTTGCGCGCGCAGGACCAGGAGGCCCGCGCCCGGCTCATTGCGCTGGCGACTTCCGGCCTGGATACGACGACCGCGGCGCAACAGTCGCAGGCCGCCATGCGGTCGAACCTCGAAAGCCAGCGCACCACCTCGCGCTTCGATGCGCCGGCGCAGGCGTTCGGCACGTTCCAGCAATACCTCACTCGCGCGCAGGAAACCGCCGACCGGCGCCGGGCGAATCAGGATTCGGGTTTCGGCCCGTATGGCAGCGCAATGCCCTATGGAGGGTAAGTAATGGGCCAGTTCATCCCCCTTGCCATCGGCCTCGCCGGTGCCGCGGCGCAGAGCGCCGAAACCAAGCGAGTCGAGCGCAAGCAAGACGACCAGCTCGCGATGAGCCTCATCGAGCAGGGCAAGAAGCAGAAGGAGGCCGACACCAAGGTCAATGAGGAGGTGCAGGAGTTGCAGGCCAGCACCGCCGCGGACGAGCGCGCCGACCGGCTGGACGAGTACATGCAGGGGCTCCAGCGTGGCCGCAAGGGCTGGGAGTCCGGCGGCATCGACCCGGCGATCGGCGGCGATGCGTTCAAGGCCGACTCGGCGAAGGCCGCCGAGGGCGTGCAGCAGTACGCGGCCGACACCGCTGGGCTGGTGGCTCGGATGGACGCGCCGGGCCTGCAGCGCCAGGGCGAGGCGTTTGGCTACGGCAACCTGACCACTGACCTGGGCCTGATCGGCCGTGAGTCGCAGGGCCAGCGGTTCATCGACGAGCTTCGGATGCGCGCGATCCGGCGCAACCCGAACGTCGACCTCGCGGCCGGCGTGGCGTCTGGCGTGGCCGGGGCGATGGGTGGCGGCGGCATGGGTGGCAGTTACACCGGAACGGCCGGCCAGCAGCCCTACATGACCGCCCCGCCCAGCACTGCGGGCGGGGCCAACTGGCTCAACGCCTACGGTGGAGGCCGGTAATGGCTGACCCCTTCGAGCTTGGCGCGCAGATCGGCAACGCCCTTGCCGGCGGCCTGCAGTCCGATGGCAGCGCCTACGTCGACCAGTTGGGCGACAACTACGACGCCCAGCGCAAGGGGTACTCGCGCGACAAGGCGATGCAGGATGCGCGCCGGGCGCGGTCGCTGGCGATGATCGACGCCGTTCGCGCGGAGAAGCGGCAGACCGGATACCGGCAAGCATTGATCGACGTGGGCATGAGCCCCGAGCAGGCCGCGCTTGGCGACATCATCCTGGGCAGCAACACGACCGCCAATATGTCGCAGTTGGGCGAGGGTCAGCGGCCGGGCTATTACGACCTGACCAACCTCGCCAACGAGGCGCTGGTGCTGGGCGACATTCCGGCGGCCAACCGCTTCAATGCCGGCGCGGTCGGTGACGAGTTCCAGCCGACGATCGAACTCGGCGGCGCGTACATCAATAGCGGTGCCGACGTGGTGGCGGGCGACCCGTATGTCCCGACCGCGGGCACGCTGGGCGACCTGCAGCGCGATGAAGCGGCGGCACAAGCCTCGCTGATCCGCGCCAATCGCCCACCGGCACCGCGCCGCGAGACGACCGCCTCCAGCGAGGCCGAGGTGCTGGCGCAGGCGCGTGACCGCATCGCCGGCGGCGCCGACCCGGCTGCCGTTGCCGAATACCTGGTCCGCAAGGGCTACCCCGGCGTTGCCAAGAAGATCGCGACCCCCATCAAGTAAGGATCACCCGTGGCTGATTTGTGGGACGACTTCGAGGCGGGGACCGCAGCCAAGCCGCAGGCAAGCGATGACCTGTGGGGCGACTTCGACCGCGCGCCCGTGGATTTCAGCGGCGTGCAGGCGACGGCCGACAGCACGGCCCGACCGGCGATCCCGAACGTCAGCGTGGGTGCGCCGACGCCGGTCGCGCTCGGCGATGTGGTCGAGCCCGAAGGCATTGCCGGCGGCGATCTGCTGGGCGGCATCCTTGGGGCGATCACCAACCCGGCCGCGGCGCTGGGGCAGATCACCGCGCCGATCGCGCGTGGCATTGCGGACACCGAGTTTGCCGACACCTTCCAGCGCGGCGCGGCCAGCGCGGTCGCCGGCGTCACGCACACGCTGGGCGACCTCATCGACCAGGCCGTGCAGCAGTCCAACCCCGTTCCGCTGTGGCTCGATGCCGCCGGCGTGGCCGTGCCCGAGGCCGTCAGCGATCCGCTGGGCGCGCGCGCGATGGCGGCCGACGCACTGGGCGCGAACCGCGAGATTGCGGCCGAGCGCGAGGCCGCGATGGCCGAGATCGGCGACATGCCGGGACTGGGCGACTACCTGACCGACCCCACGGCGGCGCTGCAAATCCAGGGGCAACGGCTGGGCACGATGGCGACCGAATCGGCGCCGCTGTTCGCCGCGGCGCTGGCAACCCGCAGCCCGGCGGCCGGTTCCGCCCTCATGGGTGGCGTCACCGGCGGCCAGACCTACACCGACCTTCGGGGCGATGGCATCGGTCGATTGGATGCCGCCGAAGCGGGCGCGCTGTCCGCGCTGGCCGAAGCCGCGGGCGAGGGCGTCAGCCTTCCGCGCGTGATGGGCGACGGCGGCGTGGCACAGGCGGCGCTTGCCGAGGGCCTGCAGGAACTGGGCGTGTCGCTGGCGCAGACCAACATCACCGGCCAGGCGACCGGCAACGAGACGCCGGTGCTGCAGCAAATCACCGACGCGCTGGAAGCGGCCGGCGTTGGCGGCCTGGTGGGCGGCGGCGCGAACGCGGCGATCAGCGCGCCGCGCCTGCTGCAGCGTGAGCAAGCAGCCCCGCCCGCACCGGCCCCCGCGCCACTCGGCGACCCCGAGCCGGCACCGCGGACGGCGCCGCAAGCCCAAGACGACGCCATCGCCCCCGAGGATGACGCCGACATTGCCGAACTTCTTGTCCGCAACCTGCTGGACCCTGCCGTTGCGGCCGAACTTGGCATCGAGCCCGAATCGACGCCCGCGCCCGTGCTGGACGAGGCGCGCATCGCTGCCGCCTTGGGCGACCCCGAACCCGCCGACCCCGACGCGCGTTTCCGTCGACCGGCTCCCGAATCTGCGCCGGCTGCGCCACCTGCCCTAGAGGCGCCCGAGGTGCGTACAAGCCAGCCGGCGCAGATCCTCACCCCGGAGCAATCCGGGCAGGCGTCGGCCCCGCAGTCGGCTCCTGCGGGTGCCGGCGCCGACCTTGGCAAGCTGTACCAGCGCGGCAACGGCAAGAACAACTCGAGCGCCCAGGCGTTGCAGTTGCCCGATGGCACCTGGCACGTCCGCAGCCGCAAGGCCGGGCGCTGGCAGGATTGGGAGGCGCGCGACAGCTTCGACCCGTCGCCCGCATTCGGCTACCGCGAGACGGCAATGGGTGGCGGCGCGGTCAACGTGCCGGGCGTCGGGCGCGTGCCGGTCGCCAAGGCCGACGTGGAGTCTAGGCGCGAGGCCGATTACAACCCGCTGCTGGACATGATCGCCGGCGCCGGTGGCATCAGCCGCGAGGATGCGGCGCGCATGGGCGTCGACCCGGCCGAGTTGAACGCCCGCCGCGGCATCCGGCCGCTGTACGGCAAGAACGGAATCCCGCTGGACTCGCTGCGCGAAATGATGATCGAGGAGGGCTACTTCCCCGACGAAGATCCGAACGCGCCGCCGACGATCGACCTGAACGACGTGTGGGACATGGTGAGCCGAGCACTGGCCGGAGAGCCGGTGGGTCCGCTGAACGACGACCGGATGCTGGAACTGCAGATGCAGGTCCAGGCCGATCGCTACGGCCCCGAGGAAACCCCGGCCGACCGCGATCCCGACGAGGACCTGGCGGCGTGGTTCGATGAGGTGGAGAGCGAGGCCGGCGAGGCGGTCAGTATCGGCGACGAGGCCGAACTGCTGTCGATCGCCGAACTGGCGCAGCGCGCCGCCGATGCCGGCGTGCATGACTTCGACCTAACTCAATCCGAAAACGAACCCGATGGGGCGTATGCTGCCCGTCTGTGGCAGGAAATCTACCGAGCGGAGGCCGACCGTGGCACTGACCGACAAGCAGAAGCAGGCGGCATTCGTGTCCGCGTACAAGAGGGCGAAGGCGGGCAAGCCGGTTTCAGCCTCCAAGCCGACCCCTCGCCCCGCCCCCAAGAAGTAGCCCCGCCACCGAGTGCTGGCCTGTTCGGCGCCCCGAGCGCGCGCGACTTCATCGACGACGCGCAGCGCTCCCGTGACGCCCGCCGCGATGGCAAGACCGGCACCGGCCGTACCGACATGCTGGCCGGTGACGGCGAGTTGTTCGCGGGTGCGCGGCCGGCGCAGGCGATTGTCGACCAGCCCACCAGCGAGGCGCTTGAGTCGGTCGAGGACCAAACCGACAGCCCGGCGTTCAAGCGGTGGTTCGGCGACTCCAAGGTGGTCGACGCCGATGGCGAGCCGCTGGTGGTGTATCACGGGACCGAGGACACGCCGTTCGAGGTGTTCGACCGTGCAAAGGCCGGCGATGGCCCGTCCAAGTTCGGGTTCTGGTTTGCCGAGGACGAGAGTTTCGCGGACCTGTTCGGCGGCAACAAGATAGCCACCTACCTGAAAATGGAGAAGCCCAAGCGGATCAGCAGCGGCCGATGGGACGCTATCCGCGACCGTCACGCCAAAGACGGCACATGGTTCGAGCGGTGGCGCGACGAGTTGATCGCGCAAGGCTTCGACGGCCTCATGGTCGAGGGCGAGAGCTTCACCACGTCGCGCGGACTGGTACTGAAAGACCCGTCCGTGCTGGCGGTGTTCCAGCCAACGCAGATCAAATCCGCCACCGGCAACAGCGGTGCGTTCGACCCGGCCGATCCGTCGATCCTAGCCAGCGAGGAAGCGGCCGAACTCTCCGAATCCGACCTGACCCCATCCGAGCGCGCCGCCTTCAACCGCTCGCCGGCCCGGAGTGCCGAGCAATCCCGCGAGAGCGGCGAGGATGCCGCCGACTTGCTGGGGCTGCGCGAAGCGATCGACGCGGCGCTTGGCCCGGTTGCCGCAAAGGTCAAGTATCTGGACGGCATCGCTGGACTGCCCGAGCGATTGCGCGCTGGCGTGGAGCGCCGCATGGAGCAGCGAAGCGGGCGCGGCCGGACGGCGGCACTGTACGACCCGGTGACGAAGGACGTGTATCTGTTCACCGACGTGGTGACGACGCCCGAGCGTGCGGTGTGGAATGCGGCCCACGAAATTGCCGGCCACAAGGGACTGCGCGCCCTGCTGGGCGACAAGCTGGACCCGGCGCTGCGAATCGCCATGCAGAACCCGACCGTGGCGAAGGTCGCAGACGCCATCACCAAGGAGCGGAAGCTGGGCGGCGACGAGCGGCTACTGGCGACCGAGGAAGCCCTGGCCGAACTGGCCGCAGCCGTCCGCACTGGCGATTACGCCCACATCGAGAGCCGCTACAACGTGCCGGTGCCCGAGGGCATCCGCGCCAAGGTCGCGCGTGCGGTCGAGAACTTCCTGCGCCGGCTCAAGGTGCTATTCAACGGGCTTGTCGGGCTGGAGCCCTTCACCGACGAGGACGTTCGCGGGCTGCTGGAGGCGGCTTGGCAGGCGGTGGATGGGGATGCCGCGACGACCGTCGGGGCTGATAGCCTTGCGAGCATGGAGCCTGACGACTATCGCGGCGAGCATGAGGCGCCAGACAGCAGCAGCGGGTCACCTCTGTGGAACGTCGCGCTCAATGGAAGCTACCCCGACGACGTGTACTCGGCCAATGGGCTGCGTTACTACGGCACGGGCGAAGCCTCGTGGGACAGCGAAGCCTACAACCTGATCCGCCGTATGCGGGAGAAGCCCAACGGCTTCGTCGAGGTGTACCGAGCCGTCCCGAAATCGATCAAGGGCAACAAGATTCAGCGCGGCAGCTGGGTGACGCCTGTTCGTTCCTATGCCGAAGATCATGGCGAAGGCGCCCTCAATGGCGACTATCGCATTCAGAAAATGACCGTGCGCCCCCGCGACTTGTGGACGAACGGGGATTCATGGGTCGAGTGGGGCTATGACCCGCAGCCTCATGACCCTGCATCCGAGGTCGCGAAGCGCGAAGGTCGGCCATACGTGCCCGAACGCGATTCCATCCTGGAGTCGGTGGAGGCCGGTAATCGCGCCGAGCAGCGCCGCAACGAAGCGGCCGACGCGCTGGAGATCAACCGTGGCGCAGCCGGTTGGAACTACGACAGCGGCGCATGGGAAGGCCGCAAGGGCGAGTTGAGCCGCGCCCGCGCGAGCCTGCAGGACAAGATGCTGTCGTGGCGCGACGTGCAGAACCAGATCGCCAGCCAAGTCGGGCAGGCCATCCCGGACGCGCAGAACGTCTACCGGCTGGAAAACCTCATGCACGGCCGAGTCAAGGAAGGGCTGGACCGCATCGAGGAGGCGCAGATCGTCCCGCTGATGGAGGCGATGAAGGCGGCCGGCGTGAAGCCGGCGGCGCTGGAGGAATACCTGTACGCCCGCCACGCCAAGGAGCGCAACGCCAAGATCGCCGAGATCAACCCGGCGATGCCCGATGGCGGCTCCGGCATGACCAACGCCGAGGCCGACGCAATCCTGGCCGGCACCGACAAGGCGAAGTTGGACCCGCTGGCGAAGCGCATCGACGCGATGACCCGCGCGACCCGCCGCCGCCTGCTGCAACACGGGCTCATCACCCAGGAGCAGCACGACGCGATGGAGGCGCAGTATTCCGCCTACGTGCCGTTGAAGGGCAAGGAAACCGCCGAAACCGACTTCGAGGCGAACAGTGCCGGCCCCGGCCGCGGGCTGGACACGCGCGCGCAGCCGGTGAAGCAAGCCCTGGGCCGTGGCGCCGGCAACCGGGCGACGGACATTATCGCCAACGTCATCGCCGACTCGCAGCGATCCGTGATCCTGGCCGAGAAGGCGCGGGTGGGGCGCGCCGTCATGCGGCTGGTGCTGGCGAACCCGAATCCGGCGCTGTGGCAGGTCGAGCCGGTGCAGACCGAGCGCGCGGTGGATGCCGCCGGCGAGGTGTACGAGCGGGTGGTGAACGATTGGAGCGACCCGTCGATCGTCGCCGTGCGTCACCGAGGCCAGCTCTACAAGGTGCAGATCAACAACAAGGCGATGGCGATGGCGTTGAACAACGTCGGCGTCGACCAGTTGGGGGTGATCACCCGCTACGCCGGCGCGATCAATCGCTATTTCTCCGCGGTGCTGACCAAGTACAACCCGGCCTTCATCCCGGTGAACGCGAGCCGCGATGCCCTGTTCGGGCTGGTCGGACTGGCGAGCGAGCACGGCGAGGCCGCGGCGCTGGACGCCGCTTTGCACTATCCGCTGGCCGCGCGCGCCGCGTTCCGGCAGTCGATCCGCAAGAGCGGCGACGGCCAGTGGGACACCTGGGCCAAGGAGTTCGCCAACGCCGGCGGAAAAACCGGCTATGTCGCCATGCCTTCGGCCGAGGACCTGTCCCGCAAGATCGGCAAGGGCGGACTCTCGAGCTATTCCCCGGACGGGCTCGCCAAGGCGGCGCGTGCGCTGGGCGATGCGGTGGGCTCGATCAACGACGCGGTGGAGAACGCGCTGCGCCTGTCGGCCTACGTCACGCTCCGCAAGCGCGGCAAGTCGGTCGATGCCGCGGCCGAATACGCCAAGAACCTGACGGTCAACTTCAACCGCAAGGGCATGGACGGCTCCAAGTTCAACGCCTGGTTCCTGTTCTACAACGCGGCGATGCAGGGCGCGCATCGCGTCTCGAAGCTGCTGCGAAATCCGAAGTCGTGGGCCTACACCGGGGGACTGGTCGGCGTGCAGGTCATGGCCGCGATGGCGGCAATGGGCATGGAGGACGACGACGGCGAGCCCCTGTGGAACAAGATTCCCGACCATGTGAAGCGCCGCAACATCGTGCTGGTCACGCCGGACGGTGGCGTGGTCACGATCCCGATGCCCTACGGCCTCAACGTGTTCACCTACGCCGCTGGGCGCCTCACGGGCGCGCTGCTGGACGAGGAACAGGGCAAGCCGACCAACCGCGCCGGCGCCATCACCGGGGACCTGCTTTCGGCGACGGTCGAGTCGTTCAGCCCGGTGCCGATCGGCGAGGGCGGGCTGGGCCTGCTGCCGACCGTGCTCCGGATTCCGGTCAACGTGCAGACAAACCGCAACGACTTCGGCCACCGGATCCGCAACGAGGCGCCGTACAGCAAGTTCGACATTCCGCGCGCCAGCATGGGCCGGCCCGACACCCTGGAGGTGTTCAAGCTGATCGCCACCGGCATGAACCGGATCGGCGGCGGCGACGAGTACACCCCGCCGTCGCTGTCGTGGTTCGACGTGGCGCCCGAGGACGTGGAATACCTGCTGGGCGAGTTGACCGGCGGCGCGGGCCGGTTCATCACCGATGCGGCCACCTGGGCGCAGAAGGCCACCGGCGACCTGCCGATGAAGCCGCAGGATCGGCCGATCATCAAACGGTTCGTGACCTCGATCGACGAGCAGGCGGCGCAGAACGCGCTGTTCTACGACCGCCGCGACACCATCGCGCGCTCACTGGACCGGCTGCGCGACACCTTCCAGAACGACGGCGCCGAAGCGGCCGAGAAGATGCTGGCGGCGATGCCCGAATTGAAGGGCGCCGGATTCCGCCGCCGCAAGAACGCCAGCGAGCGCGGCCCGGTCGGCAGCATCATCACGTCCGATGGCCGGCCGCAGATCGTGGTGAAGGACGACGACGCGGTGTTCGGCAAGTACAAGGCAGCCGAGAAAGCGGCCGAGTTCCGCAACGAGAGCGTGCGCGATGCCTACACCCGGACGCCGGGGAGCCTGCTGCCGAGCAAGGAATCGCGGATGCGGGACAACATCACCGAGAACCTGAACACGCAGCGGCAATATGCCCAGCACGAGTTCAACAAGGCTTGGACCCGCGATGTTGTAGGTAGCGCCGAATGAGGTCGTAGGCCAGCGCGATCGGGGCGGCCAGGACGAGCGCCCCGATGATGTAACCGGCCGACAGGCCGATGACCAGGGCGAAGGCGAGCCCGACGAGTAGCGCGGCAATGCCGGTGGCGATCTTGACCATCGCCCCACTATACGCCTACGCGCTTGATTGCTCCCCCGCGGCTGCAAGCATGGGCAGCACCTATCAAGGGGTGCCCATGAGCCGTAATTTCGCATACTGCGCCACGCGCGTACTCGATGAAGAAGGCGGGCTGGTCGACCATCCCCGCGATCCCGGCGACCGCACCAACCTGGGCGTGACGCAGGCGACCCTCAACCACGCCCGCAACGTCATCATGGGCCTGCCAGCCCGCGTCGACGACCTGACACGCGGCGATGCGCTGCTGATCTACGAAGCCCTGTACTGGCGTCCGATGCGCGGCGATGACCTGCCGCTGGGGCTAGCCCTGATCGTGTTCGACTGCGCGATCAACCAGGGCGTCGGTGATGCAGCGCGCTTCCTGCAACTGGCGGTCAAGACCGCGGCGGACGGCATCGTCGGCGACAAGACGCTGGCCGCGGTGGCGCGATCGAAGCCCGGCGCCACGATCAACGAGGTTGGCGCGCGGCGCATGTTCGACTACATGCAGCTCGACCACCTGCAGGACACGTTCGGGCTCGGCTGGTCCCGCCGCCTGATGCGTATTCACGACATGGCGCTGGCCGCGCCGAGCGAGGCGCACTGATGGAGGCCGGAATCAGCGGCTTCCTCATTTCCCTGCTGGGCGCCGCCGTCGTGGGGCTGGTCGCCTGGGTGTGGTCGCTGTGGCGCTCGCACAACGACCTGAAATTGAAGGTGGCCGAGGAATACGTGCGGACGGCGAACCTCGCCGAGTTCCGCGGCGAGATCCACTCGCTGCGCGATCTGGTGTACCGGATCGCCTTGAAGATGGAAGTTCCTGTTTTCACGGACCACCGATGAGCGATCGCGACGATCTGGCGCACGCATTGGACCGGTTCAGCCGCAAGGCCGACGAGCTGCTGAACAACAACCGTTCGGCGCAGACGGTGACGATCAACGCGGGCGGTGTGGGTGTGTGGCTCTGCCTGACCGCGTGCGTGGTGATGCTGTCTGTCGCGCTGGTGGCGGGCGTGGTGGGCTCGCAATGGCTGGCGCGCGAGTTCGGCCGTATCGACGTGACCTTGAGCGAGCGCAAGGAGGAGGCCGACCGGATGCAGACCTATTTGTCGGCGATCTACGCGCAGGCCCCCCAACTGAAACCCGAGGAAGCGACCGATGCCCAGCGACGATCCGATCATTCTGAATCCACCCCCGAAGCGCGTGCTGGGGATTGACCGGCGCAAGCTGGCTCGCCTGTACGACTGGAGCCTGGTCGCCGTGGGCGCGGTGGTCGCCTACCTCGCGACCGACCCCGGCGCGCGTGAGTACCTGGCCGAGATCGGCGGGTTCGCGACGATGGCGATAGGTGTCGTGAACGTGCTGCTGAACCGGCTACCGAAGCCGCCGGCCGAGTGACCGGCGCGCTGCTATGAAGCTGCAACTGACCGCCTGCCTGTTGATCGCACTGGGTCTGTCGATGCTCGCCAACGCCTTCCTGGGCTGGCAGTGGGCGCAGTCGGGCGCCGAGTGCGAAACAACGAAGGCCACGGCCGTTGTTGTCGCGAATACGCAGGTCCGCAAGGACGAGGGCGAGCGGGATACGAAGCTCGACCGAGTGACGGCGGAAACGCAGACGGACACCCGAAATGCTGTCGCAGAAGTGCAGGAGGACGCCCGTGATCGAACGCAAGCGATTGACCGGGTTGTGGTGCGTGGCGATTGTCGCCGGCCTGACGGGCTGCCAAGCCTCGATGCCGCCGTCGATCAAGCCCGCGCCGCCGCTGGTCACTGACTGCCTGGCCGCCCCGTCCAGCGACATTGCGCCCGTTCCGGTGCCACCCGAAGTCCTGACGGATGCGTGGGCGCTGGCGATGTGGAGGTGGGCGAGCGGTGCGCTGGCAGCCATCACTGCCGACCGGACGCAATGGCAGGGAGAGCGTGACTGCGTTCGCGGCAAGGCGTCGACCGGGGCGATCCGATGAGCAAGCGCAAGGTCCCGCTATGGGGCAACCCGCGCAACTTCGCGCTGGTCGACACCGACGCGACCCGCGGCGCCACGATCGGCGAGAACGTCTACAACGCTGACGGCAGCCTGTTCGAGCCTGGCACCGTCGCCACGCCAGCCGCCGGCCAAGCGTCGGCCGTCGTCATCTGGCGCCGCGTGCTGGAGATCCCCGCGAACGTCAGGGCGCTGGAGAACACGGCAACGACCGGCCTGTACGCGATCACCGCGGCAGGCGCGAGCGCGACCCGGACGCTGACCAGCACCACCCTGGCGCTGGGCAATGCCAATGGCGTGGCGGGCGATCCTGCCATCAATCTCGCCGACCTCACCGACTCCGCCACCGGCACCTTCAAGCTCATCACCCGCGACCAGTACGGCCGGCTATCTGGCACGGCTGACGGCACGACCAGCGACGTGTCGGAGGGGGCGAACCTGTACTACACCGACGTTCGGGCAGATGCGCGGATCACGCTGCAGAAGGGCCAGCCGAACGGCCTCGCGACACTTGGCGCCGACAGCAAGCTCGACGCCGGCCAGCTCCCGGCGCTGGCGATCACGGACACCTTTGTCGTTGCCGATGAGGCGGCCATGCTCGCGCTGGTCTGCGAGCAGGGTGACGTGGCGGTGCGATCCGACCTGTCCACGTCCTTCATTCTGACGGCCGATCCGGCGAGCGTGCTGGCGAACTGGCAGGAGTTGCTTTCTCCGACTGCCGGCGCCGTGACCAGCTTCAACGGCCGCACCGGGTCGGTCACGCCCGCATCCGGCGACTACACAGCCGCCCAGGTGGGCGCAGACCCAGCCGGAACCGCAGCGGCCATCGTCACCGCCACCATCACCGACGGCGACACCACCCACGCGCCTAGCGGGGATGCGGTGTTCGATGCGCTGGCTGGGAAGGCCGATGACGCCAAGCTGTCCGTGGTCGCGGGGCTGTCGGCGAATCAGACGCTCGCCAACGCCACGACCACTAAGGTTGCGCTCAATACCGAGTCGGTGGATACGGATGGCTGCTTTGATACCGCCACTGGACGATTCACGCCGACGAAAGCGGGGCTGTACCTCGCCATCGCGACGATCTCATTTCCCCGAGTCAACGCGGCAGACCCAATCACCGCAGGCAAGCGGTTGATTTCCTACATATACAAGAACGGCGCGTCATACATAGCTGTAACTGCTGGATGCAACGACTCATCAACCAACGTTGTTCAAGCGGTCGCGCTAGCGCAGATGAACGGGACGACCGACTACCTCGAAATGTACGCTCGCCGCGATACGTCGATTGACTACGAAATTGCAGCGGTCGGCACCCAATTCTCCGCAATAAGGATCGCCGCCTAATGGCTACCTACGCCCAGCGCGCCCAATCCCTGGCCGATGCCCTGACCAACTGGGCGACGCCACAGGCCCAAATCGTGCGCCTTGCTGACGCCATTGCCAAGCTGTCATTGATCGACCCTGCGACCCTCACTCTGGTGAAGAAGGCCGAGCTTGTGGTGAACCACTTCCGTGGGGCTGCCATCTCAACGATCAAGCAGGCCGAGAACGCAGAGATCGCCGCGGCGGCCGTGGCCGGCAACAGTGCCGATATTGAGGGCGGACTGTCCGAAGGCTAACACCCTATCCCCCCGTAACCCATTGATCGGTAACGGTCGCGTTTGACGGTTTCGGCGGGCCTGAAAACCCGCTGTTATCGTTGCCGGTCAAGGGCTTGGCGGCGTCTGGGGGACTGTCTGGTGGACAGGTGGGTTAAAGGCGGTCGGCGAGCTCGTCGGCGTCGATCTGATAGTAGAGTTGCAGGCTCCGCAGGTCGCGGTGGCCGATCACCCGGGCGAGCTCCAGCACGTCCAGTTTCTTCGACAGCCTCCAGATGGCCTCGGCCCGCGAGTCGTGGAAGTGCAGGTTCGGGATATTCGCCGCGTCACGAGCTCGGCGGAACATCACGTCCCGGGTGCCGGAGTCCAGCCCGAACACGGGGCCCTCCGTTTGCGGCAGCACCGACAGAATGACCCGGGCCCGGGGTGACAGCGGCACATGGCGCACGTCGCCATTCTTCGTCTCGGGCAACCTGACGGACTTCTCGGCCACCTCCGGCCACCTCAATCCCACGATTTCACCCGCCCGCATGGCGGTTTCCAGCGCGAACAGGAACGCCAGCCCGGTCCGCTGCATCGCCGTGTCCGCGCGATCCTCGTCCAGCCCACACGCCAGGGCGATCCGGTCGGCCTCGTCCTGCGTGACCCGGCGCTTTCGGCTGGTCGGGGTTGGCGGCTTCTTTACGTCGGCCATCGGGTTCGCCTTGATCCAGCCCCACTCGGTTCGGCAGGCTTCAAAGACAGAACGTAGCAGGTTCATTTCACGGGCCACCGAAGCGGGCCCCACCTCTTTGAGCCGGTCATCGCGCCACTCGACCACGTCGGGCCCCTCGATCGCGGTCAGAGCTCGACGCGCAATCGGGTAGGTCGCCAGCTTGGCGCAGCGCACGAGCTCCCATCGGGCCCCCTTGTGCTTTGGGGCTATGTCGGTGCCATACTTCTCCAGCGCCTCGGACAGCAGCTTGTACGGCAGTTTGCGGCCAGTGAGCTCGGCTTCGCGTTGCAGGGCCCATGCCGACGCTTCCCGTTTCGTGGGGAAGGTTTCGGACTCGCGCTTGCCGTTTTTGTAGAGCTCGACGCGGTAGGAGTCGCCGCGTTTTCGGATGCTTGCCATGCCGGCATTGTGGCGTAGCCCGTGGCGTAATGCATGCAACCGACGCCAATTTATCGCAGCCCTCGGCAACGATAGCCGGCCGCTGAAACTCAACCCGGGCAATGGTTCCAGCCCCAACGCAATGCAGGGCAAGGTTCGACGTTAAACGCCTAGCGTCCTCTCCCGGGCACCAACATCGTTCGACGACTACCGCGTCGGACACACAAAAAACCCCGCCTCGGCGGGGTTTTTTGTTGGGCGCGACAGGCCCGATGCGTCGCCGGCGCCGCGACGGCCCGTTGACGACGCGGGTGTACCATCGCCGCGATGAACAAGCCCCCAAGCAAGCGCGGCAGCGCCCGCAAGTCGTCCGGCAAGGCCGGCTCCCCCAGCAAGTCTGGTGACAAGCCGGCCGGCTTCCGTGGCAAGGCGCCCGGCAAAGGCAAGGGCAAGCCGTCCGACAAGAAGCCCGGCTGGCTACCAACCCCGCCACCGCGCGGCACCCGCAAGCCACCGCTGGCGCCGCTACATGGCGAACCGGTGCGCGGCAAGGACGGTTTCCACGATCCCTATGCCGAGCGCGAGGCCGCACGCTACGAACAGCCGATCGCCAGCCGCGAAATGATCCTGCAATTGCTGTCCGCCGCCGACGGCCCGCTGGAAGCCGAGGAACTGGCGGAAAAGCTCGCCCTGACCGCGCCGGAACGCTTCGAGGCGATGACCGCGCGGCTGCGCGCGATGGTCCGCGACGGACAGTTGCTGCAGAACCGCAAGGGCGGCTACGTGCCGGCCGAGCAGGTGGACCTGGTGGCCGGCAGCGTGATCGCCAATCCCGATGGCTTCGGCTTCATGCGTCCGGATGCTGGCGGCGACGACCTGTTCCTGCCGCCGTACGAGATGCGCAAGGCGATGCATGGCGACCGCGTGCTCGCCAGCGTCACCGGCACCGACCGCCGCGGCCGCCAGGAGGGCGCGATCGTCGAGGTGCTGGAGCGCCGGCTCAGCCGCCTGATCGGTCGTTTCATCCTCGAGGACGGGGTCAGCTACGTCGAGCCCGACGACCGCCGGATCCAGCGCAACATCCTGATCCCGCCGGAAGCGCGCGGCGACGCCCAGGCCGGGCAACTGGTGGTCTGCGAGCTGACCCGCGCCCCGGATGCGCGGCGTCCGCCGATGGGCAAGATCCTGACCGTGCTGGGCGAACGCCTGACCGCCTCGCTGGCGGTGCAGGCGGCGATCCACGGCCACGACATCCCGCATGAGTTCCCGCAGGAAGTGCTCGACCAGGCCGCGGCGGTTCCGCTGGAGGTCGAGGCCGCGACGGTTCGCGAGCGCGCCGACATCCGCGACCTGCCGCTGGTCACCATCGACGGCGAGGACGCCAAGGACTTCGACGACGCGGTCTGGTGCGAGCCAAACCGTGACGGCTTCCGGCTGGTGGTGGCGATTGCCGACGTCTCGCACTACGTCCGTCCCGGCACGCCGCTCGACGACGAGGCGCAGAAGCGCGCGACCTCGGTGTACTTCCCGGGCTTCGTGGTGCCGATGCTGCCGGAGACCCTGTCCAACGGCATCTGCTCGCTGAAGCCCAAGGTCGACCGGCTGTGCTTCGTCTGCGACATGCAGATCGACCGCAAGGGCGAGGTCACCAGTTCGAAGTTCTACGAGGCGACCATGCACTCGCATGCGCGCCTGACCTATACCCAGGTCTGGAACGCGATCGACGAGGCCGCATTACCGGAGGACCGCGAGGACGCGCTCGGCCGGATCGGTTCGCTGCTGCCGCAGGTCCAGCGCCTGCACCAGCTGTACGAGGTGCTGGCGAAGGCGCGGGCCAAGCGCGGTGCGATCGAGTTCGAGTCCAGCGAGGTGCGCTTCGTGCTCGACGCCAAGGGCGAGGTCAGCCAGGCCGGCATGCTCCAGCGCAACGACGCGCACAAGCTGATCGAGGAATGCATGATCGCGGCGAACGTGGAGGCTGCGAAGTTCCTGATCGATGCTGAAGTGCCGGCGCCGTACCGCATCCACGACCGTCCGCCGGAGCAGAAGTACGCCGACCTGCTGGAGTTCCTGAAGGAATTCAAGCTGCGCATGCCGCCGTGGGGCAAGGTCCACCCGCGCGACTTCACCCAGCTGTTGAAGAACATCCGCGAGCGAGCCGACGCGACCCTGATCGAGTCGGTATTGCTGCGCAGCCAGAGCTTGGCGGTGTACCAGCCCGAGAACGTCGGCCACTTCGGCCTCGCGCTGGAGGCATACGCGCACTTCACCTCGCCGATCCGGCGCTATCCGGACCTGCTGGTGCATCGCGCGATCAAGCACGCGCTCAGCGGTGCCAAGCCGGAGAAGTTCCGCTATTCGCCCAGCGCGATGGCGCAGTTGTCGCTGCAGAGTTCCGAGCGTTCGCGCCGTGCCGACGAGGCCTCGCGCGAGGTCGACGAGCGTTACCGCGCGGCGTGGATGGAGAAGCACGTCGGCAGCGAGTTCGACGGCGTGATCAGCGGCGTCACCAGCTTCGGCCTGTTCGTCGAGCTCGACGACTCCAAGGTCAACGGCCTGATCCACGTGACCCAGCTGCCCAACGACTTCTACCACTTCGACCCGATCCGCAAGACCCTGACCGGCCAGCGCACCGACCGCGAGTTCCGGCTTGGCGACCGGGTCAGCATCATCGTGATGAAGGCCAGCGTCGAGGACCGCAAGATCGATTTCAAACTGGTGGGCGAGGGCGGCGACCGGCCGATGCAGCAGCACGGCCAACCGGCGAAGCGGAAGAAGCAGAAGTATTGAGGCGCCCTACAATGACCGCCCCAATCTCCTCGCCCCACCTCCCATGAGCCAGAAACAATGGATCGCCGGCATCAACGCCGTCTCCGCCGCGATCGAGCACGACGCCGACAACGTCCGTGAGGTTCTGATCGAAGCCGGCGCCAAGAACCCGCGCCTGGCCGAGATCGAGTCCAACGCCCGCCGTTTCGGCATCGACGTCCGCCGGGTCAATCAGCAGGCGCTCGCCGGCGTGGTCGGCAACCTGCGCCACCAGGGCGTGGTCGCGCGCTACGCCGCCGCCAAGACCTGGAGCGAGGACGACCTCCAGGGCCTGGTCGAGGCCGCCGAAGGCCGCGCTCTGGTGCTGCTGCTCGACGGCGTGCAGGACCCGCACAACCTCGGCGCCTGCCTGCGCAGCGCCGCCGCCGCCGGCGCGACCGCGGTGGTGATCCCCAAGGACAAGTCGGTGCAGGTCAACGCGACCGTGCGCAAGACCTCCGCCGGCGCCGCCGACAGCGTGCCGGTGGTGCCGGTGACCAACCTCGCGCGCACCATGCGCGACCTGCAGCAACTCGGCGTCTGGCTGTACGGCCTGGCCGGCGAGGCGGATGCGTCGCTGTACTCGATCGACCTGCGCGGCAACGTCGGCCTGGTGCTCGGCGGCGAGGGCGACGGCCTGCGCCGGCTGACCCGCGAGAACTGCGATCAGCTGGTCAAGATCCCGATGCCCGGCGGCGACGCCGACGGTGGGGTCGAAAGCCTCAACGTGTCGGTCGCGACCGGGGTAACGTTGTTCGAGGCCGTGCGGCAACGGCAGTGATCGGCAAATCGGAGGGGAGTCGCAATGAACCTTGAGTGGTACGACTGGATCGGCATCGCAGGCACGCTGATGGTGCTGGCCGCGTTCTTCCTGTTGCAGGCCGGCCGCCTGTCCGGCACCGGCCTGGTCTACCAGTTGCTCAACCTGCTCGGCGCCGGCGGCGTGCTGGTGTCGCTGTTGGGGCAGTTCAACGTGTCGGTGTTCCTGCTTGAGGCCACCTGGGTCGCCATCAGCGCGTACGGGATCGTGCGCTCGATGAAAGCCGGAAATCGTCCGGCTAAACGCACCTGATGCCGTCCCTTTGACGCAGTCGCGACCTGTACATCGTCCCTATCGTTCGGCGGGTCGCGACTTACGTCGCTCCTACATGGGGCTTGGGGTTCTGGGCGGTGCCGCCATCGGCGCCGGCCACGCGTTGACGATCTTGCAGAACAGCTCCGCGGTGCGTTCGGTGTCGTAGACGGCCGAGTGGGCCTCGCTGGCGTTCCATTCGAAACCGGCCGCCTGCACCGCGCGGGCGAGTACGGTCTGGCCATACGCGACCCCGGCCAGCGTCACGGTGTCGAACACGCTGAAGGGGTGGAACGGGTTGCGCTTGTGGCCGACGCGCGCGATTGCGGCGTTGAGGAAGTTGAGATCGAAGTGGGCGTTGTGGCCAACCAGGATCGCGCGCTGGCAGCCGTGCTTCTTGCAGGCGGCGCGGACCGGGGCGAACACGTGATCGAGCGCGGGGCGCTCTTCCTTGGCCAGGCGGAACGGATGGTCGAGCTTGATGCCGGTGATTTCCAGCGACTTCGGGTCGATCTCCAGGCCTGGGGCCGGGACGACGTGGGCGTTGGTGGTCTCGCCGGGGAAGAGCAGGCCGTTTTCGTCGATGTCGATCGGTTGCACCGCGATTTCCAGCAGCGCGCAGCGGTTCCAGTCGAAGCCGCCGGTCTCGACATCGACCACCACCGGCAGGAAGCCGCGGAAGCGGGTGGCGAGCGGGGAGACCGTGGTGGGCGTGGCGTCGGAAGGCGATGCTGCGGTTGTCATCGAGGAAGCCTAGCAGACGGGTGCGGCGGCCTGCCTTTTGTAGGAGCGGCTTTAGCCGCGATCGGAAACCGTTCGCCCGCGCCGGTTCCAGATCGCGGCTAAAGCCGCTCCTACAAAAGCCATGCTGTTCCCGGAAAGCGCGAGCGTCAGTCGCGGAGGGTGCCCAGGATTACGGCGGTGGCGCGCAATTGTTGGAGCATCGCCAGGCCCTGGGCGATGAAGGCATTGTCGGCTTCGGTGGCGGCTTCCCGGGCGAGGGCCTGCAACTGGTCGCGGCCGCTTAGCCCGGGATGCTGTTCCAGCCGTTGCAGCAAGCGGAAGGTCAGTGCGCTGAGCTGCTGGAAGTTGACCTTGCCCGCCGCGTCCCGCTGCAGCAGCAGGCAGGTCGGTTCGGCGGGCGGGGTGTCCGGCTGGTGGTCGGGGCCGATCCGGTGCACCGGCCAGGTATAGGAAAGCGGCCATGCCAGCGGTGAGACCACCGGGCAGCCATCCAGCAGATTGCCGTCCGGGTCGTGGGCGAGATCGTCCTCGCGCGACTCGCTGATCTGCAAGGCGAGTTCGACCCACTCGTAGTGGGCCAGTTCGGGCAGCCACGGCGGGTCGTTGCGTTCGACTTTGGTTGCGCCGTCGGCCGCGCGTGTTTCGAGATAGCGGAGGAACTCTCGCGCGAGTTCGGTGAACAACGGGGTGCGCGACGGATGATCGCGATAGAAATCGCGGACGAGCGCCGACCAGCGTCCGGGATCGGGCGGGCCCGTGAAGATCCGCTTGATCACCGGGAAGTTGCCGGCAAGCATGCTTTCGATGTTGTTGAAGAACAGTTCGCGGTAGATCTTCAGCCGGCGCTCTTCGATGCCTGCCGGCGCCATCGCGCGGTCCGGATCGCGGATGTAATCGCCGAGCCCGTGCCGTGCATCCGCGTCGGAAGACTCAGGCGACATGGCGCTGTTCGGTGCGAGTCTCGCGCAGGTGGCCGCGGACGATGTCGAGTTCGCCCAGCAGCTCGTCCAGCGGCGGCAGGTTGAAGTCGCGTTCGAGCAGGGTCGGGCGCGGGCCGAACTCACGATAGGCTTCGGCCAGCAGGTCCCATACCGGATCGCTCACCGCCGCGCCGTGGGTGTCGATCTTGAGGTCGTCGGCCTCGTCGAAGTGGCCGGCGACGTGGATGTAGGCAACGCGCTCGCCGGGCAGGGCGCGCAGGAAGTCACGCGCGTCGTAGCCGTGGTTGGTGGCGTTGACCACGATGTTGTTGACGTCCAGCAGCAGGTCGCAGTCGGCGCGTTCGAGCACCGCGTTGACGAAGTCGATTTCCGCCATCGCGGCCGGCTGCAAGGTCGCGTAGTAGGAAATGTTCTCGACCGCGATGCGCCGGCCGAGCGCGTCCTGGGTGCGGCGGATGCGCGCTGCGACGTGTTCGACCGCGGCGTCGGTGAACGGCAGCGGCATCAGGTCGTACAGCTGGCCATGCTCGTCGCTGCAGGCGCTCAGGTGTTCGCTGTAGATCGGCACGCGGTGGGCGTCGAGGAAGCGCCGCAGCTTGCCCAGAAAGGTCTCGTCGAGTGGGCCGGGGCCGCCGAGCGACAGCGACAGCCCATGGCAGACAATCGGATGGCGCGAGGCGAGGTCGGCGAACGCGTTGCCGAGCGCGCCACCGACACCGATCCAGTTTTCCGGTGCGACTTCGAGAAAGTCGAAGCCGCCTGGAGTGGCCGCCCGCAGCGGACCCAACAGGGCCCGCCGCAGGCCGAGACCGACGGCGTCAGGCGCGAGTGCGGATGACGCGGTCATGGAGCAAACAAACGGCGAATTAGGCGGCTTACTTGCTGCCGCCGCACTTGCCCTCGCCGCACTTGCCTTCCATGTCGGCCTTCGCGGCCGCGCCGGCGTCAGCCTTCTTGTCGCCACCACACTTGCCTTCGCCGCACTTGCCTTCCTGGTGGGCCTTCATCTCGGCGGCATCTACGAACCCGTCGCCGTTCGGGTCGTGTTCGGCGAACTTGCTGGTGTCGCCACCGTGGGCGGCGCCGAACTCGGCCGACGAGATCTTGCCGTCCTTGTCGGTGTCCATCTTGGCCATGCCGCACTTGCCTTCGCCGCACTTGCCCTCGGTCTTCTTGGCGCCGCAGCTGGCTTCACCAGCCTTGTCCGCGGTAGCGGCCGCGGCGTCCTGGGCGCCGAGCATGTAGCCCTGGGCGAGCGGGGTGGCGGCGAAGGCCGAGCCCGCCAGCAGCAGGCCGCCGGCAAGGGTGGCGGCGACGAGGGCGGGCTTGTTCGAGTTCTGGGACATGGGTAGCTCCTGGGTTGTGGTCGGACCGCTTGGAGTCGCGATCCTAGCGCGGTTGGGGCAAGGATGGATTAACCCCGGGTGCGGCGTGACCGCCGCCCGGGTATTCGTTCCTTACGACCGTCGGTGCGCGACGGATGCAGCCCTCGCCATCCCCGGGGAACGCGCGCTCACGGGGCAACGGTATTGCTGTCGTCGCGCTTCTCGCGTGGCGGCAGGTTGTCCTCGCCGCGAACCAGGAACCAGATGTTCTCGGCGATGTTGGTGGCGTGGTCGCCGATGCGTTCGATGTTCTTCGCCATGAACAGCAGGTGGGTGCAACCGGTGATGCTGCGCGGATCTTCGGCCATGTAGGTCAGCAGCTCGCGGAACAGGGACGTGTAGGCCGCATCGAGCTCGGCATCGCGATCACGGACCTGTTGTGCGGCCACCACGTCGTTGCCGCGATAGGCGGTCATGACGTCGCGCACCTGTTGTGCCGCGAGCTTGCCGATCACCTGCAAGCCGCCGACGTGCGGCAGCGGCGGCGCCAGGTTCAGAGCGGTCGAGCGCTTGGCGACGTTGGCCGCGTAGTCGCCGATGCGCTCGATGTCGGAGGCGATGCGGATGGTGGCGAGGATCTCGCGCAGGTCGCGGGCCATCGGTCCGCGCAGGGCCAGCTTCATGACGTCGTGGCTGATCGTCTGCTCCAGCGCGTCGATCGCCTCGTCGTTGCCGATGATCCGCGCGGCGGCCTTGTCGTCGCGGCGCTGGACCACGTCGAGCGCGGCCTCCAGCTGGGCGGCGGCCATCTCGCCCATGCGCAGGGTCTCGTCGAGCAGACGGCGCTGCTCCTCGTCGTAGCTCTTGACGATGTGGTCGTGGGGAACGTTGTTCATCGGGTTTGCCCTCAGCCGAACCGGCCGCTGATGTAGTCCTCGGTCTGCTGCACCGAAGGATTGGAGAAGATCGTGTCGGTGGCGCCGTGCTCGATCAGGTCGCCCAGGTACATGAAGGCGGTGTAGTCCGACACGCGCGCGGCCTGCTGCATGTTGTGGGTGACGATCGCGATGGTGTAGTCGTTCTTGAGCTCGGCCACCAGTTGCTCGATGCGGCTGGTCGAGATCGGATCCAGCGCCGAGGTCGGCTCGTCCAGCAGCAGCACGTCGGGCTTCAGCGCGACCGCGCGGGCGATGCACAGGCGCTGCTGCTGGCCGCCCGACAGGCCGAGTGCGCTGGCGTCGAGCTTGTCCTTGACCTCATCCCACAACGCGGCCTGGCGCAGCGCCAGTTCCACCCGGTTGGCCATTTCGGCCTTCGACAGCTTCTCGTGGTGGCGGATGCCGTAGGCGACGTTCTCGAAGATCGTCATCGGGAACGGCACCGGCTTCTGGAACACCATGCCTACCTTGCTGCGCAGCCGGTTCATCGGGTACTTCGGGTCGAGGATGTTCTCGCCGTCGAGCAGCACCTCGCCGCTTGCGCGCAGCTTCGGATACAGCGCGTAGATCCGGTTGAACACGCGCAGCAGGGTCGACTTGCCGCAGCCGGACGGGCCGATCAACGCGGTGACGCGCTTCTCCGGGATCGCCAGGTCGATGTTCTTGAGCGCACGGAACTTGTCGTAGTGGAAGTCGAGCCCGCGTGCGGCGAGCTTGACCGGCGCATCGGCGGTGGCGACAGGGGCGACGGTGGCGGCGAAATCATTCATGGCAGTCGTCTGGAAACGGGATGGGTGCTGCGGTGAGTCGGCAAACGCGTCAGTCATGCGCTACCCGGTTGCGGGACACGATCGCGCGGGCGACCAGGCTGATCAGCAGCACGAAGCCGGTCAGTACCAGCGCGCCGGCCCAGGCGATCGACTGCCACGAGTCGTACGGGCTGCCGGCGAACTGGTACATCACCACCGGCACGCTGGCCATCGGCCCGGTGACGTCGGCGCTCCAGTACTGGTTGCCGAAGGCGGTGAACAGCAATGGCGCGGTCTCGCCGCTAATCCTGGCAAGAGCGAGCAGGACGCCGGTGACGATGCCAGGCATCGCCGAGCGGTACATCACCTGCACGGTGACCTTCCACTGCGGCACGCCGAGCGACAGCGCCGCCTCGCGCATCTGCGAGGGCACCAGCCGCAACATCTCGTCGGTGGTGCGCAACACCACCGGCAGCACGATGAAGGCCAGCGCGATGGCGCCGGCTATCGCCGAGAAGCTGAATTGACGCACCACCAGGGTGTAGACGAACAGGCCCAGCACGATCGACGGCGCCGACAGCAGGATGTCGTTGACGAAGCGCACCACGGTGCCGATCCGGCTGCCGGCGCCGTACTCGGCCAGCCAGGTACCGGCGGCGATGCCCAGCGGCGTGCCGATGCCGATCGCCATCAGGCACATCACCGCGCTGCCGAAGAACGCGTTCTTGAGACCGCCCTCGCTCATCGGCGGCGGGGTGTTCTGCGTGAACAACGCCCAGTCGATGCCGCCGATGCCCTTGGACACCAGCGTCCACAGGATCCAGCCCAGGAACAACAGGCCGATCGCGGCGGCGAGGCAGGCGAGCACCAGCGACGCCGCATTGGTGATCCTGCGCCGGCGGTACAGCGCGCCGGCGGTGCGCTGGCTGCGGCTGGCGGTGGTGTTGGCGACGACGGCGGCCATCAGTTGCCCTCCTTGCGAGACAGGTGGCCGAGCATCAATCGCGCGATCGCGAGCACGATGAAGGTCACGATGAACAGCACGAAGCCGAGCAGCAGCAACGCCGAACGATAGGTCTCGGTCGCCTCGCCGAAATCATTGGCGATCAGCGCGGCGATGGTCGTGCCCGGCTCCAGCAGCGACGCGGTGAAACGGGTCGAATTGCCGATCACGAACGCGACCGCCATGGTCTCGCCGAGCGCGCGCCCCAACCCGAGGAAGATGCCGCCGATCACCGCCGAGCGGGTATACGGCAGCACGATATCCCAGCTGACCTCCCACTTGGTCGAACCGAGCGCATAAGCCGATTCCTTGAGCCGCGTCGGCACGGTCAGGAACACCTCGCGCATCACCGACGAAATGAACGGCACCACCATGATCGCCAGCACGATGCCGGCGGTCAGCATGCCGATGCCGATCGGCGGTCCCTGGAACAACGGTCCGATCAGCGGCAGCGTGCCGAGATTCTCGTTGGCCCAGGGCGTGACGTGCTCGGTCATCACCGGCACCAGCACGAACAGGCCCCACATGCCGTAGATGATCGACGGGATGCCGGCCAGCAACTCGATCGCGGTGCCGACCGGCCCGCGCGCCCAGCGTGGCGCGACCTCGGTCAGGAAGAAGGCGATGCCGAAACTGAGCGGAATCGCGATCAGCATCGCAATGATCGCGGTGACCACGGTGCCGTAGATCGGCACCAGCGCGCCGTACCGGTTCTCGACCGGATTCCAGTCGGCGCTGAAGAAGAAGTCGAGGCCCGAGGCCTCGAGTGCCTGGCGACCACCCCACAGCATCGACAGCGCCGCGCCGACCAGCGCCAGCAGCACGAACACCACGGTGGCGACCAGCGCGTAACGGAACAGCCGGTCGTTGCGGGCGTCCTTGTGGTCGCGCGAGGCGGGGAGGGCGATAGCGTTCATGCGGTGGATTCGGTTCCTTTGCCAACAATACGCCCCCGGTGCGCGAGGCATCCGGGGGCGGTCCGACGAGACGCGGTTACTGTGCGGCCGGAGCCTTGAACTCCGCCACCCAGTACTGCTCGATCTGGCCGACCAGTTCCGGCGGCAGCGGCACGTAATCGAGCGTGGCGGCCTGTTGCTGGCCGTTGTGCAGGGCCCACTCGAAGAACGCGCGGGCGTCGGCGCTGCGCTGTGGATCCTTCGGCTCGGCGTACATCATTGCGAACACCGTTGCGGCGATCGGCCAGGCCTGGTCGCCACCGGCGTTGGTGATCACCAGGTTGAAGTCCTGCACGCTCGACCAGTCGGCGGTCGCGGCGGCCGCGGCGAAGGTCTCGGCGCTGGGCGCGACGAAGTTGCCCGCGGCGTTCTGCAACTGCGCGAATGCCATCTGGTTCTGCAGCGCGTAAGCCAGCTCGACATAGCCGATCGAACCATCGATCTGCTGCACATACGACGCCACGCCCTCGTTGCCCTTGCCGCCGACGCCGTCGGGCCACTGCACCGACTTGCCCTCGCCGATCTTGCTCTTCCACTCAGGCGAGACCTTCGACAGGTAGTTGGTGAAGTTGAAGGTCGTACCGGAACCGTCCGAGCGCTGGACCAGGTTGATCTTGGTCGCCGGCAGGGTGACGCCGGGGTTGAGCGCGGTGATCGCCGGGTCGTTCCAGGTCTTGATCTTCCCCAGGTAGATGTCGGCCAGCAGCGGGCCGGTCAGGCGCAGCTCGCCCGGCTCCACGCCCTCGACGTTGACCACCGGCACCACGCCACCGATCACCACCGGGAACTGCAGCAGCCCGGCCTCGTCTAGCTCGGCGCTGTCCAGCGGCGCGTCGGAGGCGCCAAAGGCAACCGTGGCGGCCTTGATCTGGGCGATGCCGCCGCCGGAGCCGATCGACTGGTAGTTGACCTTGTTGCCGGTGGCGGCGTTGTAGTCGGCCGACCACTTCGATACCAGCGGGAAGAAGAACGTCGAGCCGGCGCCGGTGATCTGCGCGGCGACCTTGTCTCCGGCTTCGGCATTGGCGGCGGCGGTGTTGGCGTCGGAATCGGTGGCCGGGGCGGACTCGTTGCCACCGCAGGCGGCGACGGCGAGCGCGACGGCGAGGGACAGGGCGGCGGTGCGAAGGTTGAAGCCGGCCGGCGTGGTGTTCATGGGGAACTCCGTGCGAGGGAAATGCCGGCACTGCCGGCGGGTGCGACCATGAAATGATGTTTTTGTTACATCGATATGACAGTTCGGCGGATTTGTTACAGCGCGTCAAAAAAAACGGGCGCGACCTTGGTCGCGCCCTGCCGTTCAGGAGAGAGGAGATTGGTCCCGCGAGGGCCCCGGGTCATTTGACCCGTCGTATGTTGCCGGGGTGTGGCGGTTACCAGTAGAACTGCGCGCGTGCTTCGACAATATTCGGGTCGTCGCTGACGCCCATGCGCTCGCTGTCGACCTGCACGTAGTTCAGCATGAACTTGAAATTCTTCCGCCAGTACCAGTTGACCCCCGCGGTCAGGGCATCCATCTGGCCGCCTTCGACGCTGCCGTCGTCGAGGTCGATGGTGTCGTAGCGCAGGCCGAGCTGCCACATGCCGCGGGCCGGGTCGGTCGGCTTGGCGGTGCCGGGGGTGCCGCCCTTGTAGCTCCAGCTCTCGCCGGTCAGGTTGTAGAGCGCGCTGAGGTAGCCGCCGGTGGCGTCGTAGTCGGCGTTGTCGTGGCGGCTGACCGAGCCACGCATGTACTCGCCCTGCAGCTTGAACGGGCCGCGCACCCAGAAGCTTTCCAGGCCGGTGGTGGCCAGCCGGTCGGTGTCGGTCAGGGTGCCGGAATCCACCAGCCGGACGCCGGCGAGGTCGGCCTGTGGCCGGGTGCGCAAGCGCAGGCTGTCGGCGTCGGTGTCGCGGTCCACGTACGACAGGCCGAAGTGGAGGATGTTGCCGTCCTCGTTGATCGGCGCGAAGGTGCCCCGCAGGCCGTAGCCACTGCCATGGTCGCCACCGCTGGTCATCTCGCGACCGAAGCTGCTGGCGGTGATGCTCCAGTCGTCCTGGCCGTAACCGTAGGCCACGCCGAGCCGGCGCGACACGCCGAAGGTGTTGGTGGTCATCGCCTTGGAGATGAAGTCGTTGTTCTTGGTCGACGACAGCTCCTCGAGGCTGTTGGGCTGCTTGAACTGGCCGACCTGCAATGAGTGGCCATCGCCAAACCCGTATTCGACGTTGACGTCGAGCCACTTGTCGGCCTTGGCGTCGTAGCCGACCACCCAGTCGAGGTTGCCCGGGCCCTTGCCCTTGAGCACCAGTTCGGCGCGGCGCAGTTCGTAGTCGTGGTCAGCGCCGTCGCCGGCGTCGCCATCGAGGTCGGCCACGTCGTTGTCGTACCAGCTGCCATCGGCCTGGAGCAGGCCCTCGAAGCTGATCTCCGAGCCGCCGATGGTGTCGATCGGCACGCCGGCATGGGCCAGCGGTGCCAGCGCGGCGAGCGACAGCACGACGAGGATCCGTGTTGCGAGACGGTTTGATTCAATTTTCATTGCGGTTTGATGTCACGGCTGGGGAAGTGCCCGCAGGTTAAGCGTGGCAAATTGCAGAATTGTGACATTCCTGCAGTTGCGTGACGTTTTCGTTGCAGTCGACTCACGGCATCGAGGGCCGGAACCGGGCCTGGACCTGCAGGCTGCCGTTGCGCTCGCGGATCTCGAGCATGAGCGGCGCGATGCCGTGTTCGTGGCGCAGGCGGTCGAGCCAGCCCAGCAGGGCGGGCGCGTCGACTGCATCGATCCCGACTTCGAGCACGCCGGCGTCGTCGATGCGCTGGCGGCTGACGGGCACCCGGGCGGTCGCCGCGCTATCGAGGATGGCGGAGGCGAAGGCGTCGGTGGTCGTCATGGCGGGGTTGCGCGCCTGCAGCGCGGTGATCGTGTCGATGCCGTGCACGATTTCGCCCAGGTCGGCGGCGGCGCGCTCATGGCGATCGCGTGCGGTATCACGCCATTGCCGCAGTGGCGCGACCACGCCGAACCACAGCGCGAACGCTCCGATCGCCGCGCACATCACCCCCAGCATCCACTGTTCGCGCGGTTCGCGCGCCTGCCACCACTGGTTCAACCGGTTGCGGCGGTTCATGCGGAGGTCCTCACGGTGATGGTGTAGCGGCTGCGGCCGTTCGTCTTTCCACCGTCGTTTTCGGTCAGTTCCAGCCCGGCGTCGAACAGCGCGCCGCGGATTTGCTCCAGCGCGGGCGGCGAGGGCACCACCAGGGTCGCCTGCAATTCGCCGCCGGCATAGGACAGCGCATCCAGTTCGGCGCCGTCGGTTGCGGCGACGGCGGCCAGCAGCGTGGCGGTGGCGTGCGCGAACCCGCCGCCGGCCTGCAATTCGGCCAGCCGTGCGCGGATCGGCGGCAGCGGGTTGGCGCCTTCCTCCAGCGTCGGCATCAGGGTGCGAGCGAGGGCGGCGGTTTGGCTCTGCAGGGCGCGCGCGGCGAGTTCGTAGCGGATCGCCTGCGCAGTCAGCAACACCAGCGGCGACACCGCCAGTACCGCGGCCAGGATCGCCGCCCGGCGATAGGCCGGCCAACCCTGGCGGTGCGTGGACTGACGGGCGAAAGCGTATTGCAACAGGTCGATCGGCGGCATCAACGCGTTGGCGGCGAATGCGGACTCGGCGTCCGCGGCGGTCAGGAGGCGTCGCGGTCGGTCGCCGATGATCTGTTCGGCCAGTGCGGGTTCGGCGGCGAAGGCCAGTTGTTCGCCCCGGACCAGCCAGTGTCCGTCGATCTCGGCAACAACCACTTCGCTGGTTGTGCCTGCAGCGGGTGGCTCCGGCGGTGGCAACAGCATCGGCAGCGGCACCACGGCATCGGGGGTCATGCCGAGCGCCGTGGCGCGGTCCAGCCACGCCTGCATGGTCGCCGACTCGATTGCGACGACCTGTCGGCTGCCACCGTCCGCAGCCATCGGTGCGATTGCCAGGTGCAGGGTGTCGATCGGCCCGGCGACGTGCGCGGCGACCAGCACCCGGGCCGCGGCGAGCGCCTGCACCGGGTTGCGCGCCGGCAGGTCCAGCCAGCACGACAAACATTCGCTGCCGGGCACGGCCAGGAGCTGGCGGACGACGGGTTGGGCAGGGCTGGCGGTGAGCGGCGAATCGACATCCGGCGGGTGCCGCGATAGCACGCGCCCGTCGGCATCGATGCGCAGGCAGGTGGCGTCGGCGCCGGTTGCGTGGGGAAGCAGCACGATCGTGGTGGCGTTCATCGCGATGGGATCGGGTCGGGTGGTCATCGTCATTCCAGCGGCGCCAGGCGGCGTGCGATCAGGCGGGTGCGGCCGGCGTCGTGTTCGAACAAGGCGCTCGACACGACCTGCGCGCCGGCGTACTCGATCTGCGATTGCAGGCCAAAAAATCGCGTTCTCAGCGAAACCTGCTCGCGAACCCGCTGGGTCGGGGTGAAACCATCCAGCAATTCGTGCGACCAAAAGTCTTCGAGGTCGGGCCAGCCGCCTCCGGGGCGTGCGCGGATCAGCCGGCGCGCCGCGTCGGGGCCGAGTGCGCCATCGGTCAGCATCGTCAGCAGCAACGCGTCGTCTTCTTCGACGGTGTTGAGGTTGATCGGCGACAGCGCGTCGGTGGGCAACGCGCAGGCGTAGGGGCGCAGGCGGGTGTAGATGTCGTCGTCGAAGCCGGCGATCGCGCGCAGTTCGCTGGGCTCGGCCAGCAAGGTGCCGCTGGTGCGGTAGGCGGGCGTGCGCGACTGGTAGTTCGCGTCCTCGGCGCCGAGCTCGCCGGGGACGCTGTCGGAATCCATCCAGTCGACGAGTGCGTCGACCAGCGCATCGGCCCGCCGCGCGGGAATGTCGAGTGCGCGCAGCAACGCCGCGAACTGCTGGCTGCCAGTCGCACTGCGTTGCCACAGCTCGCCCGCGCCCTCGACCACGCTGTTGAGGTTGAAGCAGTTGCCGGCATCGGACAGCGTTGCGCCGATCGTGCCGTGTTCGACCGGGAACACGATTGGACGGTCGTTCCAGTCGCCGGCCAGGGTGGTGCGGCCGGGGTCGCGCGTCGACAGCCGGTCGATCTGCGCCATCGCCAACGTTTCCGCGCCCAGCGCGTACCAGTGCGCCTGTGCCATCGACTGCGCGTTGGACGCGCGACGCAGGCCGAAGCGGATATCGTCGAGCACGCTCATCACCAGTATCGACATCACCGCGACCAGCAGCAGCACGGTCAGTAGTGCGACGCCCGACTGCCGCCTCACGCGTCCGCTCCGGGCAGCAGGAACAACTGCTCGATCCGGCCCAGTCCTTCCAGTTGCAATTCCAGTCGCACCGCATCGGGCATCGAGGTCGCGCCGCCGGGCCAGCCGTCGATCCACTGGCCACGGTAGTGGTAGCCGATCGTCGCCGACTCGATGCCCGCCAGCATCACCTGCGGTACCCCCGGCGCGGCGCCGTCGAGCGCGGTGCGTACGCTGCGTTCGAGCTGGCCGTCGACCAGCCGGTACTCGACGTACTGCATCGATGCGCGCGGTTCGGCGTCGGGATTGGTCCAGCCGCGACGGACCAATGCCAACAATGGCGCCGCACCGGACATCGCCCGGCCTTCGCCCGCGGTGCTGCCGACGAAGGCGTTGCGCGCGGGCATGCCGTCGCGTTCGCGCACCCGGCGTGGCGCGGCCTGGGCGAGGTCGGCCTTGAGCAGGGCGCGCGCGCGCTGGAACTCGCCGAGCCGATCCATCCGTGCCTGAACCACGCCCTGGTTGTCGGCGGCATACGCCATCACCGTGACCCCGACCGCCGACAACAGGGCGAAGACCAGCAGCGCGACCAGCATCTCGACCAGGGTGAAGCCCCGCGCGCTCATTCGACGCCCCGGAACACACTGGCCTCGGCGACCACGCGGTCCTCGCCGGTCGGCATCACGGTGACGTCGACCCGGACGATCGCGTCCATGTCGGTCGGGCTGACGGTGCGGGTCCAGCCCCAGTCGCGGTCACCGACGGATTCGGTGCCGGAGGATTGCGCAGCCAGTTCCGCGGGCGTCGACAACATCGCCTCGACGGCGCGGTTGTCGGCGACCACACCGGCCAGCACGCGCTCCTCGATCACCACTGCGGTGCGGGTGTTCTCGCCGGCCAGGTTCAACAACGCCAGCGCGACCAGGCTGAACACCGCCATCGCGACCAGCATCTCGATCAGCGAGAAGCCGCGTGCGCGGCGGTCAGCGCGGCGCATCGACCCCCACCTCACCGGCGGCATCCACGCTGACCTGCAGTCGGCGGTCGTGGCGCGCCAGCAGCACTCCGGTTTCGCGGCTGCCGCCGGTCGGCTCGAAGCGGAAGCTGACCTGCTCGCGCTTGCCGTCAAGCAGCGCGGTAGTGCCCTCGGCCCACGCCACCGGCTCGAACGGGCCTTCCTGCAGTGGCTGCCACTGGCCGAAACTCTGGCGCTCGAACGAATAGCCGCGCGCATCGACCACCACCTGCACCGTGCGCGTGGTCAGGATCGCCTCCTCCTGCGCGCGCAGCAGCCGCGCGGCGAGGGTGTCGGCCTCGCGCGAGAGCGTGTTGGCGTCGCCGGGCGCGGTCAGCACCACCGCGACCCCCATCAGGCCGACGATCACCAGCACCACCATCAGCTCCACCAGCGTGAAGCCGGCGCAGGCGCGGCCGCGACGCGGGACCTGGCGCTTGGTGTTGCGCACCGTCGCGGATTCCCGTCAGTTCCAGTTGCCGATGTCGGCGCCGTCGGCCTCGCCGCCCGCGGCACCATCTGCACCGAACGAATAGATGTCGAACGGGCCGTGCTCGCCGGGCTGGCGGTACTGGTACGGGTTGCCCCACGGGTCGGTCGGCAGGCGGCGGATGTAGCCGCCGCGGCGGTAACGCTCAGGCCGCGCAAGGCCGGCCGGTGCGTGCAGCAGCGCATCGAGCCCGTGTTCGGTGCGCGGGTAGACCAGGTTTTCCAGACGATAGGTCTCGACCGCCTGCTCCAGCACCGACACGTCGGCGCGGGCCTTCTCGACCATCGCGCGGTCCTGGCTGGGCATCACGTTGATCATCACCACGGTGGCGAGCAGGCCGATGATGACGATCACCACCATCAGCTCGACCAGGGTGAAGCCGGCGTTCTTGCGGCGGCGCGGGGTGGGGGTGGCTTGCATGGTGGTTTCCTCAACCAAGGACGAGGGAGTTGAATTGGAGGATCGGCAGCAGGATCGCGAGCACGATCACCGCGACCACGCCGCCCAGGACGACGATGATCACCGGCTCCAGCAGGCTCATCGCGACCGAGGTGAAGGTGTTGAATTCGCGCTCGAGGTAGTCGGCGGCGCGCTCCAGCATCGGCGCCAGCCGGCCGCTGTTCTCGCCGCTGCCGGTCATGTACAGCAGGGTCGGCGGGAACACCGCGGCGCGCCGCATCGCGCTCGACAGGCTGCCGCCCTCGCGGATCGAGGCGACCATGGTGTCGGTCGCCGCGCGCAGCACCCGGTTGTGCACGGTTCGCGCGGTGATGACCAGGCCCTCCATCATCGGCAGGCCGCTGGCGAGCATGATCGACAGCGTGCGTGCCATCCGCGCGGCATGGACGTCCCGTACCAGTCGGCCGAGCAGCGGTGTCTTCAGCACGAGTGCGTCGAAGCGCAACCGGAACGCGGGGCGTCGCAGCATCCGCGTGAACGCCACGCCGCCGAGGCCGAGCAACACCAGCGCCACGACACCCCAGTTGGCCATCAGGTCGGAGATGCCGATCACGATCCTGGTCAGCATTGGCAACTCGCGGCCCATCGAGTCGAACTGCTCGACCACCTTGGGCACCACGAACGCCATCAGCGCGATCACCACCGCGACCGCGGTCAGCGCCAGCGCCGCCGGGTAGACCAGCGCGGTCACCAGCTTGCCGCGGACCTGCTGCTCGCGTTCGAGCAGGTCGGCCAGGCGTTCGAGGATGTCGGGCAGCGCGCCGGAGCCCTCGCCGGCGGCGACCATCGCCCGGTACAGCGGCGGGAACGCCTTGCCCTGGCGCGCCATCGCGTCGGACAGGCGGAAGCCTTCCAGCACCAACGCGTGGGTCGACATCAGTACGCGGCGCACCGCGCGTTTCTCGGCCTGCGCGCCGATCGTACGCAGGGCTTCTTCCAATGGCGCGGCCGACACCAGCGTGGCGAGCTGGCGGGTGACCAGCGCGACATCCTTGGTAGTGAAGCGGTCGAAGACGCCTGCGCGCCGGGTATCGGGCGCGGGGTCGTTGCCGCCGCGGGCCGGTTGCGAGCCAACCGGCTCCAGCCGCACCGGCACCAGCCGCCGGCGTTGCAGCACGGCGCGGGCGTCGGCCGGGCTGGCCGCGTCGAGCCGGCCGTTGCGGGTGCGGCCGCGCTCGTCGAGCGCGTCGTAGTCAAACGCCGGCATCGCCGTCGCCGTCGGGTTGGTTCGGGTGACTCCCGTCGTCGCGGGTCACGCGCAGCGCTTCCTCCAGTGTGGTTGCGCCGCTGGCGACCGCGGCCCGCGCCGAGCCGGCGAGGCGGTCGGCGCGGGCGAATGCGGCCTGGGCGAGGGTGTCCTCGTCGGCGTTTTCGCCAATCAGCCGGCGCATCGCGTCGTCGATCACGATCGCCTCGTACACGCCCATCCGACCGGCATAGCCGGTGTGGTTGCAGCGCGGGCAGCCGACCGCCTGGTACAGCACGCCGTCGAAGTCGCGACCCATCAGCCGTTCGCCCAGCGCATCGACCGGGCGCGGCGCACGGCATTCCGTGCACAGCCGACGCACCAGCCGTTGTGCCAGCACCAGCCGCACGGTCGAGGCGAGCAGGAACGGTTCCATCCCCATGTCGCGCAGCCGTGTGATCGCACCGACCGCGTCGTTGGTGTGCACCGTCGACAGCACCAGGTGGCCGGTCAGGCTGGCCTGCACCGCGATCTGCGCGGTCTCGGGATCGCGGATCTCGCCGACCATAACCACGTCCGGGTCCTGTCGCAGGATCGCGCGCAGGCCGGCGGCGAAGGTCATGCCGACCTTGGTGTTGACCTGGGTCTGGCCGATGCCGTCCATCGCGTACTCGACCGGGTCTTCGACGGTGAGGATGTTGCGGCTGCCGTCGTTGAGCGAGGACAGCCCCGCGTACAGCGTGGTGGTCTTGCCCGAGCCGGTCGGGCCGGTCACCAGCACGATCCCGTTGGGCACGTGCAGGGCTTTGTTGAACGCTGCCTCGACCGCCACCGGCATGCCGAGCTGTTGCAGCGTCAGCGTGCCCTGGTCCTTGTCGAGGATGCGCAGCACCACCCGCTCGCCGCCGCGCGCGGGCAGGGTGGAGACGCGCACGTCGAGCGCCTTGGCGCCCATCGCCACCGAAATACGGCCGTCCTGCGGGATGCGCTTCTCGGCGATGTCCAGCCGCGCCATCACCTTGACCCGTGACACCAGCAGCGGCGCGATCCGGCTCGACAGGCTGACCGCCTCGCGCATCACGCCATCGATGCGGAAGCGCACCCGGAGCGCCGCCTCGGACGGTTCGATATGGATGTCGGACGCGCCCAGCCGCGCGCCCTCGGCGATGAGGCCGTTGATCAGGCGGATGATCGGCGCGTCGTCCTGGCTTTCCAGCAGGTCGGCGGTGGCCGGGATGTCCTCGACCAGCGAGTCGAGGCTGCCGTGCATGTCGAGTTGGTCGACCGCGTCGGCGGTGTTCAGCCCGGCGTCGGCGTAGACCTCCGACAGCTTGCGGTCGAATGCCGGGCGCGACAGGCGCGCGATGAGCAACGGCTGGCCAAGCGCGCGCCGGACCTCGATCAGCGCGGTCGTCGCGGCATCCTCGCGCAGGCCGACCTGCAGCGAGGCGCCGTCGCTGCCGCCATCGAGCACGACCACGCCGTGCCGCTTGGCGAACGCGTAGGGCAGCGAAGGCAGGGCGGCGGTCATGGGACGGGCAGGGCTTCGGTCGGCGCGGCCGCGGCGGGTGCAGGCACGGTGTCGGCCGGCGCCACCGGCGGATGCGTGCGCAGGTAGTCGCGCACCAGCACGTCGAGCGCCGCCTCGCGCTGCTCCGAGTCGTCCAGTTGCAACTGCGAGTTGCGCATGTAGTCGTAGCGCGGCGCGGTCACGCGTTGGGCATCCTCCGGTCCGCCGACGATGGTCGGCCGGATGAACACCATCAGGTTGGTCTTGTCCTTGGACCTGGCGGTGGAGCGGAACAGGCTGCCCAGGATCGGGATGTCGCCCAGCAGCGGCACCTTGTCGACCGAACTGCGCTCGGCCTGGTCGAGCAGGCCACCGAGCACGACGATCGCGCCGTTGTCGACCAGCACCCGGGTCTCGATCTCGCGCTTGTTGAGGATCAGCTCATCGAAGTCGGCCGAGACCGGCCCGGCGACCGACGACACCTCCTGCCGCAACTGCAGGGTGATGCCGCCACCGGCGTTGATCTGCGGGGTGACCTCCAGCTGGATGCCGACGTCCTGCCGCTCGATCGTGCGGAACGGGTTGGAGTTGGCATCGCCGAGCACTTCGCCGGAGGTGACCGGGACCTCCTGGCCGACCAGGATCCGTGCCGGCTCGTTGTCCAGGGTCATGATCGACGGCGTCGACAGCAGGTTGGAGCCGTTGTCACTCTTGACCGCGTTGATGATCAGCCCGAACAGGGTGTCGCCGGCGCTGCCGGCGATACCCGCCAACCCACCAGTCAGGCCGAGCAACGATTGCATCGCGGCATTGCGCGCGGTCTCGGCCAGGTCGGAGTCGTCGTCCTTGAGCAACGCCGCCCCGGCCAGCTCGGTGATGCCCGGCCCGGAGTTGCGGAACTGGCTGATCCCGAACGGCACGCCGTCCTTGTTGGCGGCGGCGATCTGCGCGCCGAGCTCGCTGGCGGCATCGTCGGAGATCTCGACCACGATCGCCTCGACCAGCACCTGCTGGCGGCGCACGTCGAGCTGCTTGATCACGCCCAGCAGGGTGCGCTGGGTTTCCGGATCGGCGTTGATGATCAGCGCGTTCTGGCCTGGCGCACGGACGAGGGTCGGACGCTTGCCCGGTACCGCGGAGATCAGCTGGCCTTGCGTGGTGTCGATACTGGCACCGCTCGCACCGGCACCGATGCGAGTCTGCGCCCCAGCGTCGGCGGTCGCATCGGCGGGCTGGCCCACCAATTGCTGCAGTACCGGCAACAGTTGCTCGGCGCTGGCGTGCTGCAGCTGGACCACGTGCAGGTCGCCGGTGCTTTCGGCGCGGCGGTCGAGTTCGAGCACCATCTGCACCACCCGCTGGATCACCTCCGGGCTGCCGCGGACCACGATCGAGTTGCTGCTCGGCACCGGCAGGATCGACATCGCCGCGTTGCCGCCCTCGGCGCCACCCGAGCCGAACAGCTCACTGACGGTCGCGGCGATCTCGCGCGCGGAACTGTTGCGCAGGGTGACGGTGTCGATCGAGGCGCGGTCGCTGTCGATCTGCGCGATCAGCCCGCGGATCCGGCGCAGGTTGTCGGCGTAGTCGGCCACCAGCAGGCTGTTGCCCTGCGGGGTGGCGATGACCACGCCACCGCGGCCGACCAGCGGCTTGATGGTCTCCGCGGCGATCCGCGCATCGACCCGCTGCAACGGAATGATGTCGGTGGCGAAACCGGTCGCCCGGTTGCCCGCCGAGCGCGGCTGTTGCGCCGCGGTGTCGTCGGGAACCACCCGGTAAGTGCCGGCGCCTGCGGGCACCGCGATCAGGCCGTTGGCGCGCAGGATCGTCAGCAGCACGCCGAGCAGTTCCGACTCGCTCATCGGCTGGTCGTTGGAGAAGTTGACCGTGCCTTGCACGCGCGGGTCGACGATGAAGTTGGTGCCGGTCGCGCGCGCGACATCCTGGATGAAGGCGCGGATGTCGGCGTTGCGCACGTTGAACGCCTCCGCCTCGGCGGCTGCCTGTGCAATCGCCGTGTGGACCGGTTGCAGCGCCAGCGCGAGGGCCAGCGCGGCGCAGAGGGAGGGGCGGATCATCGAGGTGCCTGCACGGTGGTGGTGTGGGTCTTGCCGTCGCGTCGGTACTGGATGGTCAATTGGGACTTGCCTTTGAGTTCGTCGCGCAATCCCGCCAGTCGGGCTGGGTCGAGTGGGCGCCCGTCGACCGACAGCACCACGTCGCCGGGGCGCAGGCCGGTGGGCCGCAGCATTGCGGCGCGGACGCCCGGGGTGATGGTGTAGCCGCCCCCGGCAACGGTTGAGGGAGCGATGGGCGGCGATGTTGGTCGGGGCGTCGTGGGAGCGGCTGTCGATGCATTTGTCGACGCGGAGGAAGCCTCTGCGGACGCCGGCCTAGGTGGTGTACCGACAGGTAGCGTCCCGGGCTTCGCATTGGCGTCCATTGCGGCAATCCGCGGCAGGTCCAGCCGGTGGCGCGCGCCGTTGGCGGCCAGCACCGCGTGCTCCGCGCCGACCGACGTCAGTACGACTCCCGGCGCCACCTCGCGACCCACCGCGTACGACGCCTGATCGCCATCCTTGCCGAGGATTGCCGAGCCGCCGCTGCCGGACTCGCTGCGTACGCCGAACAGGTGGTAGCCGAACGCTTCGTCGGACCCGGCGGAGGCGACGGCAGCGCTGCGGAAGAACACGTCGACGGTTGGCAACGACGGTGCGGGCGCCGCGAGCGTCGCCGGGGCGGCGGCCTCGACGATAGGCCTGGCCGGAGCCAGTACCAGCCACGCCAGTCGGGCCAGCTGCAACGCCAACAGCGTGACCACCACGATCTCGACGGCACCGGGCAACCACGCCTGCCATTCGACGGTTTCGATGCGGGAGCGCAGGCGGGACAAGGCGTGCATGGGATCCTGTGGCGGCCGGGACACTGACGTTTCAGTCGTGCGCACAGGATGAGACGGTTCGATTACGGTTTGATTGCAGCTGACACATTGACTTGTGCGAGCTGTCATCCGGGCGACGCGGCATCAACGAAAAAGCCCGGCAGGTCTCCCTGCCGGGCCGCCGCGCCCGGGCACTTCCCCAAGCCCCGGGCACTGCACGCGCTGGTTCAGAACGAGGCGCTGATCTCGAACGAGTAGCTGGTGCCGAGGTCGTAGCGCATCACGTCGGCGCGACCGCCGCCGAACTCCTGGTACTCGTGGTACTCCTCGCCCAGCAGGTTGCGGGCCTCGAAGCCGAGGGTCACGTCGGCGTCCCACAACCTGACGGCCTTCTTCAGCACCAGGTCGACCGTGGTGCCCGGGTCCTGCATGTAATCCGGCTGCACCACCACGATGCCGTCCGGCGAGTAGCCGTTGATGCCGCGGGCGTTGATGCGCTCGCTGGCATAGCCGACCAGCAAGGTGGCCTGGCTGCCGGTGGTCGGGTTCTCGATGCCCAGCTGCAGGTTGGCAAGGTGCTCGGACTGGCCCTGCAGGCGACTGCCGTCGCGGACCAGCTCGGTGGCGTCCTGCGGACGGCCGTTGCCGGCGAGGGTGTAGGCGACGTCGCCGGCCTCGACCTGTACCTCCGAGTCCGACCACGTGTAGTTGGTGCCGACGAACAGGCGGCTGTCGCCGGTCCAGTCCCACGGGCTGTCGAAGTACTTGCGGAAGTCCAGCTCCACGCCGTACACCAGCGCCGACGGGGCGTTGATGAAGCTCTGCTGCCAGCTCGAGCCCGAGCGGCCGTTGAGCACCATCTCCACCGGCTTGTCGATGTCCTTGTAGAACAGGCCGGCGCTGAAGTACTCGCCCTGGTCGAAGTACCACTCGTAGCGCAAGTCGAGGTTGAGCAGCTCGCTGTCGACCAGGAACGGGTTGCCGATCACCAGGCGGTCGCTGTCGAGGTCGAGGTACTGCTGCGGCGCCAGCTCGCGGAACTGCGGGCGAGCGATGGTCTGCGACGCGCCGAAGCGCAACTGCTGGTTCTCGGCGAAGTTCCAGGTCAGCGACAGCGCCGGCAACAGGTAATCGTTGTCCAGCGGCTCCGCGGTTGCCAGCGAGCGGCCCTCGCCGAACAGGTCGATCGGACGTACGCCCTGGTAGGCCTCCTCGTAGCGCACGCCGACGTTGGCGCGCACGGTGCCGGTCAGCTGCGCTTCCAGTTCCGCGTAGACGGCCCTGGTGTCGAGGAAGCCGTGGTAGGCCGCCGCGCCGGTGCCGCCGGTGGTCTCGCGCAAGGTCAGGTAACCCTGGCTGATGTTGTAGTCCGACAACAGGTAGTCCGGGCGCTGGTAGCGTTCGTAGAACGGCAGGTTGCCGAGCGACAGCAGGCGGAACTCGCGCGACACTGCGTCGCGATCGGTCTCCGACCAGGCACCGCCGAAGTCCAGGCGCAGGTCCATTTCGGTCGGCATGTTCCAGGAGACATCGACTCCGGCGCTGTCGACGCGCTCGTCGACCTGGCTGAAGCGGGTGTAGTTCTGCGCCTGCGACGCATCGTGCTGCCAGAACCCGTCGGCATCCTCGCGGTAGCGGAAACCCTTCTCGTACGGCGCATCGCGGCTGGCGCGCGAGTGGCTGGCGCGCCAGTCGACGGTCAGGTCGCGGTACTCGCCGAAGCCGTGCTTGCCGGTCAGCTGGGTGTTGATCATCTCGCGCTCGAACCAGTGGGTGGTGTCGTCGCGCACGTTGTCGCCGGTCAGCAGGCTGTAGCCTTCGCTGCTGCGGGTCTCCTTGTCGGTGTCGTGGACGTACATCGTCATCAGTCCAACCCGGTGGCCGTCCCAGTCCACCGCGGCACCGAACAGACCGTTGATGGTGGCGTTGTTGGTGGTCGACATGAAGTCGTAGTCGCTCTGCACCGCCATCGCGCCGTCCTCGACCGCGCCGTCCTGCTGCACGCCAAGCTGGGTACGCCAGCTGTTCTTCATCGCCGCGGTGGCGACCAGCCCCAAGCGTGCATCCTCGCCGAGGTCGAAGGCGTTGCCCATGCTGATCTCGGCGTTGAAGTCCGGGTCGATGCTGTCGGTCGCCTGCAGCAGGTTGAGCGGCGCGTTGGTGAAGCTGCGCGCGATCTGCTTGACCTCGTCGCTGCTGAAATCGCGCCCCGGCGTGATGCGGTTGCCGGTGGCGATCGCAGCCTCCAGCTCGGCGGTCATCTTGCGGGTGCCGTCGTCATAGCCGAAGTAGTCGGAGTCGCCGCCGCCGTAGTGGGTCAGGCCGGCCTGGAAGGTGGTCTCGCTGTTGCCGCCGGTGCCAATCTTGAGGTCGAGGAAGGGCTCCTCGGGGATCACCGCGCTGGACAGGTTGATGGTGCCGCCACCGAACTCGGCCGGCATGCTCGCCGAATAGGTCTTCACCACCTCGATGGTCTGCAGCACGTTGGTCGGGAACAGGTCCAGCGGTACCACGCGCTTGAGTGGTTCGGGGCTGGGCAATGGCGAGTTGTTGAGCAGGGCCGAGGCATAGCGCTCGTTGAGGCCGCGCACGTAGACGTAGCGGCCGTGGTTGATGCTGATGCCCGCCACGCGCTGCAGGGCATCGGCCGCGGTGCTGTCGCCCTGGCGCTCGAGGTCTTCCTTGGAGACGTGGGTCATGACCGCCGAGCTGAGCAGCATCGGTTCCGGAATGTAGGTGCCTTGGACCTGGACCGCGTCCAGCTCGGTCGCCTGCATCGGCGCGGCGGCCGTGGCGGTCGCGCCCGTGGCGGCGGATGAGATGGGGGTGGACTGCGGTTGCGGGGCTTGGGACACCGACTGCGCCAGCGCGAGGCTGGGCGCGAGCAGGGCCGAGATCGCCAGGAACAAGCCCGTGTGGGCGGGAGTGAGCTTCATGAGTGGCAGCCTTTCAATGGGTTCGGTGCGTCCGAATAAGCCGATGCCGCGGACGGGCCGCGGCATCGGTGGGAGCGGGGGCCGCGGACACCGACCCCGTTTTCCGTGGCGTGGCGGCCGCGGCTGCCACGCCGGTTGTCGCCAATCAGCAGGGGTCGGTGGCGGTCAGGCCGCAGGTCCAGCCCTGCCACCAGGTGTCATTGGCATCTTCGACCGCGCCGATGTAGTCGACGTCGATGAAGGCCGGGTTGATCGCAGCCAGTCCGGCGTAGGCCGGGACCGCGGCCTCGTTGGCGCCATTGATGAAGCCGCCGGACAGGGTCGAGGCGCCGATCGCGTTGTTGCTGCCGGTGTTGAACGCGGTCTGCTCGATGCCGTCGGTGGCATCGCCGGCCCCGTCGGCGAATGCGACGTCGCATGACAGGTAGGTCGAGTCGAAGCTGCCTTCGGTCGTGTCGGACTGGAACTCCAGGCACGCCGGGGCGCCGGTGACCACGGCGTTGTAGTAGCCGACCAGGGTGCCCTGGTTCAGCACGATCGCGCTGTCGTGGCCGGCACCGACGAAGGTGACGTTGGCGAGGTTCGGCATCGAGCGGTATGGCAGGTCCTGCGAGCTCATCTCGTTCATGCGGTCGCCGCCGCCTGCGCGCTGCACGATCAGGCCGAACTGGATGCCGCCGCGGAATCCGGCATCGGTGTCGAAGGTGTCGTCGTCGTTGCCGGTGCCGACCAGGTGGGTCGCGTTGACCGTGCCGCCGAACCACTCGAAGCCGTCGTCGGAGCTGTTGTGCACTTGCACGTGGTCGATCGTGGTGCCGCTGCCGAGGCCGGCCAGGGTGATGCCATTGAGCTCGACGTCAGGCAGCACCTCGAAGCCCGAATGCATCACCCGGACGTACTTCAGCACGCCGCTGTTGTCGTCGTTGGCATTGCCGCCGTAGTAGCCGTTGGCGCCCTCGACCTGGGCCTCGCAGGTCGCAGTGCCCGGCTGCGCTGTGCCCGGGCAGGTGCTGATGGCGGCGCGGCCGAGCAGCACCAGGCCGCCCCATTGGCCGATCGAATCGACATCGGTGCCGCCTTCGACACTCTGGCGGCTGGTGAACACGATCGGCGCGGCGGCGGTGCCCTCGGCGAAGATCTGCGAGCCGCGATTGACCATCAGGAAGTCGGCGCCGGCGGAGCCGAACACGGTCACGCCCGGTTCGATCGTGAGGGTGCCCTTGCGCGCCTGCGCCGCCGGATTGGCGGCGTCGCCGCCCATGTCCTCGCCGATGTCGGTGCGACCGTTGATCGAGTACACCAGACCGTCGACCTTGGGCAGAGTGAACTCGCCGACGATCTTGGTCGGCAGTTGGCAGTTGAGCAGGCCGGCGACCTCGCCTACGTCGCTGGTACCGCTGGGGCATTCGGCCGCGGTCGGCGGCGGGGTGGTGGGAGGCGTGGTCGGCGGGGTGGTCGGCGGAGGCGTGGTGGCCGGCGGCGGGAACGCGCCTTCGCCCGGCGAAGCCACGTTGTCGGAACCACCACCACACGCGCTGAGCGCGAGGGCCGCGGCCAGGGACATCATCAGGGTCTGGGAATTGCGGGAAGCAGCCATTTGCACGATTTCTCCGATCACGGGTTGGGTCCACGCACGGAACGCAGGTCGGGAGCCGGCACGTTCCATCGCGACCGGACGCTCCCCGCGTCCGTGGCGAAGATTCGGAAATCGTTATAGGCAGGGTTTGTGACACGCAGCTTTCAGCGCTAACGGTTTCTTAATCCAGGGCGTTGAAACGGCCGGTTTGGTCGCCTGGATGAAATCCCGCTGTCATAAAGACACGGCGATCCGGCATGCCACGAAGTGACCGATCGCGGATAACCGGATGAAACGACGCCCGATTGGCGGTCAGGTGCCCGCGATCGCCGGAACCGGTTCGCCCGGCGTCTTGTCCGTGTAGCGGCAGATGTCGCGGATCGCGCAGTGCGGGCAGTCGGGCACGCGCGCCTTGCACACGTAGCGGCCGTGCAGGATCAGCCAGTGGTGGGCGTCGTGCAGGTATTCGGGCGGGATCACGCGGACCAGCAGGTCCTCGACCTCGCGCACGTTCTTGCCCGGTGCCAACCCGGTGCGGTTGGAGACGCGGAAGATGTGGGTGTCGACCGCCATCGTCGGCTCGCCGAACGCGGTGTTGAGCACCACGTTGGCGGTCTTGCGGCCAACACCCGGCAACGCCTCGAGCGACGCGCGGTCGCGCGGCACCTCGCCACCGTGGTTGGCGATCAACTGTTCGGCCATCGCCACCACGTTGGCCGCCTTGGTGTTGAACAGGCCGATCGTGGCGATGTACGGCTTGAGCTTCTCGACCCCGAGTGCGGCGATCTTCTCGGGGGTGTTGGCCACCGGGAACAGTTTGCGGGTCGCCTTGTTGACCCCGACATCGGTCGCCTGCGCCGACAGCGTCACCGCCACCAGCAGTTCATAAGGCGTCGAGAACTCGAGCTCGGTGGTCGGCTTGGGGTCGAGTTGCCGGAGCCGCGCGAACATCTCCTCGATCTCGGCCTTGCTCAGGCGGGAGCGGGGAAGGCGCTTGCGAGTCGGGGATTTTTTGGTCGGCTTGGCAGGCATCTGGTCGATTCAATGCTTCTTCGCGGCATCCGCCCGGGCCTTGGCGCGTGCCAGAGCCGCCGCGGCCGCGGGCGGCAATGCCGGGCGCGGCGATTCACCGGGGGTCGTGGTCGGACTTGTCACCACGACGCGTCGAGCCGCACGCTCCTCGGCGCGGCGACGCAGGCGCGCGTCGCGGGCGCGGAAACGCTCGCGTGCGGCCAGGGCGCCGCGGCGGGCGTCGCGCGCTGCCAATAGCGATGCAGTGCAAACCGGGTCGCAGCCAGGACAGGGCTCGCACGCCAGCAATCCGGTTTCGATCGCGCGGTCCAGGTCGTCTGTCGCCAGCGCCGCCGCGATCACGTGCACCGCGGATCCGCACGGGTCATTGCAGCCGCAACGGCAGGTTGCCGCCATCGACGGTCAGCTGCCCCTGAACGCCGGCTTGCGCCGTTCCAGGAACGCGCCGGTGCCCTCGCGCATGTCGTCGGTCGAGAACATCAGGCCGAACTGCGCGGTCTCGTATTCGAGGCCTTCCTCGATCCCGCACTCGCCGCCGACGTTGACGCAATCGATGATCCCGCGCAGCGCCAGCGGCGCCGAGTCGGCGAGCTGCGCGGCCAGCTTCATGGTCTCCGACTCCAGTTCGGCGGCCGCGACCACGCGGCTGACGATGCCCAGTTCGCGTGCGCGCTGGGCGTCGATCGGTGCGCCGACCAGACACAGTTCCAGCGTTGCCGCGCGGCCGGCCAGGCGCAGCAGCCGCTGGGTGCCGCCGAAGCCGGGGATCAGGCCGAGGTTGATCTCGGGCTGGCCGATCTTGGCGCTGTCCGCGGCGATCCGCAGATGGCAGCACATCGCCAGCTCCAGCCCGCCGCCGAGAGCGAAGCCGTTGACCATCGCGACCACGGGCTTGGGCATGCGCTCGATCGCGCGCATCAGGCGCTGCCCGCGCTGCGAGAAGTCGCGGCCCTGGACCGGGCTGAGGGTGTTCATCTCGCTGATGTCGGCGCCGGCGACGAACGCCTTGGCACCGGCGCCGGTGAGCACCACGCAACGCACCGAGTCATCACTCGCGGCAGCCTCGAAAGCTTCCCGCAGGGCGTCCAGGGTGGCGGCGTTGAGGGCGTTGAGTTTGTCGGGCCGGTTGACCGTGATGACCCGCACGGCGGCGTGGTCGGCGGTCGTGACAGGCGAATCGGACGGGGAGGCTTCGGGCATGGGGCGCCTTGCTGGATGGGGTGGAGGGCAACAGGGATGACCGGCCGGACAACCGGAAAGCAGCCGACGCGGAACTCCGACGCCACCGCATTGTCAGAGCCTGGGCGTCAGTGGCGGTTAAGCCCTGCCGCCGTTATCCTAGCGCGTCCATCCGGGGCGGTTCGACCGGATCGGTGCATCCCGAGCATCAAGGCAAAACAAACCGGGGCGGTGCCGCCGCTTCGCGTCATCACCGGAGGTTCCACCGAATGAAGTTGCGTTTGATTGCGGTCGCAGTGGCGGCCCTGACCCTGACCGCGGGCCAAGCCTTCGCGCAGGACACCTCGTCCGAGAAGGGCAAGCTGAGCTACGCGCTCGGTTACGACCTGGGCCGCAACGCCAGCGAGAGCGGCGAGGCACTGGACGTCAACACCATCGTCAAGGGTCTGCAGGACGGCTACGCCAAGAAGGAGCCGGCGGTTCCGGTGGAGCAACTGCGTGTCGCGGTCGAGAACATGCAGAAGCGCCAGCAGGCCAAGGCCAAGGCGGAGTGGGACAAGGCGGCCGCCGAGAACAAGACCCGCAGCGATACGTTCATCGCCCAGAACAAGGCCAAGGCCGGCGTGAAGACGCTGCCGAGCGGCGTGCAGTACCGCGTCGTCGAAGCCGGCAACGGCGCCAAGCCGACCCAGGCCAGCACCGTGCAGTTGCAGGTGGCCGGTCCGTTCCCGTGGGGCCAGCGTGGCCAGAACGCGCAGGCGCGCACCATGCCTGAAGTGAAGGTCAGCGAAGTCGAGATGCCGGCGATGCGCGAAGTGCTGCTGCAGATGCCGGCCGGCGCCAAGTGGGAAGTCACGCTGCCGTCCGACAAGGCCTACGGCGCCGACCCGCGCACCGGCGTGCCGCCGAACATGGCGGTGCAGTTCGAGATCAAGCTGCTCAGCGTCAAGTGATCCATCGTCCACCGCCCGCACGCGTTGCGGGCGGTGGGTGACGCGTCGTGACAAGCATGCTGCACCTTGCGCCGGCCTCGTGCCGGCGCAATTGTTTCCGCCACCGCAAAGACCTTCCGACATGAGTACCCCGTTCCTTGCCGTCCTCAGCCCCTGCATCGGCGTTTGCTGCCTGGACGAGGCGGGCCTGTGCGAAGGGTGCTATCGCACCAGCGCCGAGATCGCCCGCTGGTCGCAGATGAACGACAACGAGCGGCTGCGCTTCATCGAAGAGGTGCTGCCCGCGCGCGAGGCCGGGCGCGGATGAGCACAGACGGCCACGCGGCCGGATTGCGCGAGGCCACGCGCCTGCGCGCCGCGCTGCGCCCGCTGGATGCACCGCCGGCCACCACCTGCTGGAACCACGACGAACTCGATGGCCTGCTCGAACCCGCGGTGGACCTCGCCGATGCGGCGGTGCTGGTCGGGCTGGTCGCGCGCGACGCCGGCGACGCGGTGTTGCTGACCCGCCGGACCGCCGGGCTGCGCAACCATGGCGGCCAGGTCAGCTTTCCCGGCGGCCGGGTCGAGCCCGGCGACCTCGACGCGATCGCCGCGGCGATGCGCGAGAGCGAGGAGGAGATCGGCGTGCCCGCCACCCAGGTCACCCCGATCGGCCTGCTCGATCCGCTGCTGACGATCAGCGGTTTCCGGGTGCTGCCGGTGGTCGCCGCGATCGACCCGCAGTATGTCGCCCATCCCGATCCGGGCGAGGTCGCCGAAGTGTTCGAGGTGCCATTGGCATTCCTGCTGGATCCGGCCAACCTCGATCATCGGCTGATCGATTTCCGCGGTCGTCCGCGCCGGGTGCTCGAGTTCAACTATCCCGCCCAGCGGATCTGGGGCGCGACCGCGTCTATCCTGTGGAACCTGCGCGAGCGGCTGGAGAAGGTGCGATGAGCGAGCCCATCAATACCTGGCAGACCCTGGTCAATCCCGGCGAGCTGGCGGCGGCGTTCGGTCGCGCCGACCTGGTGGTGCTGGATGCCCGGGTTTCGCTGGCCGATCGCAGCCTGGGCGACGCCAACTACCGGCAGTCGCATATCCCCGGCGCGCGTTTCGCCGACCTCGACCGCGACCTGTCCGACCATCGCAAGCGCGGCGGTCGCCACCCCTGGCCGGATGCGGCCGACTTCACCGACACCCTGGGCTGCTGGGGCATCCGCCCGCACAGCCAGGTCGTGGTCTACGACGGCGGCGACGGCGCATTGGCCGCGGCACGGGCGTGGTTCCTGCTGCGCGCACTTGGCCACCGCGACGTTGCCGTGCTCAACGGCGGCTGGGCTGGCTGGACCGCGCTGGATTTGCCGGTCGAGTCGGAGGTGCCGGTGGTCGAACCGACCCGCTATCCGGCGGATTTCGACAACGACCGCTTGCTCGATGCCGGGCAGGTGCAGGCGCATCTCGCTGCCGGCGGCCTGTTGGTCGATGCGCGTGCGCCGGAGCGGTTCCGTGGCGAGGTCGAGCCGCTCGACAAGATCGCCGGACACGTGCCCGGTGCGATCAACCGTCCATACGGCGAGAACCTGCGTGATGGCCACTTCAAGCGGCCGGACGTGTTGCTGCGAGAATTCAGCGCACTGCTGCAGGGGCATCCGCCGGAAGACGTCGTGGTGATGTGCGGCTCCGGCGTCACCGCCTGCCACCACCTGCTGGCGATGGCCCACGCCGGCCTGCACGGGGCGAAATTGTTCACCGGCTCGTGGAGTGGCTGGCTGGAGGATGCGTCGCGTCCGGTGGAGCGCTGAACGCGATCTGGCTCCAGGCACCGCTGTTGTAGGAGCGGCTTCAGCCGCGACCTGTACATCGCATCGACGTTCGTACTGATGCGAGTACCTCGTCCCCACAACGGGGCGGGTTCGAAGCATCGGGTGAAATGCCGTTTGTCCGACTCTGGTTCGCGGCTGAAGCCGCTCCTACAAAAGCTCTGGCGCGGTCATTTGCCCAAGCGCGTCACCAACGCGCGCAACGCATACTGCGTCCCCGGCGCCGACCACGCCTCGATGAAACGCTCCAGCTGGATATGCTCCGGCTGCAACGCCTCGACCAGCTCCGCGCGGGCGATCCGGCGGGTCTGGCTCATCGCGTCCTGGGGCAGGGCAAGCAGTTGCCGCAGCCACGCGTGGGCGCGGGCGGTGACCTGCTCGATCTCCACCAGTTCGTCGATCAGGCCGATCCGCAACGCGCGCTCGGCCTCGACCAGGTCGCCCATTACCAGCAACCGTTCGGCGCGGGCCGGCCCGACCGCGCGGCGCAACAGACGCTGCACGCCTTCGGGCGCCACCAGCCCGACCTGGGTTTCGTTGAGGCCGATGCGGAAGTCGCCGGCGGCCATCACCCGGTAGTCGCAGCACAACGCCAGCACGCAACCGCCGGCCGGGGCGTGGCCGGCGATCGCCGCGACCACCGGCACAGGGCACGAAGCGATCGCACGCGCCGCGGCAAAGAAACTCTGCCAGGCCGAGGTCAGGGCCTCGCGGTCATCGCCAAGGCCGAGCAGGTAAGGCACGTCGAGGCCGGCGGAGAACACCTTCGGTCCACCCGCCAGCACGATGCCGCGCGCTTCGGCGATCACCGCCGCGTCGAGCGCCGCGCGCAGGTCGCGACACAGCGCCGGGTCGAGCGCGTTGACCGGCGGCCGGGCCAGCTTCAGTTCGACGATGCCGCCGTCGTGTGCGACGGCCTCGACCAGGCTCACGGACTCACGCCTTCGGGCCAGCGGTAGCGCACGGTGTAGGTCAGGCGGGTTTCGCCACCGGCCGGCACGGCCACGTCGAACTCCGCGTGGCGCGCGTCCTTCTTGCTCGACGGCACGCTGCTGCGGACGATCTCCCAATCGCTCCAGCGCGGCAGCGGCTCGATCACCCGGACCTCGACATCGGTCTTCTTGGCGTTGTTGAGGGTGATCGCGAAGGACTCGGTGATCGTGCGGCCACCGCGATCGACGTTGAAATCGGTCGCCTCGCGCTCCGCGCTGATGTCGAACACCTTGCCGACCTCGAGCCGGACTTCCGCACCGGCCGGAGTATGGTCCAGCTCGGACTCGCCTAGGAAGTCGCCGCCGTCATACACGCGGACCCGGCCGGCCGGCAGCGGCTGGCCGAGCCCGGCTTCCTTGGTGTTCTGCACCGATACCACCGACGCCACCGGCAGCTCGCCGGTCTGGCCGCGGTATTCGGGGGCGATCAGCGGCCGCGGCGGCTGCCACTCTGGGCTGCTCGCATCGACCACGTAGGCGCGTTCGCAGTTGATCGCGGGGCGCCGCGGGAACAGCGGCACGCGCTCGGTGGCGCCGCTGCGAATCGCGGTGGTGCCGGGCAGCTCGTAGGCGTGGTACTCGCCGGAGGTGCGTTGTTCCGGCATCCCCGACTGCGGCGCTGCCGCGGCCATGTCGTAGGCTGCGCCGCGCGCCATGTACTGGCGGCGTTCGGGCTGAACCCGGTTCGGTTCGCCGGCGATCAGGGTCAGGTGCGCATCGGCGAACGTCACCCCGGCGCGGTTGGCGACCAGTGCCGCGCCTTCCAGCGAGAGTTTGCATTCGTCCCCGCCGGCGAGGGTGGCCAGATACTCGGCCCGCCACGCCAGGCCGCCCATCGGATAGCTCAGCAGGAAATTGGCATCGCCACCTTCCTCCGCCCGCACCGTCCATTGCAGTTCGGCCTGTTGTGGCACCAGGGTGGTGCCGTCGACCACGCTGAAGTTGTCGTAGTCGTGGATCACCTTGACCCGGCCATCGCCGAGCGCAAGCGTCAGGCCTTCGTCGGCCGCCAGCAGGATGCCGGTGTCGGTCTGCTTGGCGTCGCCGGCGGTGTGCTCGACCGTGACCCGGTGGCCGATGACCTGCGATATCAGGTCGCCGGTACCGGTCAGCGGCGCGACGTAGCGTTGCGATTCGATCTCGACGCCGGGACTGCGCGCCTGCAGCGTCGCCGCTTCGATGTCCATCGCCGGCGGCACGCTGGTGGCCGAGACCGCATTGAGGCCGGCTTTGAGGGTGTAGTGCAGCGGGCGTTGGACCAGCGCGTAGCCGGGCATCCCGGGTTGTGCCGACTGGCAGGCCGTCAGCGCGGCATAGTCGCCGCTGTAGATCGTCAGCCGGGTGATGCCGGTTTCGGTGGCATCGCCCTTGTCCGCCGCCTTGGTCGGGGTGGCCGCCGGCGGTGGCTCGGTGGCATCCGGCGCGCGCTCTTCCGACGAACACGCCGCGAGCGTGCAGGCGAGGGCAAGCATCGACAGGGAACGGTGCATCGCTGACTCCAATCTGGCCTGCCGGTATCATAGGCCGATGCGAACGTTCCGTGCTTCCCCATTGCTCGCTGTGGTAATCATTGCGTTCAGCGCATGGCCTGCCGGCGCAAACGAGTGCCAGCCGACGGTGACCGACGGTTGGGTCCGGCTGCCACCGGTGTCGATGCCGATGCTGGCCGGCTTCGGCCGGATCGAGAACGGATGTGCGGCGCCGCTGGAGATTGTCGGTGCCAGCAGCCCGGCGTTCGCCGACGTGTCCGTGCACCAGACCAGCATCGTCGATGGCGTCAGCCGGATGCGCGCGGTGCCGGAATTGCGCATCGCGGCCGACGACAGCGCCGTGCTCGAGCCCGGTGGCCTGCACTTGATGCTGATGCAGCCGCGCGCGCCGTTGCAGGCGGGCGGCACGGTGGTGGTCGAGTTCGAATTGAAGGATGGCGGTGTGTTGCGCGGCGAGTTCGAAGTTCGCAAGCCGGGCGGCTGATGCCAGCCATCCTTCGTAAAGCAATCCGGGTAGGAGCGACGTAAGTCGCGACCTGTACATCGTCCCGAACGTTCGGCGGGTCGCGACTTACGTCGCTCCTACGCCGCGAAGCAAGTCCAGTGGGACAACGGCGCCATCCGTGGAATCAGACCTCCGAGCACGCCTCGCGCACCGCCGCCGGCAACGCCGCCGCGGCCCCGCTCTCGCGGTCGATCCACACCATTACCACGTGGCCGTCGCAATACAGCACGCCACTGTCTTCGGCGTCGATGATGCGGTGGCCGACGGTCAGGCTGGTGTTGCCCAGGCGCTCGACGAAAAGCTCGACCACGACTTGCGCCGGCCATGCGATCGGTCGTCGGTAGTTGAGCTGGGCGGCGGCCACCACCGGCGCGACATGGTCGTCCATGCCTTGGCCGGGGACGCCGATCATCCAGTGCAGGCGGGCTTCTTCGAGGTAGCTCAGGTACTTGGAATTGTTGACGTGGTTGAACGCGTCCAGGTCGCGCCAGCGCACCGGCATCGGCACCCGGATCAACGAGGGAAGCGACGCACCGGCTGGGGCGGCGCCGTTGTGCTGGGCGAATGGTTCGACTTTCGCGGGTGCTTTCGATGCGCGCGTGGCCGCCGGGGGGGCTTCCGGCGCGGGCGTCGTGCTGGCGGAGCGGGCTCGTTTGGTCCGCGATCGCCCGGCTTGCGGTTTGGACTCGGCCGCGGCGCCGGTCGCGGCCTTGGCCTTTTTGGCCGCCGCCTTGCGCGGCTTGCGCGCGGGCTTCTTGGTGTCGTTGTCGCTCATGCGGCGGACTTCTTCCTGGTGGTCTTGCGCGCCGCGGCCGGCTTGGCCTTGGGCGATGACGGTCGGGCGACATCCAGCAACGGCGCGAGGAAGCGGCCGGTGTAGGAGTGCTCGAGCGAGGCGATGTGTTCCGGCGTGCCGGTGGCGAGGATGGTACCGCCACGGTGGCCACCTTCCGGCCCCAGGTCGACCACCCAGTCGGCGGTCTTGATCACGTCGAGGTTGTGCTCGATCACCACCACCGTGTTGCCGTCGTCGCGCAGGCGGTGCAGCACGCTGAGCAGGTGCTCGATGTCGTGGAAGTGCAGGCCGGTGGTCGGCTCGTCGAGGATGTACAGCGTTTGCCCGGTATCGCGGCGCGACAGTTCCTTCGACAGCTTGACCCGCTGTGCCTCGCCGCCCGACAGGGTGGTCGCCGACTGGCCGAGCTTGATGTAGCTCAGGCCGACGTCGATCAGGGTTTCGAGCTTGCGCGAGATCGACGGGATCGCCTCGAACAGGTTCAGCGCGTCCTCGACCGTCATCTCCAGCACGTCGGAGATGTTGTAGCCCTTGTAGAGGATCTCCAACGTCTCGCGGTTGTAGCGCTTGCCGCCGCAGAGGTCGCAGGGCACGTAGACGTCGGGCAGGAAGTGCATCTCGACCTTGATCAGGCCGTCGCCCTGGCAGGCCTCGCAGCGGCCGCCACGCACGTTGAAGCTGAAGCGCCCCGCCGCGTAACCACGTGCACGCGATTCCGGCACCTGCGCGAACAGTTCGCGCAACGGCGTGAACAGCCCGGTGTAGGTAGCAGGATTGGAGCGCGGGGTGCGGCCGATCGGCGACTGATCGATGTCGACTACCTTGTCGAACAGGTCCATGTGCTCGACCGACTTGTACGGCGCGACCGGGCGCGAGGCACCGTTGAGCTCGTTCGCCGCCAGGGTGTACAGGGTGTCGTTGATCAGGGTCGACTTGCCCGAGCCGGAAACGCCGGTCACACAGGTCAGCAGGCCGGCGTGGATGTCGAGGTCGACGTTCTTGAGGTTGTGGCCCGAAGCGCCGCGCAGGTGCAGGGTCATCTCGGGATTGGGCACGTGGCGCTTGGCCGGCACCTCGATCCGCTTCTTGCCCGACAGGTACTGGCCGGTGATCGAGCGCGGGGCCTTCAACACGTCGTCGAAGCTGCCTTGCGCGACCACCTCGCCGCCGTGAACACCGGCGCCGGGGCCGATGTCGACGATATGGTCGGCCAGCCGGATCGCGTCTTCGTCGTGCTCGACCACGATCACCGTGTTGCCGATGTCGCGCAGCCGGGTGAGGGTGCCGAGCAGGCGCTCGTTGTCACGTTGGTGCAGGCCGATCGAGGGCTCGTCGAGCACGTACATCACCCCGACCAGGCCGGCGCCGATTTGGCTGGCCAGGCGGATGCGCTGGGCCTCGCCCCCCGACAGCGAATCGGCCTTGCGCTCCAGGTTGAGGTAATCGAGCCCGACGTCGACCAGGAAGCGCAGGCGGTCGCCGATCTCCTTGACGATCTTGGTCGCGACCTCGCCGCGCCAACCCGGCAGGTTGAGGCCCTTGAAGAACGTCAGCGCCTCGTCGATCGGCAGCACCACGATGTCGGGCAACGGCCGCTCGGCGACGAACACGTTGCGCGCGGCGCGATTGAGGCGGGCGCCGCCGCACTCGGTGCACATCCGCTCACTGATGTACTTGGACAGTTCCTCGCGCACCGCCGACGACTCGGTCTCGCGATAGCGCCGCTCCAGGTTCGGGACGATGCCCTCGAACTTGTGCTTGCGCTGGTGGCGGCTGCCGCCGTCGCTGAGGTAGGCGAACGAGATCACCTCGTCGCCGCTGCCGAACAGCACCGCCTTGCGCACGTCCTCCGCCAAGTCCTGCCAGGGCGTGTTGACGTCGAACTGGTAATGCTTGGCCAGCGACTGGATCAGCTGGAAGTAATAGGCGTTACGCCGGTCCCAGCCGCGCACGGCGCCGGCCGACAGCGCCAGTTCGGGATGCACCACCACCCGCGTGGGGTCGAAGAACTGGGCCACGCCGAGGCCGTCGCATGTCGGGCAGGCGCCGACCGGCGAGTTGAACGAGAACAGCCGCGGCTCCAGCTCCGGCAGCGAGTAGTCGCAGACCGGGCAGCTGTATTTCGACGAGAACAGCAGCGGCGCGGCTTCGGCGTCATCCAGCGACACCACCTGGGCCATGCCGTCGCCAAGCTTGAGCGCGGTCTCGAACGACTCGGCCAGCCGCTGTTTCATGTCCTCGCGCGGACGGAAGCGGTCGATCACCGCCTCGATGGTGTGTTTCTGGCGCAGCGCCAGCGGCGGCACCGCATCGATCTCGTGCAGTTCGCCATCGACCCGCACCCGCACGAAGCCCTGGGCACGCAGTTGTTCGAACACCTGCGCATGCTCACCCTTGCGCTCACGGATCACCGGCGCCAGCAGCATGTAGCGTTGTTCGGCAGTCTCGGGCTTGTCGGCCAGCGCGATGACCTGGTCGACCATCTGGCTGACCGTCTGCGCCTCCAGCGGATAGCCGTGGTCGGGGCAGCGCGGGGTGCCGACGCGGGCGTACAGCAGACGCAGATAGTCGTAGATCTCGGTGATCGTGCCGACGGTGGAGCGCGGGTTGTGCGAGGTCGATTTCTGCTCGATCGAGATCGCCGGGCTCAGGCCCTCGATGTGGTCGACGTCGGGCTTCTCCATCACCGACAGGAACTGCCGGGCATAGGCCGACAGCGACTCGACGTAGCGGCGCTGGCCCTCGGCATAGATCGTGTCGAACGCCAGCGACGACTTGCCCGAGCCCGACAGGCCGGTGATCACGATCAGCTTGTCACGCGGCAGGTCGAGATCGATGTTCTTGAGGTTGTGCGTCCGCGCACCGCGGATGCGGATGAAGTCCATCGCCATCGGGGGGCCTGCAAGGGGAGGGTGCCGTAAAATTCACGGCCAACACGGGAGCGTATCGAGTGCAGGAAATGGGGGCAAATCGCCGGAATGGAAGGTCGCGGGGGCATCCGGGCGCCATTCAGCCCCGCAGCCGCCCGGTCTGGGGTGCCAGTTGCCGTAACCCGCTGAAGCCACTACAATTCCGCTTCTGTCTGCCCCTCGACGGGTACGGCAGCGACCAAAATAACTACAGAGGAAACTGGTCATGTACGCAGTTGTTGTCACCGGCGGTAAGCAATACCGCGTGATGCAGGGCGAAACCCTGCGCGTCGAACTGCTCGAAGCCGAAGCCGGCAGCGAGATCAAGCTCGACAACATCCTGATGCTGGGCGACGGCGAGGGCGTGAAGCTCGGCGACGCGCTGAAGGGCGCCAGCGTCACCGCGAAGGTCGTCGGCCACGGCCGCGCCGACAAGGTGCGCATCGTCAAGTTCCGTCGCCGCAAGCACCACCGCAAACAGATGGGTCACCGTCAGCACTACACCGAAATCGAGATCACCGGCATTGCCGGTGGCAACAAGTAAGGAGAAGCAGTCATGGCACATAAAAAGGGCGTAGGTTCCTCGCGCAACGGCCGCGACTCCAACCCGAAGTACCTCGGCGTGAAGATGTATGGCGGCCAGGCGATCGAAGCCGGCAACATCATCATCCGCCAGCGTGGCACCCAGTTCCATCCGGGCGAGGGCGTCGGCCTGGGCCGCGACCACACGCTGTTCGCGCTGGTCGATGGCAAGGTGACGTTCACCACCAAGGGCCTGAAGAAGCGCCGCACCGTCAGCGTCGTCAGCGCGTGATGTTGTCAGTGTGATCGCACGGATCGGGCCACCGCCTGATCCGGCGTCGCGTTGCCAGCGAGAGGCCCCGCTTCGGCGGGGTTTTTCGTTTCTGCAATAGTCAGCCCGCACCATCCACTGCAAAGGTCCATCCATGAAGCTCGTCGACGAAGCCGAAATCCAGGTCATCGCAGGCAATGGCGGCAACGGCTGCATCGGTTTCCGCCGCGAAAAGTTCATCCCGCTCGGCGGTCCCGACGGCGGCGATGGCGGCGACGGCGGCAGCGTCTGGATCGTGGCCGACGAGAACGTCAACACCCTGGTGGACTTCCGCCACCAGCGCATCTTCCGTGCCCAGCGTGGACAGAACGGCATGGGCCGGCAGATGTACGGCAAGGCCGGCGAGGACCTGGTGATCACCGTCCCGGTCGGCACCGTGGTGGTCAACGTCGGCACCGACGAGTCGATTGGCGACCTGACCCAGCACGGCGACCGGCTGCTGGTCGCGCAGGGTGGCAAGGGCGGCCTCGGCAACATGCACTTCAAGAGCTCGACCAACCGCACCCCGCGCAAGGCGCTGCCGGGCCTGCCGGGCGAGGAACGTGAGCTCAAGCTGGAGCTGAAGTTGCTGGCCGATGTCGGCCTGCTCGGCTTCCCGAATGCCGGCAAGAGCACCCTAGTCCGCGCGGTCTCGGCGGCGACTCCGAAGGTTGCCGACTACCCGTTCACGACCTTGTACCCGAACCTCGGCGTAGTCCGGGTCGAACAGTACCGCAGCTTCGTGATCGCAGACATTCCCGGCCTGATCGAGGGCGCGGCCGACGGCGCTGGCCTCGGTGCGCAGTTCCTGCGCCACCTGCAGCGCACCAGCCTGCTGCTGCACCTGGTCGATATCGCGCCGATGGAGGGCGGAGTCGAGATCAACCCGGCCGAGCAGGTGCGCGCGATCGAGCGGGAGCTGGAGAAGCACGACCCGGAGTTGTTGAACAAGCCGCGCTGGCTGGTGTTCAACAAGGCCGACCTGCTGCTGGAGGAGGAGCGCGAGGCGACCGCTCAGGCGATCATCGACGAGCTGGGCTGGAAGGACCGCTGGTACCTGGTCTCCGCGATCGGCCGCGAGGGCACCTGGCCGATCATGCTCGACGTGATGGCGTTCTTTGATCGCCAGCGTGAGGATGCGCTGGAAGCCGAGGCCGAAGCGGCGGCCAACCGCAATACCGACTGATGCCGTGCTGATGCGGGCTCCCGGGCTTTTGTAGGAGCGGCTTCAGCCGCGATCGGGAGTCGGCGCGAGCGGACGATTTCAGATCGCGGCTGAAGCCGCTCCTACAAAAAAACCGACCACGTCAGTCCTTCACAGGGTTTCCACCACCCACGAAAAAACCCGGCATGCGCCGGGTTTTTCACGTTGCGACCGCCACCGCAAGCGGGGCAGCCGGCAAGCTCGCCGGATCAGGCGGCCTTGAGCGCGTTGATGCGGGCGCTCAGGCGGCTCTTGTGGCGGGCGGCCTTGTTGCGGTGGATCAGGCCACGCGCGCTGAAACGGTCGAGGATCGGCTGGGCCACCTTGAACGCGTTCTCGGCGGCGGCGGCGTCGTTCTCGCCGAGGGCCTTGAGCACCTTCTTCACGGCGGTGCGCAGCATCGAGCGCTGGCTGCCGTTACGGGCGTTGCGCACGACGGCCTGCTTGGCGCGCTTCTTGGCGGACTTGATGTTTGCCACGGCGTATTCCTGAATATGTAGATGGAGCGGGAAGAAAAATGGACTGCGGGCGTGTTTGCCGACACCATGGTCGGCCGGTTGCCCAGCGAGTAGACAGGAAATTATGGGGGATTCAATGGCTTGGGTCAACATCGCCCACATGAACGGTCAGCCGGGCGGGGCCTGCCCGTGACCGTGGGCCCGGGCAAGCCTCGCCAAGCCGGGATGCTGCGCTCCACCGCGGTTTTCAGCGCGATGACGTTCATCTCGCGGATCGCCGGCTACCTGCGCGACTGGCTGCAGGCCAGCCTGTTCGGTGCCAGCCCGGCGGTCAGTGCGTTCGTGGTCGCCTACCGCATCCCCAATTACCTGCGACGGATCTTTGCCGAGGGTTCGTTCGCCTCGGCGTTCGTGCCGCTGCTGTCGGAACTGAAGCAGAAGGGCGACGACAAGGCCCTGCAGGACTTCCTCGACCACGTCGCCGGCGCGTTGCTGGCAGTGGTGGTGGTGGTCAGCGGCCTTGGCATCCTGGCCGCGCCGTGGGTCGCGCGGCTGTTCCTGGCGTTCGCCGACCCGACCGAATCCGACTGGGTGCCGTTGACCGCGGAAATGTTGCGGATCACCTTTCCGTACCTGACCTTCATCTCGATGACCGCGCTGGCCGGGGCGGTGCTCAACAGCTTCCGCCAGTTCGGCCTGCCGGCGCTGACCCCGGTGCTGCACAACCTGACCCTGATCGGCGCGATGCTGCTGCTGCCGCGGTTCCTCGGGGTCGAGGAGAAGGCGCTGGCCTGGGGCGTGCTGATTGCCGGCATCCTGCAAATGCTGGTGTTGTGGCCGGCGATGGGGCGGCTCGGGTTGCGACCGAAGTTCAGGTTCAATTTCCGCCACGAGGGCGTGCGCCGGGTCATGAAGTTGATGCTGCCGACGATCTTCTCCTCGTCGGTATCGCAGGTGAACCTGCTGGTCGGCACCGTGTTCGCGTCCTTGCTGGTGCCGGCGGCGCAGTCGTGGTTGTACTACTCCGACCGCCTCACCGAGCTGCCGCTGGGCCTGTTCGGGGTCGCGATCGGCACCGTGATCCTGCCGCAGCTGTCGCGCCTGCACGCCGATGCCGACGCCGCCGGTTACTCGAGGTCGCTGGATTGGGGCTTGCGGATGGTGCTGTTGGTCGGCATGCCGGCCGCTCTGGGATTGGCGCTGCTGGCCGAGCCGCTGACTGCGTCGCTGTTTCGCTACGGCGAGTTCACCGAATTCGACACCCGGATGGTCGGCTACGCACTGACCGCGATGAGTGTCGGCATCCCGGCGTTCATGCTCAGCAAAGTGCTGCTGCCGGCGTTCTACGCCCGGCAGGACACCCGCACGCCGATGCGCGCGGCGGTGATCACCGTGGTGGTCAACGTCGTGCTGACGGTGGCGATCGTGACCCCGCTGTACCGCATGGACGTGCCGTTCGCCCACGCGGGTATCGCCGCGGCGACCGCTCTGGCCGGCGTGGTCAATGCCGCGCTGCTGTGGCGCTACGTGCGTCGCGACGGGGTCTACCAGGCGCAGCCGGGGTGGGGGCGTTGGTTGTTGCGCATCGTGCTCGGCCTGACGGCGATGGCGGCGGTGGTGCTGGGCCTGCGCGAGTGGATCGGCGACTGGACCGCGATGGCGGGTTGGGCGCGCTGGGGCTGGCTGCTGGCAGTGATTGGCGCGGGCGCCGGGGCTTACGGCCTGGTGTTGCTGGCGGCAGGCCTGCGCCCGCGCCACTTGCGCCACTAAAGCAGCCCGTCCCTTGTAGGAGCGACGTGAGTCGCGACCTGTACCTCGTCTCCAGAGGTCGGCGGGTCGCGACTCACGTCGCTCCTACATCGAAGCCCTGTAGGAGCGGCTTTAGCCGCGATCTGGAATTGGTCGCCCGCGCCGGTTCCCGATCGCAGCTAAAGCCGCTCCTACAAGACGCCGGCAATCAAGTCCCGGGATCGGTCCCGGCCAGCCAACTCCCCACCCCGGCTATACTTCGGCGCAATGAGCAGGCTGTTTAGAGACGTCGAAGGCGGGCCGCGATGCCCGCACGGCAGTGTGGTCTGCATCGGCGCCTTCGACGGCCTCCATCTGGGGCATCGGGCGCTGGTGCGCCACGCGGTCGAGCGCGCGCGCGTGCTCGATGTGCCGGCGGTGGCGCTGAGTTTCGAGCCACTGCCGCGCGAGTTCTTCGCTGGCAACAATCCGCCGCCGCGCCTGCTGTCGGTGCGCGCCAAGGCCGAGGGGCTGCTGGAGCTCGGCGCCGACCAGGTCGGCCTGCTGCGCTTCAACCGTCGACTCGCGGCGATGAGCGCCGGGGATTTCGTCTGCGAGGTGCTGGTCCGCCATCTGTCGGTGTGCGAGGTCTGGGTCGGCCCGGATTTTCGTTTCGGCAAGGGACGGGCCGGCGATCTGGCGTTGCTGCAGCAGATGGGGCGCGAACTGGCTGAAACAGGGCGGGGTTTCGAAGCCGGCCAGATCGAGCCGGTCGAACTGGACGGCGAACGCGTCTCCAGCACCCGCATTCGCAACGCCCTGCAGGCCGGCGACTTCGCCACCGCCCAGCGCCTGCTCGGCCGGTCGTATGCGATCGGCGGCCGGGTCGTGCGCGGTGCCCGGCTCGGTCGCACGCTCGGCTATCCGACGGCCAATCTGCGTTTCCACGGCAAGACCCCGGCGCTGTCGGGCATCTACGCGACTCGCGTGCATGGTGTCGACGATGCGGCCTTGCCGGCGGTGTCCAGCCTCGGCACCCGGCCGACCGTGGACGGCATCGAGCCGCTGCTGGAAACCCACCTGTTCGATTTCGACCGCGACCTGTACGGTCGCCGGATCGCGATCGAGTTCGACGCCAAGCTGCGCGACGAACAGAAATTCGACGACCTGCCGACCCTGGTCGCGCAGATGAACCGCGACGCCGAGCAGGCCCGCGCCATCCTGATGCAACACCAATCGCGAGCAACTGCGTGAGCGCCAAGAACAACGACGCCAATCCCTACAAGTCCACCCTGAACCTGCCGGCGACGGAGTTCCCGATGCGCGGCGACCTGCCCAAGCGCGAGCCGGTGACGCTCGCGCGCTGGGAGGCGCAGGACCTGTACGGGCAGATCCGCGACAAGGTCAAGGGCCGCGAGCGCAGCTTCGTGCTGCACGACGGCCCGCCGTACGCCAACGGCGTGATCCACATCGGCCACGCGGTCAACAAGGTGCTCAAGGACCTGGTGGTGAAGTCCAAGCTGCTGTCGGGCTTCGACGCGCCGTACGTGCCGGGCTGGGATTGCCACGGCCTGCCGATCGAGATCGCGATCGAGAAGAAGTACGGCAAGGTCGGCGTCAAGCTCGACGCCGCCGAATTCCGCCAGAAGTGCCGCGAATACGCCGCCGAGCAGATCGAGCTGCAGCGCGTCGATTTCAAGCGCCTCGGCGTGCTGGGCGACTGGGACAACCCGTACCGCTCGATGGATTCGCGCTTCGAGGCCGACATGCTGCGCTCGCTGGCGAAGATCATCGACCGCGGTCATTTGCTGCGCGGCGCCAAGCCGGTGCACTGGTGCTTCGATTGCGGCTCGGCGCTGGCCGAGGCGGAGATCGAGTACGCCGACAAGGTCTCGCCGGCGGTCGATGTCGGCTACCCGGCGAAGTCGGCCAAGGCGCTGGCGAGCGCATTCGGGGTGGCGGCGGAGGAGGGCGTCGAGATCGCGGTGCCGATCTGGACCACGACCCCGTGGACGCTGCCGGCCAGCCTCGCGATCAGCGTCGGGCCGGACCTGGACTACGCATTGGTTGAAGGTCCGGCGCGTGCCGACGGCGGCCGTCGCTGGCTGGTGCTGGCCGAGGCGCTGGCGGCGAGCTCGCTGAAACGCTACGGCATCGACGACGTCGTGATCCACGGCCACGCCAAGGGCGTCGAGCTGGAGAACCTGGTCGTCCGTCATCCGTTCTACGCCGAGCGCGAGATCCCGATCCTGCTCGGCGAGCACGTCTCCGACGAGGACGGTACCGGCAATGTCCACACCGCGCCCGGCCACGGCCAGGAAGACTTCGCGGTCGCGCGCAAGTACGGGCTGCTCGACGCGCTCGACGCGGCCGTGCTGAACCCGGTCGATGCCCGCGGCGTCTACCTGCCGGGCACGCCGCCGGCCGATGGCGTCGCGCTGGAGGGCCTGCACATCTGGAAGGCCAACGACGCGATCGTCGATGTGCTGCGCGGCAACGGCACGCTGCTGGCGTTCGCCAAACTCGAGCACAGCTACCCGCACTGCTGGCGCCACAAGACCCCGGTGGCGTTCCGCGCCACGCCGCAGTGGTTCATCTCGATGGAGCAGGCCAACCTGCGCAGCGATGCGGTCGAGGCGATCGGCAAGGTCGCCTGGTTCCCGGACTGGGGCGAGGCGCGCATCGCCGGCATGGTCGAAGGCCGGCCGGACTGGTGCATCAGCCGCCAGCGCACCTGGGGCGTGCCGATCGCGTTGTTCGTGCACAAGCTCACGCATGAGCCGCACCCGCGTTCGGTGGAATTGATGGGCGAGGTCGCCAGGCTGGTCGAGGTCGACGGCATTGATGCCTGGCACGCGCTTGACCCGGCGACCCTGCTCGGTGACGAGGCCGGCGACTACGACAAGGTCACCGACATCCTCGACGTCTGGTTCGACTCCGGCGTCACCCACGAGTGCGTGCTCGCCCAGCGTCCCGAAGATGGTTTGCGCAAGCCCGCCGACCTGTACCTGGAAGGCTCCGACCAGCACCGCGGCTGGTTCCAGTCGTCCCTGCTGACGGGCGTCGCGATGGATGGCGTCGCGCCGTACCGGCAGGTCCTGACCCACGGGTTCACCGTCGATGCCGACGGCCGCAAGATGTCCAAGTCGCTCGGCAACGTGGTCGCGCCGCAGAAGGTCGTCGACGCGATGGGCGCCGACGTGCTGCGGCTGTGGATTGCCTCGGCCGACTACCGCAACGAGATGACCGTCTCCGACGAGATCCTCAAGCGCAGCGCCGACAATTACCGCCGCATCCGCAACACCGCGCGTTTCCTGTTGAGCAACCTGCACGGTTTCGACCCGACCGTGCACCTGGTGCCGACCGCCGAGATGGTCGCGCTGGATGCCTGGATCGTGCATCGCGCCCACGGCCTGCAGCAGAAGATCATCGCCGCCTGCGAGCGCTACGACTTCGCCGAGATCGTGCAGTTGCTGGCCAATTTCTGCAGTGTCGACCTCGGTTCGCTGTACCTCGACGTCACCAAGGACCGCCTCTACACGATGGCGGAGGACTCGCGCGGCCGCCGCTCGGCGCAAAGCGCGATGTACCGGATCGCCGAGGCGTTCGTGCGCTGGATCGCGCCGATCCTGAGCTTCACCGCCGACGAGATGTGGGGCTACCTGCCGCCGGTCACCGAGCAGGGTCCGCGCGAGGCAAACGTGCTGTTCACCACCTGGTACGACGGACTCTCGCCGCTCACCGACGAGGCGCCGCTGTCGGCCGAGGACTTCAAGCGCCTGCTGGCGCTGCGCGAACAGGTCAGCAAGGTGCTCGAGCCGATGCGCGCCGCCGGCACCATCGGCGCCGCGCTGGAGGCCGAGATCGCCCTGCGCTGCGGCGTCGCCGACCAGAACTGGCTGGCGCCGCTGGCCGAGGAACTGCGCTTCCTGTTCATCAGCGGCGACGTCAGCGTGGTTGCCGACGACGGCGCCAAGGAGGTCGTGGTCGAGGCCAGCCGCAGCGACAAGGACAAGTGTGGCCGCTGCTGGCACTACCGCGCCGACGTCGGCAGCGTCCAGGCGCACCCGACCCTGTGCGGTCGTTGCGTCGACAACATCGACGGTGATGGCGAAGACCGGAGGTGGTTCTGATGGCGGGTCCCTTGTCCAATCCAAAGCGGCCCAACGCGTTGTCCTGGCTGGCCCTCTCGGCCCTCGTGATCGTGCTCGACCAGCTAACCAAATACTGGGTCCTCACCGCGCTGCCCGAGTACACCGCGATCCCGGTGATCGAAGGCATCTGGAACTGGTATCGCACCTACAACACCGGCGCCGCCTTCAGTTTCCTCAGCGACGCCGGCGGCTGGCAGAAGTACTTCTTCGTGATCCTCGCGGTCGGCATCTGCGGCCTGCTCGGCTATTGGTTGAGCCGGACCCCGCGCCACGACTGGAAGACCGCGTTGCCGTACGCGCTAGTCATCGGCGGTGCCATCGGCAACGTCATCGACCGGCTCATCCACGGCCATGTCGTCGATTTCATCCAGTGGCACTGGCAGGACTGGTACTGGCCGGCGTTCAACATCGCCGATGCCGCGATCGTCGGCGGCGCGGTCGGGATCGCGCTGTACGGCCTGTTCAGCGGCCAGGCCAAGCCCGGCCGCGCAGCGGAGTAAAATTCGCCGCATGGACGTCATCCTTGCCAACCCCCGCGGCTTCTGCGCCGGCGTCGACCGCGCGATCGAGATCGTCAACCGCGCGCTGGAGACCCTCGGGGCGCCGATCTACGTGCGCCACGAAGTCGTGCACAACAAGTTCGTGGTCGACGACCTCAAGCAGCGCGGCGCGATCTTCGTCGAGGAGCTGCATGAGGTGCCCGACGGCAACACCGTGATCTTCAGCGCCCATGGCGTCTCCCAGGCCGTACGCGCCGAGGCCGCGCGCCGCGACCTGAAAGTCTTCGACGCCACCTGTCCGCTGGTGACCAAGGTCCACCTCGAAGTCGCGCGCCAATGCCGCGCCGGCCGCGACATGATCCTGATCGGCCATGAAGGCCACCCCGAGGTCGAGGGCACGATGGGCCAGTGGCAGCGCGAGTCCGGTCGGGGCCATATCTACCTGGTCGAGGATCTCGAGGACGTCGCCGCGCTGAGCGTCGAGCAGCCCGAGCACGTGTCGTTCACCACCCAGACCACGCTGTCGGTAGACGACACCCGCGCGGTGATCGACGCCCTCAAGGCCAAGTTCCCGGCGATCCAGGGGCCGAAGAACGACGACATCTGCTACGCCACCCAGAATCGCCAGGATGCGGTGCGCGAGCTCAGCGCCAGTTGCGACCTGGTCCTCGTCGTCGGTTCGGTCAACAGCTCCAACTCCAACCGCCTGCGCGAACTGGCCGAGCGCCAGGGCGTGCCGGCCCACCTGATCGACGGCGCCGACGAGATCGACCCCGCGTGGATCGTCGATCGCAAGCGGATCGGCATCACCGCCGGCGCCTCCGCCCCGGAAGTGCTGGTGCAGGGCGTCATTGCGCGTTTGCAGGACCTCGGCGCCGGCGCCGTCACCAGTCTCGACGGCAAGCCCGAAAACATGGTGTTCGCCCTGCCCAAGGAGCTGCGGGTGCAACTGGTCGACTGATCGTCGATTGACCCTGCCGACCCGCCAACCCTACAATTCCGCTCCTTTCGCCGGAATAGCTCAGTTGGTAGAGCGGCGCATTCGTAATGCGTAGGTCGTAGGTTCGATTCCTATTTCCGGCACCAGTTCGACACTCAGCCCCGCCAACGCGGGGCTTTGTTTTTCTGTCGCCGATTCATCTGAGTTCCGACAAACGGTTGCATCCGCATCCGGGACTCCTGCGTACCCACCATGAACACCCGGCAACGGCAAGTGATTGCACGCCGCCTGTTCGCCAGAGGCGGCCGCCCCCGCGTCCGCACCTACGCAGGATTCAAAAGACCATGAAACGCACAGCTATCGCCATAGCCCTCGCGGGCTTGATGGTGGGCGGCGCCGCGATCGGTTCGAGTCATCGCGAAGCCCCGTTGATCACCAAGTCCCCCAAGGTGGACAACACCGACTTCTACATGTTCCGCAGCTACGAAGAAGGCCGCTCCGGTTACGTGACCCTGCTCGCCAATTTCCAGCCGTTCCAGGATCCCTTCGGCGGCCCCAACTACTTCCTGATGGACGAGGAGGCGCTGTACGCCATCCACATCGACAACGATGGCGACGCGAAGCCGGACAAGTCTTTCTACTTCAGGTTCTTCAACGAACCGCGAAACTTCACCATCCCCGCCGGCGGCAAGGACATCCCGATCCCGCTGAGCAACATCGGGCAGTTTGGCGCCGACAGCGAGGCGAACCTCAACGTCAACGAGCGCTATCTGCTGGTCAGCAAGGAACGTGGCGACCGCGCCCGCGTGGCCAGGAACATGAGCACCGGCGGAATCTTCTTCCACAAACCGTTCGACAACATCGGCAACAAATCCATTCCGGACTACGCCGAGTACGCCAATGACCACATCGCCACCGCCGGACTCCATGGCTGTGCGGGTGAGTCGCGGGTGTTCGTCGGCCAGCGCAAGGAAGGCTTCAGCGTCAACGTCGGCGAGGTGTTCGACCTGATCAACACCAACCCGGTGGGGCCGCGCGACGGCGAGGAGAACGCCCTCGCCGACAAGAACGTGACCACCATTGCGATGGAAGTGCCGATCGCCTGCCTGACCGACGGCAGCCCGATCATCGGCGCATGGACCACCGCTCACCTGCCGAACAGGCACGGGCATCTGGAGCAGGTCTCCCGGTTGTCCGCGCCGCTGGTCAACGAGGTCATTATCGGCCTGCCGGACAAGGACCGGTTCAATGGCTCTCAGCCCAAGTGGGACGGAAAGTTCGCCAAGTACGTCACCAACCCGTCGTTGCCCGAGCTGATCCAGGCGCTGTACCCGAGCGTCACCGCGCCGAACCTGTTCCCGCGCACCGACCTGGTGGCCGCGTTCCTGACCGGCATCGAAGGGCTCAACCAGCCGGCCAACGTCCAGCCGGCGGAGATGATGCGGCTCAACACCTCGATCGCGCCCGTGGCACCGGCGGAGCAGAGCAACCTGGGCGTCCTGGGCGGTGACACGGCCGGATTCCCGAACGGCCGGCGACCCGGCGACGATGTCGTCGACATTGAACTGCGCGTCGCAATGGGCGTCTTGTTGCCCGAAGACGTCGCCCCGTCGGGGCAATTGCCCTACACCGATGGCGCGATCGTTTCGGCGACCGACTTCCTCGACACGTTCCCGTACCTCAACACGCCGATTCCGGGTTCGCCCAGCGAAAACTACTGAACGGCGTTGTGCTTGACCAGCCCGGCGGCGCATCGATGTCGCCGGGCTGCCGCATGGAGGAGTAGCGATGCTGCGTGTTCTGCTTGCACTGGTGTTGGCCACACTATCTCTGGACGCCGCCGCGCAGCGGCCGCCGCTGGTGGTGCCCGACGATCCGGCGACCGTGCTGGAACGATTGCCCGAGGGCTATGCGGAATTGATGCCTCGCGCCGGCGATGCGCCCGCATCGCTCGAGCGGATAGAGGCGTTGTTGAGGACGGCCGCCCGCACCGGCGATGCGCGGCTGGTAGCGCGTGCGGAAGGCGAGCTTGCGCGGTTTCCACAAGGCGGCAACGCCCCGGCAGCGTTGCGTGCGCGAGCTTACGTGGCGCAGTACCGGCATGATTTCGAGAAGGCGCGCGAGTGGCTCGACCGGTTGGTCGCCATTGCCCCGCGCGACGGCGACGCACTGCTGGCGCGCGCGCAGATGTCGCTGGTGCAGGGGCGGCTCGACGAGGCCCGCGCGGACTGCTCGGCGCTCGCGTTCGGGGTCGACAGCGGGCGCGGGCTGCTGTGCGTGGCGGCGCTGTCGCAGCGGTGTGGCGAGGCCGCGGCCGCGGCGCGACTGCTCGATCGCTGGCTGGCACTGGCGGCGGCCGGGGATCCCGATGCGCTCCGCTTCGCGCTGGTGATGCGCGCGGAAGCAGCCTCGCATGCGGGGGACGCCGATGCCGATGAGTGGTTTCGTCGCGCGCTGGAATTGGCGCCCGACGACGTGCGCACGCTGGCGGCGTACTCCCGCCACCTGCGCGGCGACGGCCGTGCGGACGAAGCCTTCGCGTTGTTGCCGGAGAACCCTGTCAGCGAGCACCTGCAACTGGAGCGTGCGCTCGCTGCGCAAGCCGCCGGGCTGTCGCAGGCGCCGGCATTGATCGAAGCGTTGGCGCGGTTGTATCGACGGGCGCACGCGATCGGTGCCGAACCCGACCTGCGCGACGAGGCCGAATTCCTGCTGACCCTGCGCGACGATTCCGCCGCAGCGCTGCCGTTGGCGCAACGGAACTTCGATAGTCAGCGCGACCGGGAGGACGTCGACCTGTTGCGCCGTGCGGCGGCCGCGGCCGGGCGGCCGGAGGCATTGGCGCAACTGCGGGCCTGGGCCGTATCGCAGTCGCTGGAGCTGCCGGCAACCGGCGCAGGCGAGGACGAGGCATGACGGCGCGCGCGTGCTGGGTCGTGCTGCTGATGGCCGTGGCCCTGTCGGCCTCGGCGCACACGGTGTCGGTCGGCCACCTGGACATCGTGGTGCCGGCTGACAGCGATGCACCGCTGCAGGTCGAACTGGACCTGTCGCTGCGCGACCTCGCGCTCAGCGTGCCACTGGATCGCAACCGCGACGAGCAGGTGACCTGGGGCGAGTTGACCGCCGCACGAGACGACATCGAAGCGCTGGTGGTGGCCGGGCTCGAGCTTTCGGCCCCGAGCGGCGAATGCGGGTTGAACCCGGCGGGACTGGCGACGCGCCAGTACGACGACGGTGCCTACGCGACCGTGCAACTGGCCGCGGACTGCCCGTCGGCCGAACGTTTGCAGGTGCTCTACACCGTATTGATGAACCGCGACCCGCAGCATCGGGCGCTGGTCACGATCCGCCATGGCGGCGAGGTTTCCACCGCGATCGCGCGGGCGGGCCACACCCGGGTCGGGGCTGCGCTCGGACCACGCGCCTCAGCCGGCGGGTCGTGGCTCGACAGCCCATTTGTCACCTTCCTGCGCGAGGGCATCCACCACATCCTGATCGGCTACGACCACCTTGCGTTCCTGGTTTCGCTGCTGCTGCCGGCCGCCTTGCTGCGGATCCAGGGCCGCTGGCAACCGGCGCCGGGGTTCCGGAGCGGCTTCCTGCATATCCTCGGGATCGCCACGGCATTCACCGTCGCCCACTCGATCACCCTGAGCCTGGCTGCGCTGGGCTGGGTGACGCCGGCCTCGCGCTGGGTCGAGGCCGCGATTGCCGCCAGCGTGCTGCTCGCCGCGCTCAACAACGTGTGGCCGGTGGTGGTGCGGCGCTTGTGGCTGGTCGGATTCGTGTTCGGGCTGATCCACGGCTTCGGCTTCGCCGGCGCGCTCAGCGAACTCGGGCTGCCCGACGGCGCCCGGTTGTGGTCGCTGCTGGGCTTCAACCTCGGCGTGGAGATCGGCCAGGTCGCGGTGGTCTGCGCGCTGTTGCCACTGCTGTTCGTGTTGCGTCACCGACGCTGGTATGCGGCGGTCGTGATGCCGGCGGTGTCGCTGGGGATCGCCGTAATGGCGGCTTACTGGTTGTGGCAGCGTTTGGCCGGATGAGTCGTGGCGGTCGCGGACGGCAGCTACACTGGGCGGCCGTCAAAGTTCCCGGAAGCGCATGTACGCAAGCCTCGCCGCCTTGGTGCTGCTGATACTGGTAATCGTGGTCAGTCTGTGGGTCGGTCGACATAGCAGCCCCGTCGCGCGAGCAGTGCTGGTGGGGTCGGCGTTGGCGATCTCGGCGCTGCTGTTCCTGCCGACCTGGGTGCTGCGGCGCATTGCCGGGCGTGAGCGAGTGGAGTCGTTGCAGGCGGCGGCGCAGACGATGTCGCTGACCTTGCCCGACATCGTCCACTTCGTCGCGTTCGCGGCGCTGGCGGCGTTGCTCTGGACCCTGCGACCCGACCTGCGCGGCTGGCGCGGGGTCGCGGTGCTGATGGTGCTGGCGGTCGCGGCCGAGTTGACCCAAGTGTTGACCTCCCGGCGCGAGCCGCGGCTGGGTGACGTGGCCATCAACCTGGTCGGCGCCGCGGTCGGCGTGCTGCTGGCGCGGATGTTCGTGCGGCCGGCGCGTTCAGGCTAGAGTGCCCGCAACTTCACCGGGTAGCGCCTGCTCATGCTGTCGATCAACTCCGCCCGGGTGGGCGTCATCGGTCTTGGCTACGTCGGGCTGCCGCTTGCGCTAGCGTTTGGCCGGGAGTTCGACACCGTCGGCTTCGACATCGATGCGGGCCGGATCGATGCGCTGCGTCGGGGTGACGACCAGACCGGCGAAGCGTCGGCGGTCGAGCTGGCCGAAGCATCGAGACTGGTTCTGGGCGACGATCCGCAGGCGCTGGACGGCTGCAACGTCTTCATCGTCACCGTGCCGACCCCGGTCGACGAGGCGACCCGGCCCGATCTGCGGCCGCTGGAGCAGGCCAGCGCGATGATCGGCGCGCGGCTCAAGCGCGGCGACATCGTGATCTACGAATCGACCGTGTATCCCGGCACCACCGAGGAGGTCTGCGTGCCGATCCTGGAGCGCGAGTCCGGGCTGGCGTTCAACCGCGACTTCTTCTGCGGCTACAGCCCGGAACGGATCAATCCCGGCGACCGCGAGCGGCGGCTGGCGACGATCACCAAGGTCACCTCGGGCTCGACCCCGGAGGCGGCGGCGCTCGTCGACGCGCTGTACAACCGCATCATCACCGCCGGCACCCACCTGGCGCCGAGCATCAAGGTGGCCGAGGCCGCCAAGGTCATCGAGAACACCCAGCGCGACGTCAACATCGCGTTGATCAACGAACTGGCGATGATCTTCAACGCGATGGGCATCGACACCCACGACGTGCTGGCGGCGGCGGGGACCAAGTGGAACTTCCTGCCGTTCACCCCGGGGCTGGTCGGCGGCCACTGCATCGGTGTCGATCCGTACTACCTGACCCACAAGGCGACGGTGCTCGGCTACCACCCCGAGCTGATTTTGGCGGCGCGGCGGATCAACAGCCGGATGGGGTTGCACGTCGCCCACCAGGTGCTGCGATTGATGGCCGGCAAGCGGATCAACGTGGTCGACTCGCGGGTGCTGGTGCTGGGGCTGACGTTCAAGGAGGACTGCCCGGACCTGCGCAACACCCGGGTGATCGACATCGTCCGCGAGCTGCAGGCGGCGCATGCGCAGGTCGATGTGCATGACCCGTGGGCCGATGCGGATGAGGCACGGGCGGCGTTCGGGCTGTCGCTGGTGGAGGCGCCGGGGCAGGGCAGGTACGACGCGATCGTGCTGGCGGTGCCGCACGCGCGGTTCCGGGGGATGGGTGCGGACGCGATCCTCGCGTTCGGCAAGCCTGATTGCGTGGTGTATGACGTCAAGGCGGCGCTACCCGACGCGATAGTCGACGGGCGTTTGTAGGAGCGGCTTTAGCCGCGATCAGAAACCGTTCGCCCGCGCCGATTCCAGATCGCGGCTAAAGCCGCTCCTACAGGGATCTTCGCAACTCGTCATTTGTTGCGAGTTGACTTGGCGAAGCAAGTGGCGTAGAACTCGTCATTAATTACGAATTATCGCGATATTCCTCGCTTATTCGACATTAGCGACGACATGAAAATCACTCCCGGCCTCACCGATACCGCAATACTGCAATCCCTCGGCGCACGCTTGGCGGCACGCCGGATCGCCATGGGCCTGACCCAGGCCGACGCCGCCGAGCAGTCCGGCGTGTCCAAACGCACGCTGGAGCGGCTTGAAGCCGGCGAGCCGGTGCAGTCGCCCAACCTCGTGCGCGTATTGCGGGTGCTGCAGCTGCTCGATGCGCTGGAGGCGTTACTACCGTCGACCGGTCCCGGGCCGATGGACGTATTGCGCCGAGAGGGCAAGACCCGGCAACGGGCCCCGCGCACCAGTGTCGGCGAAGCGACCGCGCGGCCGTGGCGCTGGGGCGATGAGCCGTGACCACGCTGGCCGAGGTGCGGCTGTGGGGGCGGACGATCGGCGCGGTGACCCTTGCCGATGGCCGCGACGTCGCCGAGTTCCAGTACGCGCGCGAGTTCGTCGGCAGTGGCATCGAGGTGGCGCCGCTGGTGATGCCGCTGGCGGCGACGGTGTACTCGTTCCCGGCGCTGCCACGGGCTACCTTCCACGGCTTGCCGGGCCTGCTTGCCGACTCGCTGCCGGACAAGTTCGGCAACACGTTGATCGATGCGTGGCTGGCCGGGCAGGGGCGCACGCCGGACTCGTTCAACGCGGTCGAACGGCTGTGTTACATCGGCGCGCGCGGCATGGGTGCGCTGGAGTTCGCCCCGGCGAGCGGCCCGGACGGGCGCGCCGACAACCGGATCGAGGTCGATGCGCTGGTCGCGCTGGCGTCGGAGGTGCTCAGCCATCGCGGCGACCTGCAGGCCTCGTTCGCCGATGAGGGGCGCGCGCACGCGCTTCGCCAGATCCTGCGGGTCGGCACCTCGGCCGCGGGTGCGCGGGCCAAGGCATTGATCGCCTGGAATCCGCAAACCCAGGAGGTGCGCTCGGGCCAGGCCGGGGTCGGCGAGGGCTTCGAGCACTGGCTGCTGAAGCTCGACGGGGTGTCCGGCAACCGCGACAAGGAGCTGGAAGACCCGCGCGGTTACGGCGTCATCGAGTACGCCTACCACCTGATGGCGCGCGCGGCCGGGGTCGAGATGAGCGATTGCCGGCTGCTGGAGGAGAACGGCCGGCGCCACTTCATGACCCGCCGATTCGACCGCGACGGGCGCGGCGGCAAGTTGCACATGCAGTCGCTGTGCGGCCTCGCCCATTACGACTTCAACGCCGCCGGCGCCTACAGCTACGAACAGGCGTTGATGGTGATCCGCCAGCTGGGCCTGCCGATGGCGGCGGTGGAGCAGCAGTTCCGGCGGATGGCGTTCAACATCGTCGGCCGCAACCAGGACGACCACGTCAAGAACATCGCGTTCCTGATGGACCGCGCCGGGCGCTGGTCGCTGTCGCCGGCGTTCGACATGACCTGGAGCTTCAACCCGGCCGGGCTGTGGACCGCGCGCCACCAGATGACGATGAATGGCAAGCGCGACGGTTTCGACCGCGAGGATTTCCGCGCCTGCGGGCGGGTGGCGTCGCTCAAGCGCGGTCGTGCCGAGGCGATACTGGACGAGGTGGTGGCGGCGATGAAGCGGTGGTCTGAGTTTGCCGACGAAGCCGGCCTGTCGCCACAGTGGCGCGACCAGATTGCCGGGACCCAGCGCATCGACCTGGCCTGATATGCGGGCTTTTGTAGGAGCGGCTTCAGCCGCGATGTGGAGTCGGCGCGGGCGAACGGTTCCACATCGCGGCTGAAGCCGCTCCTACAGAAGGCCCGACGCCTCCCGAATCTCCCGCCATGCGACCGCCTGCCGCTACAGTTGCGGCTGGTCCGCTCCGATGCCACCCATGTCCTCGTTCTCCAGCAAACCAGCCAAGCCCGCCGCCAAAGCCAAGGTCGCCTACGTCTGCTCCGAGTGCGGTGCCGACCACAACAAGTGGCAGGGCCAGTGCGACGAGTGCGCGGCGTGGAATTCGCTGAGCGAGTTCGTGATCGAGTCGGCGGCGGCGATGAAGGCCGGCGGTGCCGGCGCATCGCGGCGCAGCGGATGGGCCGGCAAGGTCGACGCGCCCAAGGTCACGGCGCTCAAGGACGTCGTCCACACCGAGCATGCGCGGGTTTCGACCGGTATCGGCGAGCTCGATCGGGTGCTGGGCGGCGGCCTGGTGCAGGGCGCGGTGGTGTTGGTCGGCGGCGACCCTGGTATCGGCAAGTCGACCCTGCTGCTGCAGGCGGTGGCGAAGATGGCCGCGTCCCTGCCGGCGCTGTACGTCACCGGCGAGGAATCGCTGGCGCAGGTCGCCGGCCGCGGCGCGCGCCTGGGCTTGCCGCTGGACGGCGTCAACGCGCTGGCCGAGACCGGGGTCGAAAAGATCCTCGAGCAGGCGGTTGCGACCAGCCCCGGCCTGATCGTCGCCGACTCAGTGCAGACGCTGTGGACCGAAAGCCTGACCGCCGCGCCGGGCTCGGTCAGCCAGGTCCGCGAGTCAGCGGCGAGGCTGGTGCGCTACGCCAAGGAGACCGGCACCGCGGTGTTCCTGGTCGGCCACGTGACCAAGGAGGGCGGCATCGCCGGCCCGCGCGTGCTCGAGCACATGGTCGACGCGGTGCTGTATTTCGAGGGCGAGAGCGGCAGCCGGTTCCGGGTGTTGCGCGCGTTCAAGAACCGCTTCGGCGCGGTCAACGAGCTGGGCGTGTTCGCGATGGGCGACAAGGGCCTGCGCGAGGTCCCGAACCCGTCGGCGATCTTCCTGTCCGGCAGTGCCAGCCCGCAACCCGGCAGCTGCGTGATGGTGACGCGCGAAGGCACCCGCCCGTTGCTGGTCGAGGTGCAGGCGCTGGTCGACTCCTCGCCGTTGTCGAACCCGCGGCGGGTCGCGGTCGGCATGGAGCAGAACCGGCTGGCGATGCTGTTGGCAGTGCTGCACCGGCACGGCGGGATCGGCGTCGGCGACCAGGACGTGTTCGTCAACATCGTCGGCGGCATCCGCGTGCAGGAGACCGCGGCTGACCTGCCGGTGCTGCTGGCGGTGCTGTCGTCGCTGCGCGACCGGCCGATGGCGGAGCAGACCATCGCGTTCGGCGAGGTCGGCCTGTCCGGCGAGATCCGCCCGGTGCCCAACGGCGAGGACCGCTTGAAGGAGGCCGCGACCCACGGTTTCAAGCGCGCGATCGTGCCCAAGGGCAACGCGCCCAAGAGCGGCCGTGTCGGCGAGATGAAGGTGATCGCAGTCGAGCGCCTGGCCGAGGCATTGGAAGCCGCCGGGGACTGAAGCATGGGAGCCGGGTGCCGATAACGGGGCAAGGCGGCAGCGTGTCAGATCGCCGAGGAGGCAGGCTGGATCGGCCCGTCGTGGTGGTAGTGTGCAGGGGCATTGCTCGCTGCAGGCAGGTGCAACGATGCCCGATCGGCTTTGTCAGGAACGTGTATTCATGGAGGACACCCGCTCGCTTCCGGAAGACGGCGCCGTCGGCGATTACCAGAACCGCTTCGAGCAACGGCTGGCGTTCGAGCGACTGGTCGCGGAACTGTCTACCGAGCTCATCCACGCCGCTCCCGAGCGCCTCGACCGGCTGATCGAACAGGCCCTTGGCCGGATTGGCCGGTCGTTCGATGTCGATCGCGCCTACCTGTTCCGCTATAACGCCGAACGCACCCTGCAAAGCAACACCCACGAATGGGTCGAAGAGGGCATCAGCCGCGAGTCCGAGCACCTGCAGGCGGTGCCGATCGACCATTTTCCGTGGTTGTTGCAGCAACTCTCGGCCGGCCGCGCGGTACACGTCCCGGTGGTCGCGGCGCTGCCCGATGAAGCGGCCACCGAGCGCGCCGAGTTCGCCCGCGAAGGCATCCAGTCGCTGGTCCTGGTGCCGTTTGGCGACGCCGGGCATCCCGACGGTTTCATCGGTTTCGACTCGGTCCGATGCGAACGCCATTGGCCGTCGGAGATCCTGCTGGGATTGCGGTTGGTCGGGCAGATGTTTTCCAACGCGTTCCGCGCCCGGGAAATGGCCGAGCAATTGATCGAACTGGCGTTCCGCGATCCGCTCACCGGCCTGGGCAATCGCCGGTTCCTCGGCGAGCAGCTGCACCACGCGCTGGAACGTGGCGGGCGCGAAGGCACCCGGCTGGCGGTGATCGTCATCGACCTGGACGATTTCAAGCTGGTCAACGACAGCTACGGCCACTCCGCGGGCGACGAGATCCTGGTGCGGGCGGCATCACGCATCGTCGGCGCCCTGCGATCGAGCGACATCATCGCGCGGTTGGGCGGCGACGAGTTCGTTGCAGTGGTGGAAACGCAGGGACTGGCGTCGTTGTCGCAACTGATCGGGCGCTTGTTCGACGCGATGCTGGAGCCCGCCGAGGTGTGCGGGACGAGTTTTGCCTTGCGCATGAGCGTCGGCGTGACCTTGTATCCGGACGACGGCGCCGATGCGGAAACATTGCTGCGCCAGGCCGACACCGCGATGTATGCGGCCAAGGCCGAAGGCAAGAACCGGTTTGCGTTCTTCGACTCGCGGATGACCCGCGACAGCCGGGCGACGCTGCAGATGCGCCACGACCTGCGCCTGGCGCTGGAGCGCGACGAGATCCGCCCGCTGTACCAGCCACGGGTCGCGCTGCCCTCGGGACGGGTGATCGGCTTCGAGGCGCTGGCCCGCTGGCATCATCCGCGCCGTGGCTTGCTGTCGCCGGGTGACTTCCTCGAGCTGGCGGAACGCAGCGGGATGATCGGCGCCATCGACCTGAACATCCTGTCGCACGCGCTTGCCGATCTGGCGCAGTGGCGGACGCAGGGTCCCGACTGCCGGTTGTCGGTCAACCTGGACGCCGTCGACCTGCGCGACGAGGCGTTGATTGCACGCCTGCTGGCGATGCTGGATGCCGTTGGCGAGGACGCGCAACGGGTCGAGATCGAGATCACCGAGAGCTCGCTGATGCGTGACATCGAGCAGGCATCGCGAACCCTCGCGCGGCTGCGCGAGACGGTTCCAGGCCTGCGGATCGCGATCGACGATTTCGGCAGCGGTTATTCGTCGCTTGCGAGCCTGGGGCGGCTGCCGGTGACGGCCTTGAAGATCGACCGCGGCTTCGTCGCCGACCTGGCCGGTGAGAATCGACGCAGTGCCCGGGCCATCATCCGCGCGATCCTCGAACTTGGCCGCAGCCTGGATCTGCAGGTGATCGCCGAAGGCGTGGAAACCGCGGCGCAGGCCGAGGAACTGGCCCAGTTGGGCTGCGTCGAGGCCCAAGGGTATCTGTTCGCGCCGCCGGTGTCCGCGGCCGAGGCCTTGCGGCTGCTGGCCCGGGAAGGAGCGGCCGGGTAGTCAGTCGGCCCGGCCGAGTACCAGTTCCAGAACGAACTTGCTGCCGAAGAACGCCAGCACCAACAGTGCCATGGCAGCCAGGGTCCAGCGCACCGCCGTCGCACCCCGCCAGCCGTAGCGCCAGCGGCCCAGCAGCAGGGCGCCGAACGCCAGCCACGACAGCACGCTGAGCACGGTCTTGTGGGCCAGGTGCTGGGCAAACATGTCCGCGACGAACAGCGCGCCGGTCAACAGGGTCGCGGTGAGCAATATGAAACCCACGCCGATGGTCCGGAACAGCAGGGTTTCCAGTTCGACCAGAGGCGGCAGTGCGCGTCGCCAGCTGTGGAACTCGCGGCGGCGCAGGGCGCGCTCCTGCAGCCACAGCATCAGCGCCAGCAATGCGGCAATCGCCAGCGTCGCGTAGGCGAGCAGAGCGGTCCAGGCGTGCAGTTGCAGGCGCCAGCCCAGCGGTTCCGGCGGCACGTGGCCGTAGGACTGGTAGCCGACCAGGGCCAGCGCCGCCAGCGGAAACACCACCACGCCCAGCGCGCGCATGCGTCCCGACGCGCCGACCGCCGTCGTCATTGCAGCCATCCCGAGTCCGACCAGCGACAGCGCCGCGAAGAAATGCATGTCGGTGCCGCCGCTGCCACGCCATGCCAGAAGGTGGGCGGCGGCGTGCAACGCCACCGCCAGCCCCGCCGGCAGCAACCATGTGTGCCCGCGGGCTCTGTCGTGCCGCAGGTCGACGACCAACAGCCCGGCAGCAAGCAGATACAGCGCAGTCGCGATGAGAACGATTGTCATCGCCTGAGTGTCGCACGCTTCCCTGTAGGAGCGGCTTCAGCCGCGATCGGAAGTCGGCGCGGGCGAACGATTCCAGATCGCGGCTGAAGCCGCTCCTACAAAGGCCCTAGGCCCGGACGCCGCGGAACCCTCGCGGGCTATACTTCGCAACCGATTTTCCCAGCTCCGCAGGTCTCCGCCCCATGTTCGAATCCCTGACCCAGCGCCTGTCCGGCACCATCGAGCGCCTGCGCGGCCGCGGCCGCCTGTCCGAGGAGAACATCCGGGAAGCGCTGCGCGAAGTCCGCATCGCCCTGCTTGAGGCCGACGTTGCCTTGCCGGTGGTGCAGGCGATGATCGAGCGGATCAAGGTCCGCGCGGTCGGCCAGGAAGTCCTCAAGTCGCTGACCCCGGGCCAGGCCTTGATCAAGATCGTGCGCGACGAGATGACCGCGGTCATGGGCGCGCAGGCCAGCGACCTCAACCTCAACGTGCCGGCGCCGGCGGTGATCCTGATGGCGGGCCTGCAGGGCGCGGGCAAGACCACCACCGTGGCCAAGCTTGCCAAGCACCTGAAGGACAAGCGCAAGAAGAAGGTCATGGTGGTGTCGGCCGACGTCTACCGGCCGGCCGCGATCGAGCAGCTGAAAACGCTGGCCGAGCAGGTCGACGTGCTGTTTTTCCCGTCGCAGGCCGACCAGAAGCCGGAGGCCATCGTCCGCGCCGCGATCGACGACGCGCGCAAGTCGTTCGCCGACGTGCTGATCGTCGATACCGCCGGCCGCCTCGCGATCGACGAGGCGATGATGGCGGAGATCAAGACGCTGCACGCCGCCGTCAATCCGGCCGAGACCCTGTTCGTGGTCGACTCGATGACCGGCCAGGACGCGGCGGTCACCGCCAAGGCGTTCGGCGAGGCGTTGCCGCTGACAGGCGTGGTCCTGACCAAGACCGACGGCGACGCCCGCGGCGGCGCGGCGCTGTCGGTGCGCTACGTGACCGGCAAGCCGATCAAGTTCATCGGCGTCAGCGAGAAGCCCGATGGCCTCGACGTGTTCCACCCCGACCGCGTCGCCAGCCGCATCCTCGACATGGGCGACGTGCTGTCGTTGGTCGAACAGGTCGAGCAGCAGGTCGACCAGGACAAGGCCGCCAAGCTCGCGGCGAAGGTCGCCAAGGGCAAGAAGTTCGACCTCAACGACATGAAGGACCAGCTCGAGCAGATGCAGAGCATGGGCGGCATCAGCGGCCTGATGGACAAGCTGCCCGGCATGGGGCAGATCCCCGACTCGGTGAAGGCCCAGGTGACCGGCAAGGAGGTCCCGCGGCTGGTCGCCATCATCAACTCGATGACCCTGAAGGAGCGCCGCAACCCGGCCTTGCTGAACGGTTCGCGCCGCAAGCGCATCGCCGCTGGCTCCGGCATGACCCCGGCCGATGTCAACAAGCTGATGAAGCAGTACCAGCAGATGGAGAAGATGATGGGGAAGCTGGGCCGCGGCGGCATGAAGGGCATGATGCGCGGGATGAAGGGAATGATGGGCGGCCGCGGCGGCATGCCGTTCTAGGGATCTCCTACAAAATCCCAGAAAATTCCCCTATACTTACCGGCTTACCCCGTCATTCCGACGGCTGGGCAACACAGGAAAGCAAACCCATGGTCAAGATTCGACTGACCCGCGGCGGCGCCAAGAAGCGTCCCTTCTACCACATCATCGTTACCGACAGCCGCAGCGCCCGCGACGGCCGCAACATCGAGCGCGTCGGTTTCTACAACCCGGTGGCCGCCGGCGCCGAGAAGCGCGTCGAGCTTGACACCGCGCGCGTCCAGCACTGGCTGGGCCACGGCGCGCAGCTGACCGACAAGGTCGCCGTGCTGTACAAGGAAGCGCTGAAGTCGGCCGACGCGCCGGCGACTGCCGCCTGACCTGCAGGCCGCGCCCCGTGCGCGGCCGAATGACGACATGAACGATCCAGGGCGCCGCATCCTTCTCGGCAAGGTTGCCGGCGCCCTTGGCTTGCGTGGCGAGGTCAAGCTCGAGTCCTGGACCGAGCCGCGCGACGCGATCTTCCGTTACCAGCCATGGACCTTGCGCGATGCCCAGGGGCGCGAGCGCGAGATCAGCGGCGTGCGTGGCCGCGAAACCGGCAAGCACGTGGTCGCGACGTTTCCCGATGTTGCCGACCGCACCGCCGCCGAAGCCCTGCAAGGGCTGGAGATCCACGTCCCGCGCGACGCCTTGCCGCCAGCCAAGCCCGGCGAGTTCTATTGGGCCGACCTCGAAGGCCTGCGCGTGGTGACCGTCGACGGCGTCGCGCTGGGCACCGTCTCGCACCTGTTCGCCACCGGTGCCAACGACGTGCTGGTCGCCCGCGACGACGAGCGCGAGCGCATGATCCCGTTCGTCCAGCCGCAGTACGTGACCGCGATCGACCTCGATGCCGGGGTGGTCACGGTCGACTGGGACCCCGATTTCTAGCGGGCCGGTCGCGACCATGCGCATCGACGTCATCAGCCTGTTCCCCGAGTTCATTGCCCAGTGCGCCGCGTTTGGCGTGACCGGGCGGGCGGGTGAGCGTGGCCTGTTGGAACTGCACCGCTGGAACCCGCGCGATTTTGCCGAGGGCAGCTACCGCCGGGTCGACGACCGTCCTTTCGGTGGCGGCCCGGGCATGGTGATGCTGGTCGATCCGCTGCGCGCCAGCCTGCAGGCCGCCCGCGCGGCTGACCCGGCGCCGAGCCGGACCATCTACCTGAGCCCGCAGGGTGCGCCGCTGACCCAGGCCAAGGTGCGTGAACTGGCCGGCCATGAGCGCCTGGTGCTGCTGTGCGGCCGCTACGAGGGCGTCGACGAACGCCTGATCGCCGCCGAGGTCGACGAGGAGATTTCCATCGGCGACTACGTGCTGTCCGGTGGCGAGCTGGCCGCGGCGGTGCTGGTCGATGCCATCACCCGATTGCAGGACGGCGCGCTCAACCACGCCGAATCGGCCGCCCAGGACAGTTTCGAGGGCGGCCTGCTGGACTGCCCGCACTACACCCGCCCGGTCGAGCACGAGCTGGGGACGGTTCCGCCGGTACTCATGTCGGGCAACCACGCCGAGATCGCCCGCTGGCGCCGCCAGCAGTCGCTGGCCCGTACCGCGCAGCGGCGCCCGGAGCTGCTGGACGAGCAGGCACTGTCCAAGGCGGACCGCAAGCTGCTGGCCGAGTGGCGGGCAGGGCAGGGTGGCGAGGCGGAATAATCCGCCAACTACTGGCCACACAAGGGAAAATGCCGCTATAATTCGCGGCTTAGTTCCGCCCAGCTCCACCGATGCCAGACGCGGGTCCACGTGCACTCGCGCTACAACGAATCCAACAGGCAGGCCAAAAGGCCACCAACCAGGTCCAAGATCATGAACAAGCCCTCGCTCTCCACGCTGCTGCAGAACTTCGAATCCGAACAGGTCACGCGCCAGCTGCCCGACTTCAGCCCGGGCGACACCGTCGTCGTCAACGTCAAGGTCAAGGAAGGCAACCGCGAGCGCGTCCAGGCCTATGAAGGCGTGGTCATCGCGATGAAGAACGCGGGCCTGAACTCGGCCTTCACCGTGCGCAAGATCTCGCACGGCTTCGGCGTCGAGCGCGTGTTCCAGAGCCACAGCGCGATCATCGACTCGGTCGAGGTGAAGCGCCGCGGCAAGGTCCGCGCCGGCAAGCTCTATTACCTGCGTGGCCTGGAAGGCAAGAAGGCGCGCATCAAGGAAGACCTGGCCGCCTACGCCAAGGCCAAGGCCGACGCGGCCGCCGCGAAGTAATTCGCCGCACCGTTGCGCCACGACGGCCGCCCCGCAAGGGCGGCCGTTTGCGTTTGTAAAACCGGTTTACGCATGACCGAATCCGACACCACTGCAACTGTGCGCCTCGACCTGTGGCTTTGGGCCGCGCGGTTCTACAAGACGCGCGCACTCGCCAAGCAGGCGATCGAGACCGGCAAGGTCGAGGTCGACGGCCAGCGCGCCAAGCCGTCGCGGACGTTGCGGGTCGGCAACGCCCTGCGCATCGGCCGCGGTGAGGAACTGTTCGAGGTCGCGGTGGCGGCGCTAGCCGACAAGCGCGGTCCGGCCAGCGTGGCTCGGACCCTGTATGAGGAATCGGAGGCCTCGCGCGCCGCGCGCGAGCGCCTTCGCGCGCTGCGGGCCGCCGAACGGGCCGGTTACCAGCCGCCCGAGACCAAGCCCGACAAGCGCGCCCGCCGGCTGATCCGGGCGCTGGGTGACATCGACGCGTCCTGAGGCCTCAGCGTCCGCCGGTAAAGATCGAACCGCCGAGCTTCAGCAGATCGGAGACATCGGCATCGCCGTCGCCGTCGCGATCCAGCACCGCGCCCAGCAAGCCGCCGCCGAGACCGCCCTGCTGGCGGAGCTGTTGCTGCTCCTGTCCGAGTACCTCGCCCAGCGCTTGCGGGCTTGCGGCCTGGGCGTTGCCGCCCCCGCCGCCCAGCATGCGCTTGGCCAGGTAGGCCATGACGATCGGCGCGAGCATCTTCAGCAAGGCATTCGCACGGTCGCCGCCCATCCCGGTCGCCGCACCCAGGCCCTGGGCGGCGGCCTGCTCGCGCGCGCCGAATACGTGGCCGAGGATGTTGCTGCCCTCACCCTGGCCGCCACCGCCCAGCACCGAGCCCAGCACCGACCCCAGATCGAGCCCGGCATGGTCCTTCTGCAATGCGCCGAACAGCGCTTGCGCTCCCTGTGGCTGGCTGGCATTGCGGCCGAGCGCGCCCATCAGCAGCGGCAGCGCGGCCGACACCGCGTTGGCGGCCTCCCCGGGTTCCAGCCCAAGTTGCTGGCTCATCTGCTGCAGCGGCTGGCCTTGCAACTGGTGCATCAAGTCGTTGGTCAGGGAGTTGGCCATGGCGAATCCGTCCGATGTGGGATCCTCGATCCTAGCGCCAAACCGGACCAGGCTCCCCCTTAGTCGAACGAGTGGCTGGCGCTGACCCCGATCAACCAGTTGCGGCCCGGTGCGGGCTCGTAATAGCGCCCGCCGCCGGAGTTGACGATGACCGAGCCGATGATGTCGCGGTCGAACAGATTATTGATGCGGACGAAGCCGCGCCATTCCAGTCCGCCGGCGTCGAACCGGCGCTCGGCGGCGAGATCGAAACGCATGTACGCGGGCGCGGCCTCGGTGTTGCCGTCGTCGACGTAGACGCGATCGACGAAGCGGCCGTCGAGCAGAATGTCGGTGCCCGCGGTCGGACTCCAGCGCAGTTCGGTCCAGGCGAAATGGCGCGACAGGCCGGGGATGTGGCGGCCGGCCTCGATCAGGCGATCCTTGTCGGCGCAGGGCGGCTGCGCGCAGACGGCGAAGTCGCTCAGGTAGCGGGCGTCGAGGAAGGTGTAGCTGCCGGCGAGGTGCCAGTGGGGCGACAGCGCGCCCGCTGCAGCGAGTTCGAGGCCGCGTCGGCGCGAGGCGCCCGCGTTGTCGTAGATGCTGCGGCCGCCGTCGTTGGCGACCACCACCAGTTCGTCCTCGGTGCGGCTTTGGAACAACGCGGCGGAGTACTGCAGGCGTTCGCGGCGGGCGCGCAGGCCGAGTTCGTGGTTGCGGCTGCGCGCCGGTCGCAGGGCGTCGTTGAGGCCGCCGAGGCCATCGCTGCGGTAGGCCAGTTCGGAAAAGGTCGGGGTCTCGAAGCCGCCGCCGGCGTTGGCATACACGCTGAGCCAGTCGGTTGCGCGGAACAGCACGCCGGCCACCGGTGAGGTGCGCGAGTATTCCAGCTGGCCGCTGTCGTCGGGATTGATGTCGGTGATGAAGCGGTCCCGCGAGCGGAACCGCACCTGGCTGCGCCGGGCGCCGACGTTGACGTGCCAGCGCTCGGCCGGCTCCCAGTCGGCCTGCACGTAGACGTCGCGACCGGTGACCCGGTTGCGCTCGTCGCGCCGCAGCGCGCCGACCACGCCGAGGCGCTCGCCGATGAAGTTCTCGAAGCCCAGGCGGTGTTCGTCGGCGACCGCGTATTCGACCCCGGTGGTCAGCGCGAACGGGCGATCCCACAACTGCGTCGTCCAACGCCAGCGGCCGTCGATGCCGAAGTAGTCTCGATCCAGGTCGATCACCCCGCCGTTGTGCAGCGCATTTTCGCGTTGCACTACCACCGGCACCGACAGGATCTGCGCGGTCTGGCGGTTGCCGCCGTGCGCGGTCACCGACAGTGCATGGTCGTCCGACAGCGGCTGTTCGATCCGCGCGCCGAGCTGGTGCTGGCGGACGGACTTGTCGATGTCGAACGCCAGGGCGCCGTCGCTGGCGGCGCGGCGGTCGCCGCGCAACTGCTCCGCGGTCAGGCCCTGCGGGTCCTGCGCCTGCAGGTCAAGGCTGTTGAGCAGCAGGGTGTAGCGGCCGTCGCTGGCCAGCGTGCCGCGCAGCAGCGCCTGGCCGCTGCGTCGGGTCGCGGCGCTGTGTTCGCGGTAGCCGTCGGACTCGATGTCGACCAGGTCGAGCAGGAAGTCGCCGTCGGCGGGTTGCCCAGATTCGCGCGCCCCCGGTTCGCGCCGGCCCCACGGCGTGTGGAACGACAGCGACGATTTCCACAGACCGTCGTCGCCGGCCACCACGCCCGCCCGCAGCAGCGGCGCGTCCGGCGCGGCGGCGGTGAACAGCGAGATGACGCCTCCCGAGGCGTTGCCGTACAGCGCCGAGAACGGCCCGCGCAGCACCTCGATGCGGCCGGCCGACTCCAGCGGGAAGTGCGAGACCTGGCCCTGCCCATCGGGCATCGTCGCCGGGATGCCGTCGGTGTACAGCCGCACCCCGCGCACCCCGAACGTGGCCCGCGCGCCGAAGCCGCGGATCGAGATCTGCAGGTCCTGCGCATAGTTCTGGCGGTCGCGGGCGACCACGCCAGGGACCCGGTGCAACGATTCGGACAGGTCGATTTTCGGCTGCGCGCGGCCGATTTCGTCGGCATCGATGACGTCGATCGCGGCGGGTACCAGCAGGGCGTCGTCGGGCGAGCGGGTCGCGGTCACCACCACCGGGTCGAGTGCGGTGGCGGTGTCCGGCGCCTGCGCCATGCCGGGGATGGGGGCGACGATCGCCACGGCCAGCGCGAGCAGGGAGGGTCGCATGGACATTACCCCAACGATTTCAGCCGATACAACGCTTCCAGCGCCTGCTTGGGTGTCAACTCGTCGGGGTCCAGTGCGGCGAGTGCCTCGAGCGCGGCGGAGGCGGGAGCGAACAATCCGATCTGCTGCGGCTGGTCGAGCGCGGCGGCGGCCATCGACGGCTTTGGCGCGTCGCGACTGTGCTGTTCGAGTTCGGCCAGCCGTCCGCGCGCCTGGTTGACCACGGACCGTGGCAGCCCGGCGAGCGCCGCGACCTGCAGGCCGAAGCTGCGGTCGGCCGGGCCATCCTTGACCGCATGCATGAACACCAGCGAGTCACCGTGTTCGACCGCGTCAAGGTGGACGTTGGCGATGCCCGAACCCGGCTCGGCCAGCGTGGTCAGCTCGAAATAATGGGTCGCAAACAAGGTGTACGCGCGGTTCGCATGGGCGAGGTGCCTGGCGCACGCCTCGGCCAGTGCCAGGCCGTCGTAGGTCGAGGTGCCGCGGCCGATCTCGTCCATCAGCACCAGTGACTGCTCGGTGGCGTGGTGCAGGATGTAGCTGGTCTCGCTCATCTCGACCATGAAGGTCGACTGCCCGCGGGCGAGGTCGTCGCCGGCGCCGATGCGGGTCAGGATGCGGTCGATCGGGCCGACCACCGCGCGCGACGCCGGCACGAAGCTGCCGATGTGGGCGAGCAGCACGATCAGCGCGTTCTGCCGCATGTAGGTGCTCTTGCCGCCCATGTTGGGGCCTGTGATCACCAGCATCCGGCGGTTGTCGTGCAGCACCAGGTCGTTGGGCTCGAACGGCTCGCGTCGTACCGCCTCGACCACCGGATGGCGGCCGCGCTCGATGTCGATGCCGGGCTCGTCCGACAACTGCGGTCGCGACCAGTCGAGCGCCTGGGCGCGCTCGGCCAGCCCGGCCAGCACGTCGAGTTCGGCCAGCGCGGCGGCGCAGCGTTTCAGCGGTTCCAGCCGCTCGCCGAGTACGTCGAGCAATTGTTCGTACAGGAGCCGTTCGCGGGCGAGGGCGCGTTCGCGCGCCGACAGCACCTTGTCCTCGAACTGCTTGAGCTCCTCGGTGATGTAACGCTCGGCGTTGGTGAGGGTCTGGCGGCGGCTGTAATGGGTCGGCGCCCTGGCGGCATGGGCCTTGCTGACCTCGAGGTAGTAGCCGTGCACGCGGTTGTAGCCGACCTTCAGCGTGGCGATGCCGCTGGCCTCGCGCTCGCGCGCCTCGAGGTCGACCAGGAACTGGTCGGCGGTCGAAGACAGCGTGCGCAGCTCGTCGAGTTCGGCGTCGTAGCCTTCGGCGAACACGCCGCCGTCGCGGGCCAGCAGCGGCGGCTGCTCGACGATCGCCGAACGCAGCAGATGGGCGTGTTCGTCGTGCTCGCCGAGTTCGTCCGCCAGTTCGTCCAGTCGCGGCGAATCGAACGGGCGCAGCAACTCGCGCAGCGCCGGCAACAGGCCCAGCCCGTCGCGCAGGGTCGACAGGTCGCGCGGGCGGGCGCTGCGCAGGGCGATGCGGGTGAGGATGCGTTCGGCGTCGCCGAGCGCGCGGAACTGCTTGCGCAGGTCGTCGCCGGCGGTCGAGTCGAGCAGGGTTTCGACCGCCTGGTGGCGCCGGCGCAGGCTCGGGCGGTCGCGCAGCGGGCGATGCAGCCAGCGCCGCAGCAGGCGCCCGCCCATCGGGGTCACGGTGGAGTCGAGCACGCCGAGCAGGGTGTGGCGGATGTCGCCGTCGACGCGGGTGTCGAGTTCGAGGTGGCGCCGGGTCGCGGCGTTCATTGCGATCGCACCGTCGCCCGATTCGATCGCGATCGAGGTCAGGTGCGGCAGGCGCTGCTTCTGGGTTTCCTCGACGTAGCCGAGCAATGCGGAAGCCGCGGAAATCGCCAGCGGCCGTTCGTCCAGGCCGAAACCGGTCAGGTCGTGCAGGCCGAAGAATTTCAGCAACTGGCGCCGGCCGCTGTCGGCGTCGAACAGCCACGGCGCACGTCGGCGCAGGCCGCTGCGCTCGACCACGAACGCCGGCCAGCCGTCCTCGTCGGCGCACAGGGTTTCGGCCGGCTCCAGCCGCGCGAGTTCGGCTTCGAGCGCGTCCTCGCTGGCGACCTCGTTGACCAGGAACCGACCACCGGCGAGGTCCGCCCAAGCCAGCCCGAACCCGACCTTGTTGCGCGATATCGCCAGCAGCAGGGTGTCGCGACGCTCGCTCAGCAGCGCCTCGTCGGTGACCGTGCCGGGGGTGACGATGCGCACCACCTTGCGTTCGACCAGGCCCTTGCTCGCCGCGGGGTCGCCGATCTGCTCGCAGATCGCGACCGACTCGCCCAGCGCCACCAGCCGCGCCAGATAGCCCTCGGCAGCGTGGTGCGGCACCCCGGCCATCGGGATCGGCTGGCCAGCCGAGCTGCCGCGCTGGGTCAGGGTGATGTCGAGCAGCTTCGCCGCCTTGCGCGCGTCGTCGTAGAACAGCTCGTAGAAATCGCCCATGCGGAAGAACAGCAGCACGTCCGGGTGCTCCGCCTTGGCGGTGAAGAACTGGCGCATGAGGGGGGTGTGCGCGTCGGTGTCGCGGGCGGTTGCAGCAGGGCTGGACTGGGGCACGGATGTTCGTTCGGGAATGCGTTGAGGCGGAGCGCTCGATGCCCACAGTATGCCAGCCGGCTCCGGTTTCCCTGCGGCTGTTGCAGCGCCGCATGCGTTGCCATACGCCACCGTGTAGGTTCTGTGCCAGCCGTCTCGTTGTGGCGGTCGCGGACATCCTCCGCCGGGGTTCAAAAACGTTAGTCCTTGCCATGTTCTTGCGCACACCTCTGGGGAGAGTCGCAATGGGTTCGAGCGGACTGGATCGGAACGTACTGGTTTTGGCGGTGGCCGCGGCACTGGTCGCCGGCACGGGGCAACTCCGCGCACAGGAGGTGCGGCAAGCGCAGGAGACGCCGAGTGTCGCGCCAACGGGCGAAGACCCGGAGACCACCACTTTGGCGGGCATCACCGTCACCGCGCAGAAGCGCGAGGAGGCACTGCAGGACGTGCCGATCGCGATCACCGTGTTGCCCGAGCAGTTGCTGCAGGACACCGGTGTGCGCGACATCAAGGACCTGCAACTGCTGGTGCCGGGGCTGACCGTCACCAGCACCCAGAGCGCCGTGCAGACCACTGCGCGCATCCGCGGCATCGGTACTGTCGGCGACAATCCCGGGCTGGAGTCGTCGGTCGGCGTGGTGATCGACGGCGTGTACCGGCCGCGCAACGGCGTCGGCTTCGGCGACCTCGGCCAGATCCAGCGCATCGAGGTGTTGAAGGGTCCGCAGGGCACGGTGTTCGGCAAGAACACGTCGGCCGGTGTCATCAACGTGGTCACCCGTCGGCCCAGCTACACCCAGTCGGTCGAGGGCGAGCTGACGGTCGGCAACTACAACGCCCTGGGTGCGTCCGCCTCGCTCAACAGCCCGATCGGCGACAACGCCGCCTTCAACATCTATGCCGCCAAGCGCAAGCGCGACGGCTTCATGGAGGTTCGCACCGGCGCCGGCCCGCGCGACGAGACCGAGGATTACGACCAGAACTTCCACTCGCTGCGCGGCCAGTTGCTGGTCGAGCCGACCGACAACCTCGACATCAACTTCATCGCCGATTACACCAGCCGCGACGAGAACTGCTGCACCGGCGTCACCATCGCCCGCGAGAACACCCCGGGACTGCCGTTCAACGCCCCGATGCAGGTGATCAACGCACTGGCCGGCGGGGAGGGGGTCAGCCCGACTGTCGACCCATTCGCGCGGGTCGCCTACAGCAATCGCGGCACCGAGCAGGAGATCGAGGACAAGGGCATTTCGGCCGAGGCGAACTGGATTTCGCCATGGTTTGGTGACGCCGAGTTGACCTCAATCACCGCCTTCCGCACCTGGGAGGCGGTCAACGGCCTGGACTTCGATTTCAGTGCCGCCGATGTGCTGTATCGCGAAAACGATCCCGACGAATCGTTCACCGGCTTCGATACCTTCAGCCAGGAGTTCCGCCTGACCGGCGCTACCGACAGCGTCGACTGGATGGTCGGGATGTTCTATGCCGACGAGGACCTCGACCGCCACGATTCATACCGCATCGGCGCGGCCTACGAGCCGTACCTGTCGACGCTCGTCGGCGGCCAGGTGCTCGGCGGGCTCGCCGCGCAGTTGGGACCGATGGGCATCATGGTCGACCAGTCCAACCCTGCGTTGTTCCTGTCGCAGGTCAGCGGCCAGCCATTCGGCAGCAACTTCGACGGGCTAGGTTCACTCGACACCTACGAACAGAGCTCGCGCAGCCTGGCGTTGTTCACCAACAACACCTGGCACGCGACCGATGCGCTCGACCTGACCCTTGGCCTGCGCGCGACCCGGGAGGACAAGACCCTCGATGCGATCTACAGCAACCCCAACGGCAGCGTCGGCTGCGGCTCGGTGCTGGCGAACCCGGCCGGCCGCGTCGCCGCTGCGTTGACTGCGCGCGGGGTGCCGCTGGCGGCGTTGCCGCCGGAAGTGCAGGCGCAGATCCTCGGTGCAGTCACGCCGCAGGTCGCCGGCTTCATGTGCCTGCCGTGGGCGAACGCGCTGCACGACGGCCGGGTCACCCACCAGGAGCACGAGGAGACCGAGTGGTCGGGGACGCTGAAGGCGGCCTACCGCTGGAGCGAGCAGGTGATGACCTATGTCTCGGCTGCGCGCGGCTACAAGGCCGGTGGCTTCAACCTCGACCGGGTGCAGTCGTCCAACGGCCTGTCCAGCGGCACCGCCGGCATCACCCCGGTCGACGACACCTCGTTCCCGGGCGAGTTCGTCGACAGCTACGAGCTCGGCGCGCGGACCACCTGGGCCGATGGCAATCTTTTGCTCAATGCAACCCTGTTCCACCAGACCTACACCGACTTCCAGCTCAACAGCTTCCTCGGCACCAGTTTCGTGGTGCGGGCGATCCCGGAAGTGGTGTCGCAGGGCATCGACGCCGAGATGATCTGGCAGACCGGCCTCGATGGCCTGTTGCTGCAGGGCGGGGTGATGTATGCGGACACCCAGTACGGCAACGATCCGCTGCCGGATGCCGACCTGTTCCTGCTGCCCGGCAACCACGCCAGCTTCGCGCCGTTGTGGTCGGCCACCGGTTCGCTGACATGGGAGCAGGACATCGGCAACAACCTGCTGGGTCGCTTCAACATCGGTGCCAAGTACACCTCCGACTTCAACACCGGCTCCGACCTCGATCCGCAGAAGGCGCAGGACGCCTACACCGTTGCCAACGCGCGACTCGGCATCGGCGCCCGTGACCAGAGCTGGATGCTGGAGCTGTGGGCGGAGAACCTGACCGACGAGGAATATATCCAGGTCGGCTTCGACGCGCCCTTGCAGGCCGGTGCGTGGAACGCCTTTCCTGGCGCGCCGCGTACCTACGGCGTGACCATGCGAGTGCGCTACTGACGGCGGGCACGACCTGACCCGGGGGCTCTTGTAGGAGCGGCTTCAGCCGCGATCTGGAATCGGTGCGCGCGACCAACGATCAGATCGCGGCTGAAGCCGCTCCTACAGACCCGCGGGCGCCGGGTATAGTCCTCGCATGAACAAAGACGTATCCGACGCAGCCCTCCAGCGCCTCGCCGAACAAGTCGGCGAGGCCGCCCGCAAACATCACCATCGACTGGTCACCGCCGAGAGCTGCACCGGCGGCTGGATCGCCAAGACCCTGACCGACATCGCCGGCGCTTCCGAGTGGTTCGAAAGCGGCATGGCCGCTTACAGCTACGAGGCCAAGCAGGCCCTGCTCGGTGTCCAGCCGGCCACTTTGGAGCAGCACGGCGCGGTCAGCCGCGAAACCGTGATCGAGATGGTGTCCGGGGCGCTGGTGCATTCCGGCGCCAGTCTCGCGGTCGCGGTCACCGGCATCGCCGGCCCCGGCGGCGGCATCGAGGACAAGCCGGTCGGCACCGTCTGGATCGCCTGGAAGCGTCGCGGCGGCTACCCGACCGCGCTGGTGTTCCACTTCGACGGCGACCGCGAGGCGGTGCGCCGGCAGACCGTGGCCGCGGCGTTGCACGGGCTGCTCGACCTCGCCGCCTGAGGCACAGGGCAGGGGCTTGCGTCCCGCCGAAGCTTGTTAGTAGTATTACTACTAATGAACGCCCTGACCGAAACCCAGCAAGCCATCCTCGCCTTGATCGGCGAGCGAATCGCGGTTGACGGGATGCCGCCGTCGCAGACCGAGATCGCCCGCGCGATGGGGTTCTCCGGTGTCCGCGCCGCGCAATATCACCTCGAAGCGCTGGAGCAGGCTGGGGCGATCCTGCGGGTGCCGGGCAAGGCGCGCGGTATCCGCCTGGTGCATCCGCAGGCCGGATTGGCGGAGCCCGAGGCCCGGGCGCCCGACCAGGCCCCGCTGCCGACGCTCGACGACGCGCTGCGCCTGCCGATCCTCGGCCGGGTCGCCGCCGGCGCGCCGATCGGTGCCGATGCCGGGGCCGACGAATACATCCTGCTCGACCGCAACATCTTCTTCCCGTCGCCGGACTACCTGCTCAAGGTGCAGGGCGATTCGATGCGCGACGAAGGCATCTTCGATGGCGACCTGATCGGCGTGCATCGCACCCCGGAGGCGCGTTCCGGGCAGATCGTCGTCGCCCGGATCGACGACGAGATCACCGTCAAGCTGCTGAAGATCGCCAAGGACCGGATCCGGCTGTTGCCGCGCAATCCCGACTATGCCCCGATCGAGGTGCTGCCCGATCAGGATTTCGCGATCGAGGGCCTGTATTGCGGTCTGGTGCGACGTGGCCATTGACGCTGGCCGGCTTCGGATTTTCCCGGCTGCCAAGGCGGCATTTTCCGACCCCGCGCCGACGCGTGCCCCGATGATCCGAGCCGCTCAACACCATTAGTTTCGAAGCTGTCGCCGCAGTCGCAACCCTTGCGACCGGCGCTGTTTAAGCTGCACCCATCCAATTGACGCCACCCGAGGATTCCACGATGGACGAGAACAAGAAGCGCGCCCTGGCCGCCGCACTGGGACAGATCGAGAAGCAGTTCGGCAAGGGCTCGGTCATGCGCATGGGCGACCGGGTGGTCGAGGCCGCGGAAGTCATCGGCACCGGCTCGCTGATGCTCGATATCGCGCTCGGCATTGGCGGCCTGCCGAAGGGCCGGGTGGTCGAGATCTACGGCCCGGAATCCTCCGGCAAGACCACCCTGACCCTGCAGGCGATCGCGCAGTGCCAGAAGAACGGTGGCACCGCCGCCTTCATCGACGCCGAACACGCGCTCGATCCGATCTATGCCGCCAAGCTCGGCGTCAACGTCGACGACCTGCTGCTGTCGCAGCCCGACACCGGCGAGCAGGCGCTCGAGATCGCCGACATGCTGGTGCGCTCGGCCGCGGTCGACATCGTGGTGATCGACTCGGTCGCCGCGCTGACCCCCCGCGCCGAGATCGAAGGCGAGATGGGCGACCAACTGCCCGGCTTGCAGGCGCGCCTGATGAGCCAGGCGCTGCGCAAGTTGACCGGCAACATCAAGCGCTCGGGCACGCTGGTGGTATTCATCAACCAATTGCGCATGAAGATCGGCCAGATGATGCCGGGCCAGAGCCCGGAGGTGACCACCGGCGGCAATGCGCTGAAGTTCTATGCCTCGGTGCGTCTCGACATCCGCCGCATCGGCGCGATCAAGAAGGGCGACGAGATCATCGGCAACCAGACCAAGATCAAGGTGGTCAAGAACAAGATGGCGCCGCCGTTCAAGCAGGTCATCACCGAGATCCTGTACGGCCAGGGCATCTCCCGTGAGGGCGAGTTGATCGACATGGGCGTGGACGCCAAGCTGGTCGAGAAGGCCGGCGCCTGGTACAGCATCGGCGAGGAGCGCATCGGCCAGGGCAAGGAGAACGCCCGCCAGTACCTCAAGGACAACCCGGAGCTGGCCGAACGGCTGGAAGTCGCGCTGCGTGAGAAGTTCGTCCCCGCCGAGGCCAAGCCGGGCGAGGATGACGGCGACGCGGACGCCTGAACCGGTTGAATGGCGATCGACGATGCGCCCGACGATGACGGCCTGCCCGGTGGCGACACCGGCGGGCTGTTCGGCCCTGACGGCGCCGCCGGCTCGCGACGTCGACGCCAGCGGCCGGTGGCCAGCACCACCCAGCGCGCGCTGACCCTGCTGGTGCGGCGCGAGCATTCGCGCAAGGAACTGACCCGCAAGCTGGTGACCCGTGGCCTCGATCCGGTCGACGTCGACGAGGCGGTCGCCAAGCTCGCCGATGCCGGCTGGCAGGATGACCGGCGGTTTGCCGAAAGCCTGGTCCGCAGCCGCGTCAGCGGCGGCTACGGTCCGATCCACATCCGCGCCGAACTCGGCACCCACGGCCTCGACAGCGATGCCATCGCCGCCGCGCTGGACAGCTTCGACGGCGACTGGGTCGAGAATGCCCGCGACCTGATCCGCCGGCGCTTCGGCGAGGCGGCTTCCGACGACCTCGCCCGGCGCCGCAAGGCCACCGACCTGCTGATGCGCCGTGGCTTTCCCGGCGACGTCATCCGCGCGGCCACCCGGTTCGATCCCGACGACTGACGGCGGCCCGCCCGGCAGCAGCGAAACCCGCCCCCTGATACGCTATCGAGCTATTTCGCGGCTGTCTCCCGCGCGATCGACGCCCCGTCGGGGCATCGGCGCGGCGACAACCTGCCCAGCCCTCTCGACTACGTGCCAGGCATGAACAATCCCTCCCAGATCACCACCAGCGACATCCGCCGCGACTTCCTCGACTTCTTCCGCGAGCGTGGCCACACCATCGTGCCGTCGGCGCCGCTGGTGCCGGCCAACGATGCGACCCTGCTGTTCACCAACTCCGGCATGGTCCAGTTCAAGGACGTGTTCCTCGGCAGCGAGAAGCCCGGCTACGTGCGCGCGGCCGACGTGCAGCGCTGCCTGCGCGCCGGCGGCAAGCACAATGACCTCGACCAGGTCGGCTACACCGCGCGCCACCACACTTTCTTCGAGATGCTTGGCAACTGGTCGTTCGGCGACTACTTCAAGGAAGACGCGATCAAGTGGGCGTGGCAGTTGCTGACCGAGGTCTGGAAGCTGCCGCCCGAGCGCCTGCTGGCCACGATCTACCACACCGACGACGAGGCCTTCGAGATCTGGAACAAGCAGATCGGCCTGCCGCCGGAGCGGATCATCCGCATCGGCGACAACAAGGGCGTGCCGTTCGCCTCCGACAACTTCTGGCAGATGGCCGACACCGGTCCCTGCGGCCCGTGCACCGAGATCTTCTATGACCACGGCGACCATCACTTCGGCGGCCCGCCGGGTTCGCCCGACGAGGACGGCGACCGCTTCATCGAAATCTGGAACCTGGTGTTCATGCAGTTCGACCGCCAGCCCGATGGCAGCCTCGCGCCGCTGCCGGCGCCGTGCGTCGACACCGGCATGGGCCTGGAGCGGCTGGCCGCGATCCTGCAGGGCAAGCACGGCAACTACGAGATCGACATCTTCCAGCACCTGATCAAGGCCGCGGGCCGTCTCACCGACACCGCCGACCTCGACAACAAGTCGCTGCGCGTCATCGCCGACCACATCCGCGCCTGCAGCTTCCTGATCGTCGACGGCGTACTGCCCTCCAACGAAGGCCGCGGCTACGTGCTGCGCCGGATCATCCGTCGCGCCCTGCGCCATGGCTGGATGCTCGGCCAGAAGGGCCCCTTCTTCCATCGCATGCTCGGCCCGTTGATCGAGATCATGGGCGAGGCCTACCCGGAACTGGTCAACAAGCGCGAGCTGATCGACCGCGCGCTGCTGGCCGAGGAGGAGCGTTTCGCCGAGACGCTCGACTCCGGCATGCGGATCTTCGACGAGGTCGCGGCGCGCTCGAAGGACACGATCCCCGGCGCCGATGCCTTCCGCCTGTACGACACCTACGGCTTCCCGGTCGACCTGACCGCCGACATCGCCCGCGAGCGCGGCCTGTCGATCGACATGGACGGGTTCGAGGCGGCGATGACCCGCCAGCGCGAGACCGCGCGCGCGGCCGGCAAGTTCGGCGGTGCCACCACGCTGCCGGCCGAGCTGGCCTCACAGCTGGCGCCCACCGGCTTCCTCGGCTACGACCGCCTCACCGAGGGCGGCCTGCAAGTCGTCGCCCTGCTCAAGGACGGCCGACCGGTCGAGGCGATCGACGCCGGCGACGAGGCGGTGGTGATCCTCGATCGCACCCCGTTCTATGCCGAGAGCGGCGGCCAAGTCGGCGATGCCGGCGAGCTCGACGAGGCCGGCACCCGATTCATGGTCAACGACACCTTGAAACTCGCCGGCCAGTTCCACGGCCATGTCGGCCAGCTTGCCGCCGGCAGCCTGAAGCGTGGCGACCACGTGCTCGGCTCGGTCGACGGCAAGCGCCGCAGCGCCACCGTACTCAACCACTCGGCCACCCACCTGCTGCACGCGGCCCTGCGAAGCGTGCTGGGCGAACACGTCGTGCAGAAGGGTTCGCTGGTCGCGCCCGAGCGCCTGCGCTTCGACTTCTCGCATTTCCAGCCGGTCAGCGCCGATGAACTGGCCGAGATCGAGCGTCGGGTCAACGCCGAAGTGCGCGCCAACCATGCCACCGAGATCCACCACATGGGCATGCAGGAGGCGCTGGATTTCGGCGCCATGGCCCTGTTCGGCGAGAAGTACGGCGACGAGGTCCGGGTGCTGCGGATGGGCGAGGGCTCGACCGAACTGTGCGGCGGCACCCACGTCGGCCGCACCGGAGACATCGGCCTGTTCAAGATCGTTTCCGAAGGCGGCGTCTCCGCCGGCGTGCGCCGGATCGAGGCGCTGACCGGGCAGGGCGCGCTCGACCACGTCGCAACTGAAGAGCAGCGACTGGACGAAGCCGCGCGCCTGCTGGGCGGCAACCCGGCGGATGTCGCCGACAAGCTGCGCGGCCTGATCGACCGCCAGAAGAAGCTCGAGCGCGAGCTCGAAACCCTCAAGGCCAGGGCGGCTTCCGGCGCGACCTCCGATCTCGCCGGCTCGGCGATCGAGGTCGGCGGGATCAAGGTGCTAGCCGCCCGCCTGGACGGTTTCGACGCCAAGGCGTTGCGCGATGCGCTCGACCGCCTGAAGCAGCAGCTCGGCGATGCGGTGGTGCTGCTGGCCGGGACCCAGGACGGCAAGGCCGCGCTGGTTGCCGGGGTCAGCGGCGCCGCCCTTGGTCGGGTCAAGGCCGGGGAACTCCTTGGCCACGTGGCCGGTCAGATCAACGGCAAGGGTGGTGGTCGGCCGGACATGGCCCAGGGCGGAGGCGAGGACGGTCCTGCGCTGGCGTCGGCTCTTGCCGGTGTTGGCGACTGGGTGGCAACGCGGCTCGGCTGAGATGAACCATGACCTTCATCGCTTGTGGGCCTGTCCCGCCTAGGGAATAATCGACGTTTAACCAGCAGTTGGACGCGCTTCCATATCATGGGGCGCCAACGCCGACACCGGACGTGCTGGCACAAGGAGAATTGGCAATGCTTATCCTGACGCGACGCGTCGGTGAAACCCTCATGATCGGCGACTCGGTGACCGTCACCGTGCTCGGCGTGAAGGGTAACCAGGTACGTATCGGCATCACTGCGCCGAAAGATGTGGCAGTGCATCGTGAAGAGATCTACCAGCGCATCCAGCGTGGCGACGAGCCGGCCGAAGGGGGCGCGGACAACGCCGCCGATTGACCCACCAGCGACAAGGCATCCCGGATGGGGCGCGGCCAACTGAAAAAGTTTGCCGTGCGTGGAGCGAGCCGTTATGCTTCGCGGCCGCACCGTTTTGTTGATGCGGAGAGTTGCCCGAGTGGCTGAAGGGGCTCCCCTGCTAAGGGAGTATGGGGGTTAAACTCCATCGAGGGTTCGAATCCCTCACTCTCCGCCAGTTCTACCAAGGAAAAATGTTTGACGGATTCGCGATCCACCGTCATAATTTTCCGACTACGCGCCCGTAGCTCAGCTGGATAGAGCACCAGGCTACGAACTTGGGGGTCGGAGGTTCGAATCCTTCCGGGCGCACCATCTGAATACTCCCTGCGGATCGACGGCAGGGCAGTTACGAAAAGCCACCTTCGGGTGGCTTTTTTGTTTGCGTGAGATCCTGCCTTGCCGTCAAGCAAGTGAAGAGGCCCTCCCTGATGCCAACCGCACTCGTATGGTTTCGCAACGACCTGCGGCTGCGGGATCACCCGGCATTGCAAACGGCGTTGAAGGCGGGGCTGGCGCCGATGCCGGTCTACATCCACGCTCCACACGAGGAAGGCGGTTGGCTCCCCGGAGCGGCCTCGGATGCCTGGCGCCACCGCGCACTGGCCGCGCTCGACGCCGACCTGCGCCAGCGCGGTTCGCGCCTGCACGTGTTCGCCGGTGACAGTCTTGCCACCCTGCAAGCCGTCGCCGCCGCGACCGGGGCGGCCGCCGTGTTCTGGAACCGTCGCCACGAACCCACGATCGACGCGCGCGACACCAGCATCCGCCGCGAACTGCGCCGTGATGGCCTGCGTGTCGAGGCGCACAACGGCAGCCTGCTGTTCGAACCATGGCAACTCGAAACCCGTGCCGGTGATCCGTTTCGCGTGTTCACTCCGTTCTGGAAGGCCGCGCTGTCGATCTGGAACCTGCCACCCCTGCAGCCCGCGCCCGACACGTTGCCTGGGTTCGATGCCGTGCCGGGCGAAATCCCGCTCGATGCGCTCAGGCTGCAACCGGTGCCGCGGTGGGACGCCGGCTTCTGGAGCAGTTGGAGGCCGGGAGAGCACGGCGCCGCGTCGGCGTTGCGGGCCTTCGCCGCCGAGTCCCTGCATGACTACCGCGACGGTCGCGACCGCCCCGACCAATCGCTGACGTCCAGGCTGTCGCCGCACCTGCACTTCGGCGAGATCGCACCGTGGCGCGTGGTGGCGGAGTTGGCCAACGCCGGTTCGCCGGACCAGCACGCGGCCTATGTGCGCGAACTGGGTTGGCGCGAGTTCGCCCATCACGTCCTCCACCATTTTCCGCACACGCCGGACGCCAACTTCAACCCACGCTTCGACGACTTCGACTGGGTCGAGCCAACGCCCGCCTTGCTGCATGCCTGGCAGCACGGCCGTACCGGCGTGCCGATCGTCGACGCCGGCATGCGCGAACTGTGGGCCACCGGCTGGATGCACAACCGCGTGCGCATGATTGTCGCCAGCTTCCTGGCCAAGAACATGCGCATCCATTGGCGACACGGAGCCCGCTGGTTCTGGGACACGCTGGTGGATGCCGACCTGGCCAACAATTCGCTCGGCTGGCAGTGGGTGGCCGGCAGCGGCGTCGACGCCGCGCCGTACTTCCGCATATTCAACCCGGTGCTGCAGGCTCGCAGGTTCGATCCGCGTGGCGAATACATCGCCCGCTGGGTGCCCGAACTCAGGCCCGCGCCAGCGCGATTGCGACACGCGCCGTGGGAGTGCGCCGCCGATGACCGATCCCTGATAAGCGGCTACCCGACGACGCCGATCGTCGATCCCGCAGGCAGCCGGCGTGAGGCGCTGGAGGCGTTCGCCCGACTCAAGTAGCGTGGGTTGGCGCAGGGCGGGCCCGGCTCAAAGCACGTCGGGATTGAGCCGCCAGGTTGCATAGTTCAGGAAGGCGGCGAAAGTCACCCAGGCCCAGTATGGCAACAGCAGCGCGCCTGCCAGTGGCCGAATGCGCCAGAACGCCACTACCGTGGTCGCGACCAGCAACCACAGCAGCAGCACCTCGGCAAACGCCAGGCCACCGAGGTGCCAGGCAAAGAACAGCCAGCTCCACAAGGCGTTGGCCGCCAGCTGCACGAGGTACAGGGCCAGGGCCATCCGCGCCGCGGCGAAGTTGCCAGCCTGCCGCCATGCCAGCCACGCGGCGACTGCCATGAGCACGTACAGGGCGGTCCAGACCGGTCCGAACACCTTCGCCGGGGGCGCCCAGTCCGGCTGCATCAGTTGCCCGTAGAAAGACGCGGCTTCGATGGATGCAATGCTGCCGATCGCTGCCGCGACGAAGGTCACCAGCAGCCAGAAGGCGAAGCCCTTGAGGGCATGTGCGGTCGAGGAGGACATCCAAGGCTCCGATGGGGTTGTGGAGCGCCACTTCTAGCAGCTCGCGACTCGACGCAAGGTGAGTCCGTCCCGGGGAGCTCATTGCCGTGGTTGATCCCGCAATCTTCTTGCTATAATGTAATAGCGCATTAATACATTGGAGCAAGGAATGAAGCGTCGTGCGGATGGGGCGGTGGAGGTGGAAGAGGACGCGCTGGACATGCTCGCGTCGGTGATTGGTCACCTGCGCGGCCCAGGTGAGGTGCGTGCGTTCCTCGAGGACCTGTGCACGCCGGCCGAACTGGAGGCGATGACCGACCGCTGGCGGGTCGTACCGCTGCTCGCGCAGGGCATTCCCTATCGGGAAATCCACGAACGCACCCACGTCAGCGTGACCACGATCGGGCGGGTGGCACGGACGATCGAGCGAGGTGCGGGCGGCTACGGCCAAGCGCTCAAGCGAAGTCGCGTCCGTGCGGCCTGACTCCGCCCAACCGTTTCGAACCCGGAACCCCGAAATGACTCCAGTGGCCCCTGCGCGCGATCGGCTGCGCATCGCGATCCAGAAGTCCGGCCGATTGGCCGATCCCGCGCGCGCGCTGCTCGCGTCGTGCGGCCTGACCTGGCGCGAGAGCCGTGACCGCCTGTTCTGCTACGGCGAAACCCTGCCCATCGACCTGTTGCTGGTTCGCGACGATGACATCCCCGGATTGATCGCCGATGGCGTTTGCGATTTCGGCGTGGTCGGTCGCAATGTGCTGGCGGAACAGGACGCCGGTCGCGTCGCCCACGACCAGGCCTCCGCGTTCCGCGAATGGCGTGCGCTGGGGTTCGGGAAGTGCCGGCTCGCCGTGGCCGTCCCCGAGGGGTGGAGCTGGCAAGGCCCGGCGCAGCTGTCCGGCATGCGGGTGGCGACCAGCTACCCGGCATTGCTGTCGCGGTGGCTGGCCGACCAGGGGGTGGCGGCGGAGGTCGCCTTCCTGTCGGGGTCGGTCGAGATCGCTCCCCGGCTCGGACAGGCCGATGCCGTCTGCGACATCGTTTCCAGCGGCGGCACCCTGGCCGCCAACCAGCTCAAGCCGGTCGCGACGTTGTTCGAGAGCGAGGCGGTGCTGGCGGGCCCGGTGGCCGAGCTCGATGCGATCCGTGGCGAACTGGCGGCCCTGCTGCTGCGCCGGCTCGACGGCGCGCTGCGGATGCGCCACAGCAAACTGCTGATGTTCCAGGCACCGCGGGAAGTGCTGCCATCGTTGCTGCCATTGCTGCCGGATGCGGATGCACCGACGGTGATGCGGGTCGACGGCGCCGAGGATCTGGCCCTGCAGGCGCTGTGTCACGGCGCGGTGACCTGGCAGCGGCTCGAGGAACTGAAGCGCGCCGGTGCCCGCGGACTGATGGTGCTTTCGGTCGAGGGGATGCTTGCATGAGCCGGGTCGTGCAGTGGAACGCACTCGACGACGCTGCCCGCCGGGAAATGCTGCAACGTCCCGCACAAAAGGTGGGTGCGGACACGGCGACCACCGTCGCTTCCCTGCTTGACCAGGTCCGCAACGAGGGCGACGTGGCGTTGCGGCGACTGGTCGCGGAGTTCGATGGCGTGACCCTTGAGCGTTTCGAGGTGTCCGAGTCCGAGTTCGAGGCCGCGACCGCGTGCCTTGCCTCGTCGCTGCAAGGCGCCATCGTCGAGGCGGCCGGGCGCATCGAGCATTTCCATCGGGCCGGCATGGGCGCTGTCCACGTCGTGCAGACCGCCCCCGGCGTCACCTGCGAACGCATGCAGCGGCCCATCGGTCGCGTCGGCCTGTACGTGCCGGCAGGCTCGGCGCCATTGCCCTCAACCGCGCTGATGCTGGCCGTTCCCGCGCGGCTGGCCGGCTGCCGCGACGTGGTGCTGTGCACGCCGCCGCGACGCGACGGTTCGGCCGATCCGGCGGTGCTGTTCGCGGCGGCGCATTGCGGGGTGCGGCGCGTGTTCAAGCTGGGTGGCGCACAGGCGATCGGGGCGATGGCGTTCGGCAGCGCGAGCGTGCCGGCCTGCGACAAGTTGTTCGGTCCTGGCAACAGCTATGTCACCGAAGCCAAGCGGCAGGTCGCGGCGCGCGACGATGGCGCCGCGATCGACATGCCGGCCGGCCCGTCGGAGGTCCTGGTGATCGCCGATGGCGGCGCGAACCCGGTGTTCGTCGCGGCGGACCTGTTGTCGCAGGCCGAACACGGGCCGGACTCGCAGGTGATCCTGCTGAGCGATGACGACGGGTTGCTGGCCCGGGTCGAGATCGAGATCGCGCGACAACTGGTCGATCTGCCGCGGGCGTCGATCGCGGCACAGGCGCTGGCGGCATCGCGGCTGATCCGGGTGGGCTCGATCGAGCAGGCCTTCGAAGTCAGCAACGATTACGCGCCCGAACACCTGATCCTGGCCCTGCGCGAACCGCGTGCTTGGCTGCCGCGGGTGCGCGCGGCGGGGTCGGTTTTCCTGGGCGACTGGACGCCGGAGGCGCTGGGCGACTACTGCAGTGGCACCAACCACGTGTTGCCGACCGGCGGCGCCGCGCGCTGGTGCAGTGGACTGTCGGTGGCGAGCTTCCAGACGTCGATCACCGTGCAGGAAGCCGAACCCCACGGTCTGGGCGCGATTGGTCCGTGCGCGATGGAACTGGCGGCAGCCGAAGGGCTGGATGCGCATCGCTTGGCGGTGTCACGACGATTGGAGGCGATGGCGTGAGTCTGCTGCCGATGGATCTCGTTCGTGAGGACCTGCGCGGATTTGCCGGCTATCGCTCGGCGCGCAGCAGCAAAGTCGATGGCGACGTCTGGCTCAACGCGAACGAGTCGCCGTGGCCAAACCCGGCCGACGATGCAGGCCGCCTGCGACGCTATCCGGAGCCCCAGCCCGCGACATTGCGTGCAGCGATGGCCTTGCGTTACGGCTGCGATGCAGACCAGCTGCTGCTCGGCCGCGGCAGCGATGAAGGCATCGACCTGCTGGTCCGGGCGCTGTGTCGGCCCGGCGCGGATGCCGTCGTGGTGACGCCCCCGACCTTTGGCATGTACGAAGTCTGTGCCCGCCTGCACGGCGCGCGGGTGCTCGAGGTGCCGCTGGTCGATGGCGACGGCGGCTTCGAGTGCGAGTTCGATGCCGTTGCGGAAGCCGCCGTGGCCGGGGGCGCGAAACTGGTGTTCCTGTGCTCGCCCGGCAACCCGGCCGGAAACGCGTTGCCGCTGGAACGGATCGAGGCACTTGCCGTCCGGTTGCAGGCGCGGGCACTGGTGGTGGTCGACGAGGCGTATGTCGAATTCGCCGAAGCCGGATCCGCGGTGGCATTGATCGGCCGGCAGCCCAACATCGCGGTATTGCGCACGCTGTCGAAAGCCCATGCGTTGGCGGCGGCGCGGGTCGGCTGCGTGATCGCCGATGCCGGACTTGTCGCAGTGCTGCAGCGCTGCCAGGCCCCGTATCCGCTGCCGGTCCCGTGCAGCGATCTTGCCCGCCGGGCCCTCGATGACGCGGCGTGGTGGGTCACCCGGGAGCGCATCGCCACGGTGATCGGCGAGCGCGCCCGGCTGGCGTCGACACTGGCGAAACTGCGCCAGGTCCGGCGGGTTTATCCATCGTCCGCAAACTTCCTGCTGGTGCGTTTCGTCGACGCGCAGGTGGCGCTGGAGCAACTGTTGCAATCGGGCATCGTTGTGCGCGACATGCGTGCCCATGCCGGGCTGGCGGACGCGTTGAGAATCACCGTCGGTACGCCGTCCCAGAACAACCGCTTGGTCGACCTGATCGCTGCCATGGAGGTCGCCGCATGAACGCGTCGGCTCCAATTCTTTTCATCGACCGCGACGGTACGCTGATCGAGGAGCCGCAGGACTTCCAGGTCGACCGGTTCGAGAAGCTGCGATTCGTGGCAGGCGTGATCCCGGCGTTGCTGCGGTTGCGCGATGCCGGCTACGCGTTCGTAATGGTCACCAACCAAGACGGCCTCGGCACCGAGGCCTTTCCCCAGCAGGATTTCGATGGCCCGCATGCGCTGATGATGCAGGTGTTCGAGAGCCAGGGAATCGTCTTCCGCGAGGTCCTGATCGACCGCAGCCTGCCGGCCGACAACGCGCCCACCCGCAAGCCCGGCATCGGCCTGGCACTGGAGTACCAGCGAGATCGCGACATCGACTGGACGCGCTCGGCGATGGTCGGCGACCGCGAAAGCGACAACGCCTTCGCCCGCAACCTCGGCATCCGCGCGTTCCAGCTGCGCACGCCGCAGTTTGGTGGCGAGTGGGACTGGGACGGCATCGCGCATGAGCTCGCGGACGCGCCGCGGCGTTCGCGGGTCGAACGCCGCACCCGCGAAACCAGGGTGCAGGTGTCCGTCGACCTCGATCTCGCGAGCGACCCGAAGGTCCGGACCGGGCTGGGCTTCTTCGACCACATGCTCGAACAGCTCGGCAAACATGGAGGTTTCGCCCTGGAACTGGACTGCGCGGGCGACCTGCACGTGGACGAGCACCACACGGTCGAGGACAGCGCGCTCGCCCTCGGTCAGGCCCTGCACGATGCGCTTGGCGACAAGCGCGGCATCGGCCGCTACGGCTTCACCCTGCCGATGGACGAATCGCTGGCGACGGCGGCGCTGGACCTCTCGGGTCGCCCGCATTTCGTCTTCGAAGGCGGTTTTCGTCGCGAGCGGATCGGTGACCTGCCGACCGAGCTGATCCCGCATTTCTTCCGGTCGCTGTGCGATGGCGCCGGGCTGAACCTGCACGTGCAGGTACGCGGCGACAACGACCACCATCAGGTCGAGGCCTGCTTCAAGGTCGTGGCGCGTGCGCTGCGGCAGGCGATCCGTCGCGAGGGGCGCGACCTGCCGAGCACCAAGGGGTCGTTGTGATCGACGTGGTGCTGATCGATGGCGGCGGCGCGAACCTGGGTTCGGTGCGCTATGCACTGGAACGGCTGGGTGCGCGTGTACGCATCAGTGTGGAACCGGCGGTGATCAACTCGGCGGCGCGGGTGATCCTGCCCGGGGTCGGCGCGGCCGCGGTGGGGATGGCGCGGTTGCATGAACTCGGACTGGTGGAGGTAATCCGTACCCTGCGGCAGCCGCTGCTCGGCATCTGCCTGGGCATGCAGTTGATGTACGAGTCGTCGGAGGAAGGCGATGTCGAGTGCCTTGGGTTGGTGCCGGGGAGGGTGACCCGGCTCGCGCCGCGGGATCGCATCACGGATGCTCCGGCGGTCCGCGTCCCGCACATGGGCTGGAACCGCCTGCGCGCCGTGCGTGGCCACGGATTGCTGGCCGACATCGACGATGGCGCGCAGGCGTACTTCGTTCACGGTTACGCCGCGCCGGTGGGCACGGCCACGCTCGCCATCGCAACCCACGGATGCGACTTCTCGGCCGTGGTCGGCGATGGCCTGCGCTTCGGCGCGCAGTTCCATCCCGAGCGCTCGGCGGCGGTTGGCGCGCGCCTGTTGCGCAACTTCCTGTCGGAGGCGATCGCATGAACGTCGTCGCCCCGGATCCAGACGCAGACACGTTCCAGCTGCTGCCCGCGATCGACGTGCGCGGCGGCCGGGTGGTGCGCCTGCGGCAGGGAGACTACGCACAGGAGACGCGCTACGACGATGCGCCACTCGTGCTGGCGCGGCGTTATGCCGAAGCGGGTGCCGGGTGGCTGCACCTGGTCGACCTCGACGCCGCGCGGGCCGGCGGGTACACGCTCGCACCGCTGCTGGCGCAACTGACCCGAACTACCGGATTGCGGGTGCAGACCGGCGGCGGCGTGCGCGACGAGCGCGATGTCGCGACGCTGCTCGAAGCGGGTGCGACACGCGTGGTCATCGGATCGGTCGCGGTACGCGAGCCCGCCCTTGTTGCGGGCTGGCTGCGCCGCTTCGGCCCCGAGCGGATCACCGTGGCGCTCGACGCGCGGCAGGATGCGACGGGACGCTGGCAGTTGCCGACGGCCGGCTGGACCCGCGACAGCGACTCGGCGCTGGAGCCGCTGCTGCTCCACTATGTCGACGCCGGTCTGCGCCACCTGCTGTGCACCGACATTGCCCGCGACGGCATGCTGGCCGGTCCCAACCTCGAGCTCTACACGCAGTTGCAGGCGATCGCGCCGCGGGTCCAACTGCAGGCGTCGGGAGGCATCCGCGACGTCGCCGACATCGTTGCCACGCGTGACGCGGGGTGCGCCGCTGCGATACTGGGCAAGGCGCTGCTCGACGGCCGGTTCGCCCTGGGCGAAGCGCTGCCGGAGGAGCGTCCATGCTGAGCCGACGCATCATCCCGTGCCTGGACGTGCGCGACGGCCGGGTGGTCAAGGGCGTCCGGTTCCGCGACCACGTCGACATGGGCGACATCATCGATCTGGCGCTGCGTTACCGCGAGCAGGGCGCGGACGAGTTGGTGTTCTACGACATTACCGCCAGCCCGCAGGAGCGCTGCGCGGACCGCGATTGGGTCGAGCGGGTGGCGCGCGTGATCGACATCCCGTTCTGCGTCGCCGGCGGCATCCGCAGCGTCGAGGACGCGCGTGCCGTGCTGCACGCGGGTGCCGACAAGGTTTCGATAAATACCCCTGCGCTGCAAAGGCCCGGGCTGGTAAGCGAGTTGGCCGAGGCGTTCGGCGTGCAATGCGTGGTGGTCGGCATCGACAGCCTGCGCGACGCCGATGGCGAATGGCGGGTGCGGCGGTTCAGCGGTGACCCGTCGCGGACCGAGGCGCTGTCGCGGCGGACGCTCGACTGGATCGTCGAGGTGCAGCGGCTCGGCGCCGGCGAAGTGGTGCTCAACTGCATGGGCAGCGACGGCGTGCGCGAGGGCTTCGATATCGAGCAGCTGCAAGCCGCGCGGCGAGTCTGCGCCGTACCGCTGATCGCGTCCGGCGGCGCCGGCGAAGCGTCGCACTTCGCGGCGGTATTCGCGCAGTCGGACGTCGATGGCGCGCTGGCGGCAAGTGTCTTTCATTCCGGCGCGGTGCCGATCCCGGCGCTCAAGCGCTACCTGCACGAAAAAGGCGTGGAGGTGCGCGATGCCTGATGCCCTCACGTTCGATCCCGCCGCGCTGGATTGGGACAAGCAGGGCGGGATGCTGCCGGCCATCGTCCAGGATGCCGACAACCTGCGCGTGCTGATGCTGGGCTACATGGACCGGGCAGCCTTGGACGCTACGCTTGAAAGCGGCCGGGTCACGTTTTTCAGCCGGAGCCGGCGGCGCCTGTGGGTCAAGGGCGAGACCTCCGGCAATCACCTCGAGCTGGTCGCGCTGGAACCGGATTGCGATGCCGACACGTTGCTGGTCCGGGCCCGGCCGAAAGGGCCGACCTGCCATCTTGGCCGTCGCAGCTGCTTCGCCGCCGCGCCATCGAATTTCCTGGCCGAACTGGACGACGTGGTGGCTCGTCGCCACCGGGAACGCCCGACAGGCAGCTATACCACCCGGCTGTTCGACGGCGGTGTTCGGCGCATCGCGCAGAAAGTCGGCGAGGAGGGGGTCGAGACGGCCTTGGCGGCGGTGGCGCAGGACGACGACGCGCTGCTCGGCGAGGCGGCCGACCTGCTGTTCCATTTGCAGGTGTTGCTGCGCGCGCGGAACCTGTCGCTCGCGGAGGCCGTGGCGATATTGCGGCGACGGCATGGAGACGCTGCCGCACCGACCTGAAGGTCAATTCGTCAAAGCCTTCGCAATCGCGTCGGGACGTTTCATCCAGTGGAAATGGTCGGCGCGCGCGTCCAGGGCACGACTGTCCAGCATGGTCGTCGAGACCGTCGCCCGTGGCATCTTCGACAGCAGGAACCGTAACGACGATTCCGGCGCCAGCCAGTCGTCGGCCAGCGTCACCGCGCGGACCCGCGGAGCGCTTCGGACCATGGCTGCGTCCAGGTCGACGTCGAGTCCGTCGGCGCGATAACGGCCGCTCAATGCACTGCGGGCCCAATCGGCGATGAGGCGTCGGGCCTCGGTGCCGCCAAAACCGATCCGGCGGCCGGGCAGGGCGCCGCACCGATCGGCCAGCCATGGCAGGAACCGATAGGCCAGCGGCAGCCAGTAGCGCGCCGGTGTCGGAAACGCACGCCAGTACGGGGCGCCGCTGGCGACCAGCCACAACCGGCTTGCGAAGCCGGGCGCCATGCCAAGGCGGCAACTGGCCAGTTGGCCGCCGAGGCTGTGGCCACCGATGATGCAGGGAAGCTCAGTGTTGCCGCTGTCCACCAACGCCTGGCGCACGCCGGATTCGCTCGCGGACAGATCGAACTCCAGCAGCTCGCGATACCCCCAGTCGTGTCGTCGGCTCGCGCGCAGGCTGCTGCTGCCATGGCCGCGCCATTCGTGCACGAATACCGCGATGCCGCGCGCCGCCAGCGACTCGGCGAACGGCTGGTAGTGACGCGCCGCGACCCCGAGTGCCGGCAGCCACAGCAACGCCGCGGTCGGCTCCGGCGGCAGGCAGGCGCGCAGTTGGTGCAGGTGACCGTCCTGCGATTGGAGCGCGATTTCGAAGCTCCGCAACGGCTCAGCCACGGCCCGCGCCGAAGTGGTCGAGCACGACGACTTCGCCATGCCCCGGGCGGTAGCCGCCGAGCAGGGCGCGGTGCACATAGTCGGCGGCATCCCGGCACGCGGCCGGCAACGCCTTGCCCAGCGCGAGGTTCGCCGCCACCGCCGAGGCGAGGGTGCAGCCGGTGCCGTGGGCGTCGAGTTGCAGGCGCGGATGGCGGATCGAATGGATCCCGTCGGCGTCGGCCAGCAGGTCGACCACGTCGCCGTCGCCAGGCAGGTGGCCGCCCTTGAGCAGTACTGCCGTGGTTCCGGTCGACAGCAGTTCGGTGCAGGCCTGCCGCATGGCATCGCGGTCACCGATCGAGTGCCCCAGCAGCAACTCGGCTTCCGGCAGGTTCGGCGTGAGTACGCTGCAACGTGGCAGCAGTCGAGTCTGGAGGGCATCGAGCGCGGCTGCCTCCAACAGCCGTGCGCCGGAAGTCGCCACCATCACCGGATCGAGTACGACATGCACGGGCGCGTGCTGCTCCAGTGCTTCCGCCACCACGTTGATGACTTCGGCGTTGGCCAGCATGCCGAGCTTGACCGCGACCACGCGGAAGTCCTCGAAGCAGGCGTCGATCTGCGCGCGCAGGAAATCGACATCGGGCACGTGCACTGCAGTCACGCCACGGGTGTGCTGCGCGGTCAACGCCGCGATCGCGCTAAGACCGTGCACGCCGTGCGCGGCGAAGGTCTTGAGGTCGGCCTGGATGCCGGCACCGCCGCCGGAATCGGAACCGGCGATGGTGAGGACGGATGGCGGGCGGGAGTCGGGGGCGGTCATGCGGGCATTGTCGCCCAGGCGGTTGGATGTCGTCGCGGCGGCCAGGCTGCGGTGTAGGAGCGACGTCAGTCGCGACCTGTACATCGCGTCCGACATTCGACAGGTCGCGACTTACGTCGCTCCTACAGTCGGGTCTGCCGGCCGAGGGAGCCGGCAGATCCGTCGGCCGTTACAGCACTTCCGAAGCGTAATCCGCCAGCCGCGACCGCTCGCCGCGACGCAAGGTCACGTGCGCGCTATGCGGCCAGTTCTTGAACCGGTCGACCGCGTAGGTCAGGCCGGACGTGGTCTCGGTCAGGTAGGGCGTGTCGATCTGCTCGACGTTGCCCAGGCAGATGATCTTGGTGCCGGGGCCGGCGCGGGTGATCAGGGTCTTCATCTGTTTCGGCGTGAGGTTCTGCGCCTCGTCGAGGATCAGCCAGCGGCTCAGGAACGTGCGCCCGCGCATGAAGTTGAGCGAGCGGATCTTGATCCGGCTGGCGAGCAGGTCATTGGTCGCCGCACGGCCCCAGCTGCCGCCTTCCTGGTTGTGGGTCAGGACTTCGAGGTTGTCGGTCAGCGCGCCCATCCACGGCGTCATCTTTTCCTCCTCGGTGCCGGGCAGGAAGCCGATGTCCTCGCCGACGCTGACCGTGGCGCGGGTCATGATGATCTCCCGGTAGCGCTGCTGGTCCATCGTTTGCGCCAGGCCCGCGGCGAGCGCGAGCAGGGTCTTGCCGGTGCCGGCGGTGCCGAGCAGGGTGACGAAGTCGATCTCGGGATCCATCAGTGCGTTGAGCGCGAAGTTCTGCTCGCGGTTGCGGGCGCTGATACCCCAGACCGAATGCTGGCTGTGGCGATAGTCGTCGACGATCTGCAGCGTGACCTTGTTGTCGGTGACCTTGGCGACCTTGAGTTCGGCCTCGTCATCGCCGGGCAGGTACAGGAACTGGTTGGGATACCAGTCGTCGTCCTCGACCCGCGAGATCTCGTAGTAGGTGCGGCCCTTGTCGGTCCACGACTTCAGGTCCTTGCCGTGGCGTTTCCAGAAATCGCCCGGCAGCTCGGTGGCGCCGGTGTAGAGCAGGCTGAAGTCGTCGAGCGCGCGATCGTTTTCGTAGTCCTCCGACACGATGCCGGCGATCGCCGACTTGATCCGCAGGTTGATGTCCTTGGAGACGAACACCACCGGGACGTCGGGCTCGGCGTCCTTGAGCGCCAGGATCGCGCCGAGGATCGCGTTGTCCGGCACCACCGCGCCGAAGCGCTTGCCGGCGTCGAAGTTGCCGGTCTGGAAGCGCAGGCACCCGACGCTCTGCTTGCCGCGCAACTGGACGCCCTGCGGTGGCGCCAGCGGGATGCCGGTGTGGATCTTGTCGGTGCCGGCGGCTTCGACCAACTCGTTGAGGAAGCGGCTGACCTGGCGCGCGTTGCGGCTGGCTTCGGTGGTGCCTTTCTTGCCGTTGTCGAGTTCCTCGATCACCTGCATCGGCAGGTAGACGTCATGCTCCTCGAACTTGAACAGCGCGGTCGGGTCGTGCATCAGCACGTTGGTGTCGAGCACGTAGATCCGCTTGCTTCTCGTCATCGCGAGCTCCGCTGTGGATGGATCGTTGAGGGTTGGGGCATCGGGCACGACAAAGCCACCACATGCCCGCGGGGCGGGGTGGTGGGGTCGAGTGGGAAAGTTGGGGTCACTGCGTTTGCGCAGCCTTGAGTTCGTCGAGCACGGCCTGGGCATGGCCGGGCACCTTGACCGGCTGCCATGACCGCGCGATGACGCCCTCGGGGTCGATGAGGTACGTGCTGCGCACGATGCCCATAACCTTTCGGCCGTACATGTTCTTCTCGCGGATCACGCCGAAGGCGTTGCACAGGGCCTCGTCCTGGTCGCTGACCAGTTCGAACTTGAAGCCCTGCTTCGCGCAGAAGTTCCGGTGCGACTTGACCGAGTCGCGCGAGACCCCGAGCACGGTCGCGCCAAGCTTCCTGAACTTGGGAAGCAGCGCGTTGAAGTCGTTGCCTTCGGTGGTGCAGCCCGGAGTACTGTCCTTCGGGTAGAAGTACAGCACCAGCCACTGGCCAGAAAAATCGCCGAGGGTCGTGGTCTCGCCGCTGGACAGCGCCAGTGGAAGATCGGTGGGGACCTTGTCGCCGGTGTCGAGCATCTGTCGCGTCCTCAGAACTTCATCGGATCCATGATGGCGTCGAGGTTGAGATGGTCGCAGAACTCCAGGAAATCATCGCGCAGCGCGGCGATGTGCATGCTCGACGGCACGCCGATGGTGACCTGCGCGGAGAACATGTCGGCGCCGGTCTGCATCGCCCGGTAGCGCGAGCAGTGCAGGCTCTCGATGGTGATGCCCTGGCGGTCGAAGAAATCGGCCAGCTGGAACAGGATGCCGGGCTTGTCGGCCGCCACCACCTCGACGATGTAGGGCAGCAGGTCGGACTGCACCTTCTTCTCGCCGGTGCGATACCAGATCAGCTTGAAACCTTCCTCGCGCTCGAGCCGCGACAGCATCGCCTCGAGCTTGGCGATCGCGTCCCACGAACCGACCGCCAGCGCGGTCACCGAGACGTCGCGGCCGACGGTCGACAGCCGCGCGTCGACCAGGTTGCAACCGCTGTCGGCGATCCGCCGCGACACCGACAACAGTGGCGATTCCGGATGCGTCGTGTAGGCGTTGATCAGAAGGTGGTTTTCGTTCGGCGACGGTCGGGTACTGGAATCGGTCAAGACGGCGCCTGCATGGATGTCTGGCTTGAGACTGAACGGCGACCCGCGAACGGGACGTGATTGAAAAGCAGCATACTTGCCCGTGCTTTCGGGCCGCAAGTAACATCGACCCATCCCGCAGCGCCACGCGCCGCGCCAATCGCAACCCCGCAAAGGCCTTCCACTTGCGACTTTCCGGCAGCATCACCGCTTTGGCGACGCCTTTCGACGCCGATGGCGAACTTGACCTGGACGCTTGGCGTCGACTGCTCGAAGGCCAGTTGGAGGCGGGCACCCAGGCCGTGGTGGTGGCCGGCTCCACCGGCGAAGCCGCGGCCCTGTTCGACGCCGAGTTCGACACCCTTCTGCGTAGCGCGATCGAGGTCGTCGGTGGGCGGATCCCGGTACTGGCCGGCACCGGGCTGTCCAATACCGCCAAGACCATCGAACACACCCGTCGCGCCGCCGCGCTCGGCGCCGATGCCGCGCTGGTGGTGACACCTCCGTACGTGCGGCCGACCCAGCCCGGGCTGGTCGCGCATTACCGCGCGATCGCCGACGACGGCGCGCTGCCCGTCGTGTTGTACAACGTGCCCGGCCGTACCGGAGGCGACCTGCTGCCGGAAACGGTGGCGCAGTTGGCCGGCCACTCGCGCATCATCGGGATCAAGGAAGCGCGCAACGACGTCGAACGGATGGACGCGTTGCTGCGGCTCAGGGACCGGGATTTCGCGGTGTTGACCGGTGACGATCCCACTGCCTGCCGGGCGATGCTGGCCGGGGCCGACGGCGTGGTATCGGTGGCATCCAATGTATTGCCGCGCTCGTTCCGGCGCCTGTGCGAACTCGCGCGCAGCGGCAAGCGCGACGCAGCCGAGGGTTGGGATGCGCGGATGTCGGGTGTCTACGAATTCCTCGGCGTCGAATCCAATCCGATTCCGCTCAAGGCGCTGCTGATGCGACAGGGGGTTGGCCATGGCCTGCGCCTGCCGCTGCTGCCACTCTCGCCATCCCATCACGACGCCGCGGCCCGGGTGGCCGCGACGATCCGTGAGCTCGAAATTGCCTGCGACGCACTCGCGGCCTGACCTGGAGATACCCCATGCGTTCCAATGTTTCGTTGCCCCGTGCCGTGGTTGCCGGTGTCCTGGTGATGGCCGTGTCCGGTTGTGGCTGGTTCGGCGGCACCGACGAGTTGTACACCGAAGCGCCGGAGAACCGCCCGCTGGAAGTGCCGCCGGACCTCGACCTGCCGCGCACCGGCGCAGCGGAGGCTGCACCGACCGGGTCGGTGACGGCCTCCGGCACGGTCGCCGCCGCCGCGGGCTCCGCGCCGACGCCTGCAGCCGGGATGGAAGCGCCGCAGGTCACGGGCGCCGCGCCTGCGGCCGGAACCCCGTCCGGCTTCAATGTCGCGGGCAGCCGGGAAGAGGTGTTTGCCCAGGTCGACACCGCCTTGGCCGCCATCGAGGGCGTGAGCGTCGCCAGCCGCGCCGAATTGCTCGGCGTGTTCGACGTCAACTACCAGCAGTCCAACTTCCTGGTGCGGGTCAGCGAGGTCGACGGCGGCGCGTATGTCTCGGCGGTCGACCCGCGCGGCATGCCGGCGACCGACGCGGCCGCGGTGCAGTTGATCGCGCAATTGCAGGTGGCACTGGCTGCCAACTGAAGAAGGTCCATCGCCGTGACGTGAAACGGGCGCCGCTGGCGCCCGTTTTTGTTCTCAGCGCTCCAGCAACTCCAGCTTGCCCGGCTTGTCTTCCCAGTCCTTGGCGTCCGCCGGGGCGTCCTTGCGCGCGGTGATCACCGGCCACTCCTTCGCCAACTCGGCATTGAGCTGGACGAACGTTTCCTGTCCGCCGGGAACGTCGTCCTCGGGGTAGATCGCGTTGACCGGGCATTCGGGCTCGCACAGGGTGCAGTCGATGCACTCGTCGGGGTCGATTACCAGGAAGTTCGGGCCCTCGTGGAAACAGTCGACCGGGCACACCTCGACGCAGTCGGTGTACTTGCACTTGATGCAGTTCTCGGTGACGACGAAGGGCATGGATCGGGTTCCGTGGTGTGCCAGCCTTGAATTGTAGCGATTCCGCAGGCGGGGCCGAAAAGGAAGAAAGCCCGCGCATTGCTGCGCGGGCTTTCGGGTAGATGGTGCTCCCAACGAGATTCGAACTCGTGTTTTAGCCTTGAGAGGGCCACGTCCTAGGCCTCTAGACGATGGGAGCAAGTCCCGCGCCGGACTCTCAACGTTGCGCGGCCTGCTAGTATAGGGGGCTATGTTCCGCCCGGCAACGGGTATGCTTGAAAAAATTCCCAACGCGGCGACGCCCGCTCGATGCCAGACCAGAACCTACTTCCCAATCCCGAGCTCCGGGTCATCCCGCGTGACCAGCACAACGTCTCGCGCAAGGACATCAGCCCCAACGCACTGCGGGTGCTGTACCGCCTGCGCGACGCCGGGTTCTCGGCCTACCTTGTCGGCGGCGCGGTCCGCGACCTGCTGGTCGGGGGGCATCCCAAGGACTTCGACGTCGCCACCGACGCGACCCCCGAGCAGGTCCGCCAGCAGTTCCGCAACTGCCGCCTGATCGGCCGGCGGTTCCGCCTGGCCCACGTGGTGTTCGGCCGCGAGATCATCGAGGTCGCGACCTTCCGCGCCAACGTCGACGACGGCAGTGGCGACCGCGAGACCCATGAAGGCGGCCGCCTGTTGCGCGACAACGTCTACGGCACGATCGAGGACGACGCGGTGCGGCGCGACTTCACCGCCAACGCGCTGTATTACGCGATCGAGGATTTCTCGGTGCGCGATTACACCGGTGGCTTCGAGGACGTGCAGAACCGCCTGATGCGGCTGATCGGCGACCCGGAAACGCGGTACCGCGAGGACCCGGTGCGGATGCTGCGGGCGGTACGGCTGGCGGCCAAGCTCGACTTCGAGATCGAGCCGGCGACCGCGGCACCGATCCCGACGTTAGCGCCGCTGTTGTCGGAGTCGGCGCCGGCGCGGCTATTCGAGGAGTGCCTCAAGCTGTTCCTGTCCGGCCACGGGGTCGAGAGCTTCCTCCGCCTGGAACGTCACGGCCTGCTGCCGGCGCTGCTGCCGGAAAGTGCGGCAGCGATGAAGGCCAACCGTAGCGGTGCCTTGCGGCGGATGGTGCTGGAGGGGTTGCGCGGCACCGACCGGCGGGTCGCCAACGACGAGCCGGTGTCGCCGGCGTTCCTGTTCGCGCTGCTGTTGTGGCCGGCGTACTGCCGCGCGCTGATCGCGCTGCAGGCGCAGGGCGTGCACGCAGCCGAGGCCCAGCGCCGTGCCGCGGACCGGGTCACGGTCCACCAGCTCAACATGATCGCGCTGCCGCGACGCTTCTCGCTGCCGATGCAGGAGATATGGCTGCTGCAGTCGCGGCTCTCGCTGCGCCAGCCCAAGCGGGTCTCGCGGATGCTGGCCCATCCACGTTTCCGCGCTGCGTTCGACTTCCTCTGCCTGCGCCTGACCGCGTCGGACGAGCATGCCGACGATGTCGCGTTCTGGCGCGAGGCGCAGCAGCAGTTCGGCGATCTCGTAGCCGATCCGGACGATGCCGATGCGTCGGAATCGGGTGAAGCCGACGGCGCGCCGCGCAAGCGTCGTCGCCGCCGTCGCGGTCCGCCGGTGGCTGCCGGCGAATGAACCAGCCCGCGGTCGCCTTCGTCGGCCTCGGCAGCAACCTGGGCGACAGCGTCGACATCCTGCAGTCGGCGTTCGTCGCGCTCGATGGCCTCGATGCCACCCGCCTGGTGTGCACTTCTGCCCTGTATCGCACGCCGGCCTGGGGAGTGACCGCCCAGCCTGACTTCATCAATGCAGTGGCGATGCTGGAAACCGGGCAGGCCCCGCAGGCCTTGCTGGCGTCGATGCTGCGGATCGAACGCGAAGCCGGGCGGGAGCGCCGCGACGACGGCAGCGACCGCTGGGGGCCGCGCACGCTCGACCTCGACCTGCTGCTGTACGACGACGCGACCATCGACGAACCCGGCCTGCAGGTCCCGCATCCGCACCTGCACCAACGCGCGTTCGCCTTGGTGCCTTTGCTGGAAATCGCCCCCGAAGTGGTGATCCCCGGTTTCGGGCCGGCGCGCGATGCGCTGGCGGCGATGGCCAGCGACGACGTCAAAGCGCTAACGTATGCGACTCCGCCGCACCCCCGCGCGGCGCGCTGACAATCCCCATGTACACCTCGACCGACAAGACCCAATCGACCGCGTCCGACAAACCATGGACCGTGCCGATGCTGCGCGCGGCCAAACTCGACGGCCGCAAGCTGGCGATGCTGACCTGCTACGACGCCGGCTTCGCCCGCACCATCGATACGGCGGGGGTCGAGCTGGTGCTGGTCGGCGATTCGCTCGGCATGGTCGTGCAGGGGCGTGACAGCACCCTGCCGGTGACGGTCGAGGACATCGCCTACCACACCGCCTGCGTCGCCCGCGGGCTGTCGCGCGCGCTGCTGGTCGCCGACATGCCGTTCCAGGCCGACGCATCGGCCGAACGCGCGATCGACGCGGCGACCCGGTTCCTTCAGGCCGGCGCCGGCATGGTCAAGATCGAAGGCGCCGGCCACAAGCTCGGCGTGATCCGCCACCTGGTCGAACGCGAGATCCCGGTCTGCGGCCACCTCGGCCTGACCCCGCAGTCGGTGCTGCGGCTGGGCGGCTACAAGGTCCAGGGCCGCGACGAGGACGCCGCTAGGCGCCTGCTCGCGGACGCGGTCGCGGTCGCCGAAGCCGGCGCCGAAATGCTGGTGCTCGAATGCGTGCCGACCCCGGTCGCCGCCGCGATCAGTGCCGAGATCGACATCCCGACGATCGGCATCGGCGCCGGCCCGCAATGCGACGGCCAGGTGCTGGTGCTGCACGACATGCTTGGCCTCAGCAGCGGCCACCGCCGGCCGAAGTTCGTCAAGGACTTCCTTGCCGAGGGCGGTTCGGTGCAGGGCGCGATCCAGGCCTATGCCGATGCCGTGCGCGACGGTTCGTTTCCCGATGCCGAGCATTCGTACGCCTGACGCCGGAACCTCCGAGCCGAACCCCTGATGATAGAAACCGTCACCGAACTGGCCGCCATGCGGGCACGGGTCGCCGAGTGGAAACATGCCGGCCTGCGGGTTGGTTTCGTGCCGACCATGGGCAACCTGCACCCCGGCCATCACTCGCTGGTCGAACTGGCGCGCGAGAACGCCGACCGGGTGGTCGCCAGCGTGTTCGTCAACCCGACCCAGTTCGGGCCGAACGAGGATTTCAGCCGCTATCCACGCACGCCGGACGCCGATGCGGCCGGGCTCGATGCCGCCGGCGCCGACCTGCTGTGGCTGCCTTCGGTCGAGGCCATGTATCCGCACGGTCCGGAAGCGGCGGTGCAGATCCGGGTGCCGGGGGTGACCGGGGTGCTCGAGGGCGCGCACCGCCCCGGCCATTTCGATGGCGTCGCCACCGTGGTCGCGCGCCTGTTCAACCAGGTACGACCGGATGTGGCGGTGTTCGGCCGCAAGGACTACCAGCAGCTGGCGGTGATCCGCTACCTCGTCGCCGACCTCGCGTTCCCGATCGAACTGGTTGCCGCGCCGACCCTGCGGGAGGCTGACGGCCTGGCGATGAGTTCGCGCAACCAGTACCTGTCCGCCAGCGAGCGGCCGGTCGCGGCGGAGATCCAGCGTTGCCTGCAGGCGATGCGCGAAGCCAGCCAGGCGGGCATGCGGCGGGCCGAGGTGGAGTCCGCCGCCGCGCAACGGCTGGGCGGCGCCGGCTTCGAAGTCGATTACGCGGTGGTACGCCTTCCGGACCTGACCGAGCCGGACACCCGGCCCGGCGCACCCACCAGCCGGGTCGCCCTGGTGGCCGCGCGGCTCGGACGCACACGCCTGATCGACAACCTCGAGTTCAGTCTCTAGCCGGACAGCGTTCCACCGGCGTTATGTTGCATTGCGCCATCCGCTGATAAACTGGCCGCCTGTGAACGCTCGCAACCCGCGAACGGAGTCGATCGACATGCAACTGAACCTGCTCAAGGCCAAGATCCACCGCGCCACCGTCACCCACGCCGAGCTGCACTACGAAGGCTCCTGCGCGATCGACGGCCGCCTGCTGGACATCTCGGGCATTCGTGAATACGAACAGGTGCACATCTACAACATCAACAGCGGCCACCGCTTCGTCACCTATGCGATCCGCGGTGAAGAGGGCAGCGGCATCATCTCGGTCAACGGCGCCGCCGCCCACTGCGCGCAGCCCGGCGACCTGGTGATCATCTGCGCCTACGCCGAGTTCGACGAGGCCGAGGCGGCCAAGTACAAGCCGACCTTGGTGTATGTCGACGGCGACAACAAGCTGACCCACACCAACACCTCGATCCCGGCGCAGGCAGCCTGACCGGTTCGACCGGATGACCGCCGCGTCCAGCCAGCTCCGGCAGTTGCGTGCCCACGCCGCACGGTTGGCCGGACGGTCGATCCCGGCGCTGCTTGAAGACGATCCCGCGCGTGCGCGGGATTTCGCGTTCCAAGCCGGGCCGCTGTATGCCAACTTCGCGCGCCAGCGCTTCGATCGCGAAGCGCTCGACGCATTGTTCGCGCTGGCCGATGCGGCCGACGCGCCCGGCCGGCTGCACGCGCTGTTCGATGGCGAGCCGATCAACCTCACCGAACGGCGCCCGGCGCTGCATACCGCCCTGCGCAGCGACCTGTCGCAGTCGGCCATCGCGCGCGACGCCCACGCCCAGGCGCGCGCTGCACGCGAGGCGATGCGTGCGCTGGAAGCGCAGTTGCGTACGACCGGAATCACCGACGTCGTCAGCGTCGGCATCGGCGGCTCCGACCTGGGCCCACGACTGGTGGTCGACGCACTCGCCGAGTCCGCGCTGCCCGGCCTGCGCGTGCACTTCCTGTCGAACGTCGATCCTGCCGCGGCTGCCGCCGTGACCGCGCGGCTGGAGCCGGCCACCACCGCGGTGCTGCTGGTCTCCAAGAGCTTCGGCACCCAGGAAACGCTGCTCAACGGCCGCATCCTGCGCGACTGGCTGGGCGAGGGCGCGAGCGAGCGGCTCTACGCGATCACCGCCAACGCCGAGCGCGCGTGCGAGGCCTTCGATATCCCGCCCGAGCGCATCCTGCCGATGTGGGACTGGGTCGGCGGGCGCTACTCGTTGTGGTCGGCGGTCGGTTTTCCGATCGCGCTGGCGCTGGGCAGCGAAGGCTTTGAGGCATTGCTCGACGGCGCCGCCGAGATGGATGCCCACGTCCTGCGCACACCGCCGCGGCAGAACCTCGCGTTCTGGCATGCGCTGACCGCGATCTGGAACCGCAACGGCCTGGGCCTGTCCACCCACGCGGTGCTGCCGTACGCCGACCGGCTGCAACTGCTGCCCAAGTACCTGCAGCAACTGGTGATGGAGAGCCTCGGCAAGTCCAGCCGCATCGACGGGACCTTGGTCGACAACGATACCGTGCCGGTGTGGTGGGGCGGGGTCGGCACCGACAGCCAGCACAGCTTCTTCCAAGCCCTGCATCAGGGCACCCAGGTCGTACCGATGGACCTGATCGGGCTGGTGCGCGGCGGGGGTGATGCCGTCGGGAACGCCCAGGCGCTGCTGGCCAACCTGCTGGCGCAGGCCGAGGCGCTGGCCAATGGCCAGGCCAGCGACGACCCGCACCGCGCCTACGCCGGCAACCGGCCGAGCACGATGCTGCTGCTGGACGAACTGAGCCCGCGTTCACTCGGCGCGCTGTTGGCGATGTACGAACACAGCGTGTTCCTGCAGGGCGTGATCTGGGGCATCAACCCGTTCGACCAGTTCGGCGTCGAACTGGGCAAGCAGGTGGCCGATCGTTTGCTGCCGGCGCTGCGCGGCGAGGGCGAGGCGGAGGATCCGGTGACACGCGAGTTGATCGGGCGACTGCGCGGCTGATTGCCACCGATAGCGAAGGTACGGTGCACTTGTAGGAGCGGCTTTAGCCGCGATCGTGGAGTCGGCGCGGGCGCACGGTTCCAGATCGCGGCTAAAGCCGCTCCTACAAGGGGCCAGACGAAACTCCGGAGATCGGATTCCCGGTCGCGGCCGAGCCATGCCGCCCCAGCGCCCACTCGACATGCTCGCGTACGACCGCGTCGTCGATCCCGCGCCGCGACTGCAGCGCCGCCACCACCTCCGCCGTCGTCGGCGCGTTGCCCAACGCCACCGCGATGTTGCGCAACCAGCGGCTGTAACCGCTGCGGCGGATCGCCGATCCCTCGGTGCGCCGCAGGAACTCGTCCTCGCTCCACGCGAACAACTCCGCCAGGCTGGCCTCGTCGAGGTTGTTGCGGGCACGGAAATCCGGCTCGTCGCTGCGCCTGGCGAACTTGTTCCACGGGCACACCAACTGGCAGTCGTCGCAGCCGAAGATGCGGTTGCCGATCGGCTCGCGCAGTTCCAGCGGGATCGCGCCGTCGTGCTCGATGGTCAGGTAGGAAATGCAGCGACGCGCGTCCAGCCGGTTCGGTGCGGTGATCGCGCCGGTCGGGCAGATGTCGATGCAGCGGGTACAGCTGCCGCAGTGCGCGGTCGCCGGCGCGTCGACCGGCAATGGGAGGTCGACATAGATCTCGCCGAGGAAGAACCAGCTGCCGCCATCCTTGTCGATCAGGCAGGTGTGCTTGCCAATCCAGCCGAGGCCGGCGTTTCGCGCCAGCGCGCGCTCCAGCACCGGCGCCGAATCGACGAACACCCGGTGGCCGAATGGGCCGACCACCTCGGCGATGCGCCCGGCGAGCTTCTGCAGGCGTTGGCGCATGAGCTTGTGGTAATCGCGGCCCAGCGCGTAACGGGCAACGTAGGCGCGCTCGCCGTCGGCCAGGGTCTGCCAGGCTTCCTCGTCGTCGCGACGGCCGTAGTCGAGGCCGACCGAAATCACCCGCAGCGTGCCCGGGATCAATTCCGCCGGCCGCGAACGCATGTCGCCGTGGCGCGCCATCCACTCCATCGAGCCGTACAGGCCTTGCGCGAGCCAGTCGCGCAGGTGGTCCTCGTCGGCGCCAAGTTCGATGCCGCTGATCCCGCAGCGTTGGAAACCGAACTCGCGGGCCAGCTCGCGGATGCGCCGCGCCACCGCCGCAAGATCGACGGTGGTGGTGCCGGGCGTGGCGGGTGTTTCGCGCGGGCGGGCGGGCAGGTTCACGATGGTGGCAAGTATAGAATCGCCGGCATGACTGCAGCCCTCTACGACGTCGCCGCGTTGCGCGCGATCGAAACGCAGGCGAGCGCGCGCTCGGACGATGCGTCGGCGCTGATGCGGCGCGCCGGGCAGGGCGCCTGGCGGGTGCTGCTGGATCGCTGGCCGGCCGCCGGCGCGTTGCTGGTGGCCTGTGGCCCGGGCAACAACGGCGGCGATGGCTACGTACTGGCGCGGCATGCAAGGCAATCGGGACGCGACGTGGCGGTAGTGAGGGTGGCCGCGCACGCACCGCGCGGTGAGCTGGCGATGCGGGCTTGCGCGGATTATCTCGAGGCGGGTGGTCGGGTGGTCGAGTTCGTCGACGGCGAGCTGCCGCCGGCCGACGTCGTGGTCGACGCGCTGTTCGGCATCGGTCTGGCGCGCGCGCCGGACGAGAGTCTGAGTGCGCTGATCGCCGCGATCAACCGGCATCCCGCACCGGTGTTCGCACTCGACGTGCCGAGCGGCGTCGATGCGGTCCGCGGCTCCGCCCCGGGCGTCTCGGTGCGGGCGCAGCGGACCGTCGAGTTCATCGCCCCGAAGATGTCGCTGCGTACCGGCATCGCCCGCGACCTGTGTGGTGCCTTGCAGGTCGATACGCTCGATCTGGATCCGGCGGCCTTCGACGTCGCCGCCAGCGCCGAATGTTTGCGACCATCCGACCTGTGGCGCTGGCTCGCGCCGCGTCGCCGCGACAGCCACAAGGGCGAGCATGGTCGGGTGTTGTGCGTGGGCGGCGAACACGGCCACGGCGGCGCGATCCTGCTGGCGGCCGAAGCCGCCTTGCGCAGCGGCGCCGGGCTGGTCGACGTAGTGACCCGGTTGCCACATGTTGTCGCGTTGCTCGCGCGGCTGCCGGAAGCCATGGCGCATGCCCACGCCGATGATGCCGACGCGCTCGATGCGCATTTCATCGAAGCCGCCGATGTGGTCATGATCGGCCCGGGGCTCGGGCAGGGCGCATGGGGCGCGACGCTGTTCGACCAGACCCTGCAGGCCGGCAAACCGGCCGTGCTCGATGCCGATGCGCTCAACCTGCTGGCGGCCAAACCCCGGCGCTTGCCGGCCGACACCATCCTGACCCCTCATCCCGGCGAGGCCGCGCGCCTGCTCGGCATCGACACCGGCGCGGTGCAACGCGACCGCTTCGATGTTGCGCAACGGCTGGCCGAACGCCACGACGCGGTGGTGGTATTGAAAGGCGCCGGCAGCATCGTCGCCGCACCCGGTCGGACGCCGCGGCTGGTCGACGCCGGCAATCCCGGAATGGCGGTCGGCGGCATGGGCGACGTGTTGGCCGGCGTGATTGCGGCCCTGCGCGCGCAAGGGCTGGACGCGTTCGACGCCGCCAGTTGCGGCGCGCTGCTGCATGCCGCGGCCGGCGATGCCGCTGCCCGTGAAAGCGGCGAGCGCGGACTGTTGCCGACCGACCTGATGCCGTGGCTGCGCCGCCTCGCCAACCCGGAACTGCCGACATGACGAACTCGACCTGGCTGGCCGACAGTGGACAGACCGATCGCCTCGGCCGTTGCCTGGCCGAGACCCGCCCGCCGCGCGCGGTAGTGCACCTGCAGGGCGACCTCGGCGCCGGCAAGTCGACCCTGGCGCGGGCGCTGTTGCGATCGCTCGGCGTGGTGGGCGCGATCCGCAGCCCGACCTACACCCTCGTCGAACGCTACCCGCTGGCGGCCGGCGGCGAGGCCTGGCACATGGATCTGTACCGGATCGGCGATCCCGGCGAACTGGAGTTCCTCGGTCTCGACGGCGACGAGGCGGCGCTGTGGCTGGTGGAATGGCCCGAGCGCGGCGCTGGCGGCCTGCCGGTCGCCGACCTCCGAATCGAATTGGCGATGGAAGAGACGGGCCGGCGCGCCGTGTTGAAGGGCCTGACCGAAATTGGCCAGGCTTGGCTGGAGCGATTGACGCGCGAGGGTGCGTTTGCGGCCGACTCCTGAACGATTCCACAGGAAGGTTCGGCAGGTGCTGGATTCATAAGGGAAAAAGTTCTTGCAATCTTCGTGGGCTGGTGCTTGACTACCGCCCATGCGAGCCAAAGGCGCCACTTTCCAGAAAGTCCTGCTCGGCTTGGCGCTGTTATCCGCGCTGGCCTGGAACCTGGCGCAAGCCGGCGAGGTCGAGGGCCTGCGGCTCAGCAGTGGCGCGACCGGCACCCGCGCCGAGATTTCCCTTGGCGAATCCGGGCGCTACAACATCATCAGCCTCAGCGGACCCGCGCGCCTGGTCGTCGACCTGCCCGAGAGTTCGTTCGCGAAAGGACTGGCGGTCCCGGCCGGAGCGGGCGTAGTCCAGTCGGTGCGTACCGGCCAGCCGGTTCCCGGCACCGCGCGCATCGTGTTCGACCTGAAACAGGCGGTCACCGCGCTCAAGCCGCGGATCGAACAAGGCCCCGACGGCTCGCGGCTGGTGCTCGAGTGGCCGGGCGACGGGGACGCGTCCGCTTCGAATCCCGTTGCCACCGCGCCGGCCGGCCCGGTCGCGGTTGACGCGGCAAGCCCGACTGCGGCGCTGACCCGCAGCGACCAGACCGCCGCGTCGTCCGCCGCGACCAGCCGCTTGATCTCGCAGATCACCGCCGGCACACGTCCAGTCACGCCGACGCCCGCCGTCTCCACGCCCGCGGTGCCGACGACGATCGCGACCGGCGTGCCGACCCGGGTCGCCACCGGCCAGCCCGCGACGAGCGCCGCGACCACCCAGCCGCCGGTCAAGACCATGCGCGAGCTGATGGAAGGCCGCGGCAACCGGCCGCTGGTCATCGCGATCGATCCCGGCCACGGCGGCCAGGATCCCGGCGCGATCGGCAAGAACGGCACCCGCGAGAAGGACGTGGTGCTGGAGATCAGCAAGGAGTTGGCGCGCCAGATCAACGCCGCGCCGGGCCTCAAGGCGTACCTGACCCGCGACACCGACGTGTTCATCCCGTTGAACAAGCGCGCCAAGCTGGCGCGCGCGGCCAAGGCCGACATGTTCATCTCGATCCACGCCGACGCCGCCGAGAACCGCAGCGCGGATGGCTCCTCGGTCTACGTGCTGTCGCTCAAGGGCGCCTCGTCGCAGCGCGCCCGCTGGCTGGCCAACAAGGAAAACGCCTCCGACCTGGTCGGTGGCGTGCGCCTGGAACAGACCAACAACACCCTTGCCTCGGTGTTGATCGACCTGACCCAGAGCGGCCAGCTCAAAGCATCGGAAGACGCCGCCGAGGAGATCCTCGACGGCCTGATGGAAGTCGGCAACATCCACAAGCGCCATATCGAGCGGGCCAACTTCGCGGTGCTGCGCACCTCGGACATGCCGGCAATGCTGGTCGAGACCGCCTTCATCTCCAACGCCGAAGAAGAGCGTCGGCTGCAGGACCCGGCGTTCCAGCGCAAGATCGCCGGCGCGGTGGTCGACGGCATCAACACGTTCTTTACCCGGCAACCACCGCCGGGTACCGTGTACGCCGCGCGCGCCGCGCTGGGCAATGCCAGTGGTGGCGCCGCCGGCGGAAGCCCGTAGCCGCACCACAGGCAGCCCCGCCGGTTGGTTATGATGGCCGGCCTTCCCTGCCTCGCGATGCGTCCACGCCGCCGTGCCGATCCGCCAACTCCCCGACACCCTGATCAACCAGATCGCCGCGGGCGAAGTGGTCGAGCGCCCGGCCTCGGTGGTCAAGGAACTGGTCGAGAATGCGCTGGACGCCGGCGCGCTGCGGATCGACATCGACCTGGAGGAGGGCGGAGTACGCCTGATCCGGATCCGCGACGACGGCGCTGGCATCGCCCCGGAGCAGTTGCCGCTGGCGATCTCGCGCCACGCCACCAGCAAGATCGCCTCACTCGACGACCTCGAGGGCGTTGCCACGCTTGGCTTCCGTGGCGAGGCATTGCCGTCGATCGCCTCGGTCAGCCGCTTCGCGATGAGCTCGCGGCGCGCCGACGACGGGCACGGCGCGACGATCGAGGTCGAAGGCGGGCGGGTCGGCGAGGTGGCACCACGGCCGCACCCGCAGGGCACCACGGTCGAGGTCCGCGACCTGTTCTTCAACGTGCCGGCGCGGCGCAAGTTTCTGCGCGCCGAGCGCACCGAACTCGGCCACATCGAGGAGTGGTTGCGCCAGCTTGCGCTGGCGCGGCCCGACGTCGAACTGCGGATGTCGCACAACGGCAAGCCGTCGCGGCGTTGGAAGGGCGACAGCGACCTGCTGTCGGACGTGCGCCTGCACGAGACCCTGGGCGAGGAGTTCGCCCGCAACGCCCTGCACGTCGACCACGAGGGTGCCGGGCTGCGCCTGCACGGCTGGATCGCGCAGCCGTCGTACAACCGCGCCAGCGCCGACCAGCAGTACCTGTACTGCAACGGCCGCGCGATCCGCGACCGCAGCGTTGCCCACGCGGTCAAGCAGGCCTACGCCGACGTGCTGTTCCATGGCCGCCAGCCGGCGTACGTACTGTTCCTCGAACTCGATCCGCGCCGGGTCGATGTCAACGTGCATCCGGCCAAGCACGAGGTGCGGTTCCGCGACTCGCGGCTGATCCACGACTTCGTCTACCGCACGCTGCAGGCGGCGCTGGCCGAGACCCGCGCCGGTTCGACCCCGACGCACGGGCAGGGCGAGGGGGTGGCACCTCCGCAACATCCCTCCGGCTACCACTGGACCCCGCCGCAGGCGCCGCTGGGCCTGCAGGTCGCCGAAACCCGCAACGGCTACGCCGCGTTGTACGGAGCGGTTGCACCTGCGACGACGGCCGTCGACGCCGGCGATGCGGGAGTCGCCCTCGCCGAACGCCCATCGCTGCCCGACACCGACGACGCCAGCCTGCCGCCATTGGGTTACGCGATCGCGCAACTGCACGGCATCTACATCCTCGCCGAAGCGCGGGAAGGCATGATCGTGGTCGACATGCACGCCGCCCACGAGCGCATCGGCTACGAGAAGCTCAAGGCCGCGCACGACGGCGAAGGCCTGCGCACCCAGCCGCTGCTGGTGCCGGCCACCCTCGCGGTGTCTGAACGCGAGGCCGATGTCGCCGAGCGCGAATCAGCGACGCTCGATGCACTCGGTTTCGAGCTGACCCGCTCCGGCCCGCAGTCGCTGACCCTGCGCAGCGTGCCGGCGCTACTCGCTCACGGCGACGTCGAAGCGCTGCTGCGCGACGTACTGGCCGACCTGCGCGAACACGGCGAATCGCTGCGCGTGGCCGCCGCCCGCGACGAACTGCTGTCGACCATGGCCTGCCACGGCGCCGTGCGCGCCAACCGCCGCCTGACCCTGCCGGAAATGAACGCCCTGTTGCGCGAAATGGAAGCGACCGAACGCTCCGGCCAGTGCAACCACGGCCGTCCGACCTGGGCACGGTTCACCCTTCCCGAGATCGACCGCTGGTTCCTGCGAGGACGTTGATGGCGAAACCGCCGAAGTTGAAGACCCTCTCCATGCTGCTGTGCGTGCCCGTGCTGGGTGTCGCGGTTGCAGTTGCGCTCGCCGGTTGCGGTGGCGATACCCCGTCCAATGCCATCAAGGATGCCCAGATGTCTGCCGAAATGATCGCCTTCAACACCCAGCAGGACGCCTGGCGCGAGCAGCGCCGCAGCGGGCTGCTCGCGCCCGACGGCTGGGCCAGCCTGACCGGCCTGCACTGGATCGGGCCGGGCTCGCATTACCTTGGCAGCGATACCGACAACGGCATCCAGTTGACCGTCGGTCCCGAGCACATGGGCATGCTGGAACTCGACGGCGAGGCCCTGCGCTTCGTTCCGGAGAAGGGCCTGGCGCTGACCCTCGATGGCGAGCCGCTGGCCGGCGCCACCGCATTGCGCGCCGACGACGACCCGGCCGGCCCGAGCGAGCTGGGCTTCGATGACGGCAAAGGGGTCGCCACGGTGATCAAGCGCGGCGAGCGTTACGCCCTGCGCGTGCGCCACGCCGATGCGCCGACCCGCACCGGTTTCAGTGGCCTCGATTACTGGCCGGCCGACCCGGACTGGCAGATCGACGGCGCATTCGTCGCCAACCCGCCGGGGCAGACCATGGAGGTCGCCAACATCATCGGCACCTTTGAGCAGGTGTCCAACCCGGGCGCGATCGAGTTCGAGCGCGAGGGCGTCACGTATCGGATCGAGGCGCTGGACGAGGGCGGTGGGGAGCTGTTCCTGGTGTTCGCCGACCGCACCAGTGGGCATGGCAGCTACGGCGCCGGACGCTTCCTGTACGTTCCGCGCCCGGATGCAGACGGTCGCGTGACTGTCGACTTCAATCACGCCTACAACCCGCCCTGCGCATTCACCGCGTTCGCGACCTGTCCGTTGCCGCCGCTGGAGAACCGCCTCGACCTGGCGATCACCGCCGGCGAGAAGGCCTACGGCCACTAGGAGTTGTCGATGCAGGTGACCAAGGCGCTGCTGGCGTCGCTACTGGCGGTGGCGTCCGCGGCCTCGGCTGCGGTCGGCGGCCCGGTTGGCGCGGTGCAGGCGGTGGTCGAGCCGGCCGCCCACGTGCCGCCGGTGCCGTTGCTGTGGAAGGTGTCCGACGGCGACAACGCGCTCTACCTGCTGGGCTCGTTCCACCTGCTCAAGGATGGCGACTATCCACTGTCGGCCGATATCGACCGCGCATTCGCCGCGGCCGAAAAGGTCGTGTTCGAAATCCCGCCGGAGGCGCTGCTCGACCCGACCACCGGCCAGCGCTTCCTTGAGGCGGCCGCCTACGACGACGACCGCGGCCTGTCGGACGTGCTGTCGCCGCGCATGCGCGAGCAACTGCAGCAATTGATCGCGCGCCAAGGCGGCACGATCGCCCAGTTCGAGGGTTACGAGCCGTGGTTCGTCAACCTGTCATTGCTGATGGGGCTGTCGCAGTCGCTCGGTTTCAGCGCCGAGCAGGGGCTGGATCGGCACCTGATGGCGCGGGCCGAGGCCGCCGGCAAACCGACCGCCGGCCTGGAGACCTTCGACGACCAGTTGCGCGCGCTCGATGCGACGCCGATGGACGAGCAGGTGATCGGCCTGGCCGAGTTCATCGATCGCCCTCGGGACATGCCGGGAGTGCTGGCCAAGCTCCACCAGGCGTGGCGCGCTGGTGACATCGAGCGCCTTGACCAGCTGACCCGCGTGGAGATGCTGGAACAGACCCCGGAGACCTATCGCATCGTCAATGTCGAGCGCAACGAGGCGTGGTTGCCGAAGTTGCAGGCGATGCTCGACGACTACACCGGCGATGACATGCTGGTGGTGGTGGGTGCGTTGCACCTGCTTGGCGAGGACGGCGTGGTGGCGATGCTGCGCGACGAAGGGTACGCGGTCGAGCGGATCTGTTCGGCGTGCGAGGTTGCGGTCGTCGACGATTGATGGAGCCGGTGCGCGGCGCGTGGGGTGCGTTGTAGGAGCGACGTGAGTCGCGACCCGGCGAACGTTCGGGGCGATGTACGGTTCGCGACTTACGTCGCTCCTACATCGGAGGATTCGCATCACCCCCCTGTGGCACCAGCACGATGCAATCCACCGGACACGCCGGCACGCACAGCTCGCAACCGGTGCACAGCGGCTCGATCACCGTGTGCATGTGCTTGGCACCGCCGATGATCGCGTCGACCGGGCAGGCCTGGATGCACTTGGTGCAGCCGATGCAGTCGGCCTCGACCACCAGCGCGACCTGCGCCGGCTTGTGCTCGCCGCGGCTGCGGTCGTACGGCTGCGGCGCCGTGCCGAGCAACTGCGCCAGGGCCCGGGCACCCGCGTCGCCGCCGGGTGGGCAGTGATCGGTGCCTGCCTCGCCAGCCGCCATCGCTTCGGCATACGGCCGGCAGCCCGGGTAGCCGCACTGGCCGCACTGGGTCTGCGGCAGCAGGCGGTCGAGGCGTTCGATCAGGTCGTACATTGCGCGGTTGTCAGCGCACCGGCATCCCGGCCTGGGCGCCGGAGTCGGCATCGAGCAGGGCGAGCGCGCTGGCGTCGAAGCCGGCCGACAGGATCATCCCCTCGCTGAGGCCGAAACGCATCTTGCGTGGGGCAAGGTTGGCGATGAACACGACGTTGCGACCGATCAGCTTGTCCGGTTCGGGGTAGGAGGCCCGGATGCCGGAGAAGATCTGGCGCTGGCCGAGTTCGCCGGCATCGAGCAGGAAGCGCAGCAGCTTGTCCGAGCCCTCGACGAACTCGCAGGCCAGCACCTTGCCGATGCGCAGGTCGAGCTTGGCGAAGTCGTCGATACCGATGGTGGGGGTCGCGTCTCCGCTTTCTGTAGGAGCGGCTTTAGCCGCGATCGAAACCCCGACATCCGCGGCGCCGGGCTTCGCGGCTGAAGACGCTCCTACAAGGGCCGCAGCGGTGTCGGCAGGCTTCATGGATTTCTTGCTCGCTTCGGTCATGGCTTCAATCAGTTTCGGGTCGATCCGGGTGAACAGCGGCGTGTAGGCGTCGATACGCTGTGCGGTCAGCGGCGCGGCGAGGTCATCCCAGTGCGCGACCGGCGCGGCAAGGAACGCCTCGGCCTGCGCGCTCACCCGCGGCAGCACCGGCTTCAGCGCGGCGTTGAGGATGCGGAACAAGTTCAGGCCCTGGGTGCAGACCGCCTGCAGTTCAGCGTCGGCGCCTTCCTGCTTCGCAATCACCCACGGCTTGCGGTCGTCGATGTAGCGGTTGGCCTCGTCGGCCAGCGCCATCGTCAGGCGCAGCGCGGTCGCGGCCTCGTTGCGCTGGTAGGCCGAGGCGATCGGCGCCAGTTGCTCGACGAAGCGCGCATACATCGCCAGGTCCGGCAACACCTCAGCCAACTGGCCGTCGAAGCGCTTGCTGATGAAACCGGCGCAACGGCTGGCGAGGTTGACGAACTTGCCGACCAGGTCGGAATTCACCCGGGCGACGAAATCGCCGAGGTTGAGGTCGAGGTCGTCGACGCCGCCTGAGGTCTTGGTCGCGAAGTAATAACGCAGCGCTTCCGGCTCCAGCCCGGCGTCGAGATAGCTGCGCGCCATCACGAAGGTGCCGCGCGACTTCGACATCTTGGCGCCGTCGACGGTCAGGTAGCCGTTGACGTGCAGCCGGGTCGGCGCGCGGAAGCCGGCGCCGTGCAGCACCGCCGGCCAGAACAGGCCGTGGAAATTGACGATGTCCTTGCCGATGAAGTGGTGCAGCTCGGCATCGCTGTCGTGGGTGAGATAGCTGAAGAAGTCCAGTCCCTCGCGCTCGCACAGCGCCTGGAAGCTCGACAGGTAGCCGATCGGCGCGTCGATCCAGACGTACAGATACTTGCCGGGATGGCCGGGGATCTCGAACCCGAAGTAGGGCGCGTCGCGCGAGATGTCCCAGGCGCGCAGGCCGCCCTCGGCGTCGAGCCATTCGCGCAGCTTGGCCTTGACCCCGGGTGCGGCGACATCGCCGGCCAGCCACTCGCGCAGGAAATCCTCGAAGCCGCCGACCTCGAAGAAAAAGTGCTCCGACTCACGCAACTCCGGTTCGGCGCCGCTGACCACCGAGCGCGGCTCCTTCAGCTCGGTCGGGGCGTAGGTCGCGCCGCAGTGCTCGCAGTTGTCGCCGTACTGGTCGGGAGTGCCGCAGTTCGGGCAGATGCCCTTGACGAAGCGGTCGGGCAGGAACATGCCCTTGACCGGGTCGTACAGCTGGGCGACCGAGCGGCGCTTGATGTGGCCGTTGTTGTCGAGCTTGGCGTAGATCGCCTCGGTCAGCGCGCGGTTGCGCGGCGAGTGGGTCGAGTCGTAATGGTCGAAGGCAACGCCGAAGTCGGCGAAGTCGCGCTCATGGCTGGCCTGGATGCCGGCGATGTAAGCCTCCGGGGTCATCCCGGCCTTCTCGGCGGCGAGCATGATCGGGGTGCCGTGGGTATCGTCGGCGCAGACGAAGTGCGCGGTGTGCCCGGCCAGTCGCTGCGCGCGCGCGAAGATGTCGCCCTGGATGTAGCCGACCAGGTGGCCCAGGTGTAGCGGACCGTTGGCATAGGGCAGGGCGCAGGTGACGACGAGCTCGCGGGGCATGGGCGTGGGGATGGCGGCGGAACGGGCGATTATCGCATGGCCGCAAATGGCAACGGCCCGCGCGAGGCGGGCCGTTGCGGAGACAGCGGGCGCGGGTTGGCGGCGCCGGTTGCCGAGCCTACTGACGAAAGTTACTGACGAACCCAGGTCTGGGTCCGGCCCAGCAACGAGAAGCCCATGAAGCCGCGGACTTCGAGTTTCGCGCCGCCTTCGACCGGTTCCATCTTCAGCGAGTAGACCTTGCCACTGGCCGGGTCGAGGATCTTGCCGCCCTTCCACGCGTCGCCGTCCTGCTTGGCGCCCCACAGGATCACCATGCCCTCGATCGGCTTGTCCTTGCGCTCGCCTTCGCATTCCTTGCAGACAGGGTTGTCGCCCTGGTCGGAGTTCATCACCTCGACCACGCGGCCGGCGAGACTGCCGTTGCGGGTCTCGTAGATTTCCACGGTCGACTTGGCCTTGCCGGTTTCATCGTCGATCGTCGTCCAGGTGCCGACCGGGGTTTCCTGCGCGAACGCGGAAAACGACAGGGCCAGCAGTGGCAGGGCGAACAGGGTAAGCAGTTTGCGCATGGTCCCCTCCAGGGTTGAGGCGTGGTCGCGCCGCACCGTCGGTGGGCGCGCTGGCCTCTTTATACCGTATCCACCAAGGCGGGCCAGAGGATTGCCGTGCCGCCGTTCAGGGTGGTGAAACGGGTCGCAATCCGGACGTGCGGCGGGTCCATTCGGCCGTTGCGGCGCGGGGCTGCGACAATGGGCGGCCCCCACATATTGCGTCGCCATGCCCACCGAACAGCTGCAACAGCGAATTGCCCTCTTGCCCGTTCCCGGTACCGATTCCACGCTCGAGTCGACTGGCGCGCGCGTCCGCGTGGCGGTGGACGGGACCAGCGTGGCGGTTTCGATCACCCTCGGCCTGCCGGTTGCCGGCCTGCGCGACGAATTGCATGCGGCACTGACGGCCTTGCTGCAGCAACACGACCTGGGATTGGCGCGGCTGGAGCTGCAGCAGCGCATTAACTCCCATGCGGTGCAGCCCAACCTCAGCCCGCTGACCAACGTCCGCAACCTGATCGCGGTCGGCTCGGGCAAGGGCGGGGTCGGCAAGTCGACCACCGCGGTCAACCTTGCGTTGGCACTCGCTGCCGACGGCGCGAAAGTCGGCGTGCTGGACGCCGATGTCTACGGCCCCAGCGTGCCGATGATGCTCGGCCTGGCCGGCAAGCCCGACAGCCCCGATGGCAAGACCATCGAGCCGATGCGCGCGCACGGGATCGAGGCGATGTCGATCGGGTTCCTGGTCGAGCAGGACACGCCGATGATCTGGCGCGGGCCGATGGCGACCTCGGCGTTGACCCAGTTGCTCAACGAGACCCGCTGGAGCGAGCTCGATTATTTGATCGTCGACCTGCCGCCGGGCACCGGCGACATCCAGCTGACCTTGGCGCAGAAGATCCCGGTGGCCGGCGCGGTCATCGTCACCACCCCGCAGGACGTGGCGACGCTGGACGCCCGGAAGGCGCTGAAGATGTTCGAGAAGGTGCAGGTGCCGGTCCTGGGCCTGGTCGAGAACATGGCGGTGCATGTGTGCTCGAATTGCGGTCACGGCGAGCACGTGTTCGGCGAGGGCGGCGGCCAGCGCATGGCGGCGCAGTACGACGTGCCATTGCTGGGCAGCCTGCCGCTGGAGCTGGCGATCCGCGAGCAGGGCGATGCCGGTACGCCGGTGGTGCTGGCGCAGCCGGGTTCGTCCGCCGCGAAGGCCTACCGCGACACCGCGCGGCGGCTGGCGGTGCGGCTGGCGCAGCGGCCGCGGGTCACCCCGTCGATCTCGGCCGCGCTGTTGTAGGACGGGGCTTGCCCGGCACCGCTGCGGCGCCAGCGTTTACAATCCGGCGGCCAAGGCACCCGCAAACCCAATAGCGAGCACTGAATGAGCATCAAGTCCGACCGCTGGATCCGCGAGATGGCGACGCAGCACGGCATGATCGAGCCGTTCGAGGCCGGCCAGGTCAAGTTCTCCGACAAGGGCGGGGCCGATGACGAGCGCATCGTCAGCTACGGCACCAGCAGTTACGGCTACGACGTCCGCTGCTCGCGCGAGTTCAAGGTGTTCACCAACATCAACTCGACGATCGTCGATCCCAAGCATTTCGACCCGAAGAGCTTCGTCGACATCGAAGCGGACGAGTGCATCATCCCGCCGAATTCGTTCGCGCTGGCGCGCACCGTGGAGTTCTTCCGCATCCCGCGCGACACCCTGGTGGTGTGCCTGGGCAAGAGCACCTACGCGCGCTGCGGGATCATCGTCAACGTGACCCCGCTGGAGCCGGAGTGGGAAGGCCACGTGACCCTGGAGTTCTCCAACACCACGCCGCTGCCGGCGCGCATCTACGCCAACGAGGGCGTGGCGCAGATGCTCTTCTTCCAGGCCGATGCCGATGACGTCTGCGAGACCTCCTACAAGGACCGCGGCGGCAAGTACCAGGGCCAGCGCGGCGTGACCTTGCCGCGCACCTAGGCGGTATATGCACTTGTAGGAGCGACGTAGTCGCGACCCGCCGAACGTTGGATTGATGTACAGGTCGCGACTTACGTCGCTCCTACGGCGGGCATCAGGGCTTCTGGTAGGTCACGAAGAAGCCCTGCAGGTCGTTATTCTCGATATACGGCTCGACCCCGACCACCTTGTAGCCGTAGCCTGCGAAGACCTGGTGGGTACGGCTGAGTTCGTTGGCGGCGCCCTGGTTGCGGAACCCCCAGCTGGCGTCGACCCATACCGTGGTTGCGCTCATCCCGGCCTGTGACGCCTCGCGCGCCGCATCCTCGGGCTTCTTGTCGAACAGCCCGGCGTGGGCGGGGACGAGGCTGGCGCAGGTGGCGAGCAGGGTGGCGAGCAGCAGTTGACGCATGGGGTTCTCCGGTGGGAAGGAATGATGTTTGGTCGATCAGCCGGCCAGCGCGGCTTGCAGGCGCTTGATCCGCTCGATCAGCGACTCCGGCGAGTAGGGTTTGGCGGTAGCCGTGCCCCAGACCGGCCGAGGCCAGGCGATGTCGTCCTCGAAACGCGCGATCACATGCACATGCAATTGCGACACCAGGTTACCGAGCGCGGCGATGTTGAGCTTGTACGGGCGGAACACCTGCAGGGCGCGGCAGGCCTGGTTGATCTCGGCGTTGAGCTGGAGCTGGCTGGCCTCGTCGAGGTCGGTCCATTCCACCGCGTCCTCGACCCGCGGCACCAGGATCAGCCACGGATGGTTGGCGTCGTCCATCAGGCGCAGCTCGCACAGCGGCAGTTGGGCGACCGGGTGGGTGTCGTCGGCCAATTGCGGGTGCAGGTGCCAGCCTTGAATGGGGTTGCTCATCTCAGGCTCTCCGTCAGGAAATCGATGCTGCGTCGCCAGGCCAGGGCCGCGCTGGCCGGCTCGAACGAATGGATGTCGACGTCGCGGTTGAACGCGTGGCCCGCCGCCGGATAGACGTGGATACGTGCGTGCGGATGCCTGCGACGGTGTAGCTCGACGTCCTCGGGTGGGATGCTGGCATCGCGGCCGCCGAAGTGGAACATCATCGATGCGTGGGTGGTTTCATCGAGGAACGGCAGGCTCCGCGCGCCGTAATAGCTGACCGCCGGCAGCCCTAGCCGGGTGTTGCACAGCAACGCGAGGCTGCCGCCCCAGCAGAAGCCGACCGCACCGACGCGCAGGCCCTCGCGCTGCAGGCGGGTCGCGGCGCTGTCCAGTACATCGATCGCACGCTCGGTGCCCAGTGCCTTGACCAGCGCCCGGCCGCGCTCGAAGTCAGGTTTGTCGTAGCCCAGTTCCAGGCCGCGCTCGACCGGGTCGAACAGCGCCGGCGCCAGCGCGACGAAGCCCGCCTCGGCAAACCGTTCGGTGACCCGGCGGATATGCGGATTGAGTCCGAAGATCTCCTGGATCACCAGCACCGCGCCGCGCGATGGACCACCCGGGTCGGCGCGCCAGCCGCGGACGGGTCCTTGCGGGGTCTCGATGTCGATCCAGTGGGTCATGGTTTCGTTCAGCTTGGCGTCGCCGGTTTCCGGGTCGATTCTAGCGCCCGCGATATAATTCGCGCCCCGCCGCCCGCCCGTGGCCCGCACTCCGTGTGCGGGCGTGTTGCGCGTGGTCCGGCAAACCCTCGCAACCTGGTTATTCAATGTCCCTGCATCCGCTTCCGTCCAAAACCGCCAAGGCCGGCAACCCCGTGGTCGCCACACCGAAGGGCGGGAGTCCCAAGGTCGGCTTCGTCAGCCTCGGCTGCCCCAAGGCGCTGGTCGACTCCGAGCGGATCCTGACCCAGTTGCGGGTCGAGGGGTACGACCTGGTGCCGAGCTACGACGATGCCGATGTGGTGGTGGTCAACACCTGCGGCTTCATCGATTCGGCGGTGGCCGAGTCGCTCGACGCGATCGGCGAGGCGATGGCCGAGAACGGCAAGGTCATCGTCACCGGTTGCCTCGGCAAACGCGAGGAGGTGATCCGCGAGGCTCACCCCGGCGTGCTGTCGATCAGCGGTCCACAGGATTACGACAGCGTGCTCGGTGCGGTGCACAAGGCGCTGCCGCCGAAGCACGACCCGTTCATCAGCTTGGTCCCGGATACCGGAATCAAGCTGACCCCGAAGCACTACGCCTACCTGAAGATTTCCGAAGGCTGCAACCACCGCTGCAGCTTCTGCATCATCCCGTCGATGCGCGGCGATCTCGTCTCCCGCCCGGTCGACCAGGTCCTGCGCGAGGCCGAGAAGCTCGCGATGGGCGGGGTCAGGGAATTGCTGGTGATCTCGCAGGACACCTCGGCCTACGGCGTCGACGTGCGCTACGCCGAGCGCGAGTGGCGCGGCAAGGCCTACCAGACCCGGATGAAGGCGCTGTGCGAAGGGCTCGGCGAGCTGGGTTTGTGGACGCGGTTGCACTACGTCTACCCGTACCCGCACGTCGACGACATCATCCCGCTGATGGCCGAGGGCAAGATCCTGCCGTACCTCGACATCCCGTTCCAGCACGCCAGTCCGCGCGTGCTGAAGCTGATGAAACGGCCCGGCGCGGTCGACAAGACTTTGGAGCGGATCCAGCGCTGGCGCGCTATCGCGCCCGACATAACAATCCGCTCGACCTTCATCGTCGGTTTTCCCGGCGAGACCGAGGCCGAGTTCGAGGAGCTGCTCGACTTCCTCGACGAGGCGCAACTGGACCGAGTCGGCGCGTTCGCTTATTCGCCGGTCGAAGGGGCGAAGGCCAACGAACTGCCCGACCCGGTGCCGGAGGACGTCAAGCAGGAGCGGCTGGCGCGTTTCATGGAGCGGCAGGCGGAAATCTCCGCCGCCAAGCTGGAGGCCAAGGTTGGCAGCGTGCAGCGCTGCATCGTCGATGCGATCGACGGCGAGCTGGCGATCGCGCGTTCGATGGCCGACGCGCCGGAGATCGACGGCCTGGTGCAGATCCAGAACGGCTACTTCGCCGGCCTCAAGCCGGGCGATTTCTGCGACGTCGAGATCATGGGCAGCGACGAGCACGACCTGTTCGGCGAGGTCGCGTTCGAGGATTGACGGCGGGGCTCTGCTGGTCGCGATGCGCGGATCGATCCCGGGCTCTTGTAGGAGCGGCTTCAGCCGCGATCGTGGAATCGGTTTCCCCGCAGCTTCCACCGACGTCGTTGGCGAGCTTCGCGGTCGGGCCTGAAGACCCTCCTACAACGGATAGTCGACGGCGGCGATCACGAACTGCCGCGGTCCACCGGGTAACTGCGCCTCGAACTCGTCATCCAGCCGCTTCTTCAGCATCGCCCGCGCCAGTGGCGAATCGATGCTGATCCAGCCCAATTTGGCGTCGGTCTCGTCCGGGCCGACGATGCGGTAACGGCTGGTCTCGCCGCTGACCGCATCCTCGACCTCGACCGTCGCGCCGAAGAACACCGCGCTCGGGTCCGACGGCGCCGCCTCGACCACGCGCAACGCCGGCAGCCGCTTGCTGAGATAGCGCACGCGGCGGTCGATCTCACCGAGCTGCTTCTTGCGATAGGTGTACTCGGCGTTCTCCGAACGGTCGCCCTCGGCCGCGGCGGCGGCGAGCGCCCTCACCACCTCGGGGCGCTTCACCCGCCACAACTCGTCCAGCTCGGCCTTGAGCCGGGCGTGGCCGTCGCGGGTGATCAGCGCGGTGCTCTGTTCTGCAGGGGGACGCCAGCGGCCCATCGGGACTCCATCGATCTGGATGCGAACTTGCGCGCGAGCCGCCGGATCGTCGACCCTTGCGCGCTGCTCGCCATTGTCGCCTTTCATGCTGATCCTGCCACTGCACCGCCCGCTGACCCGCGCGACCTTTCCATTGGTGACCGCGCTGCTGATCGTGGTCAACGTTCTGGTGTTCTTCGGCTGGCAGGGCAGCGACGAGGCGGCGATGGAACGCGCGCAGCAGTACTACCTGCAATCGGATCTCGGGCGTTATGAGGTCCCGGCCTACGAGCGCCACCTGCTCGACACCAGCCAGGTCGACGCGCTGCGGGAATTCGAACGGGTGCCGGAGTCGTCGCAGCCGGAATACGTGGCCGGGAGCACGCTGACCGATGTCGCGTTCACCACGGCGCTGCGTTCGGGCGAATTGTTCGAGGATCCTGGCGACTTCGAGGCCTGGCGGCCGCTGCGCGCAGAGTACGACGCGCAGCTCGAGCAGGTATTCACCCTGCGCCACCTGCTGCGCAGTTCCGAAGTCGATCCGTGGCGGATGCTCAGCGCCGCGTTCCTGCACGGCGGGGTGATGCACCTGGTCGGCAACATGCTGTTCCTGCTCGCGCTGGGGCTGCTGGTCGAGGGCGCGATCGGCTCCGGCCGCTTCCTCGGCGTGTACCTGCTCGGTGCGGCCGGCGCCAGCGCCGCATCGCTGCTGTGGCGTTGGGGCGAGGCCGGCGGCGGGCTGGGCGCGTCGGGTGCGGTGGCGGCGTTGATGGGCGCGTTCTGCGTGGTCTGGGGACGGCAGCCGGTGCGGTTCTTCTACTGGATCGGGGTGGTGTTCGACTACGTCCGCGCGCCTGCGATCTGGCTGCTGCCGCTATGGCTGGGCTGGGAGGTCTGGAACCTGCTGGCGAATGACCATCTGGGGATCGGCTTCGACGCCCACGCCGGTGGCATCGTCAGCGGCGCTTTGATGGGCGCGACGCTGGTCGCGACCCGCCAGGTTCGCGACGGCTTCATCCGCGATCCCAATGGCGGTGCGGCGGACGACGACCGCTGGCAACGTGCGCAGGCCTGTCTCGGCCGGATGCAGTTGATCGAGGCGGAAGTGTTGCTGGAAGAACTGGCGCGCGAACAACCCGGGCGCTTCGACGTCCGCCTGGCGCTGTACCGGGTCGCCCGCAATGGCCAGCGCCCGCAGGCGATGGCGCGCCGTGGTGCCGAAGTGCTGGCAATCGAGAGCTTCGATGCGGAAGCGGTGCAGGCGCAGGCGACCGTGCTGGCCGAGTTGGACGCCGCCGGTCTTGCGCCGGACCCGACGGCGCGCACCGCGCTGGCGCGGCGCTGGCTTGATGCCGGTGAACTGGAGGCGGCAGAGGCGACGTTGATGTCGACCGGTGGCGTCGATGCCGAAGAGCAGGCGCAACTGTGGTTCCGGCTGGCGCTGGGCTGGCGTGAACGCAACGGCGAAGCACACGCACGGGCTCTTCGGACTTTGCTGGCACGCTACCCGGAGCAGCCGCAGGCGAAGAAGGCGCGGTTCTTGCTGGTGGAATTGGGAGGGTAGACGGCAGACATCGAGCCGTCCCCCAACAGGATCTCCGGGGTGTAGGAGCGACGTGAGTCGCGACCTGTACATCGTTTCGACGCAGGCCGATATCAAAACGCGCGGCGGCGCGGAGGACTCGTGGCAAGCCAGGGGCGGCCTGGCGCGGTCGCGACTTACGTCGCTCCTACACTCGGACCGATCTTGTTTACGCTTCGACCGGCGCCGGCAGCAGCTTCGCCGCGGCCTCGATCTTGTCCCGCAACTCGTCATCCTCGCAGCGTTCGCGCGCTTGCGCGAGCAGCGCGCGGGCGTCGTCGTCGCGACCGCCGCGTTCGAGCATCAGCAAGGCCGCATCCAGCCCCCAGCGCGGCGCCGACAGATGCCGTGGATGCGCCCGCAACAACGCCGACAGGCTGTCGAGCACCAGCTGGCCCTGGCCGGCAAGACGGGCGCGTTCGACCAACTGCTCGGCGTGCGCCACCTGCATTGGCACGAAATCGGGATCGGCATCCAGCGATTCGCGCAGCAGGCCGAGCGCGCGGCGGTCCTGCTTCTCCAGCAGCAACAGGTTGAGGTACTCGCGCGCATGCTCCGACAGTGCCGCGGCGTTGCCGTCCTGGCGCAGCAGGCGGTGGTACAGGTCGTGGGTGTCCAGGCCGACCGCGCGACTGCGGGTTTCGCCGCGCAGCAGCTCCAGCGCGGTGCCGAGCTGGCCGTCGCGGACGTAGCCCTCGGCCTCGGCCAGCAAGTCGGCGTCAGGCGTGTGGCGACCGGGCAGGGCATCGGCGCCGCTGGGCACGTAGCCCAGCACCTCGTGGTACTGGTAGACCAGATAGCCCATCAGGTGGAACGCCGCGAACAGCGCCCAGAACGCCACCGCGGTCACCGCCAGGTCGGCGAGTACCGGCGGCATCACCCCGGCCAGCCAGACCGCGGCGGTGAACATGCTGGCCTGGATCACGAACAGCAGGCCGAACACCGCCAGGTAGGGCCAGCCGATCCGCTCGACCAGGCCCAGCGGGGTCGCGGGATTGAGCGCGTGCGACAGGCTGCCGTCGATCGCCAGCGACATCACGCAGCCCGGCTGCAGGAACGCGATCAGGGCAATCGTTGCCAGCCCGATGATCGGGCCGCCGAACACCATCGCCAGCACGATCACCGCGATGAAGATCAACTGCATGCCGATCAGCCGGGTCACCACGCCATCGTCGGTGCCGAGCACGACCTCCGGCGCCTCCATCCGGCCGTCGGCGGTCGCGCGCAGGATCTCGAACGCGTACTTGTGGGCGCCGACCCAGACCAGGATCGAGACCAGCCAGCCGATCACCGGGATCATTCCGAGCAGGCTGGCCAGGGTCAGCGCCAGCAGGCTGTAGAACGCCGCGCCGCGGACCGGGTACAGGGTGATCGCGCGCAGGCGCTGCCAGAACGGCACGGGGATGGTCGTGGGACTGGATGGCATCGGATTCGCTCCCTGAACAAGGCGTTCATTCTGCGGGCGGGCGATACGGCTTGGCAAAAAAATCCCCGGCCATCGCTCGGTAGAGCGGGAGGAGGACCGGGGATCGGATTGCAGGAAGCGCGCGTCCGGCGCGCTGCGTCAGTTCGCCGGCTGCCGGCTCAGGCTGTAATCCAGACCGCTTTCGGCCGGCTTGCCTTCGAGGTCGAGCTGGGTGATCTGCTGTTGCGAGGTGATCGCGAACAGGCGGTCCTGCTCGGACTTGCTGTTGGGATCCAGGCGGATCTGCTGGGCGTTGGCCTCGACGGTCCAGGTGCCGTCCATCTCCATCGCCGGCCCTTGCTCGTCCTGGTAGACCTCGGTGATGTCGTAGCTGCCGTCGGGGTTGAGCACCAGGGTGATGTCGATGCCGGGGCAGTCGGCGCAGGGCAGGGTGCCGCTGAAGGTGCCGGCGAAGCCCTTCATGTCGAAACCGGCGTTGTCCGAGGAAAACGCTTCACCGGCAGGCGTGATGTCGACCGCGGCGGTTTCGGCGGCGGTCGGTACCTCGACGGCCGGCTCGGCCGGCTCGGGCTTGCAGGCGGCGAGGGCGAATACGGTGAGGCAGGCGAGGGCGAGCAGCGGTTTGGTCATGCATTGACTCCTGTCGGTGGTTGGAACGGGGGATGGTGCGCGGCGCTTGGTGAGCCGCGAGTCGATCAGCGGCGGCCGCCGAAGACGCCGCCGAGCAGGCCGCGCAGGATCTGCCGGCCGATCTTGCTGCCGACGGTGCGCGCGGTCTGCTTGGCCATGGTCTCGACCATGCCCTGGCGGCGCTTGGTGCCGAACACGGCGTTGCGGATGGCATCGCCGAACCCGACATCATCGTCCTCGATCGACTTGGCCGGCGGGGCGTCGGCCTTCTCGGTCGCCGCCTCGACTTTCTTCGCCAGCATCTCTTCGGCCGATTCGCGATCGGCGCGGGTGTCGTACTTCGCCCCGACCGGGCTGCCCGCCCGTACCTGCGCGCGTTCGGCCTCGGTGATCGCGCCCATCCGGCAACGCGGCGGCGCGACCAGGGTGCGTTCGACCGGCATCGGGATGCCCTTGTCCTGCAGGGTCGACACCAGCGCCTCGCCGGTCCCGAGCTGGCCGATCGCCTCGGCCACGTCGAGCGCAGGGTTGGCCACGAAGGTCTGCGCCGCGGTGCGCACCGCCTTCTGGTCGCGCGGGGTGAACGCACGCAGCGCATGCTGCACCCGGTTGCCCAGTTGGCCGAGGATGTCGTCGGGCACGTCGTCGGGGAACTGCGAGCAGAAATACACGCCCACGCCCTTGGAGCGGATGATCCGTACCACCTGCTCGACCCGCTGCTGCAACGCCGGCGGCGCGTCCTCGAACAACAGGTGGGCCTCGTCGAACACGAACACCAGCTTCGGCTTGTCGAGATCGCCGACTTCGGGCAACTGCTCGAACAGCTCCGACAGCAGCCACAACAGGAAGCTCGAATACAGCCGCGGCTTCAACACCAGGCTGTCGGCGGCGAGGATGTTGATGACGCCACGACCGTCGGTGGTAGTCCGCATCAGGTCGGACAGTTCCAGCGCCGGCTCGCCGAAGAACATCTCGCCGCCGTCGGACTCCAGCCGCAGCAATGCACGCTGGATCGCGCCGATCGACGGCGTGCTGACCAGGCCGTACTCGGTCGAGATCGTCTTGCGCTCCTCGGCGACCAGGTTGAGCAGGGCGCGGAGGTCGTCGAGTTCGAGCAGCAGCAGGCCGCGGTCGTCGGCCAGCTTGAAGGCGATGTCGAGCACGCCGGACTGGGTGTCGTTGAGCTCCAGCATCCGCGACAGCAGGGTCGGGCCGATCTCGCTGACGGTCGCGCGGACCGGGTGGCCGAGTTTGCCGAACAGGTCCCAGAACACCACCGGGTTGCCTTCGCTGACATAACCCTCGACGCCGATCTGCTCGATCCGCGCCTGCAGTTTTTCACCGACCGTGCCGGGCACGGCGAGCCCGGCGACGTCGCCCTTGACGTCGGCCATGAACACCGGCACCCCGATCCGCGAGAAGCCCTCGGCCAGCGTCATCAGGGTGACCGTCTTGCCGGTGCCGGTCGCGCCCGCGACCAGGCCGTGGCGGTTGCCGAGGCGGGGCTGCAGGAACACCTGGCCACTGGACGGGCTGGTGACCGCCTTGCCGACGAGGATGGGATCGGGGGTAGGCGCCATGTCCGCTTCCTTGATGGGTTGGGGCCGATTCTATGGCCTAAACCGCAGTCATCGTCGCGAACGCGGCAAAGCGATTGCGATGCATCGACGGCGCGGACTACCCTGCAATGCCTTGTCGCATCGTTGGTCGTCCATGCCGTTTTTCCTTTCTCCAGTGCGCGTCATGGTGACGCTGTTTGCCGCCACGCTGGTGGTGCTGCCGCTCGATGCGGCCGCGGTGTCGCGCCGCGACCGGGCGGCGGCGGAGGCACTCATGGCACGCATGCAGGCCGCGGAGGCGCGCTACCGGGAAGCCTTGGTCGAGATCGGCAATGCCAGCCCCGACGGCGCGGCCAACGCCAACGCCGCGCTGGAGGACATGGAGGACGTGGTCAGCGCCTGCGTCGAGCAGGATGGTTGTTCGCTCGGCGCGATGCTGACCTCCTACGAGCGCCTGTTGAAGCTCAACGCCGATGCCGAGGCCGGCGATGGCGGATTGCTTGATGACGACATCGGCCCCGACCACGCGGACACCCATGCCGGCATCGCCCACGACGTGGCGCACGATGTACCCCAGGCGGCGCGCGCGGCGGCATTGCTGGCCGACGGCCGCCACGACTTCGACCGCATGGTCCAGTACAACCCGGCGGTGCAGGAAGGCATCCGTCGCTGGTTGACCGACATGCGCGAGGAGTTCATCACCAGCTACGAGAACTACCAGTACCTGCGTGCGCAGATGTGGCCGCAGTACCAGCGCGCCGGACTGCCGGAAGCCTTGCTGTTCGGGATCATGGCCAAGGAATCCAACGGCCGCGTGCACTCGACCTCGCGCGCCGGCGCGGCGGGGCCGATGCAGTTCATGTACGCGACCGGGCAGCGCTTCGGCCTCGGCGACGACGGCACCGGTTTCGACACCCGCTACGACCCGTACGCCGCGTCCGAGGCCAGCGTCGCCTACCTCAACGAGCGCCTGCGCGAGCTCAACCGCAGCATCGAACTGTCGCTGGCGGCCTACAACGGCGGCGAGGGCCGGGCGCGGCGGATCCACCAGGCCAATCCCGGCAAGAGCTTCTGGAGCGAGGACGTCTATCACCAGTTCCCGCCGGAGACCCGCGACTACGTGCCGATGGTGATCGCCGCCGCGTGGCTGTTCCTGCACCCGAAGGAATACGGCCTGAGCCTGCCGGACCTCGATCCCGAGCCGGCCAAGCTGCGGTTGCAACAACCGGCGTCGATCTACCAGTTGACCATCTGCCTGGGCAACCGCGGCATGCGCGAGGGCTACATGCGCGCGCTGCGCAACCTCAACCCGCGTTATCGCGCCGACGACATGTTGCCGGCAGGTGCCACCCTGGACGCGACCGACAGGATCGTCGGCCTGTACAAGCGCCATTGCGTCGATGGGCCGCGCGCGGCCCTGGCGCGCACGCTGGTGGCCAGCGATCCGACGGCTGCGATCGTGCGCGGCGGTGGCATGGTGCCTACCGTCGGGGTTCCCGTTCGCACGGCCGCAGCCGCGCCGGTGGCAACACGCGAGTACCGGGTCCAGCGCGGCGAGACCCTGACCTCGATCGCGCGCAAGTTCGAATGCGACACCGGCGAGTTGGCCCGCGCCAACGGCATCAAGGGCCCGCGTTACACGATTCGTCCCGGGCAGCAATTGGAACTGGTCGGCTGCACGCAGTGACCATGTGGCGGCACGCACGGGTAGGAGCGACGTGAGTTGCGACCTGTACATCGGTCGGCAAGGTCAGTGGGTCGCGACTTACGTCGCTCCTACACCTGCTACCCGGCCAGCGTCGCCAGCCGCTGCCCCAGCTTGACCGGCGACTCCGCGGTCAATCCCGGCGCCAACTCGGCGACGCCCGCCGGCAGCAGCACGATCACGGTCGAGCCGTAGTTGAAACGCGCCATTTCCTCGAAGCGTTCCAGGTCGATCGCCTCGCCGCTCCAGTCGCGACGGGTGATTTTGTTGCCATAGGCCGGGATCTCCTCGCCGCTCCAGGTCGTCTCCACCCCGGACACCAGCAGCGCGCCGACCATCACCACCGCCATCGGCCCGAAATCGGTGTCGAAATGGCAGACCAGCCGCTCGTTGCGGGCGAACAGCCGTGGCACGTGCTGCACCGCGGCCGGGCCGACGCTGAACAATCGCCCGGGCACGTGCACGGTTTCGCGCAGTTTGCCGCTCCACGGCATGTGCACCCGGTGGTAGTCCTTCGGCGACAGGTACACGGTGGCGAACAGGCCGCTCTCGTAGGGCTTGGCCGCGGCCGCATCGCCGAGCAGTTCGGCGGCGGTGAACGACTGGCCCTTGGCCTGGAAGATCCGGCCCTGTTCGATCGGCCCGCACTGGCTGATCCGGCCGTCGGCCGGCATCAGCAGCGCGCGCGGGTCGGGATCGGCCACGCGCACGCCCGGCTTGAGCGCGCGGGTGAAGAAGGCATTGAAGGTCGGGTAGGTGGCGGGGTCGGACTGCACCGCCTCCTCGAGGTCGACGCCGAACTTGCGGGTGACCGTGTCGATCAACCAGCGTTTGAGGCGCGGGTGGTCGGAATAGGCCAGCCGCCGCGCCAGCGACGAGGCCAGCCGGTGCGGGAGGACGTAGGTGAGGCGGGTGGCCAGGCTCATCGTGCTTCTCAGGGGGCGGAAGCGGCGGTCAGCGCGGCCATGTCGGCGGCGATCGCGGCGGGATCGAACGGTGGCTGTACCAGCCCGGACATCCGGCCCTGCGGATCCAGCACCGCCATCGAGGCGCTGTGGTCGACCGAGTACTGGTCGGCCGGCACGCCTTCCGGCGGCGGCACCTTGACGAACACCATGCTCAGCGAACGGGCGAAGTTCTCCAGCGCCGGGACGTTGGCGGTCGCGGCCAGGGTGTCGGAATGGAAGGCATGGGCGTACTCGCCGATGCGGTCCGGGCTGTCGCGTTCGGGGTCGACCGAGACGAACAGCACCCGCGGCCGGATCGCCTCGGGGATCGACTCCCACTGCTTCTGCGCCTGCGACAACTGCGCCAGCGTCATCGGGCACACGTCGGGGCAGTGGGTGAAACCGAGGAACACCAGCGTCCAGTGGCCGTTGAGTTCGCCCGGCACCAGTTGGGTGCCGTCGGACTGGCGCAGGCTGAACGCCGGCAGTTCGCGCGGCGGTTCGAACAGTCGCACCGCCTGCGTCTGCGGCCACTGCGCCTTGGGTGCCTGGGCGAAATAGCGTTGCGAGGCCCACAGGCCGAGGCCCGCGGCCAAGGCGACAACGAGGACGATGACGGTGGTGCGGTTGAACATGGCAAGTCCGAATGCTGATGGCGGGCAAACCAGCGGTTATTCGCGGCGCCCGGTGGCGGCCATGATAGCCGGCGGCGGCCGCTATAATCGGCGGCCTTCTTTGTTGAACCTGCCGCCATGACCCAGGCCGCCATGACTGCCCATCGTGCCAGCGCCGGACGGGTGGATTTTTCGTCCGCCAGTTTCGAGCCGGTTTCGATCATTGACCTGATCCGTTTCGGCGGCAGCCGCTTCGCCGAAGCCGGGCTGACCTTTGGCCACAGCTACGACAACGCGATCGACGAGGCGACCCAACTGGTGTTGCACGCGCTGTCGATGCCGCACGACCTCGGCCCGGCCTACGGCGCGGCCAAGGTCACGGCCGAGGAGAAGACGCGGGTGCTGGCGCTGTTCGAGCGCCGCATCAACGACCGCATGCCGGCCGCGTACCTGACCGGCGAAGCCTGGTTCGCCGGCCTGAGCTTCAAGTCCGACCCGCGCGCGCTGGTGCCGCGCTCTCCGATCGCCGAGCTGATCGAGTCCGGCTTCGAGCCGTGGCTTGGCGGCCGCGAGGTGTCGCGTGCGCTCGACCTGTGCACCGGCTCGGGCTGCATCGCGATCGCGATGGGCCATTACCGGCCGGATTGGCAAGTGATCGGCGCCGACATCAACGAGGACGCATTGGCGCTGGCCGCCGAGAACAAGGCGCGGCTGCATGCCGACAACGTCGAGCTGCGCCAGTCCGACCTGTTCGCCGGTATGCAGGGCGAGGTGTTCGATCTGATCGCGACCAACCCGCCGTACGTGACCCATGACGAGACCGACGCGTTGCCGGCCGAATACGCACACGAGCCGGAACTGGGCCTGCGCGCCGGCGACGACGGCCTCGACCTGGCGCTGAAGATCCTCCGCGACGCCCCCGATCACCTCAGCGAGGACGGCCTGCTGGTGTGCGAGATCGGCGAGGCCGAGCGTGCGCTGGTCGAGTTGCTGCCGGAGCTGCCGCTCGCCTGGGTCGAATTCAAGGTCGGGCAGATGGGCATCTTCGTGGTCGAGCGCGCCGAGCTGGTCGCGCATCATGCGAGGATCAAGGCGCTGGCCGACGCGCGCGGCTGACGATTCAAGGCCGGCGCGCATGTAGGAGCGACGTAAGTCGCGACCTGTACATCGTTTCCAGCGTTCGGCGGGTCGCGACTTACGTCGCTCCTACACAGAAGCCTTACGACAACCGCAGGAACCACAGTGGCCAGCAACACCTTCGGAAAACTGTTTGCGGTCACCACCTTCGGCGAGAGCCACGGGCCGGCGATCGGCTGCGTGATCGATGGCTGCCCACCGGGGCTGGCGATCGCGGCGGAGGATTTCGCCCACGACCTGGCCCGGCGCGCCACCGGCAAGACCCGCCACACTTCGGCCCGCCACGAGGCCGACGAAGTCGAGATTCTGTCGGGCGTCTACGAAGGCCTCACCACCGGCACCCCGATCGCGCTGCTGATCCGCAACACCGACGCGCGCAGCAAGGACTACGCGAAGATCGCCGAACAGTTCCGCCCCGGCCACGCCGACTACACCTACTGGCACAAGTACGGCATCCGCGACCCGCGCGGCGGCGGACGCTCGTCGGCGCGCGAGACCACCATGCGGGTCGCTGCCGGCGTGATCGCAAAAAAATGGTTGGCCGAGAAATGCGACGTGCGGGTGCAGGGCTGGCTGTCGCAGCTCGGCGAGATCACTCCTGGCGGCCACGACCTGACGGCGGTCGAGGACAACCCGTTCTTCTGGCCGCACGCCGCCCAGGTGCCGGAGTTGGAGGCCTACATGGACGCGCTGCGCAAGTCCGGCGATTCGGTCGGCGCGCGCGTCGGCGTGGTCGCCGACGGCCTGCCGCCGGGCTGGGGCGAGCCGATCTACGGCAAGCTCGACGGCGAACTGGCCAGTGCGCTGATGAGCATCAACGCGGTCAAGGGCGTGGAGATCGGCGACGGGTTCGCGTCGGTCGCGCAGAAGGGCAGCGAGCACCGTGACCACATCGCCGCGCGCGGTTTCGAGTCAAACCACGCCGGCGGTGTCCTCGGCGGCATTAGCTCCGGCCAGCCGTTGCGCTGCTCGGTCGCGTTCAAGCCGACCTCCAGCCTGCGGTTGCCGGTCGACAGCCTCGACATCCACGGCGACCCGGTCGAAGTTGTCACCACCGGCCGCCACGACCCCTGCGTCGGCATCCGCGCCATTCCGATCTGCGAGGCGATGGTCGCGCTGGTGCTGATCGACCAGGCACTGCGTCATCGGGCGCAATGCGGTGACGTCGGCGACGTCGCCCCGCGCGTGCCCGGCCGAAAACCGTAGCCTCCGTAGGAGCGACGTGAGTCGCGACTTGTACATCGCCTCCAGCGTTCGGCGGTTCGCGACTTACGTCGCTCCTACAACAACGTCCGCCACCATCACCGAACGTCCTCAGGAACAGAAATGAGCAAGCCCGTAAACGTAGCCATCGTTGGCGCCACCGGCGCGGTCGGCGAGACGATGCTGAAGATCCTCGCCGAACGCCAGTTCCCGATCGGCAGGCTGCACCTGCTCGCCAGTGAGCGTTCGGCCGGCGAGAAGATCGAGTTCGGCGCCAGGAAGATCGTGGTCGAGGACCTCGCCACGTTCGATCCCGCCGGCATCGACATCGCACTGTTCTCCGCCGGCGGCTCGGTGTCGAAGGAGTACGCGCCGAAGTTCGCCGCCGCCGGCGCGGTGGTGATCGACAACTCCTCGGTGTTCCGCCAGGACGACGACGTGCCGTTGGTGGTCGCCGAGGTCAACCCCGACGCCGCCCGCAACCGCCCGCGCGGGATCATCGCGAACCCCAATTGCTCGACCATGCAGTTGCTGGTGGCGCTGGCGCCGATCCACAACGCGGCCAAGATCGAGCGCATCAACATCGCTACCTACCAGTCGGTGTCGGGCACCGGCAAGCGCGCACTGGAGGAGCTGGGCCGGCAGACCGCGGGCCTGCTCAGCTTCCAGCAGGCCCAGCCCGAGGTGTACCCGGTGCAGATCGCGTTCAACGTGATCCCGCATGGCGGCGATTTCTGCGACAACGGTTACACCACCGAGGAAATGAAGCTGGTCTGGGAGACCCGCAAGATCCTCGGCGACGACAGCATCGCGGTGAACGCGACCGTGGCCCGGGTGCCGGTGTTCTACGGCCACTCCGAGGCCGTGCATGTCGAGACCCGCGACAAGCTGTCCGCGGCCGATGCGCGCAAGCTGCTGGAGGGTGCGCCGGGCATCGAGGTGGTCGACGAACGGGTCGGCGGCGGCTATCCGACCGCGGTGACCCACGCCTCGGGCAACGATCCGGTGTACGTAGGCCGGATCCGCGAGGACATCTCGCACCCGCGCGGCCTGTCGCTGTGGGTGGTGGCCGACAACATCCGCAAGGGCGCGGCGCTGAACGCGGTGCAACTGGCGGAACTGGTGGTGGCCGAGCGCGATGCGGTTGCATCGGTCTGAAGAATTCGCGGTTCAGGTTGAGCGCGACGGCGCTGGCGCATTGCCGGCATCGGCGCCGGTCGCTAGAGTCGCGGCCAGGGGACAGCCGTTGGGAGTGGGTGTGAAACGATTGATGCGTACGGCACTGGCGGCGGCGCTGGCCTTGGCCAGCAGCAGCGCCATGGCGCTCGGACTGGGCCAGATCGAGTTGAAGTCGAAACTCGGTGAGCCGCTGCTGGCTGAGATCCCGATCATTTCCAACGACCCCGCCGAGCTGGAACGCCTGCAGGCGGGACTTGCCTCGCCGGAAACCTTCGCCCGCATCGGCCTGCAACCGCCCGACTCGGTGGTGGCCAACCTGCAGTTCGTGTCGGCCCTGGACGCGCAGGGCAATCCCGTGATCCGGGTCACCAGCACCCAGCCCATCGAGCAGCCGCTCCTGACCTTCCTGATCGAGGTCGACTGGGGGCAGGGCAAGCTGGTACGCGAGTATTCGACCCTGCTGGACACCCCACGGACGGTGTCGGCGCCGATGCAGCCGCCGATCGACGCGCCGGTGGTGGCACCGTCGAACACGATCGTGCGCGAGCCGGAACCCGCGCCGGCGCCAGCCACCGGAGCAGAGCCCGAAGGCGAAATCGCGACCGCTGCTCCTTCGCCGACCGGTGCTGAGCCGCAACCGACGCCCGACACCGCGATCGATCCCATTCCGCCGCCATCGCCCGCGCCGGCTCCCGTGGTCGCCGCGCCACCGCCGATGCCGGCGGGCCGGCCCGACGAATACGGCGCCGTCCAGGCCGGCGAAACCTTGTCGGAAATCGCCCAGCGCCTCGACTACGGCGCGACCCTCGACCAGGCGATGATCGCGCTGCTGAACGCCAATCCCGAGGCGTTCATCGGCGGTAACATCAACCTGCTCAAGCAGGGTGCGGTGTTGCGTGTCCCCGACGCCGAAACCGTGCGCGGCATCGAGGCCGCGCAGGCGATGGCGCAGGTGCGCCGGCAGACCAGTGCATGGCGTCTCGCGAGCCAGCCGGTGCCCCAGCCGGCGCTCGCCGATGCCCCGGCCGAAGCGGCCGCGGACGACCAGACGTCATCAAGCGCGACGCCGACCGCCGGCGGCGCCCGGCTCGAAATCGTTCCGCCCGGCGCCAGCGATGCGGCCGTGGCGGGAACCCAATCCGGCATCAGCGCCGGCGCCGAGGGCGACATGGTGCGACAACAAATGCAGACCCAGGAAACCCTGGCCGCTCGCAACGCCGAGTTGGCCGAACTCAAGAGCCGCGTCGCCGACCTCGAGAAGCTCCAGTCCGACCAGCAGAAGTTGCTGGAGATGAAGGACAACGAGCTGAACGCGGTGCAGCAGCGCCTCGCGCAGACCCAGGATGCCGAGAAGGCGGCCGGCGGTGCGCCGGGGTTGCCGTGGCTGCTCGGGGGCGTTGGATTGTTGTTGCTGGGCCTGCTCGGTGGATGGTGGATGCGCCGCCGTGCCGAGGTCACACCGAAGTTCCGCGCGCCCGGTCCGGGTACCGCACCTTCACCGCTGGCCGCCGGCTTCCCGGGCGGGCAGGCCGCGTCGGTGTCACCGCCGACACCGCCTGCTGCTTCCTCTGCGGCACCTGTCGCAGCTTCGTCAGCCGCGTCCGTGGCTCCCGCCAAGGCAGCAGGGGTCGCCGGCGACTCGCCCGGATTGTGGGACGGTCGCGTGCACGAGCCATCGCCGGGCAAGCGTCCGGCGCCGCCGATCGCGGTGCCGACGTGGCATGCAGGCGGTGGCAACACCGTTTCCGGCGCGCCGGCATCGACCCGGGTGGAACCGCCGACTGTCGAGGTCGACACGGACGCGCCCGGTTCGGAGCGCCTCGAACTGGCCCGCGCCTACCTCGATCTCGGCGACCGCGACAGCGCCCGCCAGTTGCTCGGCGAGGTCGCGCTCAACGGCGACCATTCCGCCCGCCAGCAGGCGACGCAGATGCTGCGCGAACTCGACTAGTCGTGTCGGAGCAGTCTGCGTCGGCCGACCCTAGGCCCGTACCCGCCGACGCTGGCGTCGACCCGCGCCCGGCCGCCACGACACGGCGCTACGCGCTGGGCATCGAATACGACGGCAGCGAATTTTCCGGCTGGCAGCGTCTCAACAAGCGTGGCACGCCGGAGCGGCGCCACGAGCCCACGGTGCAGGCCGCCGTCGAGGGCGCGCTGTCGTTCGTCGCCGGCGGCCCGGTCGATGTCGTCTGTGCCGGTCGCACCGACGCCGGCGTGCATGCGTCCGCGCAGGTCGTGCATTTCGACGGGCCGGCCGGTCGCGAGCCGCGCAGTTGGGTTCTCGGGGCCTCCAGCCGGTTGCCGCCTTCGGTCTGCGTGCGCTGGTGCGTGCCGGTGACCGACGACTTCCATGCGCGCTTCTCCGCCCGCGCGCGGCGCTATCGCTATTCGATCCTCAACCGTCCGGTGCGACCGGCCTTGCAGCGGCAGTACCTGAGCTGGGAGCGGCGTGCGCTGGACGCCGGGGCAATGCACCGCGCCGCCCAGGCACTGGTCGGCGAGCACGATTTTTCCGCGTTCCGTACCGTGCATTGCCAAGCCCCGCATCCACGGCGCCAACTGCATGAAATCCGCGTCATCCGCGACGGCGAGGTGGTGGCCGTCGAGGTGCAGGCCAACGCGTTCCTGCACCACATGGTGCGCAACATCGTCGGCAGCCTGCTGCTCGTCGGCCGCGGCGAACATTCCGAATCCTGGGTCGGCGAACTGCTGGCCGGCCGCGACCGCACCGTCGCCGGGCCCACCGCACCGTCGGCCGGGCTGGTGTTCCTGGGCCCGCGCTACCCTGCACAATGGGGGCTCCCCGTTGAGGTCGAGTTGGCCGAGGCCGCGCCATGAACCGGATCCTGTTCCGCACCCGCATCAAGTTCTGCGGCTTTACCCGTCCCGGCGACGTGCGCCTGGCCTGCGAGCTCGGCGCCGATGCGATCGGATTCGTGTTCGCGCCCGGCAGCCCGCGCCGGGTCGCGCCGGAAGAGGCTCGCGCGATGCGCCAGGCGCTGGCGCCGCTGGTCGATGCGGTTGCCCTGTTCATGGACAACCCGATCGAAGAGGTGCGTGAAGTCATCCGCCATGTTCGCCCCAGCCTGTTGCAGTTCCACGGCAACGAGGACGACGCGTTCTGTCGCGGCTTCGGCGTGCCGTACCTCAAGGCGATCCCGATGGGCTGCGAGCTTGCGCGCCAGCATCCGTCCGCGTTGCACGCCCGCTATCCGTCAGCCAGTGGTTTCCTGTTCGACAGCCATTCGCCGGGTGGCTCCGGCGGCAGCGGCGAGACGTTCGACTGGGGCCGGATCCCGGCCGGGGTGCAAAAACCGTTCATGCTCGCCGGCGGCCTGTCGTCGGCCAATGTATTCGATGCGATCCTTGCGACGCTGCCGTGGGCGGTGGATGTCTCCAGCGGCATCGAGCTCGCGCCCGGGCACAAGGATGGCGACAAGATGCGGCGTTTCGTCGAGGAAGTGCGCCGGGCGGATTGCCACGTGCTCGATTGACCTTGTTGCCGTCGGCCAATCGACGTTGTCCCGCCCCATATCGTTCCTCCCCCGCCGGCCCGGCTGGCGACACACTTGTGACCCGTTCATGACCGTGCAACACCCGATCGATTTCCATGCCTATCCCGACGCGGCCGGTCACTTCGGCCGCTTCGGCGGGCGCTTCGTCGCCGAGACCCTGATCGGTCCCCTGCAGGAACTGGCGAATGCCTATGACGCCGCGCGGGTCGACCCGGCCTTCATCGCCGAGTTCGACCGCGACCTGGCCCATTACGTCGGCCGACCGAGCCCGATCTACCACGCCCAGCGCCTCAGCGACGAGGTGGGCGGCGCGCGCATCCTGCTCAAGCGCGAGGACCTGAACCACACGGGCGCGCACAAGATCAACAACACCATCGGCCAGGGCCTGCTGGCGGCACGTATGGGCAAGCCGCGGATCATCGCCGAAACCGGCGCCGGCCAGCATGGCGTGGCCTCGGCCACCGTCGCGGCCCGGCTCGGCCTGGAATGCGTGGTCTACATGGGCGCGACCGACATCGAGCGGCAGAAGATCAACGTCTACCGGATGAAGCTGCTCGGCGCGACCGTGGTGCCGGTGACCAGCGGTTCGGCCACGCTCAAGGACGCGCTCAACGAGGCCATGCGCGACTGGGTGACCAACGTCGCCGACACCTTCTACATCATCGGCACCGTCGCCGGCCCCGACCCGTACCCGCGGATGGTGCGCGACTTCAACGCGGTGGTCGGGCGCGAGGCGCGTGCGCAGATGCTGGCCGAGTACGGCCGCCTGCCGGACGCGGTGACCGCGTGCGTCGGCGGCGGCAGCAACGCAATCGGCATCTTCCACGCCTTCCTCAACGACCCCGGCGTGCGCATCGTCGGTGCCGAGGCGGCGGGCGAGGGCATCGCCAGCGGCCGCCATGCGGCGTCGCTGGCGGCGGGCCGCCCCGGCGTATTGCATGGCAACCGCACCTACGTGCTGTGCGACGACGACGGTCAGATCACGGAAACCCATTCGGTCTCCGCCGGCCTCGATTACCCCGGCGTCGGCCCCGAGCACGCGTTCCTCAAGGACACCGGCCGCGCGGAGTATGTCGGCGTCAGCGACGACGAGGCGCTGGCCGCGTTCCACCAGTTGGCGCGGACCGAGGGCATCCTGCCGGCGCTGGAGTCGAGCCATGCGATCGCCCAGGCGATCAAGCTCGCCCGTGAATTGCCAAAGGACCAACTGGTCCTGTGCAACCTGTCCGGCCGCGGCGACAAGGACGTACACACTATCGCCGCCCGCGACGGCATCGAATTTTGAGCGCCATGAACCGCATCGACGCCTGCTTCGCCCAACTCAAGACCGCCGGCCGCAAGGCCCTGGTGCCGTTCATCACCGCCGGTGACCCGTCGCTTGAGGCGCTGGTGCCGGTGATGCACGCGCTGGTGGAGTCCGGCGCCGACGTGATCGAGTTGGGCGTACCGTTCTCCGACCCGATGGCCGACGGTCCGACCATCCAGCGCAGCTCCGAGCGTGCGCTGCAGCGCGGCGCCGGACTGGCCTACGTGTTCGACGGCGTCCGCGAGTTTCGCCAGCGCGATGCCGACACCCCGGTGGTGCTGATGGGTTACCTCAACCCGGTCGAGATCCGCGGCGCCGAGCGCTTCGCCCGCGAGGCGGTCGCGGCCGGGGTCGATGGCGTATTGCTGGTCGACCTGCCGCCGGAGGAGGCCGACGAGTTCCGCGGCGCGTTCTCCGCCCACGGCCTGGCGTTGATCCTGCTGGCCGCGCCGACCACCTCCGACGCCCGCGCGGCTCAGTTGTGCGCCGGCGCCCGCGGCTATCTGTATTACGTCAGTTTTGCCGGCGTCACCGGCGCCGATCGACTCGATGCCGGCGCGGCCGGCGACCGCCTGCGCACGATCCGCGCGGACAGTCCGGTACCGGTGGTGGTCGGGTTCGGGATCAAGGACGCCGCCAGCGCCGCGGCGATGGCGCGCGAGGCCGATGGCGTGGTGGTCGGCAGCGCGCTGGTTGCCGCGCTCGACGGCGCCGGCGATCCGACAGAGGCGGCGGCCCGGGCGCGCGACTTCCTCGCTCCGTTGCGGACGGCGCTGGACGCGGGCCGGCCGGGGTGAAGGCCGCTGCGCTAAACTGACCCGCTTGGCCGGCGCTGCCTTCACGCGCGCCGGCCGCATTGCAACAGCCTGAACGGGAAGACTCCAACGCATGTCCTGGCTCAAGAAACTCATGCCGTCCGGCCGCACCGGCATCCGCACCGACACCGGCAACGCCAAGCGTCGCAGCGTCCCCGAGGGGCTGTGGGAAAAATGCGATCGCTGCGGCGCGGTGCTGTACCGGCCCGAACTCGAGGAGAACCTCGAGGTCTGCCCCAAGTGCAATCACCACATGCCGATCCGCGCCCGCGCCCGGCTCAAGGCCCTGTTCGATGCCGACAGCACCACCGAGATCGGCGCCCGGCTCGGCCCGACCGACGTGCTCAAGTTCAAGGACCAGAAGAAGTACTCCGACCGGATCAAGGCTGCGCAGAAATCCACCGGCGAGCGTGACGCGCTGATCGCGATGCAGGGCACGCTCAAGCAGCGGCCGCTCGTCGCATGTTCGTTCGACTTCGCCTACATGGGCGGCTCTATGGGCTCGGTGGTTGGCGAGCGCTTCGCCCTGGCCGCCGAGGCCGCGCTCGAGGCCGGCTGCCCACTGGTGTGCTTCACCGCCACCGGCGGCGCGCGCATGCAGGAGAGTTTGTTTTCGCTGATGCAGATGGCCAAGACCTCGGCCGCGCTCGGGCGCCTGCGCGCGGCCGGACTGCCTTACATCGCGGTGCTGACCCATCCGACCACCGGTGGCGTGTCGGCATCGCTGGCGATGCTGGGCGACATCAACATCGCCGAGCCGGAGGCGCTGATCGGTTTCGCCGGCCCGCGGGTGATCGAGCAGACCGTGCGCGAGACGTTGCCGGAAGGCTTCCAGCGCAGCGAGTTCCTGCTCGAGCACGGCGCGATCGACCAGATCTGCGACCGCCGCGAGATGCGCGACCGCCTGGCCCAGTTGCTGGCACTGATGATGCGCCAGCCGCAACCCGAGGACGACGCCGTGATCGAGGGCGGCGCATGAGCCGCAGGTATTTCGGTACCGATGGCATCCGCGGCCGGGTAGGTGAGGGCGCGATCTCCGCCGATTTCGTGCTGCGCCTCGGCAACGCCTATGGCCATGCGCTGGCTCGCAATGCCTGGCGCAAGCCGGTGGTCATCATCGGCAAGGACACCCGGATCTCCAACTACATGTTCGAGGCCGCGCTGGAAGCCGGACTGGTCGCCGCCGGTGTCGACGTGCAGTTGATGGGGCCGATGCCGACCCCGGCAGTCGCGCACCTGACCCATTCGCTGCGCGCCGATGGCGGTATCGTCATTTCGGCCTCGCACAACCCGCATTACGACAACGGCATCAAGTTCTTCTCGGCCAAGGGCGAGAAGCTCGACGACGCCACCGAGCTGGCGATCGAGACCGCGCTGGAGGAACCGTTCCGCACGGTGTCCTCGGAGCTGCTCGGCAAGGCCGTGCGCGCCCGCGACACCATCGGCCGTTACGTCGAGGCGTGCAAGAACTCGGTGCCCAAGGGTTTCGACCTCGGCGGCCTGCGCATCGCGATGGATTGCGCCAACGGCGCAACCTACCAGGTGGGTCCGTTGGTGCTGCGCGAACTGGGTGCACAGGTCGATGCGATCGGAATCGAGCCCAACGGCCTCAACATCAACGACGGCGTCGGCTCGACCCATCCCGAGGTCCTCGCTGCGCGCGTGCGCGAGACCGGCGCCGACCTCGGCATCGCCTTCGACGGCGACGGCGACCGGGTGATGTTCGTCGACGCCGCCGGCGAGGTCTGCGACGGCGACGACCTGCTGTACGTGCTGGCGCGCGACTGGCGTGAGAGCGGTCGGCTGCAGGGCCCGGTGATAGGCACGTTGATGACCAACTTCGGGCTCGAGCAGGCGTTCGAACAGGCCGGGATCGGCTTCCTGCGCGCGAAGGTCGGCGACCGCCATGTCCACCAGCAACTGGTCGCCCACGGCGGCGTGCTCGGTGGCGAAGCCTCCGGCCACCTGTTGTGCCTGGATCGCGGCAGCACCGGCGACGGCATCGTCAGCGCGCTGCAGGTGCTCGAAGTGTTGCATCGCCGCCAGATCGGTCTGCGCGAGGCGCTGGCGGGCCTCCACCGGGTGCCGCAACGCACGATCAACGTGCGCTTCGCCAATGGCGCGCGGCCGGCCGAGTCCGAGTCCGTGCAGGCCGCGCTGGCCGACGCGCAGGCGGCAGTGGCGGGTCGCGGCCGCGCGTTCCTGCGGCCGTCAGGCACCGAGCCGGTGGTCCGCGTCACGGTCGAGGCCGACGATGCCGATCTGGTCCAGGCGACCCTGGACCGGCTCGCCGATGCCGTCCGTGCCGCCGCGCAATAACCGGTCACGCCATGAGCCAGTCCGCCATCCCGACCCTGGACATCCGCCGGTTCGACGACGACCGTGACGCCTTCGTCGCCGAGCTCGGCGCGGCCTATCGCGAGTGGGGGTTTGCCGGCATCCGTGGACACAACATCGCGGCGGCGCAGATCGACGCTGCCTACGACGTGTTCGCGCGTTTCTTCGCGCTGCCGGAGGCGACCAAGCGCAAATACCACCAAGCCGGTGGAGGCGGCGCCCGCGGCTATACCCCGTTTGGCGTCGAAACCGCCAAGGGCGCCGAGCATTTCGACCTCAAGGAGTTCTGGCACGTCGGTCGCGAGATCCCGCGCGATTCGCGCCACGCCGCGGTCATGCGGGCCAACGTGTGGCCAACGGAAATCCAGGAGTTCCGTGAGATCGCCTACGGCTTGTACCAGTCGCTGGACCGTCTCGGCGCCCGGGTGCTGGCTGCGCTGGCATTGCACATCGGCCTGCCGCAGGACTACTTTGCCGACAAGACCGACAGCGGCAACTCGATCCTGCGACCGATCCATTATCCGCCGATCACCAGCCCCAAAATCCCGAACGTGCGCGCCGGCGCGCACGAGGACATCAACCTGATCACCCTGCTGGTCGGCGCCAGCGCTGCGGGGCTGGAAGTGAAGTCGCGCAAGGGCGAATGGGTGCCGTTCACCGCCGAGGCAGACACCATCGTGGTCAACATCGGCGACATGCTGCAGCGGTTGACCAACCATGTGTATCCGTCGACCACCCATCGGGTGGTGAATCCGCCGGGCGACGCGGCGCGGCAACCACGATATTCGACCCCGTTCTTCCTGCACCCCAATCCGGACTTCCTGATCGACGTGCTGCCCTCGTGCATCACTCCGGACAATCCCAGTCGCTACCCCGAGCCGATCACCGCCCAAGCGTACCTGGAAGAGCGCTTGCGCGAGATCAAGCTGAAATAGGCGCGCAGATATTCCGGATGGCTCGGCGTAGGAGCGACGTAAGTCGCGACCTGTACATGGGTTCGAACGTTCGACGGGTCGCGACTTATGTCGCTCCTACAAGGGAGTTGGCGACTCACATACCTATTCGCGGATTGCTATGCCGGCCTCGCACAACCCGTCGCGCCACGCCGCGAGTTTGTCCGCCTGCCGCTGGGAGGCATTGGCCGGGCTGGTCGACGGCAAACGGCGGTAGCGCAGGTCGTCGCGCCCCAGCGTAGGCAACACGAACCGGCGAAAACTGTCCTCCGCCTTGGCGCCATTGAACAGCACCGCGCCGATGCCGGGATGGCTGGCGAGAAATCCCCCGAAATCATTGGCCTGTGCGGTTTCGTCCCGGATCGCGCTGTCGAGGCTGCCGGTCCGCTCGCAGCTGGCGAGCACGTCCCATAACGCGATGCCGGCCAGGGTCAACCGGAGGCAGCGGTCGGAGTAGGGCAGCGTGGGATCGGCGCCGACCAGCTCGCCCATGAATGGCCAGAAGCGATTCTGCGGGTGCGCGTAGTACTGCTGTGCCTGCAGCGACTTCAATCCCGGCATGCTGCCCAACACCAGCACCCGTGCATCCGGGGCGGATACAGGCGCAAAGCTGCGGGCAACGTGTTGCATCGAGACGGTCCTCGAGGTCAGATCTGGGCTCCAAGTATCGCCTGCGCGGCCTGGTCTCACCGGCAGGCGGGCTTCGACATGCGCGCTTCGGTTCGCGTGCTTGGGTACAATCGCCGCTCCCGCATTCACGGAGTGGTCCATGGCCCGTCGCAAGATCGTCGCCGGAAACTGGAAGTTGCATGGCGATCGCCAGTTCGCTGGCGAGTTGCTGGATCAACTGGTTTCCGCGGACATGGCCGGGGTCGAGCGGATCATCCTGCCGCCGCTGCCGTACCTGGGCGAGCTGATCCATGAATACGGTTCGCGCGGGTTGGAGTTCGGCGCGCAGGATGTCAGCGCCAACGACAAGGGTGCCTACACCGGGGAAGTGTCGGCGGCGATGCTGGCCGATGTCGGCGCCCGTTACACCCTGGTCGGCCACTCCGAGCGCCGCCAGTACCATGGCGAAACCAGCGACGTGGTCGCGGCCAAGTTCCGTGCCGCCAAGGACGCTGGCCTAGTGCCGATCCTGTGCATCGGCGAGACTCTCAGCGAACGCGAGGACGGCCAGACCGAGTGGCGCCTGCAGGAGCAGTTGGCGCCTTTGCTGAACGACGGCGCGTCCCTGCTGGACGGCGCGATCGTCGCCTACGAGCCGGTCTGGGCGATCGGGACCGGCCAGACCGCCAGCCCGGAGCAGGCGCAGGCGGTGCACGCATTCATCCGTAGCGAAATCGCCGCGCACGATGCTAGAATCGCTGGCTCGCTGCCGCTGCTGTATGGCGGTAGCGTGAAGCCCGACAACGCGGCCGCGCTGTTTTCCCAGGCGGACGTCGACGGCGGGCTGGTCGGCGGGGCCTCGCTGGTTGCCGCCGATTTCAACGCCATCGCAACCGCGGCGGCGTCCTGACCGGCTTCGGGCTCGTTCCAAAGTCGCAATAACACAAGAGTTTTCCGATGCTGCTGTTCCTCACCGTCATCTATGTGCTGGTCGCGATCGCGATGATCGCGCTGATCCTGATGCAGCGCGGCGCCGGTGCGCAGGCCGGCTCGGGCTTCGGCGGCGGCGCCTCGGCGACCGTGTTCGGTGCGCGCGGCGCGTCCAGCTTCCTCAGCAAGTCCACCAAGTGGCTTGCGATCGTGTTTTTCTCGATCAGCATGTACATGGCCTGGCACGCGACCAATTCGACCGATGCCGGGAACGCGGCCAGCGCCGACCTCGGCGTGATGTCGCAGGTGCCGGTTGCGCCTCCGGCCGCCCAGGGCGATGCCGCGGTTCCGGCGACGCCGGTTGCCGTGCCGCAGGCGCCGGCCGTCGACAGCAGCGTGCCGGCCGCGCCGGCGACCGAAACGCCGCAATCGGCACCGCCCGAAACCACAGACGAGTAAGACAAAACGTTACAATGGCGTTCGCGACACCCGGCACGGAGGCTCGGGGGTCTGTTTGCGATGACCAAACGGTCATCGTGGACGAATGAAATGGATGTCGGAAGTTCGGTTGGATCATGTGCCCAGGTGGCGGAATTGGTAGACGCACTACCTTGAGGTGGTAGCGGCTTAGGTCGTAGGGGTTCGAGTCCCCTCTTGGGCACCACTCCAGCAATGCAACAACAAGCGGCACCAGCGGTGCCACAAGCCAAGGCCGTGGCAACGCGGCTTCTAGCCTAGAAGAAGCTGAGAGAACACAAGTGCTGGCCGAATACCTGCCGACCCTGCTGTTCCTGATCGTCGCCAGCGGCATCGGCGTCGCCCTGCTGGTGGTGGGCAATCTGCTCGGCCCCAAGCGCCCGACCGCGGAAAAACTGTCTCCGTACGAATGCGGCTTTGCCCCGTTCGAAGACGCGCGCATGCAGTTCGACGTGCGCTACTACCTCATTGCCATCCAGTTCATCATCTTCGACCTGGAAATCATCTTCATCGTGCCCTGGGCGACCGTGTTCCGTGATCTCGGAGTGGTCGGCCTGGTAGAGATGGGCATCTTCGCCAGCATGCTCCTGCTCGGCTTCATCTACGTGTGGAAGAAGGGAGCGCTCGAATGGGAGTGAGCCAGACCATCTCGGGCCTGATGCACAACCCGATCCCGGAAGGGCGGCTTGACGACATCCTGCGCCCCGAGGGCGAGAACCCGCTGCTGCAGCAGGGTTTCGTCACCACCAACCTCGACACCCTGTGGAACTGGGCGCGCACCGGCTCGATGTGGCCGATGACGTTCGGCTTGGCCTGCTGCGCGGTCGAGATGATGCACGCCGGCGCCTCGCGCCTGGACCTGGACCGCTACGGCGTGGTGTTCCGCCCGTCGCCGCGCCAGTCCGACGTGATGATCGTCGCCGGCACCCTGGTCAACAAGATGGCCCCGGCGCTGCGCAAGGTCTACGACCAGATGCCCGACCCCAAGTGGGTGATCTCGATGGGCAGCTGCGCCAACGGCGGCGGTTACTACCATTATTCGTATTCGGTGGTGCGCGGCTGCGACCGGATCGTGCCGGTCGACGTCTACGTGCCGGGCTGCCCGCCGACCGCCGAGGCGCTGGTCTACGGCATCCTGCAGTTGCAGAAGAAGATTCGCCGCGGCACCAACTTCGGTGACGCCAGGCAGGGCGTGCGCTGATGGCCGGTCCGTTGCAAGGCAGGCCGTTGCAAGGCATGACCGCGGCCGCATTCGCCGAACGCCTCGAGGCACGCTTCACCGATGGCCTGGTTACGGTCGTCGAGCCACGCGGTGAAGTCACCCTGGATGTCGCCCCGGCCGACTGGCGGTCGGTGGCGCTGGCGTTGCGTGACGAATTCGGTTTCGAGCAACTGGTCGACGTGAGCGGCGTCGATTACCTGAGCTACGGCTCCGACGAGTGGGACACCGAGGTCTCCTCGGAAGGCTTCTCGCGCGGCGTCGAAGGCAAGGGCGCCGGCCGTTTCGTTTGGGGCGAGTCGCCCAATGGCGCCGCCGATGCGCCGGAGCGCCGGTTTGCCGCCGTCGCCCATATGCTATCGGTCCAGAACAACCTGCGCGTGCGCCTGCGTACTTTCGCCGCCGATGATGCGCTGCCGGTGGTGGACTCGCTGACCTCGGTCTGGCCCGGCGCCAACTGGTTCGAGCGCGAGGCGTTCGACCTCTACGGCATCATCTTCGAAGGCCATCCGGACCTGCGCCGGATCCTCACCGACTACGGCTTCGTCGGTCATCCGTTCCGCAAGGATTTCCCGCTGATCGGCAACGTCGAAGTGCGCTACGACGCCGACAAGCAGCGGGTGATCTACGAGCCGGTCTCGATCGAGCCGCGGGTGCTCGTGCCGCGCGTGATCCGCGACGACTCGCGCTACCAGACCTCGGCCGGCGAGTCCGCGCAGCGACGCGAGGCGAAGCCATGAGCACGCCCGCCAACAACATGCCCGCTTCCGACATGCCACTGGTCAACGCCTCCACGCTCAACAGCATGGAGATCCGCAACTACACCCTGAACTTCGGTCCGCAACACCCGGCCGCGCACGGCGTGTTGCGCCTGATCCTGGAGATGGACGGCGAGGTGGTGAACCGCGCCGATCCGCACATCGGCCTGCTGCATCGCGGCACCGAGAAGCTCGCCGAATCCAAGCCGTTCAACCAGTCGATCGGCTACATGGACCGGCTCGACTACGTGTCGATGATGTGCAACGAGCACGCCTACGTGCTCGCGATCGAACGGCTGATGGGGATCGAGGCGCCGGTGAGGGCGCAGTACATCCGCACCATGTTCGACGAGATCACCCGGATCCTGAACCACCTGATGTGGATCGGTTCCAACGCGCTCGACCTCGGCGCGATGGCGGTGTTCCTGTACGCGTTCCGCGAGCGCGAGGAGCTGATGGACTGCTACGAGGCGGTCTCCGGCGCGCGCATGCACGCGACCTACTACCGTCCCGGCGGCGTCTACCGTGACCTGCCGGACCGGATGTCGAAGTACAAGGAGTCGCCGTGGCGCAAGGGCAAGGACCTCAAGCGCTTCAATGACTGGCGCGAGGGCTCGTTGCTCGACTACCTCGACGCGTTCTGCAACGACTTCCCGACCCGCGTCGACGAATACGAAACCCTGCTGACCGACAACCGCATCTGGAAACAGCGTACCGTCGGCATCGGCGTGATCAGCCCGGAAACCGCGCTGGCCTGGGGCATGACCGGTCCGATGCTGCGTGGCTCCGGCGTCGAGTGGGACCTGCGCAAGAAGCAGCCGTACGCCAAATACGCCGAAGTCGACTTCGACATCCCGGTCGGCGTCAACGGCGACTGCTACGACCGCTACCTGGTGCGCGTCGCCGAGATGCGCCAGTCGACCCGCATCATCAAGCAGTGCGTGCAATGGCTGAAGGCCAACCCCGGCCCGGTGATGATCGACAACTACAAGGTCGCTCCTCCCTCCCGCGAGGAGATGAAGGACGACATGGAAGCGTTGATCCACCACTTCAAACTGTTCACCGAAGGCTACTGCGTGCCGGCCGGCGAGACCTACGCCGCGGTCGAGGCGCCCAAGGGCGAGTTCGGCTGCTACCTGGTGTCGGACGGCGCCAACAAGCCGTTTCGCTGCAAGCTGCGTGCGCCGGGCTTTGCCCACCTGTCGTCGATGGACGAGATCGTCAAGGGCCACATGCTGGCCGACGTGGTGGCGATGATCGGCACCTACGACGTCGTGTTCGGCGAGATCGACCGCTGATGGCCCCGGGCCATCGCGACGATTGCTGAGGATTGATCAAAGAATGAAAGCGACCGGAAATTTCGAGGCCTGCCAACACGTCGACCCGATGGTCGCGTTGTCGGACAAGACCCGCGCGCACATCGACCACTGGCTGGCCAAGTTCCCGCCGGACCGCAAGCGTTCGGCCGTGCTGCAGGGGCTGCATGCGGCGCAGGAACAGAACGACGGCTGGCTGAGCGACGAGCTGATCGCCGCGGTCGCCAAGTACCTGTCGTTGCCGCCGGTCTGGGCCTACGAGGTCGCCAGCTTCTACTCGATGTTCGAGACCGAGCAGGTCGGCCGCAACAACGTTGCCTTCTGTACCAACATCAGCTGCTGGCTCAACGGCGGCGAAGCGCTGGTCGCCCATGCTGAGAAGAAGCTCGGCTGCAAGCTGGGCGAGTCCACCGCCGACGGCCGGGTATTCCTCAAGCGCGAGGAAGAGTGCCTGGCCGCATGCTGCGGCGCGCCGGTGGTGGTCATCAACGGTCATTACCACGAGAAGCTCGACACCGCGAAGGTCGACGAGTTGCTCGAGGGGCTCAAGTAATGGCGCACCACGATTATTCGCAGGGCTACGGCCCGGTCGGCCCGGCTCCGGTCGAGCACAGTGTCGTCTACACGACCCTGCACTTCGACAAGCCGTGGTCGTACGAGAACTACCTCAAGACCGGGGGCTACAGCGCACTGCGCAGGATCCTCGAAGAGAAGATCGCGCCAGCCGATGTGGTCGAGATGGTCAAGCAGTCCGGCCTGCGCGGTCGCGGCGGCGCGGGCTTCCCGACCGGCCTGAAGTGGAGCTTCATGCCCAAGGGCAGCGGCACCCAGAAGTACATCCTGTGCAACTCCGACGAGTCGGAGCCGGGTACCGCCAAGGACCGCGACATCCTGCGCTACAACCCGCATGCGGTGATCGAGGGCATGGCGATTGCCTGCTACGCGACCGGCAGCACCGTGGCCTACAACTACCTGCGCGGTGAGTTCCACCACGAGCCGTTCGAACACCTGGAAGAAGCCACCGCCGAGGCCTACAAGCACGGTTGGCTGGGCAAGAACGTGCTGGGTTCCGGCATCGACATCGATATCCACAACGCGCTCGGCGCCGGCGCCTACATCTGCGGCGAGGAAACCGCGCTGATGGAGTCGCTGGAAGGCAAGAAGGGCCAGCCGCGCTACAAGCCGCCGTTCCCGGCCAACTTCGGCCTGTACGGCAAGCCGACCACGATCAACAACACCGAGACCTATGCCTCGGTGCCGGCGATTGTCCGCAATGGAGCGGAGTGGTTCCTCAACCTCGGCAAGCCCAACAACGGCGGCGCCAAGATTTTCTCGGTGTCGGGTCACGTCGCCAAGCCCGGCAACTACGAGATCCGCCTGGGCACCTCGTTCGCCGACCTGCTGCAGCTGGCCGGTGGCGTGCGCAACGGTGCCAGGCTAAAGGCCGTGATCCCGGGTGGTTCGTCGATGCCGGTGCTGCCGGCCGACACCATGATGGGCCTCACGATGGATTACGACGCGATCCAGAAGGCCGGTTCCGGCCTCGGGTCCGGTGCGGTGATCGTGATGGACGAAACCACCTGCATGGTCCGCGCCTGCCAGCGCATCGCCCGGTTCTACTTCAAGGAGAGCTGCGGCCAGTGCACGCCGTGCCGCGAGGGCACCGGCTGGATGTACCGCATGCTGACCCGGATCGTCGAGAAGCAGGCGACGGTCGAGGACCTGCACATGCTCAGGGCCGCGGCTGGCCAGATCGAAGGCCACACCATCTGCGCGTTCGGCGAAGCCGCGGCGTGGCCGGTGCAGGGTTTCCTGCGGCATTTCTGGGACGAGTTCGAATACGCCATCGTCAACAAGCGCTTCCTGGTCGACGACCAGGCCGCGGGCAAGGTGGAGCAAGCGGCATGAGTGCGCAGCCGTCCAACCCGAACGTGCCGCCGGACCACGTCTCGATCGAGATCGACGGCGTGCCGATGACCGCGCCGAAGGGCTCGATGATCATCCACGCCGCCGACAAGGCCGGCATCCCGATCCCTCGCTTCTGCTACCACGACAAGCTGTCCATCGCGGCCAACTGCCGCATGTGCCTGGTCGAGGTCGAGAAGATGGGCAAGCCGGCGCCGGCCTGCGCAACGCCGGTGATGGACGGCATGAAGGTCACCACCCGCAGCGACAAGGCACTGAAGTCGCAGCGCAACGTGATGGAGTTCCTGCTGATCAACCATCCACTTGACTGCCCGATCTGCGACCAGGGCGGCGAGTGCGAGTTGCAGGACCTGTCGATGGGCTACGGCCGTTCGGTCAGCCGCTTCGCCGAACGCAAGCGCGTGGTGCCCGACGAGGACATCGGCCCGCTGGTCGCCACCGAGATGACCCGCTGCATCCAGTGCACCCGCTGCGTGCGCTTCACCGCGGAGGTCGCCGGTACCTACGAGCTGGGCGGCATGTACCGCGGCGAAAACCTGCAGATCGGGACCTATGACGGCAAGCCGCTGACCACCGAGCTGTCGGGCAACGTCATCGACGTGTGCCCGGTGGGCGCGCTGACCAACAAGCCGTTCCAGTTCAAGGCCCGCGCCTGGGAGCTGATGGCGCGCGAGTCGCTGGGCTACCACGACGCACTCGGCAGCAACCTGTTCCACCACGTCCGTCGCGGCGAAGTGCTGCGCAGCGTTCCGCGTGACAACGATGCGGTCAACGAATGCTGGCTGTCGGACCGCGACCGTTATTCGTTCCAGGGTCTGTACGCGGATGACCGCGCGACGATACCGATGGTCAAGGATGGCGGCGAGTGGCGCGAGGCCTCGTGGGACGAGGCGCTGGCAAAGGCCGCGCAGATCCTGCGCGACAACGGCGCCGACCAGCTTGGCATGCTGGTACACCCGGCAACCTCGAACGAGGAGGGCGCCTTGCTCGCCCGTCTTGCCGACGCGCTCGGCACCGGCAACCTCGATCACCGCATCTCCCAGCACGACCTGTCGGACGCCGCGACCGCCGACGTCTTCGGCATGCGCGTGGCCGAGATCGACAAGGCCGACGTGATCGTCATCGTCGGCGCGAACCTGCGACACGAGTTGCCGCTGGTCAATGCGCGCGTGCGCAAGGCCTGGCAGAACGGCGCCAGGGTCCATGTGGTCAATCCGGTCGATTTCGACCAGACCTTCGACCTCGCCGGCAAGCAGATCGTTGCGCCATCGCAGATGGCCGCGGCGCTGGCCAATGCCGAACTGCGCGAGGCGGCCAAAGCCGGTTCGAGCGCGGTGGTGATTGTTGGCGCGCTGGCCGAAAACGGTCCGCATGCGTCGTCGATCCGCGCGGCCGCGAATGATTTCGCCGCCGCCACCGGAGCCGCCCTGTGCCGGATTCCGCAGGGCGCCAACGCGATCGGCCTGGCCGATCATGGCGTGCTCCCGAGCGGCCGCGACGCCGGTTCGATGCTGGCCGAGCCGCGCACCGCCTACGTGCTCTACGGCATCGAATCGGGCCTGGATTTCGCTGACACCGCGAGCGCGATGAAAGCGCTGGGCAGCGCGCAGGTCGTGGCCTTCAGCCACTTCGCCTGCTCCTCGACCCGTGCGGTCGCCGACGTGATCCTGCCGATCGGCCTGCTGCCCGAGATCGACGCGACCCTGACCAACCTCGACGGTCGTGAACAGTCCGCCACCGCTGGCGGCAAGCTACCGGGCCAGGCGCGTGCCGGCTGGCGCGTGCTGCGTGCCCTCGGTGGGGCGCTTGAAGCGGCCGGATTCGAGTTCACCGATCTGGCCGGCCTGCGTGCGAGCCTCGCCAAGCGCGAGGTTGCACCGATGGTCGGCCGCCCGCCGTCAACCGCGACCGAAGGCCTCGAGATCGCAGTCAGTACAGCGATCTACCGCAGCGATGCGGTCGTGCGCCGCGCCGCCGCACTGCAGTCGCATCCGTTGAACATTCCGCCGCGCGCGGTACTCAACCGCGCCGATGCCGATGCGCTCGGCCTGGTCGATGGCGGCACCGGCAAGTTCGGCAGCGATGCGGGCACTGCAACCCTGTCGGTGTCGGTCAGCGACAAGGTCGCGCCGGGCACGGTCTGGATCGAAGGCGGCCACGGCGCCACCGCGCCGCTGGGCGCCGGTCGGGTGCAGGCGGGGAGGGCTTGAGCATGGTGGCCGGGATGATTGATTCGATCCACCAGGGCTTCCAGTCCTTCGGCATGCTCGGCGAGGGCGCCTGGATCGTGCTGAAGATCCTGCTGATCGCGATGCCGGTGATCATCGCCGTCGCGTTCTACGTGCTGTGGGAGCGCAAGCTGATCGGCTGGATGCACGTGCGTCGCGGGCCGATGTACGTCGGCATGGGCATCCTGCAAACCTTCGCCGACGTGTTCAAGCTGCTGTTCAAGGAAGTCCTGCAGCCGAGCAGCGCCTCGCCGTTCCTGTACAAGCTTGCGCCGCTGCTGGTGCTGGTGCCGTCGTTCGCGGCGTGGGCGGTGGTGCCGTTCGACGCCCAGGTGGTGCTGTCGAACGCCAACGCCGGGCTGCTGTACCTGCTGGCGATGACCTCGCTGGGCGTGTACGGCATCATCCTCGCCGGCTGGGCCTCCAACTCGAAGTATGCGTTCCTCGGCGCGATGCGCGCCGCCGCGCAGATGGTGTCCTACGAGATCGCGATGGGCTTCGCCCTGGTCGGGGTGATGGTCGCCGCCGGCAGCCTCAACCTGTCGCAGATCGTGATGGCGCAGGCCGGCAATGCCGGGTTCCTGGAGTGGTTCTGGCTGCCGTTGCTGCCGCTGTTCGTGATCTATTTCGTGTCCGGCGTGGCCGAGACCAACCGCGCGCCGTTCGACGTGGTCGAGGGCGAGTCGGAAATCGTCGCCGGCCACATGGTCGAGTACTCGGGCGCGCTGTTCGCGCTGTTCTTCCTGGCCGAGTACGCCAACATGATCCTGATCAGCTTTCTGGTCTCGATCTTCTTCCTCGGCGGCTGGCTGAGCCCACTGCAGGGCCTGGGCATCCCGCTGCTGTCGGTCGACGGCTGGTGGTGGATGCTGGCCAAGGTGTTCTTCTTCGCCAGCTGCTACATCTGGTTCCGCGCCACGTTCCCGCGCTACCGCTACGACCAGATCATGCGATTGGGCTGGAAGGTGTTCATCCCGATCACGATCGCGTGGATTGTGGTGGTGTCGCTGATGGCCTATTACGACGTGTTCCTGCCGGGGCAATGAGACTGACATGACGCGCATCGTTTCCTACTTCAAGAGCCTGCTGCTGGTCGAGCTGCTGCTTGGCATGTGGCTCACGCTCAAGTACCTGTTCAAGCCCAAATACACGCTGATGTACCCGATGGAGAAGACGCCGCAGTCGCCGCGCTTCCGCGGCATCCATGCGTTGCGTCGCTATCCCAACGGCGAAGAGCGCTGCATCGCCTGCAAGTTGTGCGAGGCGGTGTGCCCGGCGCTGGCGATCACGATCGACTCCGAGAAGCGCGAGGACGGCAGCCGCCGCACCACGCGCTACGACATCGACCTGTTCAAGTGCATCTACTGCGGCTTCTGCGAGGAGTCGTGCCCGGTGGACTCGATCGTCGAGACCCACATCCACGAATACCACTTCGACCAGCGCGGACAGAACATCGTCACCAAGCCGCAGTTGCTGGCGATCGGTGACCGGCTCGAAGCCGAGATCGCCGAACGCCGCGCTGCCGACGCACCTTTTCGCTGAGTGCCCGCCATGGACCTCGCTTTCATTGCCTTCATCGTCTTCGCCACCGCGGCCATTGCGTCCGCGCTGGCGGTCATCAGCGTCAAGAACCCGGTCCACGCGGTGCTGTCGCTTGTGCTGACGTTCTTCTCGGTCGCCTGCCTGTGGCTGATCGCCGGTGCCGAGTTCCTCGGGGTCGCGTTGATCCTGGTCTACGTCGGTGCGGTGATGGTGCTGTTCCTGTTCGTGGTGATGATGCTCGATATCGACGTCGCCCCGATGCGCGAAGGCTTCGTGCGCTACCTGCCGGTCGGCCTGCTGGTCGCTGTGGTGATGCTGGTGGAGATGCTGGTGCTGATCGGGGTCAAGGTGCAGATGTCGGTGCCGCTGGCGACCGACGCCGCCCAGGCCGCCAACATTCCCAACACCGAGTGGCTGGCGCGTGCGCTGTTCACCAAGTTCCTGCTGCCGTTCGAGACCGCCGCGGTGATCCTGACCGTCGCGGTGATCGCGGCGGTGACTTTGACTTTGCGTCGCCGCGAGGGCGGCAAGCGGCAGAACCCGGGCGACCAGGCCCGGGTCCGTGCCAGCGATCGGGTACGCATGGTCAAGATGGACGCGGTGAAACCGGCGCCGCCGGCGGAAGCGGGCGATGCGGAGGTGAAGCCGTGAATCTGTTCGTGCTGACCCCCGGTCACTTCCTCGCGCTCGGCGCCGCGCTGTTTTGCATCAGCGTCGCCGGCATCTTCATCAACCGCAAGAACGTGATCGTGCTGCTGATGTGCCTGGAGTTGCTGCTGCTGGCAGTCAACATCAACTTCGTGACGTTCTCGCGCCAGTTCGGCGATCCGTCCGGCCAGGTGTTCGTGTTCTTCATCCTGACCGTGGCCGCGGCCGAGGCCGCGATCGGCCTGGCGATCCTCGTCACGCTGTTCCGCAACCGGCGAACGATCAACGTCGCCGAAATCGATTCGATGAAGGGCTGATCCGATGCCGGGTGTGGAGCACATGATTTCCAAGTCCCTGCTGCTGGCGATCGTGCTGGCGCCGCTGCTGGGTGCGATCATCGCCGGCCTGTTCGGCCGCAGGATCGGCCGCGCCGGCGCACATGTCGTCACGATCCTCGGCGTCGCCGCCAGCTGCGCGATGTCCGCCTGGGTGCTGTGGCAACTGGTCGGGCAGGGCGCGCCGGCGTTCAACGAGAACGTCTATACCTGGTTCGAGGTCGGCGGCATCGAGGCCCACATCGGCTTCATGATCGACAACCTGACCGCGATGATGATGGTGGTGGTCACCTTCGTGTCGCTGCTGGTGCACATCTACACCATCGGCTACATGCACGAGGACCCGGGCTACCAGCGGTTCTTCAGCTACATCTCGCTGTTCACCTTCTCGATGCTCATGCTGGTGATGAGCAACAACTTCCTGCAGCTGTTCTTCGGCTGGGAAGCGGTGGGCCTGGTGTCATACCTGCTGATCGGCTTCTGGTTCAAGAAGCCGACCGCGGTGTTCGCCAACCTCAAGGCGTTCCTGGTCAATCGCGTCGGCGACTTCGGCTTCCTGCTCGGCATCGCCGGGGTGCTGCTGATGTTCGGTTCGCTCGACTACGGCACCGTGTTCGCCAATGCGCCGAGCATCGCCGGGATGAAGATGGCGATCGTCTCCGATTACGAGTGGTCGATCGCGACGGTGATCTGCATCTGCCTGTTCATCGGCGCGATGGGCAAGTCGGCGCAGGTTCCACTGCACGTGTGGCTGCCGGACTCGATGGAAGGCCCGACCCCGATCTCGGCGCTGATCCATGCCGCGACGATGGTCACCGCCGGCATCTTCATGGTCGCGCGGATGTCGCCGCTGTTCGAACTGAGCCAGACCGCGCTCAACTTCGTGCTGTTCATCGGCGCCACCACCGCGTTCTGGACCGGCCTGATCGGTATCGTGCAGAACGACATCAAGCGCGTGGTCGCGTACTCGACGTTGTCGCAGCTGGGCTACATGACGGTCGCGCTGGGCGTGTCGGCCTACAGCGCCGGCGTCTACCACCTGATGACCCACGCCTTCTTCAAGGCGCTGCTGTTCCTCGGCGCCGGCTCGGTGATCATCGGCATGCACCACGAACAGGACATGCGGCGGATGGGCGGCCTCAAGAAGTACATGCCCATCACCTACTGGACCATGCTGCTGGGCACCCTGGCGCTGGTCGGCACGCCGTTCTTCAGCGGCTTCTATTCCAAGGACTCCATCATCGAGGCGGCTCACCACGCCAGCGAGCACGGTGGCTGGATCGGCCAGTACGCGTACTGGGCGGTGCTGCTGGGTGCGTTCGTGACCGCGTTCTACAGCTTCCGCCTGCTGTACATGACCTTCCACGGCAAGGAGCACTTCCACGACAAGGCGCCTGCGGGCTATGTCGAGCCGGAAGCCGACTCCACCGAGCATGCCGCCGCGTTCGCGCACGAGCACGGGGACGATCACGCCCACGGCCACCAAGCGCACACCCCGCACGAATCGCCGTGGGTGGTGACCCTGCCGCTGATCCTGCTGGCGATCCCGTCGGTCCTGATCGGCTTCTTCACCGCCGGTCCGATGCTGTTCGGTACCGACTGGAGCGGCCACGTCGAGCAGTTGCCGTTCTTCCTCGGCGCGATTGACGTCAACGCCGCGCACGACGTGATGGCGACGCTCAAGAAGGAGGTCTGGCACGGGCCGGTTGCGTTCGCGCTGCACGGTTTCCAGGCGCCGGCGTTCTGGCTTGCTTTCGCCGGTTTCGCCCTGGCCACCGTCATGTACTGGTGGAAGCCGGAGCTGCCGGCCAAGGCACGCAAGCTGTTCGCCTGGCCCGTCCGGGTGCTGGAGAACAAGTACGGTTTCGACGCGCTGTGGATCGGCGGTTTCGCCGGCGGCAGCCTCGGCCTCGGCAAGGCGTCGCGCGCGATCGATACCCATGTGATCGACGGCGTTGCGGTCAACGGCAGCGCACGGGTGGTCGAGCTGGTCGCCGCGCTGAGCCGCCGCGCGCAGTCGGGTTACCTGTTCCATTACGCCTTCGCGATGATTGTCGGCCTGATCGTGATGCTGGCCGTGCTCATCCGTTACCTGAACTGACAAGGACTGCTACGTGAATCCTGAGCCCTTGCAGCCCCTGCAACACGCGCTGCCCCTGCTGAGCCTGCTGGTGTGGCTGCCGATCGTCGGTGGCCTGCTGACCCTCGCCTTCGGCAACGAGCGCGCCAACGCCGCCCGCTGGTTCGCCACCGTCGTGGCCACCATCGTGCTGGCCCTGTGCGTGCCGCTGCTGAGCGGTTTCGACATGGGCACCGCGGCAATGCAGTTCGTCGAGGACCGCGCCTGGATCCCGGCCTTCGACATCCGCTACCACCTCGGCGCGGACGGCATCTCGGTACCGCTGATCGGCCTGACCGCGCTGACCTCGGTGCTGGTGCTGATCGGCGCCTGGAACGTCGACAAGCGGGTCAACCAGTACTACTCCGCGTTCCTGATCCTCGAAGGCCTGATGATCGGCGTGTTCGCGGCGCTCGACTCGATGCTGTTCTACGTGTTCTTCGAGTGCATGCTGATCCCGATGTTCATCATCATCGGTGTCTGGGGCGGCCCGCGCCGGGTCTACGCCTCGATCAAGTTCTTCCTGTACACGTTCCTCGGCTCGCTGTTCATGCTGATCGGGCTGATCTACCTGTACCTCAAGGGCGGCAGCTGGCAGCTGGCCGACATGTACGCGCTGCAACTGTCGGCAACGGAGCAGATGTGGATCTTCTTCGGCTTCCTGATCGCGTTCGCGGTCAAGGTGCCGATGTTCCCGGTCCATACCTGGTTGCCGGATGCGCACGTGGAGGCACCGACCGCCGGCTCGGTGATCCTGGCCGCGATCATGCTGAAGATCGGCGGTTACGGCTTCCTGCGTTTCACCCTGCCGATCGTGCCCGACGCCGGCGCCGAATGGGCGTGGCTGGTGATCGCGCTGAGCCTGATCGCGATCGTCTACGTCGGCCTGGTCGCGCTGGCGCAGGACGACATGAAGAAGCTGATCGCGTACTCGTCGGTCTCGCACATGGGCTTCGTGACCCTGGGCACCTTCATCGCGTTCGGCCTGGTGCGCGACTACGGCAACCTCGATGCCGCCCGCCTCGGCCTGCAGGGCGCGATGGTGCAGATGGTCAGCCACGGCTTCATATCGGCGGCGATGTTCACCAGCGTCGGCGTGCTGTACGACCGCCTGCATTCGCGCCGGATCAAGGACTACGGCGGCGTCGCCAACGTGATGCCGTGGTTCGCGGTGTTCTACGTGCTGTTCGCGATGGCCAATTCCGGCTTGCCGGGCACGTCGGGCTTCGTCGGCGAGTTCATGGTGATCATGGCCTCGTTCCAGAAGCATCCGCTGATCGCGTTCGTGGCGGCGCTGACCCTGATCATCGGCGCCGGCTACACCCTGTGGCTGGTCAAGCGCGTGTTGTGGGGCGAAGTCGGCAACGACAACGTCGCCACGATGAAGGATATCGGTGCACGCGAGACCTTCGTGCTCGGCGTGTTCGCCATCGGTACGCTGTTGATCGGCGTCTGGCCGAAGCCGCTGACCGACCTGATGGAACCGTCCATCGCCAACCTCGCGATGCAGATCGCGGGTTCCAAGCTTTAACCGGATCGAGAGCCGAAGATGACTGCCGTTCCCCTCCGTTCCGTCGCCGAGTTGATGCCGTTGCTGCCAGAGCTGGTGCTGGTGGGCGGCGCCTTCGCGCTGCTGATGCTCGACCTGTTCCTGTCGGAGCGCCAGCGTGTCGCCACCCACCTGTTGTCGATCGCGCTGCTGCTGGTCGTCGCCGCGCTGGTGGTGTTCGGCGTCGGTGGCCATGGCAGCGTGCTCAGCGGGATGTTCGTGCGCGACGTGGTCGCCGACGTGCTGAAGGTAGGCCTGGCCGTGCTGTCGGCACTGGCGATGGTGTACCTGTGGCCGTACATGCGCGAGCGCGGGCTGTACAAGGGCGAGATGTCGATCCTGATGCTGTTCGCGGTGCTCGGGATGATGCTGCTGGTGTCCGCCGACAGCCTGGTGATGGTCTATGTCGGCCTCGAGATGCTGGCGCTGTGCTCGTACGCGCTGGTGGCGATCGACCGCGACAATCCGCTCGCCTCGGAAGCCGGCATCAAGTACTTCGTGCTCGGTGCGCTGGCGTCCGGCCTGCTGTTGTACGGCCTGTCGCTGGTCTATGGCGCCACCGGCACCCTCGGCCTGCACGAGATCGCCGCCGCCGCATCGACCACGGAGTCGATGACGATGCTGGTCACCGGCGTGGCGTTCATGGTCGCCGGCATCGGCTTCAAGTTCGGAGCGGCGCCGTTCCACATGTGGTTGCCGGACGTTTACCACGGCGCACCGACCCCGATCACGCTGTTCATCGGCTCGGCGCCCAAGCTGGCGGCGTTCGGGATGACCTACCGCCTGCTCGAAGTCGCGGTGGGGCCGTTGCAGGATCACTGGCAGATCATGCTGGCCGCGCTCGCGACGTTGTCGCTGGCGATCGGCAATCTCGGCGCGATCATGCAGACCAACCTCAAGCGCCTGCTCGCGTATTCGACCGTGTCGCATGTCGGCTTCCTGTTCCTCGGCTTTGCCGGTGGTGGGCCGGAGGGTTTCGCCGCGGCGATGTTCTATGCGCTGGTCTACGCGCTGATGGCGGCGGCGGGTTTCGGCGCGATCGTGGTGATGTCCAGCCGAGGTTTCGAGGCGGACCGGATCGACGATTACAAAGGCCTGAATGCGCGCAACCCGTGGCTCGCCGGCATGGTCATGCTGGTCATGTTCTCGATGGCCGGAGTGCCGCCGTTCCTGGGTTTCTGGGCGAAGCTGGCGGTGCTGCGGGCTGCGATCGAGGGCGACATGATGTGGCTGGCGATCGTCGGCATCGTGTTCGCCGTTATCGGCGCGTTCTATTACCTGAAGGTGGTCAAGGTCATGTACTTCGACGAGCCCGAAGGCGAAGTGCCCGCGCCGAGCAGCAACCGCCCGATGCGCATCGTGTTCGGCGTTAACGCCGTTGCGTTGCTGGCGCTGGGCTTCGCCTGGAGCCCGATCATGGCGTGGTGCCAGCATGCGTTCGGGATTTGATCGCGCCGTGCAAATAAAGCCCTGTTAAGGGTTGCCAAAGTTGATGCCGACCAGTACCATGATCGGCCTGATGCGGGGTGGAGCAGTCTGGCAGCTCGTCGGGCTCATAACCCGAAGGTCGTAGGTTCAAATCCTACCCCCGCTACCAGCTTCGGCTGAACAAGCAGGCCTCTGAGAAGAGGCTTCTTTTTTAGCCAGCGGCTCGGGCTTGGTGATGCGATCTGCTCTCGCGTCACACCGAAATCCAGCGGTACGGACAAGGGGCCCTCGGGCCCTTTTTCGTTTTTGCGGATTCGGTTTACATATTGATTCGCCAGTCGCAACGCAACCGCAGGAGTACCAGCGCGTGACGGACAAAGCGGCCGAAATTGCCAGATTGCTCGCCCCGACCGTCGAGTCGCTGGGCGTCGAGCTGTTGGGCATCGAGTACCTGCCGGCCCCTGGCGGCGCGCTGGTGCGGCTGTATATCGATAAACCCGCAATCGACAAGCCTGCAGTCGACGAACAAGCCGATGGCGACGCGACCGAAGGCGAACTTCCGGTTTCGGTCAGCATCGAGGACTGCGAGGCGGTCAGCCGCGAGGTCTCGGCACAACTCGATGTCGAGGATCCGATCAGCGGCAACTACACCCTGGAGGTGTCGTCGCCGGGGATCGATCGCCCGCTGTTCACCCTCGCGCACTTCAGGCGCTTTGCCGGCGAGACCGCCAAGGTCACCCTGAAGTTGCCGCAGGAAGGTCGTCGCCGCCTGACCGGCGTGATCGCGCGGATCGAGGGCGAGGCCATCACGTTCCTGGTCGACGGCGCCGAGTTCACGGCGGACGTCGACAACATCGACAAGGCGCGGCTGGTCCCCGACTGGGCCGCGCTGGGACTCGTCCCGGAGAAGCCGGGCAAGTCCGCGCAGGGCAAGAAGCAAACCAACAAACCAACCAACAAGCCGGCGGCCGACAAGCCGACCCCGGCGGAGTAAAGAGATGAGCAAGGAACTGTTGCTGGTCGTGGACGCGGTCGCCAATGAGAAGGGCGTGCCGGAATCGGTGATCTTCGAGGCGATCGAGGCCGCGTTGGCGTCCGCCGCCAAGAAGCGCTACCACGACGAGGACGTGCTGGTGCGCGTCACCATCGACCAGAAGGACGGCAGCTACGAGACCTTCCGCCGGATGGAAGTGGTTGCCGACGACGTCGTGATGGAGTCGCCCGACCGCCAGATCCGCCTGATGGACGCGATCGACGAAGTCGAGGGCGTCGAGGTCGGCGACTACATCGAGGAACAGATCGAGAACCCCGGCTTTGGCCGCATCGCCGCGCAGGCCGCCAAGCAGGTGATCGTGCAGCGCGTGCGCGAGGCCGAGCGCGCGCAGGTCGTCGACCAGTGGAAGGATCGCGTCGGCGAACTGGTCACCGGCATCGTCAAGCGCGTCGAGCGCGGCAACATCTACGTCGACCTGGGCGGCAACGCCGAGGCGATCATCCCGAAGGACAAGGGCATCCCGCGCGACGTGCTGCGCGCCGGCGACCGCGTGCGCGGCTATCTGTTCGACGTGCGCACCGAGCCGCGCGGCCCGCAGCTGTTCATCAGCCGCGCCGCCCCGGAATTCATGATGGAGCTGTTCAAGCTCGAAGTGCCGGAAGTCGGCCAGGGCCTGGTCTCGATCATGGGCTGCGCGCGTGATCCGGGCGACCGCGCCAAGATCGCAGTGCTCGCGCACGACAATCGCACCGATCCGATCGGCGCCTGCATCGGCATGCGTGGTTCGCGCGTGCAGGCGGTGACCAACGAGCTCAACGGCGAGCGCGTCGACATCGTGCTGTGGTCGGACAATCCGGCGCAGTTCGTGATCAACGCGATGGCGCCGGCCGAGGTGCAGTCGATCATCGTCGACGAGGAGAAGCACTCGATGGACCTCGCGGTCGCCGAGGAGCGCCTCGCGCAGGCGATCGGCAAGGGCGGGCAGAACGTGCGCCTGGCCAGCCGCCTGTCGGGTTGGCAGCTCAACGTGATGACCCAGGACCAGGTCACCGCCAAGTCCGAGGCCGAGCAGGTCGCCGCGCGCGAACTGTTCCAGGCCAAGCTCGAGGTCGACGAGGAGATCGCCGCGATCCTGGTGACGGAAGGCTTCAGCACCGTCGAGGAAATCGCCTACGTGCCGGTCGGCGAGTTGCTGGCGGTCGAGGGCTTCGACGAGGACATCGTCGAGGAGCTTCGTGCCCGCGCCCGCGACGCATTGCTGAATGACGCGCTGGCTGCCGAGGAAGAGCTCGACGAGCACCAGCCCGCCGAGGACTTGCTGTCGCTGGAGGGCATGGACGACGAACTGGCCTACGCCCTGGCCGCGCGTGGCGTGGTCACCCGCGAGGACCTGGCCGAGTTGGCGACCGACGAGATGATCGACCTGGAAGGGGTCGACCAGGCCCGTGCCGCCGCGCTGATCATGGAAGCGCGCAAGCACTGGTTCGAGTAAGGCGTCCGCGTAACGAGGCGCCCATGATGTCGCGGCGCTAGAATTGATCGATCACGCGTGGGGCAAGTGCCCCGCGCCACAGGACACGGAAACCGAATGTCGCAGCAAACCACCATCCGCAAGCTGGCCGAACTGGTGAACACGCCGGTCGAGAAGTTGCTGGAACAGCTGGCCGAGGCCGGCATGTCCTTCAGCGGCCCCGATCAGGCCGTCACCAGCACCGAGAAGGTCAAGCTGCTCGGCTTCCTGCGTCGCACCCATGGCAAGGCCGACAAGCCGGCCGAGGGCGCCGCGCCGAAGAAGATCACCCTGAGCCGCAGCCGCAAGCAGGAGCTGACGGTGGGTGGCGGCAAGACCGCGCGCTCCACGGTCGACGTGGTGGTGCGCAAGAAGGTGACCCTGACCCGTCCCGACGCCGACCAGCCGGAGCCGACCGACGAGCGCGCGGAGATCCTGCGCAAGCTGGAGGAATCCAAGCAGCGCAACCTGGCCGAGCAGAAGGCCCTGGCCGAGGCCGACAAGCGCCGCGCCGAAGAGGCCGAGCGACTGAAGCAGGAAGCCGAAGAGGCCGCCCGTCGCAAGGAGGAGGAAGCCATCCAGGCCGCCGCCGCCGACGTCAGTGCGCTGGCCGTCGACGACGAGATCCCGGCCAAGGCTGCCGCCACGCATGGTCATGGCCACCCGAAGCCGGCCGCGCCGCGCAGCGACGACCGCAGCGCGCCGTCCAAGCACAAGCCCGCCCGCGGCTCGCACGTGATGGCCGCCGGCGTCGAGGATGACGACCGCACCAAGCGTTTCGCCGGCCAGATGCACCTGAGTGCGTCCGATCGCGCGCGTCGCAGCACCAGTGCCCGCGGTCGCGCCAAGCCGCGTCGCCATTCCGACCAGGCCCGCTCGGGCACCGGCTTCACCCGTCCGACCGCGCCGATCGTGCGCGATGTCGCGATCGGCGAGACCATCACCGTCGCCGACCTCGCCCAGAAGATGGCGCTGAAGGGCGGCGAGGTGGTCAAGGCACTGTTCAAGATGGGCGTGATGGCGACCATCACCCAGAGCATCGACCACGACACCGCCGCGCTGGTGACCGAGGAACTCGGCCACAACGTGGTGCGCGCCGACGCCTCCGACGTCGAGAACGAACTGATCGCGCATGTCGAGAGCAATGAGGGCGACAAGGTCGCGCGTCCGCCGGTCGTGACCATCATGGGCCACGTCGACCACGGCAAGACCTCGCTGCTGGATTACATCCGCCGCACCAAGGTCGCCACCGGCGAGGCTGGCGGCATCACCCAGCACATCGGCGCGTATCACGTCGAAACCGACAAGGGCGTCATCAGCTTCCTCGACACCCCGGGCCACGCGGCGTTCTCGTCGATGCGTGCCCGCGGCGCGAAGCTCACCGACATCGTGGTGCTGGTGGTCGCGGCCGACGACGGCGTCAAGCCGCAGACGGTCGAGGCGATCCAGCATGCGCGCGCGGCCAGCGTGCCGCTGATCATCGCGGTCAACAAGATCGACAAGAGCGGCGCCGACCCGCAGAAGGTCAAGAACGAGTTGCTGGAGCAGGAAGTGGTCGCCGAGGAGTTCGGCGGCGATATCCAGTTCGTCGAGCTGTCGGCCAAGACCGGCCAGAACGTGGACGGGTTGCTCGATGCGATCTCGCTTCAGGCCGAGCTGCTCGAACTGCAGGCCGTGGCTGAGGGTCGCGCCGCCGGCGTGGTCATCGAGTCCTCGCTCGACAAGGGGCGCGGCCCGGTCGCCACCGTGCTGGTCCAGCAGGGCGAGCTCAAGAAGGGCGACTACCTGGTGTGCGGCGTGCAGTACGGCCGCGTGCGTGCGCTGTTCGACGAGACCGGTTCGCAGGTCGAGTCGGCCGGTCCGTCGATCCCGGTGCAGGTGCTCGGCCTGTCGGGCGTGCCCGATGCCGGCGACGACTTCGTCGTGGTCGAGGACGAGCGCCTGGCCAAGGACGTCGCCCAGCAGCGCGATGCCAAGCGCCGCGAGTCGCGCCTGGTCGCAGCCGCGGGCGGCAACCGCATGGAAGACATCATGGCCCAGTTGGGCCAGGGCGAAGGCCAGCTCAGCCTGCCGCTGATCATCAAGGCCGACGTGCAGGGTTCGGTGCAGGCGTTGCGCGAGGCGCTGACGGCGCTGTCGACCGAGGCGATCCGGATCAACGTCATCGGTTCCGGCGTCGGCGGCATCACCGAGTCCGACGCACAACTGGCATCGACCTCGAAGGCCACGATCATCGGCTTCAACGTCCGTGCCGATGCCTCGGCGCGCAAGCTGATCGAGACCAACGGTGTCGACCTGCGCTATTTCTCGATCATCTACGACGTGATCGACCAGGTGAAGCAGGTTGCCTCGGGCATCCTCGGGGTCGAGATCCGCGAGGAGATCATCGGCACCGCCGAAGTGCGCGATGTGTTCCGCAGCTCCAAGTTCGGCGCGGTCGCCGGCTGCATGGTGGTGGAGGGCGTGGTCAAGCGGAACAAGCCGATCCGCGTGCTGCGCGACAACACCGTGGTGTTCGAGGGCGAGCTGGAATCGCTGCGCCGCTTCAAGGAGAACGTCGACGAGGTCCGGGTCAACACCGAGTGCGGCATCGGCGTGAAGCAGTACAACGACGTCAAGCCGGGCGACCAGATCGAGTGCTTCGAGCGCATCGAAGTGCAGCGGACGCTGTAACGGCCCATGGCACAGAAATCGTTCTACCGCAGCGATCGCGTCTCCGCCCAGCTCCGTCGCGAGCTGGGCACGCTGGTCCACGAAGCCGTGCGCGAGCACAGCCTGCCGTCGGTCAGCGTGTCCGACGTCGAGGTCACCCGCGATCTCGCGCATGCCAAGGTGTTCGTCACCGCGTTGCAGCCGGAGCGTTCGGCCGAGGCGATGAAGGGACTGAAGGAACTGACCAAGCCGCTGCGCTACGAGCTGGGCAAGGCGATGAAGCTGCGCCACGTGCCGGAGCTGCACTTCCACTACGACGACTCGGTCGATCGTGGCGAGCGTATCGAGCAGTTGCTGCGCGAAAAGCCACCGACGTCGGACGACGACGAGCCGACCTGATCGGAATTCGCGTTTCATTCCTGCCTTGTGTAGGAGCGGCTTTAGCCGCGATCGGAAATCGGTCGCCCGCGCCGACTCCAGATCGCGGCTAAAGCCGCTCCTACAAGAGCCCTGGGCAATCGCAAGAGTCACCGCGATTACAGAGTTCCAACGATCGCGAGCCACCCACCACGCGATGACCAAACGTTCCCGAACCAGATTCCGCCCGCTGCACGGCCTCCTGCTGCTCGACAAGCCGGCCGGCCTCAGCTCCAGCCAGGCGCTGCAACGAGCGCGCCACCTGTTCCGCGCCGAGAAGGGCGGCCACACCGGCGCGCTGGACCCGCTCGCAACCGGTCTGCTGCCGTTGTGCTTTGGCGAAGCGACCAAGATTGCCGGCCTGCTGCTCGGTGCGCGCAAGGCCTATCGCACCACCGCGATGCTCGGCGCGACCACCGACACCGACGATGCCGACGGCCAACTGCTGCGACAGCGCCCGGTTCCGTCATTTGATCCGGCCACCATTGAGGCCGCGCTGGCGCCGCTGCGCGGCCCGATCATCCAGCGGGCACCGATCTACTCGGCGCTCAAACAGGGCGGGGAGCCGCTGTATGCCAAGGCTCGCCGCGGCGAGTCGATCGAGGCACCCGAGCGCGAGATCGTCGTCCACGCACTGGACTTTCTTGAACACGACGGCACGCGCCTGCAGCTACAGGTCGAATGCGGCTCCGGCACCTATGTGCGCAGCCTGGTTCGCGACCTTGGCGAAACCCTAGGCTGCGGCGCCCATGTCGAGGTATTGCGCCGGCTCTGGGTCGAGCCGTTCCGGGCGCCGCGGATGTACACGCTCGACGAGTTGGAGGGACTGGCCGAACAGGGCGATGCGGCCCTCGAGGCCTGCCTGCTGCCGATCGCCGCCGGCCTCGCCGATTTCCCCGCGGTCACCCTGGCCGAGGCCGATGCGATCACCCTCGGCCACGGCCAGCCCGTGCGACCCGACGGGGCAGCGCCGGCCGATCCGGTGGCCATTTTCGCCGCCGACGGCCGCGCGCTTGGTCTGGGGCGCGTCGATGCGGACGGACGGCTGCATCCCCAACGCCTGTTCATCTGGGCGACACCGCACGGTGAATGACCGCCGGACCGGCCGGCGTCTTGTTCCCGGGTGCCCCGGGAGCTACAATTCCCCGGCTTTTCCAAGCCAGTTCCATCCTTCCAGCAAGCGGCGGACCATGCGGTGCGCCGGCGTCGGTATTCCCGGCGTCGGTGAGTTTCTGCAGGTCGCGCATCATCGAGGCAACAAGAAATGTCGATCGACACCAGCAAGGTCATTGAAGAAAACAAGCGCGGCGACAACGACACCGGCTCCCCGGAAGTCCAGGTCGCCCTGCTCACCGCACGCATCGAAATGCTCCAGGGCCACTTCAAGGAGCACAAGCAGGATCACCACAGCCGCCGCGGCCTGCTGATGATGGTCAACCGTCGTCGCAGCCTGCTCGACTACCTGCACCGTAAAGACGCGACCCGTTACAAGGCCCTGATCACGAAGCTCGGCCTGCGTCGCTAAACAGACTCCCACCGCGGCGCTTCCATGCGCCGCGGTTCGTTTATGAGGTCGCGAGCCGGCGACCGACCGGGCAGGGCAAGGGCGCTGCCTGGATCGCACAGCACAGACAGGAAACCAACGTGGCAAAAACTACCAAGACCTTCCAGTACGGCAAGCACCAGGTCACCCTGGAAACCGGTGAGATCGCCCGCCAGGCCGGCGGCGCCGTCATCGTCCGCATCGAGGACACCGTGCTGCTGGTCAGCGCCGTCGCCAACAAGACCGCGCGCGAGGGGCAGGACTTCTTCCCCCTGACCGTCGACTACCAGGAGAAGTTCTACGCCGGCGGCCGCATCCCGGGTGGATTCTTCAAGCGTGAGGGTCGCCAGACCGAGAAGGAGACGCTGATCTCCCGCCTGATCGACCGCCCGATCCGCCCGCTGTTCCCGGACGGCTTCCGCAACGAAGTCCAGATCATCGCCACCGTGATGTCGATGAACCCGGAAATCGACGGCGACATCCCGGCGCTGCTGGGCGCGTCCGCCGCGCTGGCGCTGTCGGGCGCCCCGTTCGACGGCCCGATCGGCGCCGCCAAGGTCGGTTACAAGGACGGCCAGTACATCCTCAACCCGAGCAAGACCGAGCTGGAAGACTCCAAGCTGGAGCTGGTCGTCGCCGGTACCGCCGACGCGGTGCTGATGGTCGAGTCCGAAGCCGACGTGCTGTCGGAAGACGTGATGCTCGGCGCGGTGATGTTCGGCCACAAGGAAATGCAGGTCGCGATCAACGCGATCAACGAGCTGGTCGCCGAGGCCGGCAAGCCGAAGTGGGAGTGGTCCGCCCCGGCAGCCGACCAGAACATGGTCGGTGCGCTCAAGGCCGCGATCGGGGACCGCCTCGGCGCCGCGTTCCAGATCCGCGACAAGGCCGAGCGCCGTGAAGCGCTTTCGGCGCTGAAGAAGGAAGTCCTGGCCTCGCTGGCCGAGCAGTGCGAAGCCAACGACTGGAAGGCCGCGGAACTGTCCAAGCAGTTCGGCGAGCTCGAGTACGAGACCATGCGTGGCGCGGTGCTCAGCACCAAGGTCCGCATCGACGGCCGCGCGCTCGACACCGTGCGTCCGATCGCCTCCAAGGTCGGCATCCTGCCGCGCGTGCACGGCTCGGCGCTGTTCACCCGCGGCGAGACCCAGGCGATCGTCGCGGTCACCCTTGGTACCGCACGTGACGGCCAGATCATCGATGCCGTGTCGGGCGAGTACAAGGAACACTTCCTGTTCCACTACAACTTCCCTCCGTACTCGGTGGGTGAAGCCGGCCGCATGATGGGCCCGAAGCGTCGCGAGATCGGCCACGGCCGCCTCGCCAAGCGCGGCGTGCTCGCGGTGATGCCGACGATGGAAGCGTTCCCGTACACGATCCGCATCGTCTCGGAGATCACCGAGTCGAACGGTTCGTCGTCGATGGCTTCGGTCTGCGGTTCGTCGCTGGCCCTGATGGACGCCGGCGTGCCGATCAAGGCGCCGGTCGCGGGCATCGCGATGGGCCTGGTGAAGGAAGGCAACGACTTCGTCGTGCTGTCCGACATCCTCGGTGACGAGGACCACCTCGGCGACATGGACTTCAAGGTGGCCGGCACCAGCGAGGGCATCTCCGCCCTGCAGATGGACATCAAGATCCAGGGCATCACCGAGGAGATCATGAAGGCCGCATTGGCCCAGGCCAAGCAGGGTCGCCTGCACATCCTCGGCGAGATGGGCAGCGCCCTGACCGTCCCGCGTGGCGAGCTGTCCGAGTTCGCGCCGCGCCTGATCACGATCAAGATCCACCCCGACAAGATCCGCGAAGTGATCGGCAAGGGCGGCTCGGTGATCCAGGCGATCACCAAGGAGACCGGCACCCAGATCGATATCCAGGACGACGGCACGATCACGATCGCCTCGGTCAATGCGATCGCTGGCCAGGCCGCCAAGGACCGCATCGAGCAGATCACCTCCGACGTCGAGCCGGGCCGGATCTACGAGGGCAAGGTTGCCAAGATCATGGACTTCGGCGCGTTCGTCACCATCTCGCCCGGAAAGGACGGCCTGGTGCACGTGTCGCAGATATCCAACGATCGCGTCGAGAAGGTCAGCGACGTGCTCAAGGAAGGCGACGTGGTCAAGGTCAAGGTGCTCGAAGTCGACAAGCAGGGCCGCATCCGCCTGTCGATGAAGGCCATCGAGGAAGGCGAGGGCGCGCCGGCCGAGTAAGCCGCGCACGCTTCATTGCTGGATACGGAAAAGCGGGCTTCGGCCCGCTTTTTCTTTGTGCGGAACTCCACGTTGTTCATCCTTTACGCCGGTTTGCGTTAGCGTGACCCGTCAAAGGCATGGATGGAGGCGGCGATGGCGGGTGGCAGCGGCGGGACATGGTGGAAGTGGGGGTTGCCGGTGGGCATCGGCATCGTCGCTGCGGCAATGGCGATGGAACACTTCGGGCCGCACTGGCCCTTGCCGGTCAACGCGATGCTCGCGCTCGGCGGCCTGCTGACGATCGCCGGTTCCTGCGAAGTGATGATCCTCGCCGCGGTCGGCCTGGCCGGCAAGCTGCGCTGGAACGAGTATGTTGCCGGCGTAATCGCCGGGCTCGCGTCGAACCTGCCGGAGATCGCGATGCTCGCGTTCGTGGTCGCGGCCGACGTGCGCATTGCGTTCGTGGTCACGCTGCTGACCTTGCACATCAATGTGCTGGTGTTCTCGATCTTCTGCGTGCTGATGCCGCGCGACGAGCACGGCCACGCGTCGTTGCCGAAGGCAATCAGCGTGCTTGGCTCCGACATGCTGGCCTGCGCGGCCGGGCTGATGATCGCGATGGGGTTCCTGATGATCGCGATGTCTTCGTTCGACGGTGGCGGCCACGCCGGCGAGGGGCTCGGGCTGTGGGACCTGCTGATGATCGCCGCGGCGTTGCTGGCGGTGATGGTGGTGTACCTGCGCAGCCTGATCCGGCGTTTCTCCGGCACTTCGACCGAAGCCGGAGCTGAGCAGGCCGAGGGCGGCACCACCCGCGCCTCGGCGTCGTGGGGAATGATCGCGTTCTACGGCGGTCTCGGCAGCATCGGCGCCTTGATCGGTGGCCACGCGGTTGGCGACTTCGCCGACAACCTCGTCGGGTTCCTGCGCGGCGAGGGCTATTCGGAGATGATCGGCGCGATCGTGGTCGCGTTCCTCGCCGGCATGCCGGCCTACATCCTGGTCACCAGCGCGCACCTCAAGGGCAAGACCCAGCTGGCGCTGTCGAATGTGTTTGGCGCGATCGTGCAGGTGCCGTTCGTGATCCTGCCGGCGGTGCTGCTGTTCGCCGCGCTGCTGTCGGGGCTGGGCGTGGTGCCGTTACTACCGGAAGGCGGCATCCTCGCGATCGACCTGGAAACGGTGTCGGTGATCCTGTTCGGCTTCCCGACCTTGCTGGTGCTGTGGAAGTCGATCACCGACGACGGCGCGGTCAACAAGTTGGAGACCACGATCATGCTCGCGCTGTTCGCGCTGGTGCTGTACTTCCTGGCGGTGCATGGCTGAGGCCGGCTGCCAACATCACTCCAGCAACCAGCGGAACGCGCGGCGCAATTCGGCGGTGCCGTTGGCCGGATACCAGCGGCCGTGGGCGAGGATCACGCGCTCGGGGTTCCACGCGATCATCTGCTCGACCGCGGCCTTGAGTTGCGGTTTCTGTTTCGAATAGGTCAGCCGCATGTCGCGCGGCATCTGGCCGTCGGGGTCCTGCGCGCCGCCGAGCCGGGTCAGCCAGCGCATCCACCACGTGTCGAACTTGCCGGGTTCGAAATTCTCGATGAAGTCGGTCAGCACCAGGGTGCGGCTGGGGCGGTGGAAGAACTCGACCTCGGTCATGAAGGTTCCGCTCACCGGCAAGGTCGCGATCGCGGTGTCCCATGGATAGCCACGGTCGCGGTCGAGCTCGGCGGTGGCGAAGTCGATGCGGCCGTCGGCCTGCTCGCGGATACGCGGGGCGAGATGGATGCGGGCGTCTGGAAACACTTCCCGCCATTCCGGGATCCACCAGTAGTGGATGCGGTTTGGGCCGACGATCCAGCGCGGGGTGCCGATCGCCTCGACCTCGGCCATGAGCGTGGCTGTCAGCGGCGTCGGCGAGTGGATGAAGAGGTTGTCGCCGTCGAGCCGGATCACCGTCATCCGGGTCGGGAACGGCATCTTCGGCCACGGCATGCCGAATTCGATGGTCGGGCCATCGACGATCCAGACGTCGTCGGCGACCGGTTTCAGGGTGTTGAGCGGTGGGTAGGTGGCGCTCGATTCGCGGGTCATCGGAATGCCTTCTTTTGATGCCTAGCCCGATTATGCACAGCGATGTGATGTGGCTCTTTGTAGGAGCGGCTTTAGCCGCGATCGTAGAATCGTTCGCCTGCGCCGATTTCAGATCGCGGCTAAAGCCGCTCCTACAAAGGCCGAGGGATCGGCACCGCCGGACGAGGCATCGATGTCAATGGAAATCGCGCGAGCGGGTGTCGAGGTCGCCGAGCAATGCGCTCAGGTTCTGCAGCCGCTTCGCGACCAGGTGCTGCACCCCATCCTTGCACTCCAGCCGGCCTTCGACCGCAAGCAGGCGCGACTCCAGCAACTCGCGACGCTGGCGTTCGGCGAGGTCGCGCCAGACCACCACGTTGGTCATGCCGTCCTCGTCCTCCAGGGTCATGAAGATCACGCCGCTGGCGGTCTGCGGGCGTTGGCGCAGGGTGACCAGTCCGGCGACGCGAACGTGGCGGCCGTGCGGCATCGTCGCGACCTCACCGGAGCGCCGGTAGCGGCGCGCCGACAGTTGTTTGCGGATCAACGCCAATGGGTGGCGGCCGAGGGTGGTGCCGGTCATTGCGTAATCGGCGCGCATGTCGGCGTCGGCGCTGGGCAATGGCAACACGATCGTTTCGCTTTCCCGCGTCGCCGGGGTGTCGGCGAAGAGTGGCAACTGCGGCTCGACCCCGGTGATCGCCCAGCGGGCGCGGTGACGATGGCCGGCCAGGCCGCGCAGGGCACCGGCATCGGCGAGCAGGGATTGGGCGCGGCGGTCGAGGCTGGCGCGGGCGCAGAGGTCGGCGACGTCGGTGAATGGACGTTGCTTGCGCGCGGCTTCGATCCGTTCGGCCGCCTCGGGCTGGAAACCACGGACCATCCGCAGTCCCAGGCGGATCGCAGGCTGTTCTACGGCCGGTTGTAGGAGCGGCTTCAGCCGCGATCGGATGATCGGTCGCTCGCGCCGACTCTCGATCGCGGCTGAAGCCGCTCCTACAGAAAGCGGGGGTGGCGACGGGCTGTCTTCCAGACTGCAATCCCAACCGCTGTGGCGCACGTCCACCGGCAATGTGCGGATGCCGTGCCGGCGCGCATCCTGCAGCAACTGGTCGGGCGAGTAGAAGCCCATCGGCCAGGAGTTGATCAGGGCGCAGGCGAATGCCGCCGGTTCGTGGCACTTGAGCCAGCTGCTGGCGTAGGCGAGCAGGGCGAAGCTGGCCGCGTGCGATTCGGGGAAGCCGTAGTCGCCGAAGCCCTTGATCTGCTCGAAGATGCGATTGGCGTACTCGAGGGTGTAGCCGTTACCCAGCATGCCTTCAGTGAGCTTTTCACGATGCGGCTCCAACCCGCCGCGACGCTTCCAGGCTGCCATCGAGCGACGCAGCTGGTCGGCCTCGCCGGGCTTGTAGCTGGCAGCGACCATTGCGATCTGCATCACCTGCTCCTGGAACAGTGGCACGCCGAGGGTGCGTTCGAGCACGGCTTTCAACTTTCCGGACGGATACTCGACCGGTTCCTGGCCGGTGCGACGCAGCAGGTAGGGATTGACCATGTCGCCCTGGATCGGGCCGGGTCGGACGATCGCGACCTGGATCACCAGGTCGTAGAACTCCTTGGGCCGCAGTCGCGGCAGCATCGCCATCTGCGCGCGCGACTCGATCTGGAACACGCCGATGGTGTCGGCGCGGCTGATCATCTCGTACGTCCTGCTGTCTTCGGTCGGGATGTCGACCAGCCCGGCGATGTCGCGGCGGCCGGACTCGCGCAACAGGTCCAGCGTCTTGCGCACCGCGGTCAGCATGCCCAGGGCGAGGCAGTCGACCTTCATCAGCCCGACTTCGTCGAGGTCGTCCTTGTCCCACTGGATCACGGTGCGGTCGTCCATCGCCGCGTTTTCCACCGGCACCAGCGTATGCAGTGGATGCTCGGAGATCACGAAACCGCCGGGGTGCTGCGACAGGTGGCGGGGCATGCCGATCAGTTCGGTGGTCAGCGCGATCACCTGGCGCAGGACCGGTGATTCCGGATCGAAGCCGCGTTCGCGCAGGTGCTCCGCGATCGGCGCATGACCGCCCCAACGGTCCATCGTGGACGCCAGTTCGCCCACCACGTCGGGGGGCAGGCCGAGCGCACGGCCGACGTCGCGCACCGCGCCGCGACCGCGGTACTGCGTCGCCACCGCGGTCAGCGCGGCACGCTCGCGGCCGTAGCGGTTGAACACGTACTGCAGCACCTCTTCGCGGCGCTCGTGCTCGAAGTCGATGTCGATGTCCGGCGGTTCGTTGCGCTCGTCCGACAGGAAACGCTCGAACAGCATGTTCATCAGCGCCGGGTCGATTTCGGTCACGCCCAACGTGTAGCAGATCACCGAGTTGGCGGCTGACCCGCGGCCCTGGCAGAGGATGTGCTGTGAACGGGCATGGCGGACGATGTCGTGCACGGTCAGGAAGTAGGACTCGTAGTGTTTCCTGGCGACGAGCGCGAGTTCCTTCTCGATCAGCCCTCGGGCCTTGTCGCTCACGCCACCGGGCCAACGCCAGCGGGCGCCTTCCTCGACGAGATGGCGCAGCCAGCTGGTGGCGTCGTGACCCTCGGGGACGAGTTCGTGCGGGTATTGGTACTTGAGGTCCTCGCGCATGTCGAAATGGCAGCGTCCGGCAATCCGCACGGTCTCGGCGAGCAGGTCGATCGGGTGGATAGCCGCCAATGCACGACGACTGCGCAGGTGGCGTTCGCCATTGGGGAACAAGCGATGGCCGGCCTCGGCGACGGTGACGTGGTGGCGGATCGCGGTCATCGTGTCCTGCAACGCGCGGCGGCCACGCACGTGCATGTGGACGTCGCCGGCGGCGACCAGTGGCAGGCCGAGGCGGGCGCCGGCTTCGCGCAGTTGCGCCACGCGCGCGGCGTCGTCGGGGCCGCGATGCAGCTCGACGGCGAGCCAGGCGCGCTCCGTGAAAGTCGTCTTGACCCAGTTCGCATGCGCGTCGTCGGGTTGTTCGCCGGGTACCCACAGCGCAAGCAAACCGTCGGTCGCGGTGAAGTCGTCGCGCAACAGTCGATATTCGCCCTTGCGCGCGCGGCGGCGGGCGCGGGTGATCAGGCTGCACAGCGCGGTGTAACCGGTGGCGTCCTCGACCAGCAGCACCAGCTTGGGACCGTCCTCGACCTGCATTTCGCTGCCGACGATCAGTTTGATGTCGAAGCGTTCGGACGCCTCCAGCGCACGCACGATGCCGGCCAGCGAACACTCGTCGGTGATCGCCAGCGCGCTGTAGCCAAGCTGACTGGCGCGTTCGAACAATTCGGGTGCAATCGAGGCGCCGCGCTGGAAGCTGAAAGCCGAGAGGCAATGCAGTTCGGCGTAGGCGGGGAGGGTCATCGGAGTCACCCGAACCAGCCATGCAGCATGAAGCCGTCGGCGCGGCCGTCGAGGGCGGGATCGCCGGCGGGACGGAACGCCCAGGCGCGTTGGCCGAGGCTGGTTTCGACGAGGTAGTAGTCGCGGCGCACGTCGCCGTCCCACCAGCCGGTCTCGATCCGCTCGGGGCCCGCGAGGATGCGCAGGCGGTGGTCGCGCAATGGCGCGGGATGGGGCAGCAGCCAGCCGGGGCGTGGGACGGGCGGGGCGGTGACGCCGCGGGTGGGCTGGTCCTGCCAGGCGCGCTCGGGACGATGGTCGGCGCGGATGGCCAGGCCGTGGACGGCATCGTCGCCGAGACGGGCGCGCAGGCGTTCGCGCAGTTGCTCCCATGGCACCGCCTGTTGCGGCCGGGCGTCGAACAGGTCGCGGCCGGCCGGGACGAACGGCGGCAGTTCGCGCGCGAGCAGTTGCACCGCACGCACCGGCGCCGGCACCCGCATCTGTTCGAGCCGGCCGCGGGCGAGTTCGAACAGCATCGCCGGGTTGCGTTCGGGGGCGAGCAGGCCGATGACGAGTTCGCTGTCGGCGCAGCGTTCGTGTTCCAGCACGAGGGTGAAGCGCTGCACGCCGCCGTCGCGGCCGGCGAGGTAGGCGGCCAGGTCGGCGGTCAGGCGGCGCAGCGGGAACAGCAGAGCCTGGCTGGATTCGACGTCGTAGTTGAGTTCGATCTTCGAGGCGAACGAGTCGGGCGGCTGGTAGTAGCGCAGCGGGGTCGGCAGGGCGCCGGTCAGGCGGTCGAGGTGGGCGAGTGCGTCCTTGCCGATGCGCTTGCCGAGGGCGGCACGGGGCAAAGCGAAGACCTGGCGCAGTTTGCGCAGGCCCATGCGGTTGAGGCTGGTGGCGACCTCCGGCGCGAGGCCGCTGCGTTCGACCGGGAGTTGGCCGAGGGCGTTGTGCAGGGGCATTTCGTCGGTGATCGCCAGTCCGTCATGCACGTTCGCGAGCGCGCGGGCGGCGTATGGGTTGGGGGCGAGGGTGATGCGGTGGCGGAAGCCGAGTTCGGTCAGGTCGGCGCGCAGTTGCGCTTCGAACCGTGGCCATGGGCCGAACAGCTTGAAGCTGGCTTCGACTTCCAGCAGCAGGGCCGAGGGCATGGTGCGGTTGACCAGCGAGCTGTAGCGGTAGGCCCAGGCGGCGAGGAAGTCGTGCCAGCGTTCGACTTCGGCGGGGTCGTGTTCGATCGCGCTGAAGCGGCTGCAGATGGCCTGTGCGGCGCCGAGTGACTGGCCGGGACGCAGGCCCGCGGTTTTCGCGGCGGTGTTGACGGCGCGCAGCACGCGGCGTTGCGCCGGTCCGGTCACCAGCGCGAGGGGAGCGTCGGGGTCGGGGTGGCGGCGCAGGACGCCGTCGAGCGCGAGTTGCGGCAGGAGGATGCAGGCCCAGAGCATTGGTCTGCCTCACTGCGCCTGCGTCGGCGGGGTGCGGGGGCGGAAAGGGATGGTTGCGGGGACTAGTGGATGCACGGATGGAACGAGGGTGGATGCAGTTTGGTCGCACGTGGGGTGTGTGACAGAGGTGGGTGCGGCTTGGTCGCGCAGGGGGCGGCCGGTGGGGATATTGCTCCGGCCCTTCATCAGGGCTTCCTGCCCTGAGGCGGGCCGCCGGCCATCCATGGCCGGCTTCTGCGCAATATCCCCACCGTCCACCCCCTGTCCGATTGTCGTGGGCGACCGGGTGGGGAAAGCGGTGGCTACGGGCGGGGTGGCGAATGAAGTCGTGGTTGTCGGGAACGGGATGGGCCGGGTGGGGGGATTGCCGCCGCGGCATTTGAGTACGCGCAACTGGGTGGGCTGGGCATCGATTGCGATCCGCAGTGCGGCCGGAGAGGAGTTTGCCGCGTCCTTCATCGGGCGCATCGCGAAGCCGAGGCACTGGCCGGTTTCGGCGGCGACCTGCAGGCGGCGCAGGGCGCGGTCGTTGGCTTGGTGTGGCCAGCACAACACGGCCGAGCAGGCGGCCGAGCGCAGGCATTGTTCGGCAGCCCACAGGGCGTTGCGGGCGTCGGTGCGGATGATCTGCAGGCGGTTGAGCTGCACGCCGGCGTTCGCCCATGCCTGTGCGAACGGGAGGTAGGGCGGGGCGATCAGGGCGATCATGCCGTCGCTGCGGGACAGTCGCGCGAGGGTCGGCCACAGCAGGCGCAATTCGCCGACGCCGTCGGCCGGCAGCAGCAGTTCGGTCAGGGCGGTTTCGGGCCAGCCGCCGTCGGGCAGGGCATCGTCCAGCAGGGCGAAGCCGGTCGATTGGGTGGACGGGGCGCGCGGCGTCGGTTGGCCGCGCCAGATGCGGCGCGATTCCAGCAGGGCATCGAGGGCGACCACGGCGCCCATCAGCCTGGCCTCACCAGTCCGGCGAACAGGCCTTCGATGGCGAAGTCGGTGACGCTGGCGTCGATCTCGATCGGTGCATACGCGGGGTTGCGCGGCAGCAGGCGCAGGTGCCGGACTTCGGAATGCGTGTCGTCGGTGTCGAGCCGCTTGACCGTCAGCTCGCCCTCGACCCGGGCGACCACGGTCTGGCCGCTGCGCGCCTGCTCGACGCGGTGCACGCCGATCAGGTCGCCGGGGAGGATGCCGTCGAGCAGCATCGACTCGCCTTCGACTTCCAGCAGGTAGTCGGGGCGCAGGCGGAACAGCGATGGGTCGAAGGCGATCTCGCGGCGGACCTCCGGGTCCGAGCCGATCGGCGCGCCCGCCGCGACGCGGCCGAGCAGTGGTACCTGCAACAGGTCGGTGGGTGGCATCGGTATGGCATCGGTGGCCGGCATCGCGAAAGGATTCGACGTCGATGTTTGCGAGGCGCGACGTGGGGACGTCAGCCGGATCCCGCGTGCGCGGCCCGCCGATAGCTCGACCAGGCCGGCCTGTTCCAGCGCCTCCAGGTGGTAGCGCGCCGAGCGGTTCTGGCGGAAGCCGAACGCGCGCGCGATCTCCATCTGCGACGGCGGGTAGCCGTGCCGGGTAATGTGCTCGCGGAGGAAGTCGAGCAGTCGGCGCTGGGTGTCGGTCAGGTGCATGGTACTAATTGTAGTAACAACGGAGTAGACGAACCTGAAGCTTTGCTATTCAGTTGGTTGCAATAGATAGCTAATGTGGGTTCGCCGAGAAGTCACCCCAGCATCTCTTGCGTTCGTCTCACTCGTTCGGACGAGATCGGGTCCGTGTAGGAGCGACGTAAGTCGCGACCCACTGACACATCATTGCGACAAATACACTCCAACAGTCGCCCGATCGTTCTCCCTCGTTGCTTGCAATCCGATTCCGACTCCGTAGGTCAGTGGGTCGCGACTTACGTCGCTCCTACAAAAAACTCCTGCCTCACGGCGACGCAAACCCTTCACCGCGCCTGCGGCAGCATCGGATTCCCCGCTCACTGCCATCCGATGCCGCGCTCCCCAGACATTCACGCGTTGCCACTGGCCAAGCCGGTCGACGAGATCCCGACCGGAAAGCTGCGCACGCTGCAACGCAAGGCGCGCGACTGCCAAGCGTGCCCACTGTGGCGCCCGGCGACCCAGACCGTGTTCGGCCAGGGTCCGGCCGATGCGCTGGCAATGCTGGTCGGCGAGCAACCCGGCAACCAAGAGGACCTGACCGGTGCGCCGTTCGTCGGTCCGGCGGGGCGGCTGCTCGACCGCGCGCTCGACGAAGCAGGGCTCGATCGCGACACGTTGTACCTGACCAACACCGTCAAGCATTTCAAGTTCGAGATGCGCGGCAAGGCGCGCCTGCACAAGCGCGCCAATGCGGCCGAACAGGAGGCCTGCCGGATGTGGCTGGCGGCGGAAATGCTGCAGGTGCGACCGCGGGTCGTGGTCGCCCTCGGCGCGATGGCCGCGCACACCGTGTTTGGCAACAGCTTCCGGGTGACCCGTGAGCGCGGGCGGTGGCGTGGGCTTGCGGATGACGTGCAGGGCATCGCGAGTTGGCATCCATCGGCGGTGCTGCGGATGCCGGAGGATCGTCGCGAGGAGGGTTATGCCGAGCTGGTTGAGGACCTTGGCAAGGTCGCGACGACGATCAAGTCATTGGGTTAGACGGGCAGGCCGTGTAGGAGCGACGTAAGTCGCGACCTGTACATCGCCTCATGGGTTCGGCGGGTCGCGACTCACGTCGCTCCTACATGAAGCGACCACGCGCGATCCTGCGAACTACGCCAGCTCGAACAAATCCGACTGCGCGCGTACATCGTCCTCGTCGACGAACCCGGACAGGCCGACCCCCACCAGCCGATAGCGCGTGCCCGCCGACAACTCCACCCGTGCGCGCAACTCGCAGGCGATGTCGGCCAGCGCTTCCAGCGTCGCGGGTCGCACCGCCGGGGTCAGGCTGCGGGTGAGGATGCGGAAGTCGCTGGTCTTGAGCTTGAGCACCACGGTGCGGGCGAGGCGGCCCTGGTGCCGCGCGCGTTCGCGCTGGTAACCGGCCCAAGTGCCCTCGGCGAGGCGACGGATCTGCGGTTCCAGGTCATCGAGCAGCAGGTCGTGCTCGAAGGTGTCTTCCGAGGAAATCTGCACGGTCGGGCGTTCGGGTCGCACCGGGTTGTTGTCGATGCCCAGCGACAATTCATGCAGGCGTCGGCCCCAGCGGCCGAAGCGCAACTCCAGCTCGGCCGCTGGCAGCGAGCGCAACTGCCCGACGGTCGCGATGCCCAGTTCGGCCAGCTTGCCCTGCATGACCTTGCCGACGCCGGGCAGGCGGCCGACCGGAAGCGGCAGCAGGAACGCGTCGACCTGCCGCGGCCGCACCACGCAGATGCCGTCGGGCTTGTTCCAGTCCGAGGCGATCTTGGCGATGAACTTGTTCGGCGCGACCCCGGCCGACGCGGTCAGCGCGGTTTCATCCCGGATCGCGGCGCGGATCGCCTCGGCAGTCGCGGTGGCCGAGGGCAGGCCGGTCTTGGTTTCGCTGACGTCGAGGTAGGCCTCGTCCAGCGACAGCGGCTCGATCAGGTTGGTGTGGCGGGCGAAGATCTCGCGCACCTGGCGCGACACCGCCTTGTAGCGCACGAAATCCGGCGGCACGAACACCGCCTGCGGGCACAGCCGTTCCGCGCGCACCGCCGGCATCGCCGAGCGCACTCCGAACTTGCGCGCCTCGTAGCTGGCCGCGCACACCACCGAGCGGTTGCCGCGCCAGGCGACGACGACCGGCCGGCCACGCAACGACGGGTCGTCGCGCTGCTCGACCGACGCATAGAACGCATCCATGTCGACGTGCAGGATCTTGCGGGCCGGAGCGGGGCGGGACGGGGCGGTCATGGCCCCGACATTCTGTCATCCTGCACCCGCACTTGCCGCCGTCACGCCGCCTTTGGCAGGCTGGGTAACGGCCCATCCCCCGGAGCACCGCATGCAGCAGCAACGCCGCCACTTCTCGATGCTCCGCGAATTCCACCTCGCGGACTGGGTCACCCTGGCCAACGCCTTCTGCGGCACCGGTGCGATCTTCGCCGCGATGCGCTTCCTGCAGGAGGGCGGGGTGCGCGACCTGATGATCGGGATGGCGCTGATCCCGGCGGCCTTCATCTTCGATGCGGTCGATGGCCGGGTGGCCCGCTGGCGCAAGTCGGCGTCGACCCTGGGGCGCGAGCTGGACTCGTTGGCCGACGTGATCTCGTTCGGTGTCGCGCCGGCCGCGCTGGGGTATGCCTGCGGACTGCAGGGCGGCTGGGACTGGGTGGTGCTGAGCTACTTCGTCGGTTGCGGGGTCAGCCGGCTGGCGCGCTACAACGTCACCGCCGAGCAGCTCTCGGGCGACGAGGGCAAGGTCAAGTTCTTCGAGGGCACGCCGATCCCGACCAGCCTGGTGCTGGTGGTGGTGTTGTGGATCGCGGCCGGGCAGGGCGCGATCGGTACGGATTTGTGGCTGGGCATGGTCCAACTGGGGCCGTGGCAGTTCCATCCGCTGGTGCTGATGTTCGCGCTGTCGGGGACGTTGATGGTGAGCAAGACGCTGCACATTCCGAAGCCGTAGTCCTTGCGGATTGAAACTTTCTGTAGGAGCGGCTTCAGCCGCGATCGGAAATCGTTCGCTCGTGCCGACTCCTGATCGCGGCTGAAGCCGCTCCTACAAAAGCCCGCGACAAGCTCGCGAGACACGCATCGGCCTGCAACATCCGCGTTGCTATGATCGCCGCAACGCTTGGAGGATGAGATGGCCAATCAGGGTTTCGGTGGCAACGAGGATTTCGAGGCGCTGGCGCGGCAGTACTGGAGTCGCTGGGGCGAGATGTTGCGCGCCGGGGCCGACGCTGCGCCGGCATCGCAGGGATTCCCGGGCGCGAACTTCTCCGGCGCGGGATTCCCCGGCATGGGCGTCCCCGGCATGCCGGGTGCGGGCGCGGCGGTGCCGGGCTGGAACGAGGCGGTCGCATGGTGGTCGAAGCTGGCCCAGGGGAATGTTGGCCCCGGTGCCGGGTTTGGCAATGGATTTGGTGGCGGGCTCGGCAGCGGACTCGGTAGTCAGGCCGACGCCACCATCGACCGTTTCAACACCCAGGCCCGCGGCTGGTACGCCCAGATGCAGCAGCTGGCGGCGCAGTTCGCCGGCCAGGATGCCGACGCCGCCGACATCGCCGGCGCGTGGAAGCGCGCGCTCGGCGGCGATTTCGGCAACCCGTTCGCCGAGGTCCTGCGTGGCATGCAGGGGCCCGGCCAGCAGGGTTTCGAGCAGTGGTTCGCACAGGCCGCGCCGTTCATCGAGAAGTTGCAGCGCGATGGCCAGGCTTGGTCGGGCATGCCGGCGTTCGGCTTCACCCGCGAGCACCAGGAGCGTTTGCAGCAGCTCGGCCAGGCGCAGGCGGATTACCAGCAGCAGGGTCAGGCCTACCAGACGTTGATGGCCGAAGCCGCGCAGGATGCGTTCAAGCGCTTCGAGCAGAAGCTGACCGAGCGCAGCGAGCCGGGCAAGCAACTGGAGTCGGCGCGCGCATTGTTCGACCTGTGGATCGACGCCGCCGAGGAGGCCTATGCCGACATCGCCCTGTCGCCACGTTTCCGCGATGCCTATGGCGCGCTGGTGAACTCGCAGATGCGCCTGCGCGCCGCGGTGCAGGGCCAGGTCGAGCAGGTCGGCGATGCCCTCGGGATGCCGACCCGCAGCGAGGTCGATGCCGCCCATCGCAAGATCGTGCAATTGGAGCGCGAGTTGCGGCGGCTGCGGGATCTGGTGGCGGAGATGCCGCCGTCCGGCGAGCGTTCGGAGCGTCCCGCTGCGAGAACAACCCCGAAATCGGAGCCAGCCGTGCCACCGCGGAAAGCCGCAGCGAAGAAGCCGGTTGCGAAGAAGGCCGCGACAAAAAAGACTCCGGCCTCGAAGAAAGCCTCCGCAAAGAAATCACCCAGCCGCGCTTCGGTAACCAAGCCGACACGAAAGGCACGCTGACATGGACAAGCAAGACGCGTTCAACACCGGCCCGCTCAACTTCAGCCCCGACAAGCTGGCGCAGGAAGCGATGCGCGCCCAGGACAAGCTTCGCGCCGGCCTCGACACCCTGCGCGAGGTCGACGACGTCGACTACGGTGCCACCGCCAAGGAAGAAGTCTGGCGCGACGGCAAGGTCGTGCTGTACCGCTTCCGCGGTGACAAGGCCCCCACCGCGAAAGTCCCGTTGCTGATCGCCTACGCGCTGGTCAACCGGCCGTACATGGTCGACCTGCAGGCCGACAAGTCGATCGTGCGCGGCCTGCTCGAGCGCGGCGAGAACGTCTACATCCTCGACTGGGGCTACCCGGACCGGTCCGACCGCTACCTGGAGCTGGAGGACTACATCCAGCGCTACCTCGGCGGCGCGGTCGACCACCTGCGCGGCGCGCACCGGCTCGACGCGGTCAACCTGCTCGGCATCTGCCAGGGCGGCGCGTTCTCGCTGTGCTACAGCGCGCTCAACCCGGGCAAGGTGCGCAACCTGGTGACGATGGTGACGCCGGTCGACTTCCACACCGACGACAACATGCTGGCCAACTGGGTGCGCGGGGTCGATATCGACGCCTTCGTCGACACCCTCGGCAACGTGCCGGCCGACATCATGAACTTCACCTACCTCACGTTGAAGCCGTGGCGGCTGTTCGTGCAGAAGTACGTGGGGCTGGTCGACATCCTCGACGACAAGGCCGCGCTGGAGGACTTCCTGCGCATGGAGAAGTGGATCTTCGACTCGCCCGACCAAGCCGGCGAGGCGTTCCGCCAGTTCGCCAAGCAGTTCTACCAGGGCAATGGTTTCGTCAACGGCGGCATCGACATCGGCGGCCGCGCGGTCGACCTGGGTTACGTCGACATGCCGGTGCTGAACGTGTTCGCCGAAGCCGACCACCTGGTACCGCCGTCGTCGTCGAAGGCGCTTGGTGGGCTGGTCGGCAGCACCGACTACAGCGAGTTGTCGTTCCGCGGCGGGCACATCGGCATCTATGTCTCCGGCCGCGCCCAGCGCGAGGTGCCGCAGGCGATCCATGACTGGCTGGCGCAGCGGTCGCGCTAGAACCCACGCCGCCATAACATCGCGTGGCTAGACTTGGCTTGAACTCGTTCGGATCGAGTGGCATGGAACACACCTCGCAACCCCTGGTCCGCTCCCGCCACGACCGCATGCTGGCCGGCGTCGTAGGCGGCATCGCCCGGCGCTTCGGCTGGAACTCGAACCTGCTGCGGGTGATCTACGTGCTGGTATCGATCATCTCCGCCGGTTTCCCCGGCATCCTGGCGTACCTGATCCTGTGGTTGCTGATTCCCGAAGAGGGCAGCTGACCGTGCACGTTGGGTAGCCTCGCGCCACCGCCGACTGAAAGCCACTTCACCTGGCCACGCGCCGCGCGGGTGCTGGGCGCGTTGTGGACATCACCCAACACCCTTGCCGGCCTGCTGCTCGGCGCGGTCGGCATCGCGTTCGGTGCCCACGCCCACTGGCGCGCGCGGGACAGCGCCTTGGTGTTCCACGGCTGGCCGTGGGGCCCGGGCGGCGCGTTGACCCTCGGCAACGTGATCCTGCATACCGGCACCACCCTCGACGGCCATTGCCACACCTACGCGCACCGCGCCGGCCTGTGCGAAGAACCCGCGGTGAACCTGGCCGACCACGAGCGCGCGCACGTCTACCAGTACATGGTGTTGGGACCGTTGTTCCTGCCGGTCTACCTGGCCAGCGGCGGCATCGGCGTGCGCAACCGCTTCGAGCGTGCCGCCGACCGCTACGCGCTGACCGGCCGGGGCTGGTGGCCCTGGCCCGCGCCGCCATTGCCGGTCCGGCGAGCGACACGGTAAGCCGCCGAGTTTCACGGGGCTGGATGCATGTCTTATAGTGCGGCGGCCGTCACGCCCTCGGGGAGAGTGCGACAGGCATGGAAGCGCCGCCCGGCGCGGCAGATCCCGGGGAGGGGACATGATCAAGTACGTTTTGCTGGCCGTGCTCGGCGCGCTGGGCTGGTGGGTGTTCATCGACGGCAGCAAGCTGGACGAGGACCAGGTCCGCGAGTTCTACGCAACCGGGCACCGCGCCACGCTCGCGCTCGATGCCGACACCCTTTGTGGACAGATGGCCGATGACCTCGATGGGCGTATCACCAGCTACATCGGTCCGCGCCAGCAGGTCGAGCTGGTCAGCAAGGAAGCGGCGTGCCGCAACGTCGAGGCCACCTTCGGGCAGGTCGAGAAGATGGTGGCGCTGCTGGGTGACGAGATGCCGTTCGACGCCAGCTACCAGATCAACAAGATCACCCTGTCCGATGACAACAAGCGCGCCACGGTCGAGGTCCGTTCGGTGCTGGACATGGCCGGCGCCCGGTTCGTGTCGCGCTCGGTGGAGACCCTCATTCGCGACCGTCGCGTGGTCAAGTCCGCGCATGTCGAAGGACGCATCTGGGTCAGCGAGAGCCCTTGAGGCCGATCGGTAAGCGACGCGCCTCTTATCGAGTTGTTTCCATCGCGTTTACCGCTGGATAACGCTGTCGCGGGTACGCTTCATGTCACCAGAGAAAAAGCGAAGGGCAACGCGCCCGACGCAACAGCTCTGGCACGGAAGGCTCAGCCACTTCGGACGCAAGTCCGAATGACTGGGCCTTCTCATTTGGCCTCTCGGTTGCAGGTGCCCAGCCACACATCGCTGTCGCCGCTGACCCTGCCGTCCGGCCCGAACCGGCGCTCGACGAATCGGATGCCGCCCTCCGTGCCGACCAGTACCACCGTGCTGCAACGCGTGCCGTAACGCCCATCGCGCACGAACGGCGGCGACAACTTCCGCTCCAGGTCCAGTCCGACCCCGGTATCGGGCAATGCCGCATCCGGCGCCGTTGTGGTATCGGCCAGCGCCGCGAGTAGCGGCGCAACGTCGGCCTTGTTTGCATCCGCCCGCGCCGAGTCCAGCCATTCCGACAACGCCTGCGTCGCGTGCGTGCTCTTGGGCCAGAGCGCATCGAAGGCGCCGTTCGACATTGCATGCACCCCAGGGACGACGGCGCGGCGCGTGCTCTCGGGATGATTGCTGGCAAATGCCAGTGACGCCCCATCCCACAGCAACAGGTTGAACGGTCCATAGCCCGCGGCATCGGGTTGCACTGGCTCCAGCCACGCCTCGGCCGACAATTCGCTGCCGGCGAAACCGCGGACCAGGGCCCCTCGTGAGCGCGGCTTCGGCTCACCCGCCAGGCCCACGCGCACGTTGGTCACCGCCGCCAGCCGGCGCGCCCGGGATACCATCAGCCAACTGCCGCCTTGCTGCAGGTCGCGTCCGCCATACACCTGCGGCCATTCCGGGTCCGGCCCGGCCGGCGCCGTCGGCCGCGCATGCAGCTCGTCGCGGTTGGCGATCAGCGCCAGCGGGTAACGCGGATGGCAACGCCAGGCGACGGCTATCAGGCACATGGCGTCATCCTAGCGAAGAATGCTGGAGCGCCCCGTTCGGACTCGGCTATACTGCGCGGCCGGCCGAAGTGGCGGAATCGGTAGACGCAGCGGACTCAAAATCCGCCGCCCTTAAAAGCGTGTGGGTTCGAGTCCCACCTTCGGCACCAAAAGAAAACAAAAGGCCCGCGATCGCTCGCGGGCCTTTTGTTTTTGCGTCGGCTCAGAGCCCGCCGTGACGCGCCATCGCCGCGGCCAGTACGAAGATCGCGCCGATCAGCATCAATTCGAAACGGATGACGCGACGGGCGCGGCAGACCTCGGCGTTGGCCGGCAGGAAAGCCGGGTCGGCGCGCACGGCTTTGCGCCAGCGGGCGAAATTGAGGGTCGGCAGGATCGACAGCAGGCCGGCCAGCACGTAGGCGCCGATCTTGGCGTGGAACCACGGGTTGTGCAGGTAGAAATCGTGGCCCTTGATGCCGAAACCGATGCGCAGAAGGCCGGCAACCAGCAGCATCACGGCGCAGACGCCGTAGCCGGCGTCCAAGCGGGAGAGGCGCCGCAGGGTCGAAGCGTCGAGGGCGCCTTGCAGCAGCACGGACTGTGAGACCAGCATCGCGATCAGGGCGAATGCCAGCACGTGGTGCAGGGCGGCGAGAAGGAAGTCGGTCAGCATGGCGGGTCCCGTGTGGTGGCGCGGCAACGCGTCAAACCGCCAATGCTAAATGGAGCGTGTGTCTGCCAGAGTGGGATAGAGCATCCCGAAATCCGGCCCACGGCTCGAGCCGGTCGCGTCAGTCGGCGCAGTCGATTTCCAGCGATTTGGCGGCGCGGGTGAACCACTCGCCACCCATCGGCACGAACATCGAGCACTCCTCCATCGGCGCCTTGTAGATATGCACCGAGACCGCCGATTCATCCTGGCTGGTGTTGCGGATGGAGTGGTATTCGTGCGGCGGAATCAGGCTGCCGGCGCTACCGGGGCCGGCGACCATGCCGCCGGCGGCGCGGAAGCGGGCGCGGTCGCCGTCGGTGTCGAGCAACTCGTACTGGGTGATCTCGAGTTGGCCGTCCCAGACGCCCTCGACGCACCACAGGCCGCAGTGGTCGTGCACCGGCGTGCCCTGGCCCGGCCCCCAGGTCATTGCGACCACGCTATAGCCGTGTTCGGCGCTGCGGTAGATCTCGCGGCGGGCGTAATGGTCTTCGATCGGTTCGAACACGCACTCGGGCAGGGCGACGTCGCGGTCGCGGATCATCCGGCACAGGGTGTTGCGCAGGGCGGCGGTGATGGCGTGCTCGTCGCCGGCGCCGACGGCGGCGTCGATCGCGTTGACGAGCTTGTCGCGGCCGGGGAAGGCGATGTCGGGCAGGGCGTGGGCGTTCATGGAGTTGATTCTACGCGCGATCGCGGCGGGAGGCTGCGTCGCGGATCGCGTTTGTAGGAGCGGCTTTAGCCGCGATCTGGAGTCGGCGCGGGCGAACGGCTCCAGATCGCGGCTAAAGCCGCTCCTACGGGGAATTACAGGGCGACGAGGAACCCGCGGACGGCCGGTCCGAAGCGGTCGAAATCGACCAGGAACGCGTCATGCCCCTGCGGCGAATCCAATGCCAAGAACCGGGCGTCGGCACCGCCCACCCGCAACCCGTCGGCGATCTCGCGCTGTTGCTGCAGCGGGAACAGGATGTCGGTCGCCGCGCCAATGGCGAGCGCCTTGTCGATTCTGATCGCGGTGAGGCCGGCGCGGGTGTCGGCTTCGCTGTCGTCGCCCCGGGTGCAATAGTCGCCCAGGTCGAACCAGTCCATCGAGCGGCTGAGATAGAGGTAGCAGTTCGGGTCGAAGTTGCGGACGAAGCGGCGGGCGTGGCCCTCGAGGTAGCTCTCGACCTCGAACTCGAGCCCGAACGGCTCGTCGTCGGCGCGATCGGAATCCAATCGCACCCGGCCGAAGCGACCATCCCACTCCAGCGCCGAGCGGTAGGTGATGACGCCCATCTTGCGTGCCATCCGCATGCCGGACTCCGGATAATTGGCGTCGTCGTAGTGGCCGTCGTTCCAGTTGGGGTCGAGCCGGATCGCCTCCCGCTGCAGCGAGCGGATCGCGATCGAAAACGGCAGCGCCTTGGCCGCGCCTGAAATGTTGATGTGGCTGCGGGCGATGCCGGGGTGCCGCACCAGCAGCGCCAGCGCCGCCATGCCGCCCATCGAGTTGCCGATCACGCAAGCCAGTCGGTCGATGCCGAGTTCGCGCACCACATGCGCGGCGGCGTCGGCACCGTCTTCGATCGACAGTTGCGGGAAGTCGAGGCGATACAGGTCGCCGGTGTCGGGATTGATCGAGGCCGGCCCGGTCGAGCCCTTGCAACTGCCGAGCGAATTGGCGCAGACGACGAACCAGCGGTCGCTGTCGATCGGCTTGCCGGGGCCGACCATCGCTTCCCACCACCCTGGCGCGGGGTTGGCGTCGTTGGCGGCGGCGTGGGCGTCGGGCGACAGCCCGGTGACGATCAGCACGGCGTTGTCGCGCGCGGCGTTCAGCGTGCCCCAGGTCTCGTAGGCGATGCGGGCGCCGTGCAACTCGCCGCCGCGCCGCATCGGGAACGGCGAGGGCAGGTCGATGTAGCGGGTGCCGGGCGGGATGAACTCGGTCATGGATGTCCTATTCGATGACGCGGTCGATCATCAGCGCCGCCGCGGCATCCGGGCCGGGCTCGACCCGCACCGCGGCGGATTCGAAATCCCCCGGCTGCGCCGCGGCGTCGCCGCTGGCGGAGATGCGGGCGACGAGTTCGACCTGCTCGACCTGCGACAGCTTCAGCGTCGGCATCGGGCTGTCGCCGTCGTCGAGCGTGACCTTCAACGGGAAGCTGGTGGCGCGAAGCTTTTCGACCGCGACCGGCATCGGCGGGCCGTCGGGCTGGCGGGCGATCACGAACACCACCGCGTCGTCCGGGTATTGCATCGCCAGCGCCGGATCGAGCGAGACGCTGACGGTGATTTGCGCCGCGTTGGCGACAGCGACCGGGTCCGCCGGCAGCGGTTCCATTCCGGCGTCCGCGCGGGCGAGGTTGATCTGCTCGCGCAGGCTGGCGGCGGTGCTGGCATCGACTTGGCTCAGCAGCGGCTCCCACGTCGCGACCGCCTCGGCCGATTGCCCGGCCTGGCGTTGGGCGATGCCGAGGAACCAGCGGGCGCGCTGGTGTTCGGGCTCGATCTGCAGCGCGTGTTGCAGCATGTCGACAGCTTCGTCGTCGAAGCGGCGGCCGTCGGCGGCCTTGGCACGGGCCTCGGCGGCCTCGGCCAGCAGCGCCGGTTCGTCGGGCGCCAGTTGCACCGCGCGGGCGTAGGCGTCGCGGGCCTCGGGCAGGCGGCCTTCGGCGTCGTAGGCACGGGCGAGCAGGCGCCAGCCTTCGACCTGGTTGGGGTCGCGCTGCAGTTCGGTGCGCAGTTGGGTGATCGCTTCGGACAGCGTTTCCGGCGCCTTGCGCTGCGTAGGGTCGAGTGCGCGCGGAGTGCCGACCAGGGTGTAGATCAACCCGGTGGCGATCGCGAGGGTGACGAGTACACCGACGCCGGCCGCGGGCCGCGCGCGCCACACGGGACGCAGGACATAGGCCAGTACCAGCAGGACCAGCAGTGCGCTGGCGATCATGAACGCGGTCATCACCACTCCTGGTCGTCGTCGACGGCCTCGGCAGGTTGCCGGTTGCCGCTTCGCTTGCGCACGATGCCGGCGACGACGAAGCCGCCCACCAGCAGCAACACCGCCGGTCCGAACCACAACAGCCAGGTGGTCGGCTCGACCCGCGGGCGATACAGCACGAACTCGCCGTAGCGCGCGACCAGGTAGTGCTTGACCTCGGCGTTGGTCTTGCCCTGGCGCATCAACTCGAGCACCTCGTTGCGCAGGTCCTGCGCGATTGCGGCGTCGGAATCGGCCAGCGACTGGTTCTGGCACTTCACGCAGCGCAGTTCCTCGGTCAGCGCATGGAAGCGCTCGGCCTCGGTGCGGTCGGTGAACTGCGGCGGCGCCGAAACGTCGGCGGCCTGGCCGAGCGCAAGCGCCGGAGCCAGCAACGCGAGCAGCAGTGCAACCACGACCGCGATGCGTATCGACGAAATCATTGCGCCTCCACCTCGGCCAGCACCGGCAGCAGCTCGTCGCGGATCGTCGCCTCGCTCATCGGCCCGACGTGCTTCCAGCGGATGATGCCGTCGCCGTCGACCAGGAAGGTTTCCGGCGCGCCGTAGATGCCCCAGTCGATGGCGGTCTCGCCGGTGTAATCGGTCAGCACCAGCCAGTAGGGGTTGCCGAACTGCTCCAGCCATTTCAGCGCATCGGCGTGCTCGTCCTTGAGGTTGTAGCCGATCACGCGCACGCGCTTGGACTCGGCGAACTTCGTCAGGACCGGATGCTCGACCCGGCATTCCGGGCACCAGCTGCCCCAGACGTTGAGCAGGTAGGGTTCGCCGGCCAGTTCCTCTGACGTGACCAGCCGCCCGGCCTCGTGCAGCACCGGTAGCTCGAATGCCGGCGCCGGCTTGCCGATCAGCGGCGAGGGCAGGGCGTCGCGATTGCCGTCGCGGCTCAGGATCACCCCGGCCAGCAGCAGCAGGGCGAGCAGGCCGAACGCGGCCAGTGGCAGCCAGCGCATGGCGTTGGATTTGCGGGCCGGTTCGGCAGGGGGCGTCATCGGGCAACCTCGCGGGGTGGGGTGTCGACGCGGCGGAATCGCCGGTCGGTCGCGGTGACCAGCCCGCCGAGCATCATCAGCAGGGCGCCGGCCCAGATCCAGCGCACGAACGGTTTGATGTGCACGCGCAGCGCCCAAGCGCCACCGCCGAGGGGTTCACCGAGGGCGACATACAGGTCGCGGGTGAAGCCGCGCTCGATCGCCGCCTCGGTCAGCACCTGGCCGCCGCTGGCGTAGGCGCGTTTTTCCGGGTGCATCAGCACCAGCGGGGCGCCCTTGGCGAACACCTGCACGGTGCCGAAGTCGGCCTTGTAGTTCGGTCCCTGCCGCTGCTCGACGCCGTCGAAGCGGAAGCCGTAGTCGCCGACCTCGATCGTCTGTCCCGGCTTCACCGCGACCTCGCGCTGGATGTTGAGGCCTTCGACCAGCAACGCGCCGACCAGGAACACCGCGACGCCGAGGTGGGCGAGGGTCATGCCGAGCATCTCGGCGGTGAAGCGGCTGCCGGGGTTGCGCAGTCGAGACCACACGAAGCGCAACGTGCCGACCCCGACCCAGACCGCGCCGACCACGCCGGCAGCCACCTTCCACGCACCCTGCGGGGCGAAGAAGAACGCGAGCACGCCGGCCGCCAGCGCCAGCCCGGCCCACGGCAGCAGCATCGCCAGCGGTTTCGACACCTGCTCGCGCTGCCAGCGGGTGACCGGGCCGAACGGCAGCAGCAGCACCAGCGGCGCCATCAGCAGGGTGAACAGCAACGCGAAGTAGGGCGGGCCGACCGAGATCTTGCCCAGCTCCAGCGCATCGGCCAGCAGCGGATACAGGGTGCCGAGCAGGACCATCGCGCAGGCGGTCGACAGCAGCAGGTTGTTGGCCAGCAGCAGGGTTTCGCGCGAATACGGCTCGAACGACTTGCCGTCGTCCTCGCCCGGCGCGCGCAACGCATACAGCACCAGCGACCCGCCGATGACGATGCCGAGGAAGATCAGGATGAACAGTCCGCGGGTCGGGTCGGCGGCGAACGCGTGCACGCTGGTCAGCACGCCCGAGCGCACCAGGAACGTGCCGAGCAGCGACAGCGAGAACGTCGCGATGGCGAGCAGTAACGTCCAGCCGCGGAAGCTGCCGCGCTTCTCGGTCACCGCCTGCGAGTGCAGCAGCGCTGCGCCGGCCAGCCACGGCATGAAGCTGGCGTTCTCGACCGGATCCCAGAACCACCAGCCGCCCCAGCCCAGTTCGTAATAGGCCCACCAACTGCCCAGCGCGATGCCGACGGTCAGGAACGCCCAAGCCACGTTGGTCCACGGCCGGGTCCAGCGCAGCCAGCGCGCATCGACCTTGCCGTCCAGCAGCGCGGCAATCGCGAACGCGAACGGCACCGAGAACCCGACGTAACCGAAGTACAGCATCGGCGGATGGATGATCATCCCCGGGTCCTGCAACAGCGGGTTGAGGTCGCGGCCCTCGACCACCGCCGGCAGCAACCGTTCGAACGGGTTGCTGGTGAAGATCAGGAACGCCAGGAACCCGACGCTCACCACGCCCATCACCCCGAGCACGCGCGCGATCACCGACAGCGGTAGCCGCTGCGAGAACCTTGCGACCGCCGCCGTCCACAACGCCAGCACCAGCGCCCATAGCAGCAGCGAGCCCTCGTGCGCACCCCACACCGCGGTGTAGCGGTAGACCATCGGCAACAGCGAGTTGGAGTTCTCGGCGACGTATCGCAGCGAAAAATCCTGACCGACGAAACCGTAGGTGAGGATGGCGAACGCCAGTCCGACCAGCAGCAGTTGGACATAGGCCGCGGGTCGCGCAATGGCCATCCACGGGGCGATACCGCGCTGGGCGCCGACCAGCGGCAGTGCCGCCTGCAGCGCCGCGATCAGCAGCGCCAGGATCAGCGCGACCTGGCCGAGTTCGGGCAGCACGGCTTATTGCGCCATTGCGGGTGGCGCTTCGACGTCATGCTTCTGGTGTGCCACGCCCATCTTGTCGGCGACTTCCTTCGGCATGTAGGTCTCGTCGTGCTTGGCCAGCACTTCCTCGGCGACGAAACGGTCGCCGTCCATGCGGCCGGTGGCGATCACCGCCTGCTTCTCGCGGAACAGGTCGGGCAGGATGCCGGTGTAGGTAACCGGCATCAGCGCATCGCCGTCGGTGACGGTGAAATGCGATTCCAGGGTCCCGTCGACACGCTCGATCGAGCCTTCGGCGACCATTCCGCCGAGGCGGAAGCGGGCCTGGCCGGACTTCACCTCCGCGCCGGCCTCGCCGCTGATCACCTCGTTGGGCGTGTACAGATAGGCGACGTTGCGCTGCAGCGCCATCGCGACCAGGGTCGCGGCGATCGCGGCGGCGGCGACGAGGGCGGCCACCCACAGCAGGCGGCGGCGGCGGATCGGATTCATCGGTTCAGTTCACTCGGGGATTGTGTGTCGGAATCGTGCCCGGCAAGGTCAGGCTCGACGGAGGAAGGACGCGCGGCCTGGCGGACGGCGCGGCGGCGCGCATTGCGCAACTCGCGGCCGATCTGCAGGCGGCTGGCGACGAAGTCCCAGCCCAGCACCAGCACGAACACCGCATAGGCGGCGATGACATAGTTCAGGTAGCTCATCGCGCGGCCTTCTGCTTGCCGGTCGCCAGTGCGGCGACCCAGGCCTTGCCGTTCTCGCGCCGCAGGTTGTCGCCGCGCGCACGCGCCAGCAGCGCGCCGATGAACCACAGCTTGGTGCCGACGATCATCCAGATCAGCGGCTGGACCATGCTCGCATCCATGCTCGACTCGCCGAACAGACGGATGGTCTGGCCCTGGTGCAGCGAGTTCCACCACACCACCGAATAGCGGATCACCGGCAGCAGCACAACCCCGACGATCGCCAGCAAGCCGGCGGCACGTGCGGCGGCGCGGCGATCGTCGATCGCGTTGTAAAGACCCATGACGCCCAGGTACAGGAACAGAAGGATCAGCTCGGTGGTCAGTCGCGGGTCCCAATCCCACCAGGTGCCCCACATCGGCTTGCCCCAGATCGACCCGGTCGCCAGCGTGATCAGGGTGAACCCGGCGCCGATCGGCGCGCAGGCCATCGCCAGGATCTCGCACAGCTTGATCCGCCAGACCAGCGCGATCGCGGCGTAGAACGCCATCAGCCCGAACACGAACAGGCTCATCCACGCGCTCGGCACATGGATATAGAGGATCCGAAAGCTGTCGCCCTGCTGATAGTCGGCCGGCACCACGAACAGCGCGCCGTACGCGCCCCAGAGCATCACCAGCAGCCCGAGCCCGTATGCCCACGGCGCCCAGCGCGCGGCGAAACGGTCGAAGTAGGGGGGCGAACCGAGTTTGTGGAACCAGCGGACGATTGGATTCATGGAAGTCGGTTGAGCGCGGTCAGTTCAGCGCGATGCGGATGGCCGCGGCGGCCGCGAGCGGCGCGAGCACCAGCGCCACCACCAGTCCGGCGCCCAGCAACAGCAAGGCGCCGATGGGGTCCAGTCCCTGGGCCGAGGCAGCCACGCTGCCGGCGCCGAACACCAGCACGGGCACGTACAGGGGCAGTGCAAGCAAGGCCACCAGTATACCGGAGCGCCTCATCCCGACGGTCAGCGCCGCCACCACCGCGCCGAGCAGGCTCAGCAGCGGCGTGCCCAGCGCCAGCGACGCCATCAGCACCGGCAATTGCCCGCGCGGCAGATGCATCAGTTCGGCCAGGAAGGGCGTCACCAGCAGCAGCGGCAGAGCGGTCGTGGCCCAGTGCATGAACGTGCGCACGACGACCAGCCAGCCCAGCGGCACCGGCGCCAGCATCCATTGCTCCAGCGAGCCGTCTTCGGCGTCGCCCCGGAACAGGGTGTCGAGCGCCAGCAGCCCGGCCAGCAGTACCGCCAGCCACAGCACCCCGCCGGCGACCTTGGCCAGGGTGTCGGCCTCGCCGCCGAGCGCGAGCGCGAACAGCACCACCACCAGCAGCGCGAACAGCGCCGGCTGGAATGCATCGCCGCGGCGGCGCCAGAGCAGCCGCAGGTCGCGCAGCATCAAGGCCCGGGCGGCGCCGGGCAGGCCTGGGAGGACCGCGCTCATGCGGCGGCCTCCAGCGACGGTCGCTGCAATACCAGCAACCGCGTCCGGACCGGGGGCGCCGCGTAGGCACCATGGGTGGTGACCAGTGCCGCGCCGCCGCCGCGCAGGTGCGCCTGCACCATCCGGTTGACCAGTTCGATCCCGGCCAGGTCGAGGTTGGCGTAAGGCTCGTCGAGCAGCCACAGCGGCGCTGGCGACAACCACAACCGGGCCAGCGACAAACGCTTCTTCTGGCCGGCCGAGAGTTGCCGGGCCAGCGCGTCCTCGTAACCGGACAGGCCGACGATCGCCATCGCGCTCTCGGGCAGCTGGCCGCGGCGGCGGCCCTGCAGGCCGCACAGGAAGTTGAGGTTCTCCAGCGCGCTGAGGTCGGCCTTCAGGCCCGGCAGGTGGCCGAGGTAGGCGATCGCCCGGGATCGGCGCGCGGCGCGCGCACGTTCGCCGTCGATGTCGACTTCGCCCGCATCGGCGCGCAACAGCCCGGCCAGCACCCGCAACAAGGTGGTCTTGCCGGCGCCGTTGTCGCCCTGCACCAGCAGCGCTTCGCCGGCGTCGACGCTGAAATCCAGCGGGCCGAACACGGGCTCGTCGTTGCGCGCGAAGCGAAGGCCGCGGGCTTGCAGCAGCGGCGGGACGGGGCGATCGGTCGGGGTCATCAATTCGGCGTTGGGGCAGGTGGCGGGGCGGACAGGCCGGCGGGCCACGAAACGCCCATTTTACGCCGTCACCGGGCCGCTCACCCAGTCGGCCACCCAATCGGTGAAGTCCGCAACCTCCGCCGGGACGTCACTGTCGCGCGGGCGTTCGACCAGCATCCGCAAACGCACCGGTTCGCCGCGTCGCCAGCGCAGGACGCCGGCCTGGCCGAATTCGTGGGCCAGCCGGTCGACGAGGTCGTTGTCCATGTCGGCCAGCAACCAGCCCGGTTCGCGCCATTCGCCGTCGGGGTCTTCCGCCCACGCGGCGAGCCGTTGCACCCCCGCGGCGTCCAGCTGCGCCACCATCAACGCGTCGGCGGTCTGGTTGGCGTCGTCCGAGTGCGGCTCCGATGCCGGGTTCCAGGCGGTGATGAAGGTGTAGCACTCGGCCGGCCAGTAGGCTTCCAGGTCAGGAGCCGGCTCGCCCACCCGCAACGGCAGGGTGTCGCCGTCCAGCCTGACCGCGTATCGGGCGACGGCATAGGCGGTGGCCAGTTCGGACGCGTCGACGACCTGGAGTTCACGCATGGCCCAGTGTCGGACGCCCCGTCGCGCGATGCAACTGCTTGAACCGGTTGGTAATCGGCCGGCGTGCCTGGCCGATTTCGTACACTCGACAACCCACACCAGTCGCGCCTTGCCATGACCCCCGAGACCAAGCTGCCGAAGGTCGGCACCACCATCTTCTCCGTGATGTCGCAGCTCGCCGCCGAGCATGGCGCGGTCAACCTGGGACAGGGCTTCCCGGACTTCGACGCGCCGGCACGGCTGGTCGACGCGCTCGCCCGGGCCATGCGCGAGGGCCACAACCAGTATTCACCGGCGCACGGCGTCGCCCCGCTGCGGGAGGCCATAGCCGCCAAGACCGAGCGTTGCTACGGCTACCGACCCGATGTCGATGCCGAGATCACCGTCGCCTCCGGCGCCAGCGAGGCGATCTTCGATGCCGTCCACGCCGTGGTCCGTCCCGGCGACGAGGTGATCGTGCTCGATCCCTGCTACGACTGCTACGAGCCGGCGATCGAACTGGCCGGCGGCATTGCCGTGCACGTGCCGCTGGACCCGCGCACGTTCGCGGTCGACTGGGAACTGGTGCGCAAGGCGATCACGCCGAAGACGCGGTTGTTGATGACCAACACCCCGCACAACCCGTCGGGCGCGATGTTCGGCGCGGAAGATATCGCCGCGTTGACCGCGCTGCTGCGCGATACCGACATCCTGCTGCTGTCGGACGAGGTTTACGAGCACATCGTGTTCGACGGTGCCCGTCACGAATCGGCATTGCGCTACCCGGAGTTGCGCGAGCGTGCGTTCGTGATTTCGAGCTTCGGCAAGACCTACCACTGCACCGGCTGGAAGGTCGGCTACTGCATCGCACCGCCGGCGTTGAGCGCCGAGTTCCGCAAGGTCCACCAGTACAACACCTTCTGCACGTTCACCCCGGCGCAGTTCGCGTTCGCCGAGATGATCGAGGCCGAGCCGGAGCATTACGAGCAGTTGGGCGCGTTCTACCAGGACAAGCGCGACCGCTTCCGCGAGCAGTTGCTGTCCACCCGGCTCAAGCCGTTGCCGGTGCCGGGCGGCTACTTCCAGCTGGTCGACTATTCCGAAGTCAGCGACCTCGACGACGCCGCGTTCTGCCGATGGCTGACGACCGAGCACGGCGTCGTCGCGATCCCGCTGTCACCGTTCTACGGTCGTCCGCCCGAGGGTCAGCGCCTCGCGCGGCTGTGCTTCGCCAAGAACGAGACGACCCTGGACAAGGCCATCGGACGATTGCAGAAGCTGTAACACCCGCGTGCTGGTAGGAGCGACGTGAGTCGCGACCTGTACATCGCTGCCTATTGTTCGTCGGGTCGCGACTCACGTCGCTCCTACCAAACCTCAAAGCCGGACCCCGCCGTCATGAACAACCTGCGCATCTCCCTCGTCCAAGGCGCCACCCTCTGGCACGACCCGGCCGGCAATCGCGAGTATTACGGCGAGCTGATCGCGCCGCTACACGGCACCACCGACCTGGTGATCCTGCCCGAGACCTTCACCAGCGGCTTCAGCAACGACGCCATCGACAACGCCGAGACCATGGACGGACCGACCGTCGAGTGGATGCGCGCGCAGGCCGCCCACCTCGGTGCCGCCATCACCGGCAGCGTGCAGATCCGCGACGGCGATGGATCGCTGCCGGGCAAGGTATTCAACCGCATGCTGTTCGCCACCCCCGATGGCGGGTTGCACCACTACGACAAGCGCCACCTGTTCCGTTACGCCCGCGAGCACGAGCGCTACGCCGCCGGCCGCGAACGCCTGACCCTCGACTGGAAAGGTTGGCGGATCTGTCCGCTGGTCTGCTACGACCTGCGTTTCCCGGTGTACTCGCGCAACCGTTTCGACGTCGAGCGGCCCGGCCAGCCGGACTACGACCTCGCCCTGTACGTCGCCAACTGGCCGGCGGCACGCGCCTACGCGTGGAAGACCCTGTTGCGCGCCCGCGCGATCGAGAACCTGTGCTACGTCGCCGGCCTCAACCGCGTCGGCACCGACGGCAACGGCATCCACTATTCCGGCGACAGCGCGGTGATCGACTTCCTCGGCCATCCGGCCAGCGAGTGCACCGACGAAGAAGTCGTCGTCACCACCACGTTGCAGGCCGACCAACTGGCGCTGCATCGCGAGCGGTTCCCGGCGATGCTGGATGGGGACGTGTTCCAGATCGGCTCAGCGGATAGCCTTTTGTAGGAGCGGCTTCAGCCGCGATCTGGAATCGTTCGCCCGCGCCGGCTTCCGATCGCGGCTGAAGCCGCTCCTACAGAACGCGGACACCTTGCCGCGCCCCTAACGTCCCTGGGTATTAACTGGGTGTTGGGGCGGGCTGCGTCCCGCCCGCCATTCGCAGGGGCTGCCATGAGACCGGGCGGACGCTCTCCACTGCCGACCTTCGGACTGCTGCTGGCGGCGATGCTGTCGGCAGTCGCCATGGTCCCGGTACTTTCGCAGGAGCCACCCGCCACGCCGGCCAGCCCCTCCGTTCTGCTGCTCGACATCGAAGGCGGCATCGGCCCGGCCACCCGTGATTACCTGCAGCGCGGGTTCGACCGCGCCGCCGACGAGAACGCCGCGGCGGTGGTGCTGCGGATCAACACCCCCGGCGGCCTCGATGCGTCCACCCGCGACATCAACCAGGCGATCCTGGCATCGAAGGTGCCGGTGATCGCCTGGGTCGCGCCGCAGGGCGCACGCGCGGCCAGCGCCGGCACCTACATCCTGTATGCCAGCCATCTCGCAGCGATGGCGCCGGCCACATCGCTGGGCGCGGCCACGCCGGTGTCGCTCGGCGGCGGTGGGCCGGGCATCGCGCCTGATCGCGAACCCGGTGCCCCGGCCGGTGCCGACGCTCCCGCCGACGCAGCGGAAACGGATCGCCAGCCATCCGGTCGCGCAGGCGACCGCCAAGCCCCCGGCAACGCCATGGACCACAAGGTCACCAACGATGCGGCCGCCTACCTGCGCAGCCTCGCCGAACTGCGCGACCGCAACGCCGAATTTGCCGACCGCGCCGTGCGCGAGGCCGCCACCTTCACCGCCGAAGAGGCCCTGCAGCAGGACGTCATCGAGATCCTAGCCAACGACATCGACAGCCTGCTGGCCCAGGCGGATGGCCGCGAGGTCATCCTCGCCAGCGGCACCGTCACCCTCGACACCCACGGCGCACCGGTCACCGCCATCGCGCCTGGCTGGCGCTTCAAGTTCCTCGCGGTGCTGACCAACCCCACCGTCGCCTACCTGTTGTTGCTGATCGGCCTGTACGGCCTGCTGTTCGAGGGCTACAGCCCCGGTGCGGTGGTGCCCGGCGTGGTCGGCGCGATCTGCCTGCTGCTGGCGCTGTACGCCCTGCAGGTACTGCCGGTGAACTACGCCGGCGTCGCCCTGATCGTGCTCGGTGTCGCGTTGATGGCGACCGAACTGGCGATGCCCAGCTTCGGCGTGCTCGGCATTGGCGGGCTGATCGCCCTGGTCGCCGGATCGCTGATCCTGTTCGACACCGACGTGCCCGGTTTCGGCGTGCCGGGGCAACTGGTACTGGGCATCGGCGTCGCCAGCGCGCTCGCCTTCATGGGCGTGGTCTGGCTGGCATTGCGCGCACGCGACCGGCCGGTCACCACCGGCGTCGACGAACTGGTCGGCCATCCGGCGATCGCACTGGACGATTTCAGTGGCCATGGCCGCGTGCGCATCCGCGGCGAAGTCTGGCAGGCCGATTCGGACGTCGCCGTCGTCCGCGGCCAGGCGCTGCGGGTGGTGTCCATCGATGGGCTGGTCCTGCACGTCGTCCCCTTCGACAGGGCAGCCACGTCATCCACACCCCGTCCGGGAGCCCAACCATGAACATCTTCGCTTTCGCCCCGATCCTGGTGATCATCGCGTTGCTGCTGTTCACCGCAATCAAGGTGCTGCGCGAGTACGAGCGCGGCGTGGTGTTCCAACTCGGCCGCTTCTGGAAGGTCAAGGGCCCGGGCCTGATCATCCTGGTCCCGGTCGTGCAGCAGATCGTCCGCGTCGACCTTCGCACGATCGTCATGGACGTGCCTTCGCAGGATCTGATCTCGCGCGACAACGTCTCGGTGCAGGTCAACGCGGTGGTGTACTTCCGCGTGGTCGACCCGGAGAAGGCGATCATCAACGTCGAGCATTACTACGAGGCCACCAGCCAGCTCGCCCAGACCACCCTGCGCTCGGTGCTGGGCCAGCACGACCTCGACGAGATGCTGGCCGAGCGCGAGAAGCTCAACAACGACATCCGCGCCATCCTCGACGACCAGACCGACGCCTGGGGCATCAAGGTCGCCAACGTCGAGATCAAGCACGTCGACATCAACGAGGTCATGGTCCGGGCGATCGCCCGCCAGGCCGAGGCCGAGCGCGTGCGCCGGGCCAAGATCATCCACGCCGAGGGCGAGCAGCAGGCCGCCGAGAAACTGGTCGAGGCCGCCAAGCTGCTCGGCCAGGATCCGCGCGCGATCCAGTTGCGCTACCTGCAGACGCTGACCGACATCGCCGGCGAGAAGAACTCGACGATCGTCTTCCCGCTGCCGATGGACCTGGTCGAACCGTTGCTGGCGCGGCTGAAAGGCGAGCGTTCCCCTTCGTCGTAGGAGCTCTTGTAGGAGCGGCTTTAGCCGCGATTGGAGAATCGTTCGCCCGCGCCGACTCCAGATCGCGGCTAAAGCCGCTCCTACGAAAGCGAACAGCACGCGCGCATAAACGTTCACGGCAACGCTTCGCTGGGCCACGCGTCACGCACGATGTCCTCGTGACCAAGCTGGCCGGTCGCACCCGCCGCGTCCGCCGAAGTCGGCGGGCGGCGTTCTAGTCCAGCAACCCGCGCCGCAGCGCGTAACGCACCAGTTCGGCGGTGTTGCGCACCCCCAGTTTGCCAAGCACGCGGCTGCGGTGGTTCTCCGCGGTCTTGGCGCTGGTCCCGAGCTTGCTTGCGATCTCCTTGGTGGTCAGGCCTTCGGCGATCAGGTGGAACACCTCGCGCTCGCGCGGGGTCAGGCGGCCGTAGGGGTCGTCGACCACGCGCTCGGGATGCTGCAGTTGCTCGGCCAGCGCCTTCGACGCCTGCGGGCCGAAGTAGCTGCGGCCGAGTTGCAGGCTGCGCACCGCGGCCAGCAATTCGGATGCCGCGCTGTCCTTGACCAGGTAACCCGATGCGCCGGCGCGCACTGCCTGCAGCACGTACTCGTCCTCCTGGTGCATGGTCAGTACCAGCACCCGGGTGTTCGGCAGTGATTCACGCAGGCGGCGCACGACCTCGATCCCGTTGAGCCCCGGCATCGTGAGGTCGGTCACGACGATGTCCGGACGGGTCGCCGTCGCCTGCTCCAGCGTCTCCAGGCCGTTGGCGGCCTGCGCCACCACCTGCACGTCGCCGTCGGCTTGCAACAGCCCGACCAGGCTTTCACGAACCAGGGTGTGGTCGTCGGCGATCAGGACGCGGATGTTCCCCATCGCGCTAACGTGCGCGAGCGATCAATCGCCGTCAAGCGGGATGACCGCGCGGATGCGCGCGCCGTTGCCGGGCGAGGAGTGCAGGTCGAGGCGGCCGCCGTGCAGGCGCAGGCGCTCGCGCATGCCGCCGAGTCCGCTGCCGCCGCTGCGCAGTGCGGTTTCCGGGTCGCAACCGCGGCCATCGTCGACCACCTGCAGCTGCAACGAGCCGCTGCGCACGACCAAACGAACAAGTACGTTGCTGGCCTGGGCGTGCCGGGCGACGTTGTTGAGCGCTTCCTGGGCGATGCGAAACACCAGTGTCTGCAGGTCGTCGTCGAGCGCGGGCAGTGATTCCATCTCCACCGTGATCGACAGCTGGCTGGCCTCGCCCTGGCTGCGCGCCAGCCATTGCAGCGCCGATTCGAGCCCGAGGTCGTCGAGGATTGGCGGACGCAGCAGGCGCGACAGTTCGCGGGTGTCGTCGAGGGTGTCGTTGCACAGCGCGATCGCTGCCTCGAGCTGGGCACGCAGGGCCGGATCGACCGGCAGGCCATCGCCAAGCTGGGTCAGGCGGTGCTTGAGCGCGGTCAGGTTCTGGCCGATGCCGTCGTGCAGTTCGCGTGCGAGCCGGCGCCGCTCGTCCTCCTGTACGCGCAGCACCGACCTCCCGAGTCGGCGGAATTCGCGCTCGTTGGCTTCCAGCCGCTGCAACAGGCGTTGGTACTGCTCGCGGATCACCGGCAGCGACAGATCCCGATCGAGATCCTTCCCGCTCAACGCGGCGGTTCCTTCTCGGTGGGTTGCGCGGACCGGTCGAAGCCGGCGCGCAGGGACTCGGGCAATCCTTCGCGCAACTTGATCCATGCATCGCGCGACCGGGCTTGCGCGCGACCGGCTTCGGCATCGTCGCCGTTGGCCGTGTGCGCTTCCGCCCCGAGCCGATGGATCCGCCAGGAGCGCTGGAAATCGCCGCTGCGCAGCAACCCCAGCGCCTCCCGGTAAGCGGCGAGCGCCGCCGTTGGATCACCGTTGCCGAGCGCCCGTCGCATCGACCACTCGAGCCAGCCCAACCGCAGGCCGGCATGGCCGAGCGCCGTGGTGGCGGGATCGAGGTCTTTGCCGTCGACGATGCCGGCGCGGGTCTCGTGCAACGTGATCTGCAGTTGCAGGTAGCGCACGCCGGAATTCGCCGCCCACTCCCGGGCCTGCCGCAGCATTGCGGTAGCCTGTGCGGCGTCGTTAGCTCGCGAGGCAAGTTCCGCGCCCAGCAGTTGCGCGATCGCGCGTTGCTCGGTCGAGGCCTGCGCCAAGGTGGGCTGCAGTTCGTCGAGCAGCCTCCGCGCCTCGACATCGGCGTGTGCCGTCAGCAACGCCCGGGCGCGAAGCAACCCGGCATCGACGACGCCCCGCTGGTCCTCGCGCTGGCGGAACAGGGCTTCGGCCTTTTGGGCCTGCTCGATCGCCGCGGCCAGGTGGCCTTGCAGCAATTCGAGTTCGGCCAGGTTGCGGCGGCTGACCGCGGCCTCCTCCGGCATCTGCTGTTGCTCGGCGCTGGCCAGCGATTGCTGCAGCCGGCGTCGTGCCTCGTCCCAGTGCCCACGAGCGGTGGCGAGCAACCCAAGGTTCTGCTCCGTGCGGATCCGGCCGGTCAGTGAACCGAGTTCGGCGTAGGCCTCGGCGGCCTGTTGCCAGTACACCTGGGCGTCGTTGTAGGCACCGAGCTGGTAGTGCGCGAAGCCGATGTTGTTGAGCGCCTGCGCGCTGCCGTGCGCATCGCCGGCGCGCTGCCAGATCTGCAGCGCGCGTCGGTACGCCTCCAGCGCGTCGCGGTAGTCGCCGCGTTCCTCCGCCAGCAGGCCCAGCTCGTTCTCGGTTGCCGCCAGGCCTTCCTGGTCGCCGAGTTCGGCATGCAGCGCGCGGGCCTGTTCAAGGTGGCCGGCGGCTTGGTCGAACCGACCGGTCAACGCCAGCACGTTGGCGAGGTTGCGCAGGCTGGTCGCCACGCCGCGGCGGTTGCCGACAGCGCCGCGCAGGTCCACGGCCTTGCGGTACTGCTCGATGGCGTCGGCGGTCTGGCCGAGGCGGGCGTAACCGATGCCGAGTGCGTTGACGGTCTCGGCTTCGCCATAGGCATCGCGGCTGCGCTTGTGAAGCACCAGTGCGCGCACGAGGTGGTCGTCGACCGCCCGCTGGGCGTCGCCGCTGAGCAGGGTGAACTTGCCCAGTTCGAACCACGCGCGCGGGTCGTTGGCATCGCGCTGGACCAGGGCCTGCAGGCCTTTGACGGCGGCGCTGAAGTCGCCGCCGGCGCCCTGTGCGCGTGCGAGCTGCAGTTCGGCAAAGGTGTCGTCCGGGGTTGCGGCGAGCAGCGCGCGCCATTCGGCGACCGCGGCGGTCGGATTGCCTTCGAGCAGCGCAAGTTCGGCGGCGAAACGCCGGCGCAGGCTTGCGGGAGCGTCGGTGGCGGCGCGCTGGCCGTGTTCGATGGCGTCGAACGCGGTATCGAGTTCACCGATCGACAGCGCGGTTTCGGCTTGCGCCAACCAGGCGGCGGCATAAGCTGGCGCGGCCGTGGTCGCGGCGCGCAGCTTCTCCAGCGCTTCGTCGAGCTTGCCGCGCTGGCGCGCAAGCAGGCCGGCGCCATACGCGTCCAGTGCCCCGGATTCGGTGGGCAGGGTCAAGCGGATGGGAGCGTCGTCGCGCAGGCCGAGGGCCCGCCGCGTGCCGGCCTGGTCGGCCCACGCGTGCAGCGCAGTGGCGGGACCGTCGGCGGCCGGTCCATCGATGGCCACGGGCGCGGCGGCTCCGGAGTGCAGTTGCGCGCGCAGGCGCCAGCGGCCGTCCTCGGCCACCAACGTGGGTTGCAGCACGCGTTGCGCGGCGGCGATGGTGCGCAAGCCGGTGACATCCGGCCGCGCGGCGCCGGCGGGGTCGAGTTGGCGCAAGGCCTGCCGGGTGCGTTCGCCATCGACCACGGCGAAGCCGGGGATCGCAGCCAGCGCGTCGCGCAGGTGCGCGCCGAGACCGGCCAGCTTCGGGGCAAGCGTGTCCGTGGGCGAGCCGCCATCGCCGGCATGCTCGATCGGCAGCACAAGCAGGCGTTGCAACGGTGGCGAGCCGGCGACAGTCGGGTCGGGCTCGTGCTGCCACCACCACCCGCCCAAGCCAACCGCGAGCGCGAGCATCGCCGCCAATCCCCATCCGGACCCGCGCGACAGCCGCAGCTCGCGCGGCACTTCGCGCGTGTCGATCGCGCGCACGACCTCTGCCGCGCTCTGGAAGCGGTGCGCCGGCTGCGGACGCAGCAACTTGTCGAGCAGGCGCGCCACCCAAGCCGGCACCTCGGGCCGGTGCCGGCCGATCGGTTGCGGGGTGCTCACGATGCGTTGCGCCAGCACCTCGGCCATGGTGCCGCCGCCGAACGGTGGCTTGCCGGCCAGCATCTCGTACAGGATCAGGCCCAATGCATAGAGGTCGCTGCGTGCATCGACCGGGTCGCCGCGGGCCTGCTCGGGCGAAAGGTAATCCGGGGTGCCGACCACCGTGCCGGACTGGGTCAGGCCGCTGCTGATGAGCGAGCGAGCCACGCCGAAATCGCTGATGTAGGCATTGTCCTGCGCGTCGAGCAGCACGTTGGCCGGCTTCAGGTCGCGATGCACCACGCCCTTGGCGTGCGCGGCGGCAAGACCCTCGGCGAGCTGGTGCGTCACCTGCAGGGCGTCCTCCACCGCGAGCGGACCTCGCTTGTCGATCCGATGGTCCAGCGAGGTCCCATCGACGAAGTCCATGCTGATCAGCCAATGCTGGCCGTGTCGGGCGAGATCGTGGATGCGCACCACGTGCGGATGCGAGACCTGCCGCGCCAGCAGCAGTTCGTCGCGAAACCGCTCGAATGCGTCGGCGCGCTGCGCCAGTTCCGGACGCAGCAGCTTCAGCGCGACCGTCACGTCGAGGGTCATGTCGGTGGCGCGATAGACGACACCCATGCCGCCAATGCCGAGGGTCGACTCGAGCCGGAAGCGGTCGGCCAGCACGGTCCCTGGCGCAAGGTCCAGTTGGGCGTACACGCCGGTGGTGGTGGCGTTGCTGGCCGCGTCGCCGGCAGGCGGGTCGGGGTTGCCGCCCTGGGCGGTCATGCGCCTTCGTCGCCCGGCAGGGGGTGAGCGGCGGCGATCCGGCTCCAGTCGGCCGGCGCACCGGGGTGGATGTCGAGTTGCTCGCTGGTGCGGCGTGCTGATATCCACATCGCCGCGTTCTCGGCGAAAGCCTTTAGCAGCTCCAGGTCGAGCGTGCTGATCGCCGGGCCAGGCGCGACGCGGTCGGCGTAGATCGCTCCAAGCACGCGGTCCCCATCCATCAATGGCAGGCACACCAGCGTGCTGAGCCCGGAAGTCGCCACCGACTCGCGCGTCGCCAGCCAGGCCTCGCGGCCGATGTCGTTGGCGACCACGATGCATCGCTGGTCCAGTGCACGCCGCACGGCGCCGACGCTGCCGGAGAACGAGCGACTTGCCAGTGCTGCGGGCGCCAGCGACTGGCTCGCGCTGACCACGAAGTCGGCGCCGTCATCGAGCAGCACGAAGCCACGCTCGCATTGCGCCAGTCCCAGCACTGCATTCAGGCTGGCGTCGAGCAGGTCGCCGAAGCGGGTGAGCTTCTCGATGCGGGCCGTGTGCGCGGTGGCGGCGTGACGGCGGACGCGGCGGTCGTGTTCGGCCGCTTCGGCCTCGGCCGCGCTGAGCAACGCGAACTCGCAGTGGACATCGCCGAAACGCAGCCAGCAGGCGTGCTCCAGCCGGGCGTCCTTGATCGCGATGCCATCGACGTGGCTGCCGTTCTTGCTGCCAAGGTCGATCAGTCGCCATTGGCCGCCGTCGCCACGCAACTCGGCATGCGCGCGCGACACCGACGGGTGGTCCAGGACGAGATGCTCCAGGGCGGATTTTGCGGAACCGGGTGGATCCACGGCCGGATCGCTTTCGCGACCGATCCGCAGCGCCTGGTCCGGACGGATCAGGCGAACGATGGCGGCGTCATCGGGTTGGTACGCGATCAGTCGTGCCTGCATCCAGGCATCTTAGCGCGGCATCGGTGGACGGGAGGGCGCACTGCAGCGCCCGCCGGGAGGCCGTGCAGGCCGGAATCGCGAGCGTCCCGGCTACTGCCCGTAGTCGCGCAGATAGGCGACGCTGTACTTGAGGGTCGCGGCACCGGCGATGATCTCGCCGGCCTGGTTTTCCACGTCCCGGGTGGCCCGCCATTGCTGGGTCAGGCCATGCCCGGCACGGGCCGAGGCGCGTGCGCGGATCTCGTCCAGCGCGCCGATCGCGTCGGCGTAATCGGCGTTGGCGACCGCGGATTCGGCCGCGTCGAGGTACGCATCGAAGGCGGCTTGCTCGCCCAGGGGGAGGGCGGCGATACGCGCGCGCAACCACGAGAACTTCTGGTCCAGCACCACGCCGGTCTCGCGCAGGTCGGTCACCACCAGGAATTGCGAAAAGCCTCCGGTGGTGCCGCGCGCGCGCACGCTGCCCGGTGCGATTTCATCGGTGATGTCGCGGAACGCCCCGTTCAATGGCGCCTTGAGCAGTCGCAGCGAGCTGCCTGCGGTGTAGGGCAGGGCATGGGTGTGGACTTCGGCACGCACCGTGCGGTTGAAGCTGAGCCCGCCCAGGGCCGGTGGTTCCACCGTGATCATGAGCGGCAGGGCCGGATCGAGCCGGGTCAGGGCCTGGCCGGGCAGCCGGGTGAGAAGGGCGGGATCGTTGAGATTCACCAGCTGTGCGCTGACCCCGAGACTGGAGGCACTGAGCCCGTTGGCATCGTCGAACGTGAGGATGAGCTCGGCCAAGGGCTCGCCGGCACCGCCGATCTCGACCGTCGCGGTGTTGCCGCTGACGTCGACCTGCACCGGAAGCGATTGCGCCGCAACCTGGCTGGTGCCGAATAGCAGTGCCGCCAGAACCAGCAGCTTGGAAACCAACGGAAACCTCGACATCGCCATTCTCCAGGACATCAACCTGTCTACCCTAGCCTGATTCCGTGATCCGCGTCTCTAGGGGAAAACACTCAGGCGCATGGCTGTCCCGCTGGGTGATTTCCCCCAGTACGGCTGGGGGCAATTCCGGATGGGCAGCCGGCCGCAACGCTGCGGATACTCGGGTCCGCCCCAAGCCTGCGGCGATTTCCCCCGGAGCTTTTTCCATGTTTTCCAGAACCCGATCCCCCATTCAGCGCCGCACCTTCCGTATCTGTGCCATCGCCGCCGGCCTGCTCGCCAGCGGGGTCGCCCTCGCAGACGCACAACTCGATCCGGAACTGGCCTCGCGCATGCAGGATGCATTACCGACCGACCAATTGCAGATCGTGGTCAGCTACGAGCAGTCCGGGCCGGTCACTGCCAGCCAGGTCGCTGCGCTCAATTCGCTCGGGATCGACCAAGGCGTGCTGATGCGCACGCTGCCGATCGCCGGTGCGTTGGCGACCCCGACCGAGATCCGCGCGCTGGCCCAGCGCGACGATGTCGCCTCGATCTACTTCAACGCGCCGCTGAAATACTTCAACAAGGAAGCCCGGCAGATCTCCGGCGCCGAGCGTGCCGTGCAGAACCCGGGCGACTACAACCGCGCGATCCCGTTCAGCGGCGCCGGCGTCGGCGTGGTGGTCAACGACTCGGGCGTCGACGCCACCCACCAGGACCTGAAGTTCGGCCGCAACGTGGTCGAGAACGTGCAGGCCGCGACCAACCTGGCGGCCTATGACGCGATGCTGCCGATCACCTACCTCGAAGGCCAACTCAACACCGACACCGGTTCCGGCCATGGCACCCACTGTGCAGGGACGATCGGCGGCACCGGCGCGAGTTCCAATGGCCTATATCGCGGCGTCGCGCCGGGCGCCAGCCTGGTCGGCTACGGCTCCGGCGGCGTGCTGCTGATCCTCGACGCGGTCGGCGGCCTCGACTATGCCGCGACCAACCAGTTCAGTTTCGATGCGCCGATCCGGGTGACCAGCAACTCCTGGGGCAGCTCGGGCAAGTTCGAGCCGCTCAACCCGGTCAACATTGCCAGCTACGAGCTGTACAAGCGCGGCATCGTCAGCGTGTTCGCCGCCGGCAACGACGGTTCCGGCGAGGACACCCACAATCCGTACGCGCAGGCACCGTGGGTGATCTCGGTCGGCGCCGGTGAGAAGGATGGCGTGCTGACCGGCTTCTCCTCGCGCGGCAAACGCGGCGAAATCGGCGAGTTCACGATGCCCGACGGCCGCGAGTGGACCTACATCAACGAGCCGACCGTGGTCGCCACCGGCGTTGACATCGCCTCCACCCGCACCCTGACCGGCGCGCTGCCGCCGCTCGCCGCCGAGTACGACGCCAACAACATGGCGCCCGCGCACCTGCCGTTCTACACCCACATGAGCGGCACCTCGATGGCGACGCCGCACGTCGCCGGTGTGGTCGCGCTGATGCTGGAAGCCAATCCGACCCTCACCCCGGCGCAGGTCAAGGACATCATCGAACGCACCGCCACCAACATGACCGGGCGGCTGCCGTGGGAAGCCGGCATGGGCCATCTGAACGCCTACGCCGCGGTGGCCGAAGCCACCGATGTCCGCAGTGACTTCGGCGCCACCGTCAATGGCTTGCGCGAGTTCAACGCCAACGCCCTGCTGGCCCCGGGCGCCGATCCGATCCCGTTCTCGATCGACTTCGCCCCGGTGGGTGAGGTCGAGGAGCAGTCGTTCACGGTCGGGCCGGAGGTCGCCTTCGTCAGCGTCCGCGCCACCATCGGCGAGAACACCCTGGCGCTGGTGCTGATCGATCCGGACGGCGTGCAATACGGCTCGGCGATCTCGCTGCCGGTGCTCGGCGATACCGTCACCACCGGCGCCCCGGCCAAACCGGGCGTGTGGCGCGTCACCGTGCGCGGCATCGGCTCGGTGTCCGGCCAGGGGCTCGACCCGGCCGGCGTCACCAATGGCTACGGTGCACCGGGCACGGTCAACGGCGAAATTGGCTTTCTCAACAGCGGTGGCTACACCGGGATGAACGACGTCGCCAACCATCCGGCGCGGCAGGCGATCGAATTCGCCGTCGCCAACCGCCTGGTCGATGGCGACTCCGATCGTCGCTTCCGCCCCGACGCCATCCTCAAGCGTGACGAGATGGCCCAGTACCTGTTGATGGGCACCAGCGTGCGCCAGCAGCTGCCACTGGATCGGCAACCGAGCTTCACCGACCTGAGCGTCGACGACCCGGCGTATCCGTTCGCCGAGGCGGCGGTCGCCACCGGCGGCGCGCTGCGCGACCTGAGCCAGTCGCAGGCCGGCGTAATGGGCATGCTCAACGGCAAGTTCCGTCCGGACGACAATGTCAGCCGGGTCAGCCTGGCCTACTCGCTGGTGCAGAGCCTGGCGTTGCAGCAGGAAGCCCGCGCCTTCGACGGCAACCTGACCGCGTTCTACCTCGGCCAGCGTGTCCCGGTCGCGGATGCCGCATCAATCCCCGCGGCGCTGCGCGGCTACGTGCAACTGGCGCTCGACCTGGGCCTGATCAACGCCCGCTTCGAGGTCAAGCAGGGGCCGTATGACCTGGAGCCGACCCTGCAGGCGTACTTCGATCCGACCAAGGGCGTGACCCGTGCGGCATACGCGGTGGCCGCCGGTCGTTACCTGACGCACTACCAGAGCGCGGAAGACTGACCGCAGACGCTCGCTCGTCGTAGTCCAGCGGCCCGGATGAAACCGGGCCGCTTTTTTTGGTTCACGCGACCTGTTCAGGATCAATTGCAGGTCTGCCGTTTCACTTCGGACAAATGAGTGCTGGATTAAGGTCGGCAACGACGTAGAACTCTCACCAGCCCGCGCAGCGACGCGCGCCGACGCCGACACGTCAGCCAGGAGACGAGCCATGGCCATCCCCCGCTCCCGTAACGTACTTGTAGCCATCGCACTCTCGGCCGCGACGGTCGCGGGCTGCAGTCACTTCGTCCAGCGTGACGAGTTCGATGCCGCCATCGGCGAGCTGCGCGCCACCGACGCCCGGCTCGAAGCGCAGTTGCAGGACCTCGGCCGCGGCCTGCAATCGCTGTCGGACAAGTACGAAGCCTCGATCAGCCGCGTCGACCACGGCAACGGCACCAGCAACGGCATCCGCATCGACACCACCGCGGCCTACTTCGACACCGGCGAGGCGACCCTCAGCACGCGCGCCAAGGCGCTGCTCGATGATTTCGCACATGCGGTCAACCGCAGCCACGGCAACGCCATGATCACCGTCGAGGGCTTCGCCGACCCGGCCGGCACCGCCGCCTTCAACAAGCGTCTCGGCCAGCGCCGGGCCGAAGCCGCGCGCGACTACCTGGTCAAGCAGGCCGGACTGCACCCGATGCAGGTGCAGGCGGTCAGCTATGGCGAGGCCGAGAACCGCCAGGTCCGTCCCGGTGCGACCGGAAAGCGCGGCCGCGACAACCGTCGCATCGCCCTGGTGGTCGACTATCCCGGACCACAGGTCAGCATCTCGAGCAACTAGGCACGTGCAACGCGACTACGCCACCGCCGCGCCTGCCCGGGATGAGGTCGACGCATTGCCCGGCGCCACGGTGGTCGAGTTCGGCACCGGCTGGTGTGGCCACTGCACCGCCGCCCAGCCGCTGATCGCCAGCGTCTTCGCCGACCACCCCGGCGTGCGCCACCTCAAGATCGAGGACGGTCCCGGCCGTCGGCTCGGCCGCTCATACCGCATCAAGCTGTGGCCGACGCTGGTGTTCCTGCGCGACGGCGCGGAAGTCGCGCGACTGGTGCGGCCGACGGACACGGCGTCCGTCGGCCAGGCGATGTCGGTGATCGATCCAGCGTGAACCAGGCCGGGGAAGTTACCCCGGCTCTCGGCGACTATGCGGCGGTCACCGCCGCCTGCCTGGCCAGCTCGCGCGCGGCCACGTCGCCCTTGCGCTCGCTGTAGCGATCGACCAGATAGTCGCTGCGGCCGCGCACCAGCAGGGTGAACTTGACCAGTTCCTCCATCACGTCGACCACGCGGTCGTAGTACGGCGAGGGCTTCATCCGGCCGTCGTCATCGAACTCCTGCCAGGCCTTGGCCACCGACGACTGGTTGGGGATCGTCACCATCCGCATCCAGCGCCCGAGCAGGCGCAGGCTGTTGACCACGTTGAACGACTGCGAGCCGCCGCAAACCTGCATCACCGCGAGGGTGCGGCCCTGGGTCGGGCGCACGCTGCCGTCTTCCAGCGGCAGCCAGTCGATCTGGTTCTTGAACACGCCAGTGACCGCGCCGTGGCGCTCGGGGCTGACCCAGACCTGGCCCTCGGACCATTGCGAGAGTTCGCGTAGTTCGCGGACCTTGGGGTGGTGCTTGTCGACGCTGTCGAGCAGCGGCAGCTCGTGCGGGTCGAACACGCGGGTCTCGGCCCCGAAGCGGCGCAGGACGCGCTCGGCTTCCAGCGCCAGTTTGTGGCTGTAGGACTGCGGCCGCAGCGAGCCGTACAGGATCAGGATGCGCGGGGCGTGGTCGGCCTCGGCGGGCAGGCCGAGCTTGTCCAGGTCGGGCAGATCGATCGCATCGGCGGTGACGTTGGGGAGGTCGTCGAAAGTCATGGGGGGCTTGCTCATCGTCATTTTATTTTATTATTCTATAAGAATGGAAATGATTGATGCAATCCGCGCCCTGACCGCATTGGGCAACAACACCCGGCTGTCGGCGTTCCGCCTGCTGGTCGAGGCCGGGCCGGCCGGAAGCATGGCCGGCGATATCGCCGAGGCACTGTCGGTGCCTGCGCCGACGCTGTCGTTCCATCTCAAGGAGCTGGCGGCGGCGGGGCTGGTGCATGGCGAGCCGCAGGGGCGGCATGTTTGCTACCGCGCCGACTTCGGGGCGATGAATGGGCTGATCGGTTTCCTGACCCACAACTGCTGCGCCGGTTCGGCTGCGGCCGACTGCGCGCCATCCGCCATGTCTTCCAAGGGAAAGTCCCCCATGACCCATCGAGTGCTGTTTCTGTGTACCGGCAATTCCGCCCGCAGCGTGCTGGCCGAGGCGACCTTGCGCGCCTGGGGCGGCGGCCGCTTCGAGGCCTTCAGCGCGGGCAGCCAGCCGACCGGCAGGATCAACCCGTTCGCGCTGGAGCAACTGGCGGCCGAAGGCATCCAGACCTCCGGCCTGCGCAGCAAGTCCTGGGACGAGTTCTCCGGGGACGATGCGCCACCAATCGACGTGGTGGTGACGGTCTGCGACAGCGCCGCGGCGGAGACTTGCCCGGTGTTCTTCGGCGACTTCGTGCGCACCCATTGGGGCCTGCCGGACCCGGCGGCGGTGGAAGGCAGCGACGAGGACAAGCGTGTAGCGTTCGCCGAGGCGCATGCGCTGATTCGCAAGCGCCTGATGGCATTCCTGACCCTCGCGCCGGACAAGTGGAACGACCGCGAGGCGCTGAAGCAGGCACTGGACCGGATCGGCTTCATCGAATCGGAGGATGGCGAGCATGTCTGAGGCGGTCGCCTGCGCATCCGCGGCGCCGTCGCGCCCCGGCATCGGCTTCTTCGAGCGCCACCTGACGTTGTGGGTGGCGCTGTGCATAGTGGTCGGCACCGCGCTCGGCCACTTCCTGCCCGGCAGCTTCGCCGCGCTGGGCGCGATGGAGGTGGCCAAGGTCAACCTGCCGGTCGCGGTGCTGATCTGGCTGATGATCATCCCGATGCTGCTGAAGATCGACTTCGCCGCGATGGGGAAGGTCGGGCGGCACTGGAAGGGCATCGGCGTGACGCTCTTCATCAACTGGGCGGTCAAACCATTCTCGATGGCGCTGCTGGCGTGGTTCTTCCTGCGCCATGTGTTCGCGCCGTGGCTGCCGGCCGGGCAGGTGGACTCCTACATCGCCGGGCTGATTTTGCTGGCGGCGGCGCCGTGCACGGCGATGGTGTTCGTGTGGAGCAACCTGTGCGACGGCGAGCCGAACTTCACCCTCAGCCAGGTGGCGATCAACGACGCGATCATGGTGTTCGCGTTTGCGCCGCTGGTGGCGTTGCTGCTCGGGATCTCGGCGATCACCGTGCCGTGGGACACGCTCGCGCTGTCGGTCGGGCTGTACATCGTGGTGCCGGTGGTCATCGCGGTGGTCGCGCGCAAGCTGATCGTCGCGCGCGGCGGGCCGGCGCTGCTGGAGCACTGGCTGGCGCGGCTGGGGCCGTCGTCGCTGGGGGCGCTGCTGCTGACGCTGGTGCTGCTGTTCGGCTTCCAGGGCCGGCAGATCATCGAGCAGCCGCTGGTGATCGCGCTGTTGGCGGTGCCGATCCTGATCCAGGTCTATTTCAATTCAGGACTGGCCTACCTGCTCAACCGCCGGTTCGGCGTCGCCCATTGCGTGGCCGGGCCGTCGGCGTTGATCGGCGCCAGCAACTTCTTCGAACTGGCCGTCGCCGCGGCGGTCAGCCTGTTCGGCGTGCACTCCGGCGCCGCGCTGGCGACCGTGGTCGGGGTGCTGATCGAGGTGCCGGTGATGTTGTCGGTGGTGCGGATCGTCAACCGCAGCAAGCAGTGGTATGAAGCCGGAGCCCGCGTCCGGACCCCTTCCCGCGACGCCGCCAATATCAGGAGCAACCCATGATTCGCGATGCAACGCCGGCCGACGCCGCCGCCTTGGCTGGGATCTACAACCACTACATTCGCGATACCACGGTGACCTTCGAGGAGGCGGCGGTATCAGAAGCGGAGATGGCCTCGCGCATCGCCGAAGTCCGGAGCGCCGGCTTGCCGTGGCTGGTGGCGGAAGACGAGGCCGGCGTGGTGCTCGGCCACGCCTATGCCAGCAAGTGGAAGGGCCGCTGCGCATATCGCTTCGCGGTGGAAACCACGGTATACCTCGATGCAACGGCGCATGGCCGCGGCTTGGGCCGGCAACTCTACGAGCGGCTGCTCGCGATGTTGCGCGAGGCCGGCATGCACGTCGCGATCGGCGGCATCGCATTGCCCAACCCGGCCAGCATCGCGCTGCACGAGAAGCTCGGCTTCCGCAAGGTCGGGCAGTTCGAAGAGGTCGGCTTCAAGCTCGGCCGCTGGGTCGACGTGGGCTACTGGCAGGTCATGCTCTGACCAGCGCGACCGCCGGTCACACGATCCCGGTCGCGTAGAACACCCCGATGATCACCATCACCGCCAGCGTCTTGATCACCGTGATCGCGAAAATGTCCTTGTAGGCCTGCCGGTGGGTCAGGCCCGTCACCGCCAGCAGGGTGATGACCGCGCCGTTGTGCGGCAGGGTGTCCATGCCGCCGGACGCCATCGCGGCGACGCGGTGCAGCACTTCCATCGGGATGCCGGCGGCGTTGGCGTTGGCGATGAAGGTGTCGGCCATCGCCGCCAGCGCGATGCCCATTCCGCCGGACGCCGAGCCGGTGATGCCGGCCAGCGCGGTGACGGTGATGGCCTCGTTGACCAGCGGATCATCGATCGTGCCGAGCGCGTTGGCGACGACCAGGAAGCCGGGCAGGGCGGCGATCACCGCGCCGAAGCCATACTCGGAGGCGGTGTTCATGCCCGCCAGCAGGGCGCCGCCGATGGCGTCGCGGGTGCCATTGGCGAAGCTGGTCATCACCGGCTTCCAGGCGAACGCGATGACGCTGAGAATTCCGACCAGCAGCGCGCCCTCGACCGCCCAGATCGCGGTGATCGACGAAACCTGCTGCACGATCGGCGCCGCATCGCCGATCACCGCCGGGTCGAACGAGTGCGATTCGCCGTAGAACCGCGGGATCCACATCGTGAACAGCTTGTTGGCGACGCCGACCAGCACCAGCGGCAGGATCGCGATGAGTGGGTTGGCGAGCCGGCCGCCGGTGAAGGCAACCGGTTCGTTGACCAGGGCGGCGTCCCCCGCATAGCCCTCGCCGGCCTTGAGCGCGACGCGCCGGCGCCAGTCGAGGTAGGCCAGTCCCACGGCAAGGATGAACACGCCGCCGATGGTGCCCAGCCACGGCGCGGCCCAGGTATTGGTGCCGAAGAACGTGGTCGGGATGATGTTCTGGATCTGCGGCGTGCCGGGCAGGGCATCCATGGTGAAGGTGAACGCACCCAGCGCGATGGTGCCCGGGATCAGCCGCTTGGGGATGTCGCTCTGGCGGAACAGCTCGGCGGCGAACGGATACACCGCGAACACCACGACGAACAGCGACACCCCGCCATAGGTCAGCACCGCGCAGACCATCACGATCGACAGGATCGCGCGGCTGGCGCCGAACAACTTGATCGTGGCGGCGACGATTGCCTTGGAGAAGCCCGACAGCTCGATCACCTTGCCGAAGATCGCACCGAGCAGGAACACCGGGAAGTACAGCTTGAGGAACCCGACCATCTTGTCCATGAACAGGCCGGTGAACATCGGCGCGACCAGCGACGGGTCGGTCAGCAGCACCGCGCCGAGCGCCGCCACCGGCGCGAACAGGATCACGCTGTAACCGCGGTAGGCCACGAACATCAGGAACGCCAGCGCGCCCAGCACGATCAGGAAATCCATACGCCCGCACACCCCCAGCCGACCTCAGTGGTGTCGCAGTGTCGGCGCCCGGCGGCCACGCGGGCATTGTCCGAAGGTACAGCTGTCGGCCGCGATGGCGCCGCCTAGTCTTGCCGGCATGGCGGATCGTCCGTCGGTGGTTTCCATTTCCGGTACGTACCGGTTTCGCATCTTGGGGAGAGGTCGTAATGGGTCGCAACACCATGAGTCGGAGCACCTTGAATCGCAGCGGCCTGGCCGTCGCCATCGGCTGTGCGCTGCTCGCGCCCACGGCGTGGGCGCAGGACGCCGTGCCGCCCGAGGAGCCGGCGGCGCAGGCCGAGTCTCGCAGCGAGGCGGTCACCCTCGGCGCGGTCACGGTGACCGCACGCAAACGCGAGGAGACCCTGCAGGACGTGCCGGTCGCGGTCACCGCGTTCACCGCCGACGCGCTGGACCGGCTCGCGATCGAAGACCTGGGAGGCCTCGACGCGCAGGTGCCGAACCTGACCATCTACGCCGCGCGCGGCTCCAGCAGCACCATCACGGCGTACATCCGCGGCGTCGGCCAGTCCGATCCGTTGTGGGGCGTCGACCCCGGCGTCGGCATCTACATGGACGACGTCTACATCGCCCGGCCGCAGGGTGCGCTGCTCGACGTGTTCGACGTCCAGCGCATCGAGGTGCTGCGCGGTCCGCAGGGCACGCTGTACGGCAAGAACACCATCGGCGGCGCGATCAAGTACATCTCGCGCGGCCTGCCGAAGGATTTCGAGGGCTTCACCGAAGTCACCGTGGGCAACTACAACCAGCTCGACGTCAAGGCCGCCGTCGGCGGTCCGCTGGGTGGCAGCGAGGCCCTGCGTGCGCGACTCGCGGTGGCCAGCCTCAACCGCGACGGCTTCGGCGAGAACGTCATCACCGGCCAGGAGGTCAGCGACAAGGAGATCCTCGCGTTGCGCGCCAACCTCGGCGCCTATGTCAGCGAGGACCTCGACATCCAGTTGGCGTTCGACTGGATGGACGACCAGTCCGGCGTGCGCGGCGCGAAGATGCTCGCGCCCAACCGGTTCGTGCCGACGATGCCACCGCTCGACAGCCGTTACGACGTCCGCAACGGCATGCCCAACATCAACGACACCACCATCGGCGGCGCCTCGGCGACGGTCAACTGGCGCGCCAGCGACGACTGGTTCTTCAAGTACGTGCTGGCCAAGCGCGAGTCCGATACCGAGACCAACATCGACTTCGACCTGCTGCCGGCCAAGATCGCCGACGTGAAGGCGTTCTACTCCGACGAACAGGTCAGCCACGAGCTGCAGGCCAACTACGATGCCGGCGGCCGCGCCCGCGGCGTGGTCGGGCTGTATGCCTTCGACGGCGAGGCCGGTGGGCAGGTGCTCAACAACTTCTTCAACCTGCTGTTCGGCGATACCCAAGGCACGGTCTATACCGAGAGCGTCGCGCTGTACGCAGACTGGACGTTCGACCTGACCGACCAGTTGGCCCTCAACGTCGGCGCGCGCTACACCGACGAGGACAAGAACGCGGTCGTCCTCAACCGCGGCTACACCGACGACACCTACAGCGTGCCGACCGCGACGGTGGCCGATTTCGACAAGACCATCAACTTCAAGAACACCTCGCCGAAGGTTTCGCTGGACTACCAGGTGACCCCGGACATCATGCTGTATGGCCTGGCTTCGCGGGGCTTCAAGTCCGGCGGCTTCAACATCCGCGCGCAGGCCACCGCGGTCCCGCGCTCGGCCGAGCCGTTCGACGACGAGCAGGTCGACAGCTTCGAGATCGGCAGCAAGATGGGCTTCCTCGACCAGACCCTGTTCCTCAACGTGGCGGCGTTCCACAACAAGTACGAGGACATCCAGCTGTCGGTGTTTACCGCCTACGACGGCGATGGCGACGGCACCGAGGAGTCGTTCTTCGGCGACTTCACCAACGCCGGTTCTGGCACCGTCAACGGCGTGGAGGTCGAGTACCAGTGGCTGCCGAACCGCCACTGGTTGCTGTCGGGCAACCTGGCATGGCTCGACGCGAAGTACGACGAATTCGTGTATCTCGGTGAAAACATCGCCGATGAGCAGGAGTTCACCAACGCGCCTGAGTTCTCCGGCGCGCTGAACCTCGAATACCGCACTCCCCTGGCGGTCGGTGGCGACCTGTCGGCGCGGGTCGGTTACAGCTACCAGAGCGACGTGGTCGCAACCACCGAAATCATCCGCACCGGTGCGATGCCGATCACCCAGGATGGCTACGGGCTGGTCAATGCCGGGGTCAGCTGGAACGACGACGGCCCGTGGACGGTGACCCTGCAAGGCACCAACCTGGCCGACAAGGAGTACCGGACCACCGGCTACAACATCAACACCGCGCTGGGCGTGCTGACCGGTTTCTACGGGCCGCCGCGTCAGTATTCGATAAGCGTGCGCTACGACTTCTGAAGGCACGCCCTCTGACAACCGGTGACCCCCGGTCGGGCGGCGGCGACGGGCTTCGGTCCGTCGTCGTCGTTTTTTGGCGTGGCGGCGATGGTCCCGGCGAGCGGGGTATTCTCGCGCGATGCTGACCTTCACCACCGTCGCCCTCGCCAGCCTGGCCTGGCTGGGGCTGATGTTCGGCGTCGCGCTGTACGCCGAGCGCCGCCCAGCGTTGTGGTCGCGGCACTGGCGGCATGTCTATGCGCTGTCGCTGGCGGTGCACTGCACCTCGTGGACGTTCTACGGCACCGTGACCCAGGCCGCGCGCTACGGCTGGCCGCTGCCGCCGACCTTCCTCGGCGCGATCCTGCTGTACGCGCTCGCGGTCGGCTTCATGATCAGGCTGGTGCGACTGGCGCGCGAAACCAATGCGACCTCGATCGCCGACCTGATCGCCACCCGGCTCGGGAAGGACGCGTGGCTGGCGGCGACGGTGACGCTGGTCGCCGCGCTCGGCCTGATCCCGTACATCGCGCTGCAGTTGAAAGCGGTGGCGATGAGTTTCGCGATGCTGACCACCCGCGACGGCGGCGCGGTGGCGACGCCGGCATGGCACGACAGCGCGCTGTACGTGGCGCTGGCGATGGCAGTGTTCGCGATGCTGTTCGGCACCCGGCGGGCGAGCGCGACCGAACACAACCGCGGGCTGGTGCTGGCGATGGCGGTCGAGTCGGTGTTCAAGCTGACCGCGATGCTGGCGATCGGGGCGTTCGTCTGGTTTGGATTGGATGCCGGATTGGATGCCGGGCTGGACGCGTTGCCGGAAGTGGCGGCCGTGCCCGAGCCGTCGGCGCCGGCCGGTGGCTTCATGCCGTTGGTGCTGCTGGGCGCGCTGGCGATGTTCATCCTGCCGCATCAGTTCCACATCGGCGTGGTCGAGTGCCGTGACGAGCGCGACGTGCGCACCGCGCGCTGGCAGTTCCCGCTGTACCTGGTGCTGATTGCGCTGCCGGTGCTGCCGCTGGCGACCGCCGGGGCGGCGCTGCTCGGCGACACGGTGCCGTCGGACCTGTACGTGCTGGCGCTGCCACTATCGCAGGGGCAGCACGGGCTGGCGCTGTTCGCCTTCCTAGGCGGGCTTAGTGCGGCGACCGGCATGGTGGTGGTCAGCACGCTGACCCTGAGCCTGATGATCGGCAACCACTGGTTCGCGCCCGGCCTTTTACGCGGCGCGTGGTCACGCAACGACGGCAGCGACCTGCGCGGCAGCGTGCTGGCGCTGCGGCGTGCCGGAATCGTGGTGATCATGCTGCTGGCGTGGGCCTACAGCCGGCTGGTGGCGGGCAGCGAGGCGCTGGCCGATGTCGGCGCGGTGTCGTTCTCGGCGTTGGCGACGCTGGCGCCGGCGTTGGGGTTCGCGGTGTGGCGGCCGCAGACGCCGCCGCGCGCCGCGGTCATTGGCGTCGTGGTCGGGTTCGCGTCGTGGGCGTGGGTGCTGCTGTTGCCGACGGTCTTCGAGTTGGATGGCGATGTCCCGACCTGGGTGCATGCCGGTCCGTTCGGGTTGGGCTGGTTGTCGCCGGATGGCTTTTTCGGCCTGACCGGCTGGAGCCGGCTGGGGCGTGCGGTCGGCGCCAGCCTGTTCCTCGGCACGCTGGCGACGGTGCTGGCCGCAGTATGGCGTCGCGATGCACCGCGGCGGACCTATCGCGGACTGGATGCCAAGAGCCTGCGCGATGCCGGCATGCGATTCCTGCCGCGTGAGCGGGTGGCGCAATTGCTGCAGGGCGTCGCCGACACGGGCGCGGTGCCGACGCAGGTCGAGGCGGGTGTCGAGCGCGAACTGGCGGCGGTGCTGGGTTCCGCCTCGGCGCGGGTCCTGCTCGACGCGGCGCGCCGCGAGGCCGGCGACCTCGACACCGTGGCCGCGATCGTCGGCGAGGCCTCGGCCGACCTGCGCTTCAACCAGCGCGTGCTCGAGGCGGCGCTGCAGAACATGAGCCAGGGCATCAGCGTGGTCGACGTCGACCTGCGACTGGTGGCCTGGAACCGGCGCTATGCCGGACTGTTCGGCTTCCCGCCGGAGTTGTTGCAGGTCGGGCGCCCAATCGCCGACCTGTCGCGCTGGGCGCTGCAGCAACTGCCGCCGCGCGGCGACCTGGAACGCGCGCTGGAGCGGCGCCTGGCGTTCATGCGCGCCGGTACACCGCACCTGGCCGAGCGGGTGATGCCGGACGGCAGCATCGTCGAGATCCGCGGCAACCCGATGCCGGGCGGTGGCTTCGTCGCCACCTACACCGACGTCACCGCGTTCCGCCGCGCCGAGGCCGGGTTGCTGCAGGCCAACGAGACCCTGGAGCAACGCGTGGTCGAGCGGACCCGCGAGCTGGAGATCGCGACCCGCGAGGCCGAGCGGGCGAACGACGGCAAGAGCCGCTTCCTCGCTGCGATCGGTCATGATCTGATGCAGCCGCTGCATGCCGCGCAGCTGTTCACCGATGCGTTGTCCAGCCAGTTGCACGACCCGTCGCAGCGCGGCGTGCTGGCGCAGATCGGTGGCGCGCTGGATTCCACCGGCGACCTGCTGACCGGCCTGCTCGACATGTCGCGGCTCGAGGGCGGTGGACTGGTGCCGCAGCCGCGCGACTTCCCGCTGGCCGAGGTATTGGAACCGCTGGCATCGGAGTTCGGCGCGATCGCGGCGGCGCGCGGGCTGGCGTTCCGTTTCGTCGGCACCGCGGCCTGGGTCCACAGCGACCCGCAACTGTTGCGCCGGGTGCTGCAGAACTTCCTCGCCAATGCCGTGCGCTACACCGCGGCCGGCGGCGTGCTGCTCGGGGTGAGGCGCGATGGCGATGGCCTGCGCATCGAGGTCCATGACACAGGTCCGGGCATCGAGCACGACATGCAGGCGGCGATCTTCGACGAGTTCCGCCGTGGCGACGACGCGCCGGGGCAGGGTCTGGGACTGGGTCTGTCGATCGCCGACCGCATCGCCCAGCTGCTGCACGCACCGCTGACGTTGCGAAGCACACCCGATTGCAGCGGGCGGCGCGAACGCGGCGAGCACGTCCAAAACTCACGGCTTGGTGGGGCGCCCCGGCCCGGCACGGTATTCGCCGTGCGCGTGGTGCGCGTGGGCGCGCCGGCGCCGGCGCCGGTGTCGCGCGCAGCGGCGCAGGCCGGCCGCGGGCTCGTCGGATTGCCGGTGTTGCTGGTCGACAACGATCCGCAGGCGCTTGAAGCGCTGGCCGGCGTGCTGCGCGGCTGGGGTTGCGAGGTCGCGACCGCGGTCGATCGCGAGGGCGCCCGACGGCGGATGTTGGAGCGGCCGGCATCGCTATGGCTATTCGATTACCACCTGGACGACGGCGATACCGGCGTCGCGCTGGCGGCGGACCTCGGCGACCGGCATGGCCCGAGGCCGACCCTGATCCTCAGCGCCGACGGCACCCACGCCGTCCGCCGCGCAGTGCTGGAGGCGGGCTACTCGCTGATTGCCAAGCCGCTCAAACCGCTGGCGCTGAAGTCGGTCCTCGACCGGTTGATCGCCGCCAGCGAAATCCGCCCCGTCGCCAAGATTTTGTAGGAGCGGCTCTAGCCGCGATCTGGAGTCGGTGCGGGCGAACGACTCCCCAATCGCGGCTAAAGCCGCTCCTACAGGATCCGTGGCTGTGGATCGATCGGCGACGGCTACCTCAGCCCTCGATCCGCCGCGACGGATCGCTCAACTCCAGCTCGCGCAGCACCACGCCGGCCTGGGTCCGGTTACGCACTCCCAGCCGCTCGAAGATGGCCGACAGGTGCGCCTTGACCGTGCGTTCCTGCACGTCCAGGCGATCGGCGATCTGCTTGTTCAACAATCCCTCGGCGACGAAGGTCAGCACCCGGAACTGCTGCGGCGACAGACTCGCCAGCCGCGCGGCAAGTTCGGCATCGCTGCTGGAGCTTTGGGTACGCGCAACGGAGGCGCGCAGGATCGGCGGCAGCCACTGCTCGCAGGCCAGCACCGCGCGGATCGCGTCGCGCAGTTCGTCGAGTCCGGAGCTTTTCGGCAGGTAACCGGCGGCGCCATGGTCGAGCGCGCGGCGTACCACCCGCGGGTCGTCGTTGGCCGACACCACCACCACTGCCACGCCCGGGTACTGCGCGCGGATCGCGGCGAGGCCGGCGAGGCCGTGATTGCCGGGCATGTGCAGGTCGAGCAGGACCAGGTCGATGTCGGCCCCGGATTCCAGCACCGCCAGCACGCCGTCGAGCGATTCGGCCTCGTGCACCACCAGGTCGGCCACGGCTTCGGCCGCCGCGCCGCGCAGGGCGGCCCGGAACAGCGGATGGTCGTCGGCGATCAGGAGCGCGGGCATTGAAGGGCGGCAGGTCGGACTGGCGCCCAGACTAGCAAGCGCTGCCGCGGCCAGCGTGGTACGAAGGTACGATGGCGCGGCCCCGGCGGATTGCTAAGGTCGCGGCATGAAAATGCCCATGCTCAATCTGTCCGTGGTCGGTGCCGTTGCCCTGCTCGCCGGTTGCGTGACTTCCGCTCCCAACAGCGACCCAGCCCGCGACATGACTTCCGGCCCGAACCTGGTTTCAGCCATCGCGGTCACCGAACATCGGGGCCAGGACGACTTGCTGACTGCCGGCCTCGGCCTCGATGGCCTGCGTGCAATGACACCACCCGGATTTGCCGATCCCGCGGCGCCGGCGCCGGCCGAACTACGTCGCCGCGCTGTCTGGAGCAACTGGCGCGGCATCGCCGACCTCGCGCCGGGCGGTGGCTATGGCGAGTTGTACGGCAGCGTCGCGGACGTTCCGGGACGCGAGTACCAGGCGTTCGCCAAGGTGCCGGGCGCCAGCCAACCGCATCGCGTACTGGTGCAGGTGCCTGACAATTTCGATCAGGAGGCGCGCTGCATCGTGGTGGCGCCGGCCTCGGGCTCGCGCGGCGTACTTGGTGCGATCGCGGTCGCCGGGCCGTGGGCGCTGCCAAAGGGCTGCGCGGTGGCGTACACCGACAAGGGCGCTGGCAACGACTATTTCGACCTCGACGCCGGTTTGGGCGTGCGCCTCGACGGCACCGTCGCGGCGCCAGGCGCGGACGAGCCGCTGGCATTCGTGCCGGAGCCGACGGCCGGCAGGGGGATCGCGGTCAAGCACGCGCACTCACGCGACAATCCCGAGGCCGACTGGGGCCGGCACGTGAAGCAGGCTGCCGAGTTCGCATTGCAGGTGCTGGACGAAGCATTCCCGGATGCGGCGCCATTCGCGTTCGACAACACCACGGTGATCGCGGTCGGCGTCTCCAACGGCGGCGGCGCGGTGCTGCGCGCCGCAGAACTCGACGCGGCCGGGGAGGGCTGGCTCGACGCGGTAGTTGCCGCCGAGCCCAACGTGCAGGTCGCCGGCGCGCGCCCGTTGTACGACTACACCACGGAGGCCGCGCTGCTGATGCCGTGCGCGTTGCCGGCGCTGGGCATCCCGCCGATGCCGGCCGCCGCCGCCCACTGCGCTAAGTTGGCCGAAGGCGGGCTGGTCACGGGCTCGACCCTCGAAGAGCAGCAGCGATCCGCCTACGACACCCTGCACGCAAACGGCTGGACCGACGAAGCCTTGCGCGCAGGTTCGATCAGCGTCGCTTTCGACCTGTGGCGCGCGGTCGCAGTCACCTACGCGTCCGCCTACGGTCGTTACGGCGAAGGCGAGCATCCTTGCGGATATTCGTTCTCCGCGCAGGACAAGGACGGCGCGCCGCGGGCTGCGACCGCCGTCGAGCGCGTGGCATGGTCGGCTGATGGCGGTGGCATTCCGCCGGGCGCCGGTGTCGGCATCATCGCGCCGGCCGCTGACGCGAATGCGCCGCTAGGCGAGCTGCAGTGTCTGCGCGCGTTGTGGGACGGCGAGGGTGCCGATGCCGAGCGGGTCCGTGCCGGGATCGCCGAGATCCGCGCCGACCTGCCGCGCGAGGACCTGCCGATCATGGTGATCCATGGTCTCGACGACGGCCTGATCCCGCCGGCCTTCAGCAGCGCGCCGTATGTGGCCGCCGCGCAGGCCGCCGGTCGCGACGTGCGCTATTGGCAGGTGCGCAACGCCCAGCACTTCGACGCCTTCCTCGGCCTGCCGGCGTACGGCGCGCAGTACGTGCCGCTGCTGCCGTATGTCTACGAAGCACTGGACCGGACCTGGGCGCATCTGCGCGACGGCACGCCGTTACCGGCTGATACCGTGATCGAGACGACTTCGCGCGGTGCAGGCAAGGCGCTAGACGCGAGCCACCTGGCCATGCCGCGCTAAACGGCGCTTCTGTAGGAGCGGCTTTAGCCGCGATCTGGAATCGGTGCGGGCGAACGATTCCACGATCGCGGCTAAAGCCGCTCCTACAAAAGCCCGGAGTCGCCGAGAGCTTTCGTCGCGACATTGCGCTCGGATACAAAAAGGGCGCCCGAAGGCGCCCTTTCCGATACGTCNGGAGTCGCCGAGAGCTTTCGTCGCGACATTGCGCTCGGATACAAAAAGGGCGCCCGAAGGCGCCCTTTCCGATACGTCAGTCGGAATCAACCGCCGCCGCGCGGGCCGCGGTTGCCACCGCCGGGCTTGCCGCCCCGTGGTGCGCCGTGACGCGGACCGCCGGGCTTGCTGCCACCCGGACGCGGGCCGCCGGGACTGCCGCCGGGCCGGCCGCCGGGCTTGCCGCCCGGACGCGCGCCACGCGGCTTGTCGCCGTACGGATTGAAGCCGCCAGGATTGGCGTGGTCGGACGGGAAGCTCGGCGCGTTGCCGGGATGGCCATAGGGGCGGGGGGTGCGCTGGCCTTGTCCTTGCCCCTGGCCCGCGCCGCCGCTACCGCCAGGGCCGCGTTCGCTGCGGCCCTGGTAGCCACCGCCCGCACCGCCGCCCGGACGGGCACCGCCGGGTCGTGCGCTGCCCGGGCGTCCACCACCGGGCTTGCCGTACGGCTTCTTCGGGCCACGGCCATCGGCGTTGCGATGCCCGCTCGGACCGGTCTCGACGCCCTCGGGCACATACCAGGTACGGAACGCGGCCGGGTTGCCGTCCGGCAGGGCACGCGGACCCTTGTCCTTGCGCTGCTTGAACGGCTTCTGCGACTGCTTGGCCGCGGTCTCGCCGCTGACGGTCAGGCCGCCGTGACGGTTCGGGCCGCCACGGCCACGGCCGCCGCGGTCTTCGCGGACATTGTCGAAACGACGCAGCTCACGGCCTTCGTCGGCGGTGGTGACATGGCCGCCGACATAGCCGGGGCCGGCGCTGCGACCGCTGAGGTTGATCGTCGACTTGCTCGCCTTGCGCTGGCCGATGACCGGCTGCAGGGTCAGCGCCGACGGCGTGCCGTCCTCGAGGCCGAGGTCGGCGCGCAGCTTCTCGACCTTGTCGGCCGGCAGTTCCTGCGATTGCCCGCGCATCAGCTCGCGCGGCAGCGAGACGTCGCCGTAGCTGATCCGCTTGAGTCGGCTGACCTGGCAGCCCTGCGACTCCCACAGGCGCCGCACTTCGCGGTTGCGGCCTTCCTTGACGACCACGCGGAACCAGTCGTGCGAGTCGCTGCCGCCGATGCGCTCGATGTCGTCGAACTTGGCCGGGCCGTCGTCGAGGGCGACGCCACGCTTGAGGCGGTCGGGGATGTTGTCGGGCACGCGGTCCTGGCCTTCCGGCGCGCGCACGCGGCAGACGTATTCGCGCTCCACCTCGAACGACGGGTGCATCAGCGCGTTGGCGAGCTCACCGTCGGTGGTCAGCAGCAGCAGGCCGGTGGTGTTGATGTCGAGGCGGCCGATCGCGATCCAGCGCGCACCCTTGAGCGCGGGCAGGGCCTCGAAGATGGTCGGCCGGCCCTCGGGGTCCTCGCGGGTGGTCACTTCGCCTTCGGGCTTGTTGTACATCAGCACGCGCGAGGGCTCGACCAGCGCGCTGGCGACGAAGTGGCGACCGTCGAGTTCGATCTTGTCGCCGCTGCCGATGCTCTGGCCGACCTGCGCGACTTCGCCGTTGACCTTGACCAGGCCGTCGGCGATGCGCTGCTCGAGCGCGCGGCGCGAGCCGAGCCCGGCTTGCGCCAATACCTTGTGAAGTCGTTCCTCCAGCCGCGGGGCGCCGGTGCCGGCGTCGCTGCCGCGCTTGAGGGACAACTTGTTGCGTGTTTCTTCAGTCATTTCAATTGCTCCGACGAGGCCAGTTCGGCGTCGTCATCCTGGGGTTGCTCGTCCACGGCCGGGGATTCGACCTCGTGGGATTGGGGGGCGGATTCGTCCGCTTCGTCCGCGCTTGGGTTCGGCGCGGCGTCGGTTGGGGTGTCGCTGTCGTCGTAGTCATCGGCAGCGGTGTCGTCGCTTGCCGGTTCGCTTTCGGCGTCGATGCGGTCATCGACGTCGGTATTGATTTCGGCGTCGGCGAACTCCGCTTCGCCCTCGTTGCCGATACCGCCGGCGTCGATCGTCTTCGGCGCGTCCTTCTCGCCATCGAACTGGAATTGCGGCTCCAACTCGCCGATGTCCTTCAATTCCGAGAGCGGCGGCAGCTCGTCCAGCCGCTTCAGGCCGAAGTAGTCGAGGAACACCTTGGTGGTGCCGAACAGCGCCGGCTTGCCGGGCACGTCGCGGTGGCCGACGACGCGGATCCACTCGCGCTCTTCCAGCGCGCGGATGATGTTGCTGCTGACCGCCACGCCGCGGACCTGCTCGATCTCGCCGCGGGTGATCGGCTGGCGGTAGGCGATCAGCGCCAGCGTCTCCAGCGTCGCCCGGGTGTAGCGGGTCTGGCGCTCGGTCCACAGCCGGGCGACCCAACGGTGGACGTCGGCCTTGACCTGGTAGCGGAAGCCGGAGGCCAGCTCGACCAGCTCGACGCCGCGTTCGGCGCAGTCGGCCTGCAGGGTTTCCAGCGCCTGGCCGACGCTGCCGGCGGGTGCCGGCTCGTCCTCGGGGAACAGCCCGTTGAGCTGCGCCAGCGTCAGCGGCTGGTTGGCCGCGAGCAGGGCGGCCTCGATGATGCGGGTGATCAGGGTCTGGTCCATGCAGTTCGTTTGGTTGGCGACTCAGGCGTCGTCGTTGGCGGCATCGTCGAACTCGCTGCTGAGCTTGAGTTCCGACGGGTCGGTGTTGAGCGCGAGCGACTTGACGTAGATCGGTGCCAGCGCGGTGCTGCTGGCGTCCTTGGGTTGTTCCTGCACGATCTCGATCAGCTGCTCCTTGGCCAGGGTCAGCAGGCCGAGGAAGGTGACCACCACGCCCTGCTTGCCTTCGCGCGGTTCGAACAGGCTCTCGAAGCGGTGGAACGCGCCGTCCTCCAGTCGCGACAGCAATTCGCCCATGCGCTGGCGGACGCTGAGGGCGTCGCGCTTGATCGCGTGCTGGGTGTACAGCTCGGCGCGCTTGAACACGTCGTGCAGGGCCAGCAGCATCTCGCGCAGGTCGACCTCGGGCGGCAGCTTGATCGAAGCCCGGTCCGGCACGAACGCCTGCGCCGGGCTGGTGTCGCGATCCTGCCGGGGCAGGGCGTCGATGTCTTCGGCGGCCTTCTGGAAGCGCTCGTACTCCTGCAGCCGGCGCACCAGCTCGGCGCGGGGGTCCTCTTCCTCGCCTTCCTCGTTGACCGCGCGCGGCAACAGCATGCGCGATTTGATCTCGGCGAGGATCGCGGCCATCACCAGGTATTCGGCGGCCAGCTCGAAGCGCATCTCGTGCATCGCCTGGATGTAGTCGACGTACTGGCGGGTGATCTCGGCCACCGGGATGTCGAGGATTTCGAGGTTCTGCCGGCGGATCAGGTACAGCAGCAGGTCGAGCGGGCCTTCGAACGCGTCGAGGATGACCTCCAGCGCGTCCGGCGGGATGTACAGGTCCTGCGGGATCTGCAGCACCGGCTGGCCGTGGACCATCGCCAGCGGCATTTCCGCCTGCTGCGGCCGGGCCGGCGGCGGGGTCGCGCCCGTCGCTTCGGCACCGGCCGCAGCCGGGGGAGTCCGGCTGTCATCGGTCGCGTTGTCGTCGGTCACGTTGTCGTCGGTCGCGTCGGGCGCGGGATCGTTGGTCATGCGGGGCCGGCCCCTCCGGGCCGTGACGCAAACAGTGAAGCTCGGGTCATGCAGGGGCATGCGGGGGCATGCGTCCGGTTCGGACAACGCAGCGGTGCACTCGAACGGCCCGGGCAAGCGCGCCGCGTCGGGGACGTGGCGGCGAATGGCGTTGAGATTCGTCGAGTGCGGGCCGTGGTGGGCAGCAGACCGTGTTGGGGCACGGGCATCGCGATGGCGTGGGCCTTTGTCGCGAAGGGCCTCTGCTTCCGGCCTCGATATTGGCATCTAGGGTACGGGCTGGCGAAACCGCTGTCCAGCGGGCGGTTCGGCCGGGTTCACCCTTGGCTGCCGCTACAATCGGCGAGCCCCGACCGGGGCTACTGGCAATCGATCGAGGAAACCGGCGCATGTGGTACGTGATTGAGGGATACGACGACGACAACGTGCTGGCCCGGCGCCTGGCCGCGAGGCCGGAACATCTGGCGCGGCTGACCGCGCTGGCCGAAGCCGGCCGCCTGCTGCTGGCGGGTCCGTGCCCGGCGATCGATGCGCCCGACCCGGGGCCGGCGGGTTTCAGTGGCAGCCTGGTGGTGGCCGAGTTCGAGTCGCTGGAGGCCGCACGCACCTGGGCCGATGCCGATCCGTACGTCGCCGCCGGCGTCTATGCCCGCACCGAGGTGCGGCCGTTCAAGCGGGTGCTGCCGTGACCCACGCAGCCTCACCGCATGGCGCGCGCCTGGCCATCACGCGGGCCGCTATACTCGCGTAGGCTCTTTGTGTTATCGCCGTCTTTCATCCATAGAAATCAATGGGATAGACTGCAAACTTAATCCATTCAAGAATCAACGCGCATGCCGTCCGCGGCATGCCAGAGGCTCCCGCGACGCATGCGTCTGTCCACGATCAAGCTGTCCGGTTTCAAATCCTTCGTCGACCCGACCACCCTGCACCTGCCGAGCAACATGACCGGCGTGGTCGGGCCGAACGGCTGCGGCAAGTCCAACATCATCGACGCGGTGCGCTGGGTGATGGGCGAGTCCTCGGCCAGCCGCCTGCGCGGCGATTCGCTGACCGACGTGATCTTCGCCGGCTCCTCGGCGCGCAAGCCGGTGTCGCAGGCGACGGTCGAGCTGATCTTCGACAACGCCGACCACACCATCACCGGCGAGTACGGCGCGTTCGACGAGATCTCGGTCAAGCGCCTGGTCAGCCGCGACGGCGCCAGCCAGTACTACCTCAACGGCAGCAAGTGCCGCCGCCGCGACATCACCGACCTGTTCCTCGGTACCGGCCTGGGGCCGCGCAGCTACTCGATCATCGAGCAGGGCATGATCAGCCAGATCATCGAGGCCCGACCCGAGGACTTGCGCGTCTACCTGGAGGAGGCTGCCGGCATCTCCAAGTACAAGGAGCGCCGCAAGGAGACCGAGACCCGGATCCGCCATACCCGCGAGAACCTCGACCGCCTGAGCGACCTGCGCGAGGAGGTCGGCAAGCAGCTCGAACACCTCAAGCGCCAGGCCCGCCAGGCCGAGCAGTACCAGGCGATCCAGGCCGAGCGCCGGATCAAGGACGCCGAGTGGAAGGCGCTGGAGCACCGCGCGCTGGACCAGAAGCTGCAGGCCCAGCGCGAGAAGCTCGCGCAGCAGGAAACCCGCCTGCAGCAATTGATCGCCGAACAGCGCGAGGCCGAACGCGAGATCGAGACTGGCCGGGTCAAGCGTGAAGAGGCCGCCGAGGCGCTCAACAAGGCGCAGGCCGAGAGCTACGAGGTCGGCGGCGCGCTGGCCCGGATCGAGCAGCAGATCCAGCACCAGCGCGAGATGTCCACCCGCCTGCAGAAGGCCCGCGACGAGGCCCAGGCTGCACTGGCCGAGATCGCCCAGCACATCGGCTCCGACCAGTCGCGACTGGACGTGCTGACCACCGCGATCGAGAACGACGAACCGCGCCTGGAACAGCTGCAGGCCGAGGACGAGGCCCGCCAGGACGCCCTGCGCGACGCCGAAGCGGCGCTGGCCAGCTGGCAGCAGCGCTGGGACGAGCACAGCCGCGCGCAGTCCGAGGCCGCCCGCGCCGCCGATGTCGAACGCACCCGGATCGAGCACCTCGACCGCCAGGCGCTCGATGCCGACCGCCGCCGCGAGACGCTGACTGGCGAACGCACCGGGCTCGACCTGACCGCACTGGCCGAGGCCTTCGCCGGCATCGAGGAGCAGCACGAGACCCGCAAGCTCTCGCTCGACAGCCTCACCGAGACGCTGGAAACTCGCAAAAGCGACGTCGGCGGCCTGCAGGAGCAGCAGCGCGGGATGCAGTCGGAACTGGCCGAGGTCCGCAAGCAGGCACAGGCCGCACGTGGCCGGTTGTCATCGCTGGAGACCCTGCAACACGCCGCGCTCGGGCAGGAGCAGGGCGCCGCGCTGGACTGGTTGAAGGCACGCGGGCTGGATTCGGCGACGCGCGTGGGTGAGAAGCTCGTCGTCGAGGACGGCTGGGAGAACGCGGTCGAAAACGCGCTCGGCCAGCTGATCGAGGGCGTGCTGGTCGAGGCGCCGGAAACCCTGGTCGATGCGATCGGCGAGCTCGGCGACGGCCGGCTGGCGCTGGTCGCGGCGCAGAACGACTCGGTCGATTTCGCCCCGACCTCGTTGGCATCGAAGGTGCGCGGGCCGCTGGCGATCCGCCGGATCCTGTCGAAGCTGCATGCCGCCGAAGACCTGCAGGCGGCGCGCGCGCTGCTGCCTAGCCTCGGCGATGGCGAATCGGTCATCACTCGCAATGGCGAGCGCCTCGGCGCCGGCTGGGTGCGGGTGCTGCGCTCGGGCGCGGCCAAGCAGGGCGCGCTGCTACGCGAGCGCGAGATCAACGCGCTGCGCGAGGAAATCGAGACCCTGCAAGCGCGCGAGCAGGAACTCGAATCCGGCCTGACCCAGATGCGCGACCGCCTGCTTGCCGCCGAGCAGCAGCGCGAGGACGCCCAGCGCACGCTGTACATGACCCACCGCAGCGTCTCCGAACTGGCCGGCCAGTTGCAGAGCCAGCAGGGCCGGCTGGACTCGGCGCGCGGGCGGATCGAGAAGATCGAAGCCGAACTGGCGCAGCTGTCGGAATCGCTCGACACCGCCCGCGAGCAAAGCCGCGAAGCGCGCAGCCGCCAGGAAGAAGCGGTCATGCGGATGACCGAACTGGAAGACACCAGGCAGGAGCTCGACGCCGAACGTCGGCGCCTGACCGAGGCCCGCGACCAGGCCCGCACCATGGCCCGCGAGTCGCGCGACACCGCCCACTCGCTGGCGCTGACGCTGGAATCGCAGCGCGCGCAGATCGCCTCGCTGACCCAGGCGCTCGACCGCATGGGTGGCCAGCGTGGCCAGCTCGACACCCGCCTCGGCGAGTTCGCCGCGCAGTTGGCCGACGGCGACGCGCCAGTCGTGCAACTGGAAGAACAACGCCAGGTCGCGCTCGAACAGCGCGTCCAGTCCGAACAGAAACTCACCGCCGCGCGCACCGCGCTCGACGGCATCGACAACGATCTGCGCCGCTTCGAGCAGACCCGCCAGCAGCGCGACGAGCAGGCCCTGCAGCAGCGCGAGGCGATCGGCCAGCGCCGGCTCGACCAGCAGGCGCTGGTGCTCAAGGCCGAGACCCTCAGCGCGGCGGTGGTCGAGGCCGGCTTCGTGCTCGATGACGTGGTCAACACCCTGACCGAGGACATGCAGCCGCAGGCCTGGGAGCGCACCGTCAACGAGCTCGACGCCAAGTTGCGACGACTCGAACCGGTCAACCTCGCCGCGATCGCCGAGCATGCCGAGGCCGCGCAACGCGCCGAGTACCTCGACGCCCAGAACACCGACCTGACCAGCGCCTTGGAAACGCTCGAGGACGCGATCCGCAAGATCGACCGCGAGACCCGCGGCCGCTTCAAGGACACCTTCGACCGGGTCAACTCCGGCGTGCAGCAGCTGTACCCGCGACTGTTCGGCGGCGGGCACGCCTACCTCGAACTCACCGGTGACGACCTGCTCGACACCGGCGTCGCGATCATGGCGCGCCCGCCCGGCAAGCGCGTGTCCAACATCTCGCTGCTGTCGGGCGGCGAGAAGGCGATGACCGCGGTCGCGCTGGTGTTCGCGATCTTCCAGCTCAACCCCGCGCCGTTCTGCCTGCTCGACGAGGTCGACGCGCCGCTCGACGAAGCCAACGTGGGCCGGCTCGCGGCGATGGTCAGCGAGATGAGCGAACAGGTACAGTTCCTGTTCGTGACCCACAACAAGGCGACCATGGAAGTGGCGCAACAGTTGTCGGGCGTGACCATGCGCGAGCCGGGCGTCAGCCGCCTGGTCTCGGTCGACCTGGCCGAGGCGACCCGCCTGGCCGGCGCGGCCTAGTTCCTCGGCCTAGTTCCCAATCTAAGGAGTAAGCATGTCCGACGTGACCCTGCTGCGGATCGGAATCCTGATTGCCGGACTGATCCTGATCGCCGCGATCGTGTTCTTCGGCCGCCCGCGCAAGCCGGGGCAGGGCAAGCGCGTCGCGCGCGAGGATCGCGCCGACGGCGAGCGCCGCGAACCGACCCTGGGCGAGCAACTGGAAAGCGAGCTGGACGGCGACGGTGTCGTGGCCGGCGAGTCCACCACCCAGGCCGAACTGGACCTGCTCGACCGCACCCTCGATCCCGCCGCAACCGCGCCGTCGACCAGCGAATTGGGCCGCCGGGTCAGCGAGGATTTCGACAAGATCGTGACCATCTACCTCGCCGCCCGCGCCGGGGAGAAGCTGCATGGCCCCGACATCGTGGTCGCCGCCGAGAAGGCCGGCCTGGTCTATGGCTACATGGGCGTGTTCCACCGGCTGGTCGAGCACCATCCCGAGCGCGGCCCGGTGTTCAGCGTGGCCAACATCCTGAAGCCGGGCAACTTCGACATGGCCGACATCCAGTCGCTGCAGACCCCGGCGATCGCGTTCTTCCTGACCCTGCCGGCGCCGGTGCCCGCGCTCGATGCCTGGGAAACCATGCTGCCGACCGCCGAACGCATGGCCGAACTGCTCGGCGGCATCGTACTCGACGAGCAGCGCGAGATACTCGGCCGCCAGCGCATCGGCCAGATCCGCGACGACCTGCGCGCCTATGACCGCCAGCGCGAAGCGCCGCCGTTGAGCAAGCCGACGCGCTGGTAAGCGTCGTACCTGCTTCTGTAGGAGCGGCTTCAGCCGCGATCTGAAACCGTCCGCCGCGCGCCGACTCACGATCGCGGCTGAAGCCGCTCCTATAAAAGCCCGATCTTTCTTGGTTTTAACCGGGCAGGCCAACCGTGACCGCCAACCCAGCCACCCGCATCGCCGACCTGCGCCGCCAGCTCGACGACGCCAATTACCGCTACCACGTGCTCGACGACGCGTTGATCCCCGACGCCGAGTACGACCGCCTGCTGCGTGAGCTCGATGTGCTGGAGGCCGCGCATCCGGAACTGGCCAGCCCTGATTCGCCGACCCAGCGCGTGGGCGCCGCGCCATCGGGCGCGTTCGCCCCGGTGCGCCACGCGATCCCGATGCTGTCGCTGGGCAACGCCTTCAGCGACGATGAAGTTGCCGACTTCGTCCGCCGGATCGAGCAGAAGCTCGGTGTCGAAGCCCCGACGTTCTCGGTCGAACCCAAGCTCGACGGCCTCGCCATCAGCCTGCGCTACGAGCACGGCCGCTTCGTCCAGGGCGCGACCCGCGGCGACGGCGCCACCGGCGAGGACGTCACCGCCAACCTGCGTACGGTCAAGGCAATCCCGCTGCGCTTGCGCGGCGGGACAAACGAGCGTGGTCCGCTGACACTGCGCGGCGAAGGCTGGCCCGAGGTGCTGGAAGTGCGCGGCGAAGTCTACATGCCGCTCGCCGGCTTCAAGCGCTACAACGAGCGCATGCTGGCCGAAGGCGGCAAGGTGCTGGCCAATCCACGCAATGGCGCCGCCGGTTCGCTGCGCCAGCTCGACCCGCGCCTCACCGCGCAAAGGCCGCTGGCGTTCTATGCGTATGCGATCGGCCTGGTCGAAGGCGGCGAGCTGCCCGACAGCCATTCCGAAACGCTGAAGCAACTGCGCAACTGGGGCCTGCCGGTCAGCGCCGAGAGCGACGTCGTCACCGGCGTCGACGGCCTGCTCGGTTACTACCGCCGCATCGGCGAGCGTCGCGACCGCCTGCCGTTCGACATCGACGGCGTGGTCTACAAGCTCGACGACTTCGACGCGCAACGCGAGATGGGCTTCGTCTCGCGCGCCCCGCGCTGGGCGATCGCGCACAAGTTCCCGGCGCAGGAACAGACCACCGTGGTCGAGTCGATCGAGGTCAACGTCGGCCGCACCGGCGCGGTCACGCCCTGGGTGCTGATGCAGCCGGTGCACGTCGGCGGCGTCACCGTGACCCGCGCGACCCTGCACAACGCCGACCAGGTCGCGCGGCTGGACGTGCGCGTCGGCGACACCGTGGTCGTGCGTCGCGCCGGCGACGTGATCCCGGAAGTGGTGCGGGTATTGCCCGACCAGCGCCGCCCCGATGCGCCCGAATGGCGGATGCCGGAAGCCTGCCCCGTCTGCGGATCGGAGATCGTGCGCGAGGAAGGCGCGGTGGTCTGGCGCTGCTCGGGCGAACTCACCTGCGCCTCGCAACGCAAGGAGGCGATGGGCCATTTCGCCTCGCGCCGGGCAATGGATATCGACGGGCTCGGCGAGCGCTTCATCGCGGCCCTGTCCGACCTGGACTATGTGCAGTCGGTCGCCGACCTGTACCGGCTCACGCTCGACGACCTGCTGGAAATGAAGCAGCGGGCCGACGAGCGCGACGGCACCACGCCGGAGACCGTCAAGGCCGGCAAGGTCGCCACGCGCTGGGCGGAGAACCTGATCGAGGCGATCGACCGCAGCCGCAACACCACGCTGGAGCGCTTCCTGTACGCGCTCGGGATCGAGCACGTCGGCGAAAGCACGGCGAAGGCATTGGCGGCATGGTTCGGCGACCTTGAACTGATCCGCCACCTGCCGTGGCCACTGTTCAAACGGGTGCCCGACATCGGCGGCGAAGTCGCCCGCGCGATCGGGCACTTCCTCGACCAGCCCGGCAACCAGCAGGTGATCGACGACCTGCTGGCGCGCGAGGTGAGCATCACCGACACCCACCCGCCATCCCCGAAGCTGCGCGAGAGCCTCGGCTTGGCGACGTTGCTGGTCGACCTGGAAATCCCCAGGCTCACCCGGATCCGGGCCGAACAGTTGGCGGCGGCGTTCCCGAGCCCCGACCCGCAGGACGCGACGGCCGGCGTGCGCGCGGCCCAGCAGCACAACCTGCTCACGGCCGGCTTGCCGGCCGAGACCGCGACGGCATTCGCCACTTGGCTGGAGGACGCGGACAACGCCAACCTGCTGGCCGAATCGGGCAGGGCGCTTGCACGGCTGGACGCGATCGTTCCGTCGATGGACACCGCCCCCTCCGGTCCGCTCGACGGCCAGACCGTCGTGCTCACCGGCACCCTGTCGGCGATGACCCGCGACGAAGCCAAGACGCGGCTTGAGGCGCTTGGCGCGAAGGCGGCCGGCAGCGTGTCGAAGAAGACCAGCTTCGTCGTCGCCGGCGAGGCGGCCGGCTCCAAGCTGGCGAAAGCCGAGGAACTCGGCGTCGAGGTGTGGGGCGAGGCCAGGCTGCTCGATTTCCTCGGCCAGCACGAATGACCGGCACCACCCCATGTAGGAACGACGTGAGTCGCGACCCACTGACCTCCCTGTTCACTGCGCGTTCGCGACTCACGTCGCTCCTACATCGGGCCTCATCCCAGCCATGACCCCCGATTGGCGACCCGCGGCAAGCTTCGACGCCCTGCGCCTGCGCGCCGCGGTCAACGCCCGCATCCGCAACTTCTTCGCCGAGCGCAACGTCACCGAAGTCGAGACGCCGGTGATGTCGGTCGCCGGCAACACCGAACCCAACATCGCCTCGTTTTCGCTGCAGTTCAGCGGCCGCACCGACGGCGCCCCGCGCACGCGCTGGCTGCGCACCTCGCCCGAATACCCACTCAAGCGCCTGCTCGCGGCCGGGTTCGGCGATTGCTACGAACTGGGCCGGGTGTTCCGCGACGGCGAGGCCGGCGGTCGCCACAACCCCGAGTTCACGATGCTCGAGTGGTATCGGGTCGGCTGGGACCACCGGCAACTGGTCGAGGAAACCGCGGCGCTGGTGAATGCCGCGCTGGCGCTGGTCGGACGTGAAGCGCGACTGGAGCAGACCAGCTATCGCGACCTCTACCGCGAACGCCTCGGCATCGATCCGATGACTTCCAGCGAGGAGCAACTGCGCAATCAATTGGGCGATATCGCGATCGACCCGCAAGGTCTGACTCGCGACGACTGGCTCGATTTGCTGATGACGCATCGCCTGCAACCGCAGTTCCGCAGCGATCGCATGCTGGCGATCCACGATTACCCGGCCAGCCAATGCGCTTTGGCGCGGCTGAGCGGCGACGGTGAGGGCATGCCGGTTGCCGAGCGCTTCGAGCTGTACCTCGGTCCGCTGGAATTGGCCAATGGCTACCACGAGCTGACCGATGCGGCGGAGCAGGGTGCGCGTTTCGAACGCGACGGCGAGCGGCGCGCGCAGCGTGGCGATGTGGTGCCTCCGACCGATGCGCGGCTGCTGGCCGGCCTGGCCGCAGGCGTGCCGGACTGCGCCGGCGTCGCCCTCGGCGTCGATCGTCTGATGATGGCGATGCTGGAAACTGACCGCATCGCCGACGTACTCGCCTTCGATTTCTTCCGTGCCTGACCGGGCCTGGCCGCATCAGGGGGAGCCGTCATGTTCGGGGCTCTTGTAGGAGCGGCTTTAGCCGCGATCTGGAACCGTTCGCCCGCGCCGATTGCCGATCGCGGCTAAAGCCGCTCCTACAAAAGCTCGGAGGCTAAAGGAGCGCTGCCCGCTCGTTTAGAATCGCCCACATGACCGACACTATCGACTTCGACCGCTACGACCGCATCCGCCCGATCCGCTGGACCGGCGACGCGCTTGAATTGCTGGACCAGCGCAAGCTGCCGTTCGAGGTCGAGTACGTCGTCTGCGACACCAGCGAGGCCGTCGCCGACGCGATCCAGGCATTGACCGTCCGCGGCGCACCGGCGATCGGCATTGCCGCGGCTTGGGGCGTGGTGCTGGCCGCCCGCGACATCGAGGCGGCGGACGGCGCCGAAGCGGCAGCCCGGCTCGACCCTGCCATCGCTCACCTCAACGCCGCCCGGCCGACCGCGGTCAACCTGGCCTGGGCTCTGGCACGCATGCGTCGGGCATTGGCCGCGGCCGGCAGCGACTGGCGCGACGTGCTCGAACACGAAGCCCGCGCGATCGCCGACGAGGACCTCGCCGCCAATCGCCGCATGGGTGCGCTCGGCGCGGCGCTAATCGAGCCCGGCAGCAACGTCATGACCCATTGCAATACCGGCTCGCTGGCCACCGCCGGCTTCGGTACCGCGCTCGGCGTGATCCGCGCCGGCGTCGCCCAGGGCCGCATCGACGAGGTGTTCGCCGGCGAGACCCGCCCCTGGCTGCAGGGCGCACGCCTGACCGTGTGGGAACTGCAGCAGGACGGCATCACCCCGACCCTGATCGCCGACGCCGCCGCCTCGCACCTGATGAAGTCCGGCAAGGTGCAGTGGGTGGTCGTAGGCGCCGATCGCATCTGCGCCAACGGCGACGTCGCCAACAAGATCGGTACATACCAGCTGGCGATCGCGGCGCGCCACCACGGCGTCAAGTTCATGGTCGCCGCGCCGTCGTCGACGGTCGACATGGACACCGCGTCCGGCGACCTGATCCACATCGAGGAACGCGACCCGGGCGAGCTGTTCGGCATCGGCGGCACGCGCACCGCGGCGGCCGACATCGGTGCCTGGAACCCGGTGTTCGACATCACCCCGCACGAGTTGATCGACGCGATCGTGACCGAGCGGGGGGTGATCGAGAACCCCGATGCCGCGGCGATGCGCGAGGCATTTGGGGCCTGATTTCGCGCGGGGTGCGGACGACGCTTCCGCATGGGCCGAAAAAACCGCCTAAGCTATTGTTTCTGCGTGGAAATCGGGGTGCGGTGAACCCCCGTTCCGTGCTATCATTTCACGTCTTTTTCATCTGCCTCGAAATCGCTCCGGAACGCAGCCGCCATGCGGCTTTCCGAGTGCTTCCGGGAGCAGCATCGACCTTGCCCAAGACGGAAACCCGATGGCCGAACTCGCCAAGGAAATCATCCCGGTAAACCTCGAAGACGAGATGCGTCGCAGCTACCTCGATTACGCCATGAGCGTAATCGTCGGCCGCGCGCTCCCGGACGTTCGGGACGGACTCAAGCCGGTCCACCGGCGCGTGCTGTTCGCGATGAACGAGCTCGGGGCGCACGCCAACAAGCCGTACTACAAGTCGGCGCGTATCGTCGGTGACGTCATCGGTAAGTACCACCCGCACGGCGACCAGTCGGTCTACGACACGCTGGTGCGCATGGCGCAGCCGTTCTCGCTGCGCTACCTGCTGGTCGACGGCCAGGGCAACTTCGGTTCGGTCGATGGCGACTCCGCCGCGGCGATGCGTTACACCGAAGCGCGGATGTCCAAGCTCACCCACGAGCTGATGGCCGACATCGACAAGGAAACCGTCGACTTCCAGCCCAACTACGACGAGAAGGAACTCGAGCCCACAGTCATGCCGACCCGGGTGCCGAACCTGCTGGTCAACGGTTCGGCCGGCATCGCGGTCGGCATGGCGACCAACATCCCGCCGCACAACCTGGGCGAGGTGATCGACGCGACCATAGCCCTGATCGACAACCCCGAGATCGACATCGACGGGCTGATGGAATACATCCCCGGCCCGGACTTCCCGACCGCCGGCATCATCAACGGCACCTCGGGGATCATCAATGCCTATCGAACCGGTCGCGGCCGGGTGCGGATGCGCGCGCGCGCCGAGATCGAGGTCGCCGACAACGGCCGCGAGGCGATCGCGGTCACCGAGATCCCGTACCAGGTCAACAAGGCGCGGCTGATCGAGAAGATCGCCGAGCTGGTCAAGGAAAAGAAGCTCGAGGGCATCAGCGAGCTGCGCGACGAGTCCGACAAGGACGGCATGCGCATCTACATCGAGGTCAAGCGCGGCGACTCGGCCGACGTGGTGCTCAACAACCTGTACCAGCAGACCCAGATGGGCTCGGTGTTCGGCATCAACATGGTGGCGATCGTCGAGGGCCGCCCGCAGTTGCTAAACCTCAAGCAGGTGCTGGAAGCGTTCGTCCGCCACCGCCGCGAGGTGGTGACCCGCCGCACGATCTTCGACCTGCGCAAGGCCCGTGCCCGCGCCCACATCCTCGAGGGCCTGACCGTCGCGCTCGCCAACATCGACGAGATGATCGAGCTGATCAAGACCTCGGCGAACCCGGTCGAGGCGCGCGAGCGCATGCTTGCCAAGACCTGGGAGCCGGGGCTGGTCGGCGCGCTGCTGGGTGCTGCCGGTGCCGAGGCTTCGCGTCCGGAAGACCTGCCCAAGGGTGTCGGCCTGATCGATGGCCGTTACCAGTTGACCGAGACCCAGGCCCAGCAGATCCTCGAGATGCGCCTGCACCGCCTTACCGGGCTGGAGCAGGAGAAGCTGACCGACGAATACAAGCTGCTGCTGGAGACCATCCGCGGCCTGATCGAGATCCTCGAGGATCCGAACGTGCTGCTCGACGTGATCCGCACCGAGCTCGAGAACATCAAGGCCGAGTTCGGTGACGAGCGCCGCAGCGAGATCCGCCAGAGCGAGGAGGATCTCGACATCCTCGACCTGATCGCGCCCGAGGACGTGGTCGTGACCCTGTCGCACGCCGGCTACGCCAAGCGCCAGCCGGTCAGCAGCTACCGGGCACAGAAGCGCGGTGGCCGCGGTCGCAACGCGGCGTCGACCAAGGACGAGGATTTCATCGACCGCCTGTGGCTGGTCAACACCCACGACACCCTGCTGACCTTCACCAGCGCCGGCCGCGTGTTCTGGCTGCCGGTGCACCAGTTGCCCGATGCCGGTCCGAACGCGCGCGGTCGCCCGATCATCAACTGGGTGCGCCTGGAGGAGGGCGAGCAGGTGCAGGCGGTGTTGCCGGTCCGCGAGTACGACAACGACCATTTCGTGTTCTTCGCGACCCGCAACGGCACCGTCAAGAAGACCCCTCTGACCGAGTACGCCTACCAGCTGCAACGCGGCAAGATCGCGATCAACCTGGATGAGGGCGACGCGCTGATCGGCGTCGCGCTGTCGGACGGCACCCGCGACATCATGCTGTTCTCCAGCGAAGGCAAGGCGGTGCGTTTCGCCGGCGACACCGTGCGACCGATGGGCCGTACCGCCACCGGCGTGCGCGGCATGCGCCTGGGCGAGGGCGCCAAGGTGGTCAGCCTGATCGTGGTCGAGGGCGACGGCGACATCCTCACCGCCAGCGAGCGCGGCTACGGCAAGCGCACCCCGGAAGCCGACTACCCGCGCAAGGGCCGCGGCACCCAGGGCGTGCTGGCGATCAAGACCAGCGAGCGCAACGGCCAGCTGGTCGGCGCGATCCAGCTCAGCGAGCACCACGAGGTGCTGCTGATTTCCGATGGCGGCACCCTGGTGCGGACGCGCGCCTCGGAAATCTCGCAGGTCAGCCGCAACACCCAGGGCGTGACCCTGATCCGGTTGGCCGCGGACGAGACCTTGCAGGCGATCGAACGGCTGGATGCGTCGCTGGACGACGATGCCGATTCCGAGAACCTGGGTGACGTCGTGGTCGATACCGCGATGCCGGTGGATACTGCCGGCCCAAGTGGCGCGGCGGCCGAGCCGCAGGAGTAGGGTCGCATACGGACCTAGCAGAACGCCGCCCTTCAAGGCGGCGTTCTGCTATGCGACGGGTGTAGGAGCGACGTAAGTCGCGACCTGTACCTCATTTGTAGAGGGAGTTGAACGCGATGCGTCGAATAATCGAAGCCATGTACAGGTCGCGACTTACGTCGCTCCTACACTAGGCGCCTCGCTTACGGCAGTTGCGCCAACACATGCTCGGCCGACGACACCCGGTACTCGCCGGGCGCCTCGACATGCAATTGCTTGACCACGCCATCCTCGGCGTACAGCGCGAAACGCTTGGCCCGGGTGCCCATGCCATAGCCGCTGGCGTCCAGTTCCAGGCCCAGTGCGCGGGTGAACTCGGCATTGCCGTCGGCGAGCATCATCAGCTCCTCGGGCACGTCCTGGCTTTTGCCCCAGGCCTGCATCACGAAGGGGTCGTTGACCGACACGCAAGCCACTTCGATGCCCTTGTCGCGGAACTGCGACAGATGCTCGACGAAACTGGGAAGATGCCGTTCCGAGCAGGTGGGGGTGAACGCGCCCGGCACGGCGAAGATCACCACCTTGCCTTCGCCGAACAATGCCCGGGTATCGACGGTTTCAACGCCGTCGCTGATGCGCTGCAACGGAACTTCGGGCAGGCGCTCGCCAACCTGGATGGTCATGGAATTCTCCTGTGTGGGCGGGCAGTCTATTGGGTATCGTTTAAACAATGTGTCAACGCAGCGGCTTGCTACCCTTGTGGCGAGGCGCCATTGCGCCCCTGTTTGCCCGGCGTGCCGAGCGGTACGCCTCCTGGAGTGATCGATGCAGTTCAAGGACTATTACGAAACCCTCGGCGTCGAGCCGAGCGCCGGCGATGCCGAGATCAAGACGGCCTACCGTCGGATGGCGCGCAAGTACCATCCGGATGTCAGCAAGGAAGCCGGGGCCGAGGAGCGGTTCAAGGCGGTCAACGAGGCCTACGAGGCGCTGCGCGATCCGGACAAGCGCGCGGCCTACGACCAGTTGCGCGCGCGCGGCTACCGGCCCGGCGACGACGTGCAGCCACCGCCGGGCGGCTTCGGCGCGGGCCATGGCGGCGTCGACTTCGAGGAGATCTTCGCCGGCGGTGGCGCCGGTGGCGGTTTCAGCGATTTCTTCGAAAGCATGTTCGGCCGTGGACGCGGCGGCCCCGGGGCAGCCGGGTACGGTGCGCATTCCGGCGCCCGGCCGGGTCCACGCGGGCCCGCGGACACCCGCGCCAAGCTGGCGGTGCCGCTGGAAACCATCTACTCCGGCGACAGCGTGCGCATCGGCCTCAATGGCAAGACCCTGGATGTGCGCGTGCCCAAGGGCGTGCGCGAAGGGCAGGTGATCCGCCTGGCGGGGCTGGGCAACAACGGCGGCAACCTGCTGCTGGAGGTCGAGTATGCGGCGCACCCGCAGTTCGAGGTCGATGGCCGCAACGTGATCCACATGTTGCCGGTGGCGCCGTGGGAAGCCGCGCTGGGCGCCACGGTCAGCGTGCCGACCCTGGGCGGAGCGGTGGAGTTGAAGATACCGGCCAACTCGGAGGCCGGGCGCAAGCTGCGACTGCGCGGCCGCGGCCTGCCCGGCAATCCTGCGGACGGCGACCAGATCGTCGAGCTGGAGGTGCTGGCGCCGAATCCGCAGAGCGATGCACAGCGCGCCGCCTACGAGGCGATGCGTGATGCGTTCGGTGACGGTTGGCGCCGGGCGTAATCAGCCGGGCAACAACTGCCCGATCACCTCGGCAAGCTCGTTCTCGTCGAACGGCTTGGTCATGTAGGCCTTCGCGCCCTGGCGCATGCCCCAGACGCGGTCGGTTTCCTGGTCCTTGGTGGTCACCAGTACCACCGGGATGTGCTTGGTGGTGTCGCCGCGGCAGATCGAGCGGGTGGCCTGGAAACCGTTGAGGTTCGGCATCACCACGTCCATCAGCACGAGGTCGGGGAGTTCGCGCTTGGCGGCCTCGACACCGGCGGCGCCGTCCTCGGCGGTGACCGCCTCATGGCCGAGCTTCTCGACGATGCGCCGGATGCCCATCAACTGGGACGGCGAATCGTCGACGATCAGAATACGCGCCATGTCTCTTCCCCTGAAAAATCGCGTCGAGCAACCGGATCGATTGTAGCCGCAGCCGGCGTCCCCGCAAACGGGGGACGCGTTTATCCGAAAGTGACGATGCTGCGACCCAGCGAGCCCCCGGCGAGCATGGTCGGGAAAACCTCCGGCAACCGTGCCAGCGGCACCTCGCGGGTGCAGATGCGGTCCAGGTGCGCGGGCTTCCAGTCGCTGGCGAGGTGCTGCCAAACGGCTTCGCGGATGTCGCGCGCGGTACCGGCCGAGGCCACGCCCAACAAAGACACGCCGCGGATGATGAAAGGCATCACGGTGGCATTGAGGTCGTGCGATGCGGCCAGGCCGGCGCTGGCGACGTTGCCATAGGGCGCGGTCTGAGCGAGCAGGCTGGCGAGCATCGGGCCGCCGACGTTGTCGAGGCCACCGCCGAAGCGGCCGGACTCCAGCGGCCGGGTGGTCGCCAGGGCGTCGCGGCCGAGCACCTGCGAGGCGCCGATCGATTTCAGGTAGTCGTGCTGGTCGGCCTTGCCGCTGATCGCGGCGACCTCGAAGCCGGCGCGGCTGAAGATGTCGACCGCGAGCGAGCCGACCCCGCCGGTGGCGCCGGTGACAGCCAACGGGCCGAGGTCGGGCGTCTGCCGGTTGTCCAGCATGCGGTGCAGTGCCAGCGCTGCAGTGAAACCGGCGGTGCCGAGGATCATGCTTTCGCGAAGGCTGAGGCCGGAGGGCAGGGGAATGGCCCACCTGGCTTCAAGCCGCGCGTACTCGCTGTAGCCGCCGTCGCGGGTTTCGCTCAGGCCACACCCGGTGACCAGGACCGCGTCGCCTTCCCGGAATTCCGGGTCGGTGGACGCGACCACGTGGCCGGCGACATCGATGCCCCCGACCAGCGGGAAGCGGCGCAGGATCTTGCCTTCGCCGGTGCCGGCCAGCGCATCCTTGAAGTTGATCGAGGAGTAGGCGGTCTTGATGACGACTTCGCCCGGGGCCAAGTCGTCGAGGGAGATGGACTCGATGCCGCTGCGGTAACCCGCGTCATCGTCATGGATGCGGAAGGCGTTGAACGCGGCGGGTACGGTCATCGGAGGCGGTCCCGGCTGGAGGTGAACGCCCATTTTGCGCGATACGCCGGTTCAGCGCATGTCGCTGCGGCGCCTTTCGTCGAGCCACTTGTCCGCGCGTGCGGGCTGGTAGTCCTGCATCCACGCCAGCATCGCCGCGATGTCCTCGCCATGCCACAGGTCGCGGCGCTGGTCGGCATGCAGGAAGCGCTCGTCGACCATGCGGTCCATCATCGCGACCAGCGGTTCGAAGAAGCCCGCGACATCGAGGAACGCGCAGGGCTTGTCGCCGATTCCGAGCTGGCGCCAGGTCAGCATCTCGAACATCTCGTCTAGCGTGCCGAAACCGCCGGGCAGGGCGACGAAGCCGTCCGACAAATCGAACATGCGCGCCTTGCGCTCGTGCATGTTGGCGACCACCTCGAGCCGGGTCAGGCCGGTGTGCGCGACTTCCCAGCCGACCAGCTGCTCCGGGATCACGCCGATGACCTCGCCGCCCGCGGCCAGCGCCGCATCGGCAACCACCCCCATCAGTCCGACGTTGCCGCCGCCGTAGACCACCGCGGTGCCTTGGTCTGCGAGACGCGTGCCCAGCGCGGTAGCGCGTTCGGCGTAGAGCGGGTTGGACCCGGGATTGGAGCCGCAGTAGACGCAGATCGAACGCATGTCAGGCAACTCAGGGCACGAAGCTGAGGAAGAGATAGGCCGCGAACATCACCAGGTGGACCAGCCCGAGCAGGATATTGGTGCGACCGGTACGAAGCGACAGCGAGGCGACGAACAGGGTCATCACCAGCAACAGCATCGACTTGTCGTCGAGCCCGAGCACCAGCGGCCACCCCATCGCGAGCGACAGCACCGCCACGGTTGGCACGGTCAGCCCGATGCTGGCGATGGCCGAGCCGATGGCGAGGTTGAGACTGGTCTGGAGACGGTTGTGGATGGCGGCGCGCACCGCGGCGACGCCCTCCGGCAACAGCACGATGCCGGCGATGAGGATGCCGAGCGTGGCCGCGGGCGCGCCCAGGACGTCGAGCAGGTACTCGATGGACGGCGAGATGCCCTTGGCGCTCAGAACCACCGCGACCAGCGCCACCAGCAGCATTCCTAGGCTGGCCAGCGCCTCGCGGTTGGTTGGCGGTTCCGCGTGCTCGTCCGGGTTGCCACCGCCATCGTCATCGGCGGGCAGGAAGTATTCGCGGTGCCGCACGGTCTGGATGAAGGTGAAGCCGCCGAACAGCACCAACGTGGCGATCGCGATGAAAATCAGCTGGCTGGACGTGAAGGCCGGGCCGGACACGCTGGTCGCGTAGTTGGGCAGGACCAGGGTGAACATGACGATCACGGTCAGCGTGGCCAGCCCAGCGGAAACGCCCTTCAGGCCGAAGCCCTGTTCGTGATGGCGTCGCCCGCCCGCGAGCAGGCTGAGGCCGATGATGCCGTTGAGGATGATCATCACCGCGGCGAACACGGTGTCGCGGGCAAGCGCGCTGGTGGCCTCGCCGCCGGAAAGCATCATCGAGACAATCAGCGCGACCTCGATCACCGTGACCGCGAGGGCGAGCACGATCGTGCCGAACGGCTCGCCGACGCGGTGGGCGATGACTTCCGCATGGTGGACGGAGGCGATGACACTGCCGCCGAGCCCCACGACCAGCAGCGGTACAAGACCCGGCAGCCCCGGCGCCAGCCACGACAGCAGCAGGATCAGGACGCTCGCCAGCGGAACCGCCAGCGTCCACGCAGGGTTATGGTTGATTTCGGGGATCGTCATGCAGGGCCTTCTCCGGCGCGCGCGTCAAGGCACGACGCACCGGAGCGGCCGCAAGGATCCCGACGAATGGGAGCGCTGTCTATCAGTTCGCCTTGTGGATTGCGCGCTTGCTGACGGCCATCGCGGCGTCGTGGATCGCCTCCGACAAGGTCGGGTGGGCGTGGCAGATGCGGGCGAGGTCATCGGCCGAGCCGTTGAACTCCATCGTCAGCACGCCTTCGTGCACGAGCTCGGACACGCCGACGCCGACCAGATGCAGGCCGAGCACGCGGTCGGTTTCCTCGTGCGCGATCACCTTGACGAAGCCGGCCGGCTCGCCCATCGCGACCGCACGACCGATCGCCGCGAACGGGAAGCTGCCGGTCTTGTACGGCACGCCGGCTTCCTTGAGCTGTTGCTCGGTCTGGCCGACCCAAGCGATTTCCGGCTCGGTGTAGATCACCCACGGAATGGTGTCGAGGTTGACGTGGCCCGGCAGGCCGGCGATCAACTCGGCGACCGCGATGCCTTCCTCGAAACCCTTGTGCGCGAGCATCGGGCCGCGCACGCAGTCGCCGACCGCCCAGACGCCATCGACGCCGGTGTGGCAATGCTCGTCGACCTCGATCCGGCCGCGGTCGTCGAGCTTGACGCCGGTGCCGTCGCCCAGCAGGTTCTTGCTGGCGGCCTTGCGGCCCACCGCGACCAGCAGCTTGTCGACCACGATCGATTGTTCGCCGTCCTTGTCGGTGTAGGTCAGGTGCACTTCCTTGGATTTGCCCTTCGTCTTGACCTCGGCCTTGGAGACCTTGGCGCCGAGCTTGATGTCCAGGCCCTGCTTCTTGAATTCCTTGGCAGCGGTCTTGGCGACCTCGGCGTCGGCCGCGGCGAGGAAGTCGGGCAGGGCTTCGAGGATCGTGACCTCGCTGCCCAGGCGCTTCCACACGCTGCCCAGTTCCAGACCGATCACGCCGGCGCCGATCACGCCGAGGCGCTTGGGGACCTCGGTAAAGTCGAGCCCGCCGGCATTGTCGACGATGGTCTCGCCGTCGAACTTGGCGAACGGCAGTTCGATCGAATCCGAGCCGGCGGCGATGATGACGTTGGTGCCCTTCAGCTCGACTTCCGAGCCGTCGTGTTGCTTCACCTTGACCACGTTGCCCTTGTGCAGGGTGCCGAAGCCGTAGAACGCGCTGACCTTGTTCGCCTTGAACAGCATCGCGATGCCGCCGGTGAACTGCTTCACGATCTTGTCCTTGCGGCCGACCATCTGGCCGACGTCCATCTGCGCATCCTTGAAGCTGATGCCGTGGTCGCCGAACAGGTGCCCCATGTTCCAGAACTGGCGCGAGGAATCGAGCAGCGCCTTGGACGGGATGCAGCCCACGCGCAGGCAGGTGCCACCGAGGGCCGGCTTGCCGTCCTTGCCGAGCGCGGCATCGATGCACGCGGTCTTCAGGCCCAACTGGGCGGCGCGGATCGCCGCGTGGTAACCGGCCGGGCCGGCACCGATCACGACGACGTCGAAGTTCTGCTGTTCGCTCATTTCAATGATCCTTGTGGCTCGTTGCGTAAAGCCCCGCGCATGGCGGGGCTTCGTCGGGCAATTACATGCCCAGCAGCATGCGGTGCGGGTTCTCGAGCTGGTTCTTGATGTCGACCAGGAACAGCACCGCGTCCTTGCCGTCGATGATGCGGTGGTCGTAGCTCAGCGCTATGTACATCATCGGCGCGGCGACGACCTGGCCGTTCTCGACGATTGCGCGCTCCTTGATCGCGTGCATGCCGAGGATGGCCGACTGCGGCGGGTTGATGATCGGCGTGGAGAACAGCGAACCGAAGGTGCCGCCGTTGGTGATGGTGAAGGTGCCGCCCTGCAGGTCTTCCAGCTTCAGGCCGCCTTCGCGCGCCGCCTTGGCGTAGCCGTCGATGGCCTGCTCGACCTCGGCGAAACCCATCGACTCGGCGTTGCGCAGCACCGGCGTGACCAGGCCCTTGTCGGTCGACACCGCAATCGAGATGTCGGAATAGCCGTGATAGATGATGTCGTTGCCGTCGACCGAGGCGTTGACCAGCGGGTAGCGCTGCAGCGCATTGGCGGCGGCCTTGACGAAGAAGCTCATGAAGCCGAGCTTGATGCCGTAGGCGTTCTTGAACGCCTCGCCCTGCGCCTTGCGCATGTCCATGACGGCCTTCATGTTGACCTCGTTGGAGGAGGTCAGCATCGCGGTCGAGTTCTTCGACAGCATCAGACGCTCGGCGATGCGCGCGCGCATGCGGGTCATCGGCACGCGCTCCTCGGCGCGGTTGCCGCCGGCCTTGCCGACGCCGGCGTTCTTCGCGTAGTTCAGCAGGTCTTCCTTGGTCACCGCGCCACGACGGCCGGTGCCTTCGACTTGCGACGGGTCGATGCCTTCCTTCGCGGCGGTGAAGCGCGCGCCTGGCGGCAGGTCGTTGCCGGCGGCCGACTTCGACGCCGGCTTGGCGGCTTCGGCCTTGGCCTGTACCGGCTTGGCTTCGGCGGTGGTGGCTTCGTCGTTCTTCTTGTCGGCCTTGGCGTCGGACTTGCTCTTGGCATCGTCCTTGGGCTTCTCGGCGGCGGCGCCGGCTTCCACGATGGCCAACACCTGCTCGCTGGTCACCGTCGCGCCGGAGTCGAACTTGATCTCCTTGAGCACGCCATCGACCGGTGACGGCACTTCGAGCACGACCTTGTCGGTCTCGAGGTCGACAAGGTTCTCGTCACGGCTGACCGTGTCGCCGGGCTTCTTGTGCCACGTGGCGATGGTCGCGTCGGAAACGGATTCGGGCAGGACCGGAACTTTGATCTCGGTGCTCATGGGGTTGGCATCCTGGATGGCATGAATTTAAGGGCGCGAAACGGGTAGCGGGATCGGGGAGGGCGGGGTTGCCGGATCACTCCGGGCAGACCTCGCCCTGCAGCGGGTTGACCAGCGCGTCGGCGACCAGCTTGGTCTGCTCGGCGACGTGGTCGGCGAAGTGGCCCGCGGCCGGCGACGGCGAGCGTGCACGTCCGGCGTAATGCAGGGCCTGCTTGCCCTGCAGGCACGCGGTCAGGTGGTGGCGGATCTGGTACCACGCGCCCTGGTTCTGCGGCTCTTCCTGGCACCACACCACGTCCCTGGCCGCGGAGTAGCGCTTTAGCTCGGCCACGAGCGCTTCGCGTGGGAACGGATACAACTGCTCCACGCGAACGATCGCGACATCCTCGGCGCCGCGCTTGCGGGCGTCTTCGACCAGGTCGTAATAGACCTTGCCCGAACACGCGACCACCCGCTTGACCTTCTTCGGATCGGCTTCGGCGTCCGGGATCAGGTGCTGGAAGGTGCCGCTGGCCAGTTCGTCGAGGCTCGACACGGCGAGCTTGTGGCGCAGCAACGATTTGGGCGTCATCACCACCAGCGGCGTGCGGGTGGCCATGCGCATCTGGCGGCGAATCATGTGGTAAGCCTGCGCCGGCGTGGTCGGCACGCAGACCATCATGTTGTCGAGCGCGCACAGTTGCAGGAAGCGTTCCAAACGCGCGGAACTGTGCTCCGGGCCCTGGCCCTCGTAGCCGTGCGGCAGCAGCAGCACGAGACCACACAGGCGACCCCACTTGGCCTCGCCGGACGACAGGAACTGGTCGATCACGACCTGCGCGCCGTTGGCGAAGTCGCCGAATTGCGCTTCCCAGATGTCGAGCACCTGTGGGTCGGCGGTGGAGTAGCCGTACTCGAAGCCCATCACCGCTTCCTCGCTGAGCAGCGAGTCGATGATGGTGACGTCGATCGGGTTCTTCACCAACTGCCGCAGCGGCAGGTAGTAATCGTCGGTGGCCTGGTCGTGAAGGATCGCGTGGCGGTGGAAGAACGTGCCGCGGCCGCTGTCCTGGCCGACCAGGCGCAGCTTGTAGCCTTCGCTCAGCAGGGTCGCGTAGGCGAGGTTCTCGGCGAAGCCCCAGTCGCCTGCCTGCTCGCCGGCGGCCATCTTGCGGCGGTCCTCGTAGATCTTGCCGACGCGCGGATGCAACTTGACCTCGTCGGGGATCGCATTGATCGCGGTGGCCAACTGGTCGAGGTTGGCGCGGTCGAAGGTAGTGTCGACCTTGTCGGCCAACGTGCCCTTGAGGTACTTCGACCAGTCGATGGTGAACTCGTCGGGCTTGACCTCGACCAGCTCGGTGGTGACCACGCCCTCGTCGAGCTTGTCGCGATAGGCGTCGACCACCGCCTGCGCGTCCTCGTCCTTGATCGCGCCCTCGGCGACCAGTTGCTCGGCGTACAGCGCGCGCGGGGTCTTGTGCTTGCGGATCACCTGGTACATCAGTGGCTGGGTCGCCGCCGGCTCGTCGGCCTCGTTGTGGCCGTGGCGGCGGTAGCAGACCAGGTCGATGACCACGTCGCGGCCGAATTCGTTGCGGAAGTCCAGCGCCATCTCGGCGCAGAACGCCACCGCTTCGGGGTTGTCGCCGTTCACGTGCAGGATCGGCGCGCCGACCATCTTGGCCACGTCGGTGCAGTACAGCGTGGACCGCGCGTCCTGGCGCTCGCTGGTGGTGAAGCCGACCTGGTTGTTGATGACGATGTGCACGGTCCCGCCGACCGCGAAACCGCGGGCCTGCGACATCTGCAGCAGTTCCATCACCACGCCCTGGCCGGCGAACGCGGCATCGCCGTGCATCAGGATCGGCAGTACCTGGCCGCGGCCGCCTTCGCCGCGACGGTCCTGGCGCGAGCGCACGCTGCCGGCGACCACCGGGTCGACGATCTCCAGGTGCGACGGGTTGAATGCCAGCGCGAGGTGCACCGGGCCGCCGGGGGTGGCGACGTCGGCGGAGAAACCGAGGTGGTACTTGACGTCGCCGGTGTGGGCGAAGTCGTGCTGGACGTGTTCGAACTTGCCCTCGAACTCGTCGAACAGCTTGCGCGGCGGCTTGCCGAGGATGTTGACCAGCACGTTGAGGCGGCCGCGATGGGCCATGCCGATCACCACGTCCTTGACGCCCTGCTCGCCGGCGCGGCGGATGGTGGTGTCGAGCAGCGGGATCAGCGAATCGCCGCCTTCCAGAGAAAAGCGCTTCTGGCCGACGTACTTGGTGCCGAGGTAGCGCTCCAGACCATCGGCCGCGGTCAGGCGCTCGAGGATGCGCTGCTTGTCCTCGCTGGTGCGGCCATAGTTGCCGCCGGCCTTCTCCAGCCGCTCGTACACCCAGCGACGCTGTCCGGCGTCGGAGATGTGCATGAACTCGGCGCCGATCGGGCCGGTATAGGTGGCCTTGAGCAGGGCGAGCAGGTCGCCGAGCTTCATCCGGTCGTGGCCGGCGACGCCGCCGGTGCTGAACTCCGCGGCGAGGTCGTTGCCGGACAGGCCATGGAAGCCGAGGTCGAGGTCTGGCGCCGGAGGACTCTCGAGCAGGCCGAGCGGATCCAGGTCGGCGCCGAGGTGGCCGCGCGACCGGTAGGCGGTGATCAGCTTGCCGACCCCGCGCTCGCGCTCGTCGCCGGCACCGGCGCCGGCACCGGTGGCAGCGGCCATCGTCTCGCCGGCACGCTTGCGGGCGCCGGCGATGCTGTCGATCACCGCAGAGTGCGGGATGTCCCCGGCTTCGCGGCCCTTGAAGCCGTCGAAGTAGGTTCTCCATTTGGGCCCGACGCTGTCGGGGGCGACCAGGTACTGCTCGTACAAGTCTTCGATGTAGGCGGCATTGGCGCCGAGCTGCGAGGACTGGGAGAACTGCTTCAGGAGACTGTCCACAATGGTCAACGTGCACTCAAATGGGAGGGCGGGGCACCCCAACTGAGCCGACTGGCGGCTATTCAGGCGCTCAAGAAACCGAATTATAGCCCTCTCGGATGGGCTGCCGGCCAGTAAATCCGGGGAAAAACGCTGCGTTGCGCAAATATCGATCAAACCGGGTTCGTTGCAGTTCAGATCCCGGTCCGTGTCCGCGCTGCCTGGTCCGGCTACAACCCCAGGGCGCGGTATTCGGTGCACGCGCGGGCGCGCTCCCAGACCGGGTCGAAACTGGCACGCAACTGGCGCGCGCGGCCGCTGCCGTCCAGCCGGGTCTCGCCGTCGAAACGATGGCCGAGCGGTCGGAAGTAGTAGCCGCCGAGGTCGTTGACCACGAAGGCGGACGGGTAGGAGCGGTCGGTGGGTTCCTCAATCGCGCGGAACGCGAACGCGCTCGGCAGGCGCTGGGCTAGGCCGATCAGCGGCGCCAGCGCACGTTGCGGTTCGGCCGGGTCCTGCAACAGCACGCGGACCTCGCCACCGGCAACGGCGCGGCGGCGCAGGGCGGCGACGATCTCGGGCGCATCGAACAGGCCGGGGTCCAGTTCGCGGCTGTACACGTGCAACTGGCGGCGGCTGCCGGCGATCACCCCGAGTACCGCGGCGATCGCCGCCTCGCGGGTTTCGACCGGATTGACCGCGCCCGGCAGCAGGCGCATCGACTGGTGGTCGATCCCCGCTTCCTCGAAGCGCTCGCCGAACGGCAGGAAGCCGTGGCGGGCATAGAACTCGATCGCCGACGCTTGTGCATGCAGCGACACTTCGCGCCAACCCAGTTCGGTGGCCTGGACCAGCAGCGCGCGCAGCATCGCATCGCCGACACCGCGGCCGCGCCAGTCGGGCAGCACCGCCATCCGGCCAATCGTGTGTTTCGGGGTCAGGCGGCCAGTGCCGATCGCCTCGCCGTGGGCATCGCGGGCGACGACGTGGTGGCACAGCGGGTCGAGCTCGTCCCATTCCAGCGACAGCGGCACGCCCTGTTCCTGCACGAAGACAGTCTCGCGGACGCGGCGCAGGTCGGGCAGGCCGGCCTCGTAGGCGACGCCTTCGACGGTGAAGGCGGGCGCGCTCATTCCTCTTCCCCGTCCCCGGTGTCGAGGCGGTAGTGCCCCGCCTGCAGCAGCTCGAACACGATGTCGCGGCCGGTGTCCGACAACGTCGCGTACATCGCGCCATCGAGCGTCGGGGCATTGGCGATGCGCTTGGCGTCCCGCACCGGCAACGCGTGTTCCTGGCCGTTGACGTACAGCCGCGCGCCGCGACCGGCCTTGCGCCAGGCCATGCGCGAGTACGGATGACGCCACAGGCTCGCGCCTTGCTGCAGGTCCCATTCGATCTCGATCCGCGAGCGCGGGACCTCGCCCGGCGCGATCGCCGCCGGCATGACCTGGCCGGCGCTGCGGTAGACGGTGATGAAACGGCCGAACCAGTCGCCGAGACGCTCCGGGTCGTTCATGCGCAGCAGGTTGAGTGCTTCGACCACGCGTTCCATCGAGGCGGCGTCGATCTCGGCGGGATCGCTTGGCGGTTGCAGCTCGGGATCGTGGTAGCGCAGCGAGTCGTCGGCCTCGGCGGCGAGGGTGTCGACGAAGTCGCCCAGCAATTCGGCGGCCGCGGGCGCGCGCATGCCGACCGAGTAGGTCAGGCAGGCGTCCTCGGCGACGCCGTGGTGCGGTACGCCGGGCGGCAGGTAGAGCATGTCGCCGGGGCCGAGGACCCAGTCGTGGCTGGGGGTGAAGCGCTGCAGCAGCCGGAGGTCGACGTCGTTGCGGAACTCCAGTGGCGGGTCTTTCGAATCGTCGATCTGCCAGCGACGATGGCCCTGCGCCTGCAACAGGAACACGTCGTACTGGTCGACGTGCGCGCCGACCGAGCCGCCCGGCGCGGCGAACGACACCATGATGTCGTCGATCCGCCAGCGCGGCAGGAAGTCGAAGGCGTCGACCAGCGCGGCGACGTCGGCGTCCCACTTGTCCACGTCCTGCACCAGCAGGGTCCAGTCGTGGTCGGGCATGCCGGGGAACATGTCCTCCGGAAACGGCCCGTGTCGCAGCAGCCATTTGTCGTGCTCACGCTCATGGGCGACGATCCGCGACAGCGCGGTGTCCTCGCAGGCGAGGCCGGCGAGGTCTTCGGGCGTGATCGGCGGCATGAAATCCGGCGTGTCGAAAGCGGGGAACGCGTTGCGGATCAGCAGCGGACGCTTCTGCCAGTAATCGCGCAGGAACTCGGCCGGCGGCATGCCCAGCGGCGGCAGGGCGGCGGCATCGATCTCGATCGGCAGCGCCGGCGCGCCGGCCTTGAGCGGCGACTTCCTGGATGGCTTGCGCGGAGGGGAACTCATGACATTCCTCGATGGTTCGTCGCGAAGCGGGTGGCGCCGCGCGGTTGGCGTGGACGCGCGAGGTGTTGCGGGAATCAGATATCGCGGGCGAGCTTTTCGGCGTGGCCGATGTAGCTGCCCGGGGTCATCTCCAGCAGCCGCTGGCGGGCCTCGGCCGGCAGGTCCAGGCCGTTGATGAACTCGCGCATCGAGGCCTCGTTGATGCCGTGGCCGCGGGTCAGCGCCTTCAGCTGCTCGTAGGGATTGGGCAGGCCGTGGCGACGCATCACCGTCTGCACGGCCTCGGCCAGCACTTCCCAACTGGCATCGAGGTCGGCGGCGAGGCGCTCCGGATTGGCGCTCAGCTTGCCAAGGCCGCGCAGCAGCGCGTCGTAACCGATCAGCGCATGGCCGAACGCGGTGCCGAGTGCGCGCAGCACGGTCGAATCGGTCAGGTCGCGCTGCCAGCGGCTGATCGGCAGCTTGGCGGCGAAGTGCTCGAACAGCGCGTTGGCGATGCCGAAGTTGCCCTCGGCGTTCTCGAAGTCGATCGGGTTGACCTTGTGCGGCATGGTCGAGCTGCCGACCTCGCCGGCCTTGACCGACTGCTTGAAGTAACCCAGCGAGATGTAGCCCCAGACATCGCGGCACAGGTCGATAGCCACGGTGTCGATGCGGCGCTGGGCGTCGCAGATCTCGGCGATGCCGTCGTGCGGTTCGATCTGGGTGGTGTAGGGCTGCCAGTTGAGGCCGAGCGAATGCACGAAGCGCTGCGAGAACGCCGGCCAGTCCACGTCCGGGTAGGCGGCGACGTGGGCGTTGTAGTTGCCTACCGCGCCATTGATCTTGCCCGGCATCGGCGCCGCGGCAAGGGTCTCGCCCTGGCGCCGCAGGCGGGCGACGACGTTGGCCAGTTCCTTGCCGACGGTGGTCGGCGACGCGGTCTGGCCGTGGGTGCGCGACAGCATCGGCAGCGCCGCGTGTTCGTGCGCCATCGCCCGCAGCTTCTCGATCAACTGGTCGAGCTTGGGCAGCAGCACGGTCTGTCGCGCCTCGTTGAGCATCAGCGCGTAGCTGAGGTTGTTGATGTCCTCGGAAGTGCAGGCGAAGTGGACGAACTCCAGCGCCGGCCCGAGTTCGCCGTCGTCCTTCAGCCGCTCCTTGATCAGGTACTCGACCGCCTTGACGTCGTGGTTGGTGGTGCGTTCGATTTCCTTGACCCGCGCCGCGTCCTCGACCGACAGCTCGTCGGCGAGCTTGCGCAGGCGTGCGGTGGCGGCCTCGGAGAACGGCTTGAGTTCCTCGATGCCCGGCTCGTTGGCCAGCGCCAGCAACCACTCGACCTCGACCTTGACCCGCGCCTTGATCAGGCCGAACTCGGAAAAGATCGGTCGCAGCGGGTCGACCTTGCCGGCGTAGCGGCCATCGAGCGGGGACAGGGCGAGCAGCTGGGATTCGACGTTGGCGGGCATGGCGGCGCGGTGTTGGGGGCAGTCGCGCATTCTAGCGCGAGGCACGCTCCCGACGAGTGTGGGGGTCTGGTCCGACTGGACTCCCAGCGGTTGTAGGAGCGGCTTTAGCCGCGATCTGGAGTCGGCGCGGGTGGACGATTTCCGATCGCGGCTGAAGCCGCTCCTACAGAAGGCGTCAATGTCGGGCGTATGCTCGGTTCGCACATAGATGGAGGACGCCATGGCCAGCCACGACCACCGCACCGAGCACGACAGCATGGGCGAATTGCAGGTGCCCGCCGCCGCGCTGTGGGGCGCGCAGACCCAGCGCGCGGTTCAGAACTTCCCGATCTCGGGCCGGCCGATGCCGCGTGAGTTCATTCGTGCGCTGGGGCTGGTCAAGGCGGCCGCCGCCGAGGTCAATGGAGGTTTCGGACTGCTGCCGAAGAACCGCGCCGCAGCGATCCGCAGTTCGGCATTGGCCGTGGCCGCCGGCGAGCACGACGCCCAGTTCCCGGTCGACGTGTTCCAGACCGGCTCGGGCACCTCCAGCAACATGAATGCCAACGAGGTCATCGCTACGCTGGCTTCGCGCACCATGCGCGGCAAGGCCGGTGTCCATCCCAACGACGACGTCAACCTCGGCCAGAGTTCCAACGACGTGATCCCGACCGCGTTGCGGGTGTCGGCGCAGCTGGCGACGGTCGAATCGCTGCTGCCGGCGCTCAAGCATTTGCGCCAGACGATCGATCGCCGCGGACGCGCGCTCGGCAAGGTCACCAAGACCGGCCGCACCCATTTGATGGACGCGATGCCGCTGACCTTCGCCCAGGAGTTCGGCGCCTGGTCGGCGCAACTGGCCTCGGCGCAGGCTCGGATCGAGGACAGCCTCAAGCGGCTGCGGCGGCTGCCGATCGGCGGCACCGCGATCGGCACCGGGATCAACGCCGACCCGCGCTTCGGCGCGGCGATGGCACGGACGTTGTCGAAACTGTCGGGCACGAAATTCGAGTCGGCCGACAACAAGTTCGAGGGGCTGGCGTCGCAGGACGATGCCGTCGAGTTGTCCGGCCAACTCAACACGCTGGCGGTGGCGCTGATGAAGATCGCCAACGACCTGCGCTGGATGAACTCGGGACCGCTGGCTGGCTTGGGCGAGGTCGAATTGCCGGCGCTGCAGCCGGGCAGCTCGATCATGCCGGGCAAGGTCAATCCGGTGATTCCCGAGGCGACCTGCATGATCTGCGCGCAGGTGATCGGCCACCACGCCGCGATCACCGTTGCCGGCCAGAGCGGCAACTTCCAGCTCAACGTGATGCTGCCGCTGATCGCGGCCAACCTGCTCGACTCGATCGGCCTGCTGGCCAACACGATGCGGCTGTTGGCCGACGACACCATCGCCGGATTGCAGGTGCGCAGGGACAACATCGCCGCGGCGCTGCAACGCAATCCGATCCTCGTGACCGCGCTGAACCCGGTGATCGGCTACGAGAAAGCCGCGGCCATTGCAAAACAGGCCTACCGCGAGGGCAGGCCCGTGCTGGACGTGGCAGTGGAGGCGACCCGGATGGCCGAGAAGGAACTGCGCCGCTTGCTCGATCCCGCCGCGCTCACGCGGGGCGGGATCGCCGGATAGCGCAACGCGGCGGGCCTGAAAGCGATCAGACCGCAGCTCGACAACCGGTAACCACCACTACCGCCTTCGCGTAGGCGGTGGTTCGTGAACGGCGGACATCAATTGAGAGCAATTCCATGACGTCAAACCACACTTCAAGCATCGTGCAGCCGCAGGCTCTCGTCGAAGCCGGCGTGATCATCCGCGACGAGACAGCAAAGGAAGGCGATGCCATCGGTCTGCTAACCCAGGCGGCATTCATGCGAGACGTATTCGAGCCATACCGAGCAGTTCATCGTCGCGGCATCTCCGCCGTGCAGGTCAGTTGACGGTTTCGCTGGTCGCGGCCAGCGGTCCCGAGCTGATCGGACATGTCGGGGGTCCCCCGTCCTGACCCGCATGATCTTCGTGAACCTCCCCGTTGCCGACCTCGCAGCCCCGATGGCCTTCTACGAGGCGCTGGGCTTCGACAACAATCCGCAGTTCACCGATGACACCGCCGCGTGCATGGTCTGGAGCGAGGCGATCAACGTGATGCTGCTCACCCACGACAAGTGGCGCACGTTCACCACGCGCCCGATCCCGACTTCGACGGCCAGCGAGGTGTTGCTCGCACTCTCGCTGGACAATCGCGAGGCGGTCGATGCGATGAATGCGGCGGCAGCCGCGCACGGTGGCACCGGCGACATCAATCCGAAGCAGGACCTGGGCTTCATGTACAGCCGCGCTTTGACCGATCCCGATGGTCATGTCTGGGAAGCGGTGTGGATGGACCCTTCGGCCATGCCCGAAGGGTAGGGCGCCGCAATCGGCGCCCGTGGCGTGGCTATTGTCCGTTCCCGATGCCGTCGAACAGCGCATTGATCGAGCCGTAGTCCTGCGCCTTGCCCGATGACGGATTGGCGGTGTCGCCGCCTTGCAGAAAGCTGCTGGCAATCCCGGCGACGTGACCCATTGCCGAGATCGAAATCGCGGCGCCGGCGCTCAGTCGGCGCACGCCGAGCGATTCCAGTTCCGCGGCGCTTGGGAGGCCGGGCAAGCTCATCACGTTGAGAGGCAGTCCCGCGCTGGCAACCACTTCGCCGATCTGGTCGACATCGGCCAGGCCCGGCACGAACAGGCCATCGGTCCCGGCGTCGCGATAGCGCTTCGCACGGGCGAGGGTTTCCGCGACACGCTGGTCCTCGCCGACGAGCCCGCGCAGGTAGACATCAGTGCGGGCGTTGACGAACAGGTCGACCCCGCGCTCCGACGCCATGCGCTTGATCCGCTCGATCTTCGCAGCGAGCAGGTCGGGGCTGTCGGCGCCATCCTCGATATTGATGCCGACCGCGCCGGAGTCGATCACGCGGGCGACGTTGTCGGCAACGGTTGCCGCGTCGCTGGCATAGCCGTCTTCGAAATCGACGCTGAGCGGGACGCGGATAACGCGGGCGATGCTGGCGGCGGTATCGATCAGGCGCAGCACCGGCAGCTGGCTGCCGTCCGCGTAGCCGTTCGCCCAGGCCACGCCGGCGCTGGTGGTGGCGATGGCCCTGGCACCGAGGCTTTCGATCAGCCGGGCGCTGCCGGCATCCCAGGCATTGGCGAGCCGTAGCAAGCCGTCCTGGTGGAGGCGGCGGAAGGTGGCGGCGGGGGCGGCTTGGGACATGGGGTGCTCCGGGGCAGGTGGGGATTCCGGAAGGATTTCATGCGCGGCGGGGCGCGGCTCGCCGTTTTCGGACATGTACGCTCGGACATCTACGTCGAAACGGTCCGCCGCTTACCAGATCAGGTCGTCGGGGACTTCGAACTGCTTGTAGAAGTCGTCGTCGTCATCGTTGCTGCCGGACGCCGTCTCGCGGGCGTGGTCGAGCACGATCATGCTCGCGTCGCGGGCGTAGACCTTGTCGGCGGCGGGGCGGGGGATCAGCTCATGGCCGTGGTCGTGGCGGACGATCACCAGCGCGCCCTTGGCCAGTTGCGTGCGTTGCGCGTCGTCGACCAGCAGGCGCTTGATCTTTCCGTCGTCGTTGAAGGCGTAGGCGATCTCGCCGTCGCGCTTGAGCTTGGCGCCCTCGACGATCTGCCGCACCTGTGCGCGGGTCTCGTTGACCCGGGCCTGGGCGTTGCGTTCGGCGGCGAGGGCGCGGTCGCGTTCGGCGCGCTCGGTCTGCAACTGGCGGGCGTCGACCTTCGGTGATTCGGCGGTCGGCGGCGCCTTGCTGTGGCGCTGCCTGGTCTGTTCGCGGACGATCTGCGCAGCCTTGCTCTTCTTGACCAGGCCGGCCTTCAACAACTGGTCTTGTAGCGGGTTGCGCATGGTCAATCGCTGCTGGTCGCTGCGGCGCCCGAACCTCCGGCGTCGGCATCCCACTGCCGCAATGCGGCTTCGATCGCGTCGATGCCGCGGGCGGCGGCGTTGGGATCGAGCTGGGCGAGCGTGTCGCGTTCGCTGTGGATCACGTGCATGACCTTGGGCGTGGCCTCGGGCTTGTTGCCGGCGTAGGCGGCGAGGATCGCGCCGATCTCGTCCTGGCCGACCAGCGAGTACGACACCGCCGGCCAACCGGCCTTGAGGAACGCACGGTGGTCGGTCGGTGGGTATTGCTCGCCAGCGGACAGGTGCAGGCCGGCATCGTTGGCGGAGGTCTGGCTGGCGGCCGCCAGCGGGTGGGCGGGGTCAGGGGTCATCATCCACACGGTGTCGCCCCAGCCGAATACGTCGAAATTGACGTACTGCGCAGGTGCCGGGCCGCCCTTGGCGACGAAGGCGTGGGCGCCGAGCAGGCCGCGCTCCTCCAGGTCCCAGAAGGCGACGCTGACGCGGTGGTTGTCGAGCGGCTCCCGATTGAACCGCTCCGCGAGTTCCAGCACCACGGCGCTGCCGGACGCGTTGTCGGTGGCGCCCTTGCCTTCGCTGACGCGATCGGAATGGGCGCCGAGCAGCAGCAGCGGCGAGTCGGGATTGCCGCTGACATCGGCGATCAGGTTCTCGCCCGGTCCGTGCTCGCTCTCGAACGGCATCGCCTGCCACGCCAAGCCGAGCGACTCCAGTTGCCGCTCGATGACCTGGCGGCGGCCAGCGTTGTCAGCAGCGGTGGCGATCGCGTCGACGTCGGCCAGCCAGGCCTTGGCGGCATCGCTGGCCGGGGCCGGGGCGACGGTTTCGACTGGTGCGTCGCTACCCGACGTCGCCGTGCTGTCCTTGGGCGATTGCGCGCAGGCGGCAAGCAGCCCGAGCGAAACGGCGAGGGCGAGGCAGTGGCTGGGGCGCATGGAAGGTATCCATCGAGGCAATTGCCAAGTGTGCCCCAGCCACCTGGCGCTGTGGAGTGCCGCCTTGCACCCTCCGGGGTGCCCGCTTACCCTCGCGATAGGAGTGTTGGCAAGGGGAATGGAATGACCATCAGAGTTTTCATCGTCGAGGACCACGCGCTGGTCCGTACCGGCATGCGCATGATCCTGTCGGGTGAAACCGACATCGAGGTGGTTGGCGACGCCGAAACCGGCGAACTGGCCCTGCCGCTGATCCGCGCGCTCAAGCCGGCCGTGGTGCTGTGCGACCTGCACCTGCCCGGGATCAGCGGGTTGGAGGTGACCGAGCGGCTGGTCCGCGGTGACTGCGGTACGCGGGTGGTGATAGTGTCGGCGCTGGAGGACGGGCCATTGCCGCGGCGATTGCTTGAGGCGGGTGCCTGCGGCTACGTCGGCAAGGGCGGCGACGCGACGGAACTGCTGCGCGCGGTGCGCGACGTCGCCCGCGGGCGGCGCTACCTGGCCAACAGCATCGCCCAGCACCTGGCGCTGTCCGGGATCGATGGTGACGCTTCGCCATTCGACGGGTTGTCGCCGCGCGAGATGGAGGTGGCGTTGCTGCTGGCGCAAGGTTTACGGCAGGAGCAGATCGCGCGACGGCTGAGCCTGAGCGCGAAGACGGTCAACACGCACAAGTCGCGGATGTTTGAGAAGCTGGAGATCACCGACAGCATCGCGCTGGCGCGGTTGCTGGGACAGTACGGCTTGATCGAGCCGGCGCTGGCGATCTGACAAAAAAACGGGCCGCAAGATGCGGCCCGTTCTTCATGCTCGACCGGGATCGAGCGGGGTGACTTGACGGTCAGGCGTCGTGGCGCTGCCTGGTGTCGGTGTCGCCCTCGTCGGCGTGCTGACCGGTGACCGCGGCATCGGCCGGCGACGAGGTCGATTCGGCGTCGAACAGGCCGGCCGTACGCGGCTCGGCGGCCGGGTGCTTGCCGTTGCCATGGCTCTCGTTGGCGACCGGGGCCTGACTAGCATGCTCTATGTCGTCGCTGCGGTCGGACTTCACCGGCTCGATTTCCTCGGGTTCGCCCTTCGCCGGTTCGATCGCTTCGGGCGCGTTCGACGGCTCGACCACGATGGCGTCCTCGACCGGTTCCGGCTCGGGCACCACGGTGTCCTCGACCACTTCGGCGTCGACGATGGCCGGTTCGACGATGCTGGCCCCGACTTCGCGCGGCGATGTCGCCTGGACGGCCGCTTCGGCCGGGGTAGGCGCGGTGTTCGCCGTATCGACTGGTGTCGCGGGCGTCTCGGGTTCGGCGTCGACGGGCGCGGCCGGGGCCGGGGCCGATGCAGTCGCCACGGTCGCGGCCGGGATGGCCGCCGCCGCGGCGATGGCCGGCGTCATTTCTTTCACGGTCGCAGCGGACTTGGTTGCGTCGGCTTCCGGGGCAGTCGCCTCCGTGCGGTTCGGCTTTGCCGGCTTGGCGGCCGGAGCGCCCTCGTCATCGAAGTCGAACTCCGGCTGCGACCGGCTGGCGACCGGCTGGGCCTCGGCATCGTGGTCGCCTTCATCCAGCAGGGCGGTTTCCGGCGACGCGCCTTCGGCGGCCGCATGTTCGCCACCACCGCCACGACGACGACGACGACCACCACGACGGCCACGACGACGACGGCTGGCGCCTTCGCCGGCTTCGTCCTCGTTGTCGGCGGTCGCGGCCTTGTCGGCGGACTGCTGCGCGTCTTCGGCGACGGCAGCGGCCGCGGTTGCGACCTTCTCCCTGGCCGGGGCGTCAGGAGCGGACGCGGCAGCCGCTACCGCCGCGGCGCCGGCGGTGTCAACGACGGGGCTCTCGGCCTCGCGCGCGGGCCGCTCGCCGCGCGGCGTCCGCGGCGGCTTCGGTGCGCGGGTGGCCTGCTCGGTGTGGCCGGTGTCGGAAGTTTCGATGCGCTCCTCGACCTGCGGCTTGGGCTGCTTCTGCCGGCCCTGATTGCCGCCGCGACCTTTGCCCGACGCCGATGCGTCCTGGGCCTGGGGGGCAGCACCGTTGCCGCGGCGTTGCTCGTCACGGCGCGGCTCGTCACGACGCTGGCTGTCACGTGCCTGCTTGCCGCCACGGCGCTGGCCGCGATCGCCACGCTCGCCACCGCGCTCGCCACGGTCATTGCGATCACGCTCGCCGCGGCCGCGGCCGTCCTGCGAACGCGGGCCCGATGCGGGCTTGGCGGTCGTCGCCGACTCGCTGCCGCGGAAGAACCGCATGATCCGCTCGACCACGCCGATCGAATGGGTCGGCGCGACCACGGTCGGCGTCGGCGCCAGTGCGGCCGGGGCAGCGGCGGCGGCTTCGCGCGGCTCGCGCAACGGCGCCGGCTGGGCCGGCTTGACGTTGGTGACGATCGGCGCCGCCGGGATGTTCAGGTGGGCCTTGGTCAGCGCGTGGGTCGGCAGCTTGCGCGGGGTACCGCGGTGGTAGCTCGGCTTGCTGGTTTCCTCGCCCATCTCGTTGTCGCGGATGCGGGTGACCTCGTAATGCGGGGTCAGCAGCTGCTCGTCGGCGACGATCACGATCGGCGAGTCGTGGCGCTGTTCGATCTCGGCCAGCGCGCGGCGCTTCTCGTTGAGCAGGTAGTTGGCGATCTCGGTCGGCGCCTGTACCAGCACCTGCCCGGTGTTTTCCTTCATCGCGTGCTCTTCGGCCACGCGCAGGATCGACAGCGACAGCGACTCGACGCTGCGCATGCGGCCGTGGCCCTCGCAACGCGGGCAGACCAGCTGGCTGGACTCGCCCAGGCTCGGACGCAGGCGCTGGCGGCTCATTTCGAGCAGGCCGAAGCGCGAGATGCGGCCGACCTGCACGCGCGCGCGGTCCTGCTTGAGCGCGTGCTGCAGGCGGTTTTCGACATCGCGCTGGTGGCGGTTGGACGACATGTCGATGAAGTCGATCACCACCAGGCCTCCGAGGTCGCGCAGGCGCATCTGGCGGGCCACTTCCTCGGCGGCCTCCAGGTTGGTGTTGAACGCGGTTTCCTCGATGTCGCTGCCCTTGGTGGCACGCGCCGAGTTGACGTCGACCGCGGTCAGCGCCTCGGTCTGGTCGATCACCAGCGCGCCGCCGGACGGCAGCCGCACTTCACGCTCGTAGGCGTTCTCGATCTGCGACTCGATCTGGAAGCGGTTGAACAGCGGCACGTCGTCGGTGTAGTGCTTGAGCTTGCGCAGGTTGTGCGGCATCACCTGCTCGACGAAGTCGCGCGCCTCGGCGTACATCTCGTCGGTGTCGACCAGGATCTCGCCAATGTCCGGGCGCATGTAGTCGCGCAGGGCGCGGATGATCAGCCGCGACTCCTGGTAGATCAGGAACGGCGCGGGCTTGGTCAGCGCGGCCTCGGCGACCGCCTTCCATACCTGAAGCAGGTAATCGAGGTCCCACTGCAGCTCTTCGGCATCGCGGCCGACGCCGGCGGTGCGGATGATCACGCCCATGTCGTCGGGGATGGCCAGCGCGTCCATCGCCTTCTTCAGCTCGGCGCGGTCCTCGCCCTCGATCCGGCGCGAGACGCCGCCGGCGGTCGGGGAGTTCGGCATCAGCACCATGTAGCGGCCGGCCAGCGAGATGAACGTGGTCAGGGCGGCGCCCTTGTTGCCACGCTCTTCCTTGTCGACCTGGACCACGACTTCCTGGCCTTCGCGCAGCAGTTCCTTGAGGCCGGCCTTGTTGTGGTCGACCCCGGCGGCGAAGTAATCGCGGGAGATTTCCTTCATCGGCAGGAAGCCGTGACGGTTGCCGCCGTACTCGACGAAGGCGGCTTCGAGCGAGGGCTCGAGGCGGGTGATCTTGCCCTTGTAGATGTTGGACTTGGTCTGTTCTTTCGAGGGTTGCTCGATGTCGATGTCGTACAGGGTCTGGCCATCGACGGTCGCCACGCGCAGTTCTTCTGCCTGCGTCGCGTTGATCAGCATGCGTTTCATTGTTGCGTTCCTCGCGCGCTCGAACCGCGCGGAACGCCTGGCGTCTCGCTTCTGGACAACCGGGTCCCGCCTTCGCGACGGCTGCAGGGTGGCTCCGGGGAGCGGGTTCCTGCGCACGCTGGCGTGACCTGACAATTTTCCAGCGCTACAACACCACGGCGGGCCGCGGGAGCGCTTGCTTGTTGCATTCCTAAACTTTCGGGGCCGGCGACCGCGTTCAGCAAGGATCTGCCTTGGCGTCGCTCGGGGCGTGTTCATCACAGGCGGTTTGACCCGCCGGACGAGGGTCGGTTCCGCCGGACCGTCGCTGCTAACATGGCTGTCCCGAGGACAGTGGTCAGGCGCGGGCCGGAATCGCAGGTCGGGCTTTTGGCCCTGCGTCCCGGCGCTGCAGCGTGTTGGCGCGGCGACGGGAACAACTCCCTGCGAAATCAAAACCTTATCTCGCGTCGCGAGTGTATCAGATAACCCTTTGCGGATGACCCATTCAGCCCCCAATCCCGTCGGTGACAACCGCACCGGCGCCCGTGTCGTGCGGGTGCCGGACGACCGCGCCGGCCAGCGGCTCGACAATTTCCTCCTGGGGCAATTGAAAGGTGTTCCCAAGTCGCTGATTTACAAACTGATTCGCTCCGGACAGGTGCGGATCAACGGCGGTCGGGCCAAGGCCGAGCGAAAGCTGGAGGGCGGCGAGGAGGTTCGTATACCGCCGGTTCGTCTCGCCGAAGCGGGAGACAAGCCGACGCCGCCGACGGGGTTCATGAATGCGCTGGACGCGGCGATCGTCTACGAGGACGCCCGGCTGCTGGCGCTGAACAAGCCCTCGGGCGTGGCCAGCCACGGCGGCAGTGGGATCAGTTTCGGCGCGATCGAGACCTTGCGGTCGCTACGCCCGAACCAGTCGCTGGAACTGGTCCACCGGCTTGACCGCGACACCTCGGGGCTGTTGATCGTCGCCAAGAAGCGCTCGGCGCTGACCGAGATGCAGATGCTGATGCGCGAGGGCAGCAGTGGTGGCACCGGCTTCCGCAAGCGCTACCTCGCTTTGCTGGGTGGGCGGATGCCGGACGGGGCGATGAGCGTGGACGCACCGCTGCATGTCGGCCTGCGCCAAGGTGGCGAGCGCCACGTGCAGGTGGTCCGCACCGGCAGCACGGCGGGCAAGGCGTCGCTGAGCCATTTCCAGCTACTGGAGCGACGTGGCGGGCAGTCGTATTGCGAGGTGCGGATCGAGTCAGGGCGTACCCATCAGATCCGGGTGCATGCGCAGCATATCGGCCATGCGGTGGCCGGCGACGACAAGTACGGCGATCCGGCGGTCAACAAGCGGTTGCGCGAGCAGGTGGGGCTGAAGCGGTTGTTCCTGCATGCCTCGACGCTGGAGTTCGCGCTCGACGGTGGCAAGACCCCGTACCTGCTGAATGCGCCGCTGGCGCCGGAACTGCTCGACGTGCTGGACCGGCTTATGTAGGAGCGACATCAGTCGCGACCTGTACATCACCCCAGCGTTCGGCGGGTCGCGACTTACGTCGCTCCTACACGGTATTCGCCTCGCGAAAGACCGGCCGCTTACCCCTGCTCGTCCAACTGGAAGCACATGTCCGGGCGCATGGTCGGCGGCTCGAAGGTCACCGGCACGCGCAGGTCGGTGGTCACCGGGTTGCCGTTGCGGGTGCCGGGGCGGAATTTCCAGGCCTTGACCGCGTCCATCGCCGACTGGTCGAGCACTGGCTGGCCACTGCTGTTTTCGATCCGGATGTTGACCGGGCTGCCGTCGATGCCGATTTCCATGATCAGGCCGACCGTGCCACCGATGTCGGCGCAGGCCAGTTCCGGCGGATAGACCGGCGGCGGCGTATCGACCGCGGCCGGCTGGGTCGGCGCGATCGCCGGGGTCTGGACTGGCCCTTCGCAACCGGTCAGCAGGGCGAGCGACAGCAGCATGGCGCCGCACGCGGCAGCGCGCGGCCATGTGCGGATCGAAAGGTTCGCGATGGCGGCAGTCGTGCTCGGGTTCATGGCGTCACTCCGTCAGGGCGTCGGCCTTGGCCGCGCAGATGAAATCGTTCTCGCTGAGGCCGCCGACGTCGTGAGTCGAGTAGCGCACCACGCAGCGATCGTAATGCACGCTCAGGTCGGGATGGTGGTCTTCGCGGTTGGCGACGAACGCCAGCGCGTTCACGAAGGCGATGGTGCGGTAATAGTCATCGAACTTGAAGGTCTTGCTCAGCGTATGACCATCCTCGACCAGTTCCCAGCCGGGGATCTCCGGCAGCAGTTCGCGTACGCGGGCCTGGGGAAGCTTGTGTTCGCTGCCACGACGGGCGATGCAGTGGGCGCGGGCGAGGGGGATCAGGTCGGTCATCGGGGTTCCTTGCGGCGGGCGCGACTGAATGGTGTGCGATCGACGGCGGTCGGACGGGGCGGATGCGCACTGGTATAGCGTGCAGACCGTTAGAATAGCGGCATGATCCAGATTTCCGAATCCGCCCAGAGCCATTTCCGCAAACTGATCGAGCGCGAGGCGCTGCCCGGCCTCGGGGTGCGCCTGTCGGCGATGCACCCCGGCACACCGCGCGCGGACGTGCGCCTGGAGTTCAGCGAGCCCGGCGACCTGAAGGGCGACGAATGGGCGATCGACTGCGACGGCTTCACCCTGTGGCTCGACGCGGCCAGCGTCAGCTATCTGGACAGCGCCGAGATCGATTACGAAACCCGGGCTACCGGCGGCCAGCTGCAGATTCGCGCGCCGAAGATCAAGGGCGTGGCGCCGGGCGAGTCCGCCTCGCTGGTCGAACGGGTGAACTACCTGGTCGAGAACGAGATCAACCCGCAGCTGGCCAGCCACGGCGGCCACGTGGCGGTGCAGGAAATCACCGCCGACGGCGTGGTCGTGCTGCGCTTCGGTGGCGGCTGCCACGGTTGCGGGATGGCCGACGTGACCCTCAAGCAGGGCATCGAGAAGACCCTGCTGGAAAAGGTGCCCGGGGTAACCGCCGTGCGCGACGCGACCGACCACGACACCGGCGCGGCCCCGTACATCAGCCGAGACAGCGCGGCCTGATCGCGGTTGCGCGTCGTTGATGATCTCAGCCGACGCCCTGATCCGAGCGGTGCAATTGCGCATGCAGGTTGCGCGGCGTTGGCTGCGGCCGCCAGGAGAGCTCCCGACCGGCTGGCAGCAGTGGTTCGACGCGATGGGCGAGCGCGTCGGCGCGGTGACCGGCGCCAGCGCCGAAGATATCGTCGCGGTGTTGATGCAACGGCCATTGGCGGTGGCGCCGGGCCGGGCGGCCGAGCTCGGTCGCTGGCAGGCGTTCTCCACCTTGTGGCGGCAGGAATGGCATGCACAGGAATCCGCCGACGAGCGTCGTTGGCACTGGCTGGCCGCCAGCCTGACGGGATGCTGGCATCTGTTCCTGGCCGGAATGCTGGCGTGGCTGATGTACCTCGAACTGATCAACGCCGCGCATCCGCCGCCGAAGGGCGAAGAGATGGTGGTGCAGATCGAGTACGTCGGCGACGGCACGCCGGAGGACGTCGGTGGCGGACCCGAGCCGGAAACGACCGAGCCGATGGAGGCGGTCGAGCCCATCGAGCCCATGGAAGCGGCGGAACCGTCGGAAGCGGCATCGCGATCCGAAACGACAATGCCGGCACCGGAGCCGTCTCCGCGGCCGTTTCCGTCGCCGGACGTGCCGGTGCTGCCGCCGACGGTATCGGCGCCAACCTTGCAGTCGCCGCCGCCGGAACTGGTCGAACGCGAGGTGCCGCAGACGACGCCACCCGAGGTCGCGCAACCGTTGACCGTCAGTGAACCGGTGCCGGACCGCAGCGAGACGTTCGTGCTGCCCCCGCCGACGCCGCGGATCGACGCGCCGGCACTGCAGATGCCCGAGTTGAGCGCGCCGAGTCCGGCGCTGGAAATCGTTGAGATACCGCGGCCGCAACCCCGGGTGCCGCGTCCGTCGGTGCAGCCGATCGCGCAACCGCGGATTACGCAGCCGGTCCTGCAGCCGAAACCGGCCGAAGTGATCGTTCGCGACGTGCCGGCCCCCGAAGTGCCAACGCCGCCGCGCGCGGTGGTGCCGGTGCTGGCGCCGACGCGGCCGGACGCGCCGAAACTCGAAGCCGTGGTGCCGCGGGTACGGGTCCGCGAGATTCCCTCGCCACCCCGGCCCGTGGCGACGGCGCCGGCCAAACCTGCACCGACGCCTGCCGCCGAACCTCGCTCGGCACTCGAAGTCGCGCCGACCGAGGTCGAACCGGTCGCGACCGCGGGCCCCGAGGAAACGCCCGCCCCGGGTGCCTGGCCAACCCCGGAGCGCGCCGACGACTGGGGCGCGGCCGCGCGCGAGCGTCCGGGCGCGCAGAAGGGCGAGCCGCCCGGGCTGTACGACAGTGACGGATCCGTGCGCCTGGCGCAGACCCCGGGTTCGGCGTCGCCAGGCTTGCCGCCGGGCACCATCACCGAGGAAATCGACGACCTCGACCGTGCCGGCACCTGGCTGCGGCGTCCGCCCAACGACTACGAGCCGACCGCCTTCGCCGAGTACTGGCGCCCGAACGAGACGTTGCTGGAAGAGTGGGTGCGCAAGAGCGTCACTACCATCCGCATCCCGATCCCGGGTACCACCAAGTACATCGAATGCACCACGGTGATGCTGGTCATGGGCGGGGCGTGCGGCATCGGCGATCCCAACCTCAACGAGCAACCACCGACCGCGCGACCGCCACCGGACATCCCGTTCAAGCCGGAACTGCAGAAAGGCAACGGCAGCGCGCCGCCGCCCGCCGGCTAGGCAAACAAAAAGCCCGCACGAATGCGGGCTTTTTGGTGGGTTCCGCCGGACCTCAATCAGTCATGCGCCCCATGCAGCGTGACCAGCTCGCCTTCGCGGCTGCTGAACCAGACGGACAGGTCGGCGATCTGCTGGTCGGTCAGGGTCTTGGCCTGGCTCGACATCAGCGCGTGTTCGCGGTTGCCGTTGCGGTATTCCTGCAACGCATGGGCGAGGTAGTCGGCGTACTGATTGCCCAGCTTCGGATAGGTCGGGTCGATCGGCGCATTGCCGTTGGCACCGTGGCAGTCGATGCACGACTGGCCGGTGGCCTCGCCCTTGGTATTGGCGAGCTTCTCGCCGGCGGCGATGTTGCCCTCGGGCAGGCCGGCCGACGACGAGGTCGGGGCCGCGTGTTCGGTGGCTTCGGCGTGATCGGCCGGGGCTTCCGAATTGGAGCAGGCCGACAGCGCCAGCGCGGCGGCGAGCAGGGCAGGGGCGATGGCGAAGGTGCGGATCGTCATGGTCGTCTGCTCACTCACTTCAGGCTGGAAAGGAAAGCGGCGATGTCGGCGATGTCCTGCTCCGAGAAACTCTCGGCCTGGGCCTGCATCGTCGGGTGCTGGCGCGTGCCCTGCTGGTAGGCGGTCAGCGCGTTGACCAGGTACTGGGTCGACTGGCCGCCGATCTTCGGTACGTGGTAGTTCGGATAGGCGTTCTTGTAGCCGACGATGCCATGGCAACCCTGGCAGGTGTAGGTCAGCATGCGGCCGCTCTCGACATCGCCGACCACGGCGCTGGAAGCGGCCGGGGCCGCAGCGGGCGCGGCGACGGGCGCCGTGTCCTGCGCTTGGACCCGGGCTGGGAAAGCGAGGGCGAGGGCAGCGGTGGTAAGCGCCAGGGCGGCGATCGTCAGCGGTCGCATCATGTTAGTCCGCAATCTCTTGTTGGCTGGCAAAGGATGTTGCTGGCGGTTCGCGATTCACGATCGCGATGCACAATCCGCGCAGTATAACTTGGGAGCGGTTCGCAACGAAGCCGCGCACCACGCCGGGGGCTGCACCGGCCTCGCAATGCAGCCCCGGCCACCGTCGATCGACGGTCAACCGACCCCGGGTGCCAGCGTTCACCATGACCTTCGGCGCATGGGATCCGGGTGCGTCGGTGATATACCTATATACAACACCGGTATACAGCCGGAACCACCACGCCTGCCACCTGCCCCGGGGTCCATCCGATGCGCCACCAAATCTCCCGCCGCGCCCGCGGCAACGTCCTTTCCGGCGCCTTCGCGCTGTCGTGCCTGCTGGTCGTGTCGGCCTGCGGCGGCGGCTCGCCCGGCGAAGCGGAAGCCAAGGAAAACGGAAAAAAGGAAGTCGCGGCAGTCCCGGTCGAGGTGGCCGCCGCCGTCCATCGTCCGGTCGCCGCCAGCTACACCGGCACCGCCCCGCTGGAGGCGCCGGCCGAATCGCAGGTGGTGGCCAAGACCTCGGGTGTGGCCCTGAGCGTGTTGGTCGAAGAGGGTGACGTGGTGAGCGCCGGGCAGACCCTGGTGCGGCTGGATTCGTCGCGTGCCGAGTTGCAGGCGGCGCAGACCGCGGCGCAGATGAACAAGTTGCAGAACCAGTTCGCCCGCGCCGAGAAGCTGGCCAGCGAGCAATTGATTGCCGCATCGGACCACGACCAGATCCGCTACGACCTGGCCAATGCGCGCGCGGCCAATCGCCTGGCCAACCTCGAACTGTCCTACGCCAACGTCAAGGCGCCGATCAGCGGCGTGGTGGCGTCGGTCACGCCGAAGCCGGGCAACTTCGTGCAGATCAATACCCCGATCGTGCGCATCGTCGATACCTCCGAGCTGGAAGCGGTGCTCAACGTTCCCGAGCGTGAGCTGGCGACGCTGCAGCAGGGCCTGCCGGTCAACCTCAAGGTGGACGCGCTGCCGGGCAAGACCTTCGAAGGCACGGTGGACCGCATCTCGCCGGTGGTCGACGCCGGCAGCGGCACGTTCCGGGTGATTGCCGCGTTCGACAGCGACGGGCTGCTGAAGCCCGGCATGTTCGGCCGCATCAGCATCGACTACGACAAGCGCGCCAACGCCCTGGTGGTGCCGCGTTCGGCGCTGCTCGAAGGCACCGGCGATGCCGCGGTGTTCGCGCTGCGCGATGGCAAGGTCGCGCGTGTGCCGGTCCAGCTCGGCTACCTCGATGGCGAGTGGGCCGAGATCCGCGAGGGCATCAAGCTTGGCGACCGCGTGGTCGTCGCCGGCAAGAGCGCATTGCGCGACGGCAGCGAGGTCACCGTGGTCGGCGAGCCGGACAAGGCACAGGTCGTCGAAGCGAAGGGCGAGACGGCCGCTGCCAAGCAGGCCGCCGGCCAAGCCACCGCTGCCACCAACAACTAAGCCGGGACGCCCCTCGTGAGCGACGCCAAAGACTCCTCCCCGCACGTGCCGGACTCGCACGCGCCGCGCAGCTTCAACCTGGTCGAATTTTCCACCCGCCGCCGGGTCACGGTGGCGATGGTGACGATCACCTTCCTGCTGTTCGGCCTGATCGCGCTGAGCAACCTCAAGGTCAACCTGCTGCCCGACCTGAGCTATCCGACCCTGACCGTGCGTACCGAGTACGCCGGCGCAGCGCCGTCGGAAATCGAGACCCTGATCAGCGAGCCGGTCGAGGAGGCCGTCGGCGTGGTCAAGGGGCTGCGCAAGCTGAAGTCGGTGTCGCGTACCGGCCAGAGCGACGTGGTGCTGGAGTTCGCGTGGGGTACCGACATGGACCAGGCCAGCCTGGAGGTGCGCGACAAGATGGAAGGCGTGCAGTTGCCGCTCGAAGCCGAGCCACCGGTGCTGCTGCGCTTCAATCCATCGACCGCACCGATCCTGCGGATCGCACTGTCGGCCAAGGCCGAAGGCGACGCCGAGCGCCAGCTGACCCTGTTGCGTCGCTACGCCGACGAGGACCTCAAGAAGAAGCTCGAACCGGTCGAGGGCGTTGCCGCGGTCAAGGTCGGCGGCGGCCTGGAAGACGAGATCCAGGTCCTGATCGACCAGCAGAAGCTCGCCCAGCTCAACCTGCCGATCGACACCGTGATCGAGCGCCTCGCGCAGGAGAACGTCAACGTCTCCGGCGGCCGCCTGGAGCAGGGCTCGCAACGTTACCTGGTGCGCACGGTCAACCAGTTCGCCAGCGTCGAGGAAATGCGCGAGATGCTGGTCACCACCAGCAGCGGCGGTGACAGCGCGGCGCAGGACGCGGCGATGCAGATGGCGCGGGTGGCCGCGGCCACCGGTTCGGCCGATGCGATGGCCGCGGCGGCGTCGGTGCAGAGCGCGTCGTCGGGCGATGGCTCGGTGGTCGCCGGTGGCATGCCGGTCCGGCTCAAGGACGTGGCGACCGTCACCCAGGGCCACAAGGAGCGCGAGGCGATCATCCGCCTGGGCGGCCAGGAAGCGGTCGAGCTGGCGATCTACAAGGAGGGTGACGCCAACACCGTCGCCACCGCCAACGCGATCCACGAGCGGCTCGAGCAGATCCGCGAGGAGGTCCCGCCGCAGTTCGAGCTGACCGTCATCGAGGACCAGTCGGTCTTCATCGAGCACGCCATTGCCGACGTCAAGAAGGACGCGGTGATCGGCGGCCTGCTGGCGATCCTGATCATCTTCCTGTTCCTGCGCGATGGGTGGAGCACCTTCGTGGTCGGCCTGTCGTTGCCGGTGTCGATCATCACCACGTTCTTCTTCATGGGCCAGCTCGGCCTGAGCCTCAACGTGATGTCGCTGGGCGGCCTCGCGCTGGCCACCGGTCTCGTCGTCGACGACTCGATCGTGGTGCTCGAATCGATCGCCAAGGCGCGCGAACGCGGCCTCGGGATCCTGCAGGCGGCGATCACCGGCACCCGCGAGGTCAGCATGGCGGTGGTCGCCTCGACCCTGACCACGATCGCGGTGTTCCTGCCGCTGGTCTTCGTCGAGGGCATCGCCGGCGAGCTGTTCCGCGACCAGGCGTTGACCGTGGCGATCGCGATCGGCATCTCGCTGGTGGTGTCGATGACCCTGATCCCGATGCTCAGCGCGCTCAAGGGCCGGCCGCCGATGGCGTTCCCGGAAGAGCCGCCGCATCCGCAGTGGCAGCCGAAGTCGAAGTTGCAGAAACCGTTGGCGCTGGCCGAGCGCGGCGTCAGCGCCGGCACCCGCGGCGGGTTCTTCGGCCTCGCCTGGGTGGTGGTGAAGCTGTGGCGCGGCCTGAGCGCGGTGGTCGGTCCGGTGATGCGCAAGGCCAGCGACCTGGCGATGGCGCCGTACGGTCGCGCCGAGCGTGGCTACCTCAAGTTGCTCCCGGGCGCGCTGCGTCGGCCGTGGCTGGTGCTCGGCTCGGCGGCGACCGCGTTCGTGCTGACCTTGTTGCTGGTGCCGATGCTGGGCGCCGACCTGATCCCGCAATTGGCGCAGGACCGCTTCGAGATGACGGTCAAGCTGCCCCCAGGCACGCCGCTGCACCAGACCGACGCGCTGGTCCGCCGGCTGCAGCAGGAACATGCGGATGCTGCCGGCATCGAGTCGATGTATGGCGTCAGCGGCAGCGGCACGCGGCTGGATGCGAGTCCGGCCGAGAGCGGCGAGAACATCGGCAAGCTGACCGTGGTCATGGCCGACGGCGGTAGCGAGGAGGTCGAGGCAGCCACCACCGAGGCGCTGCGTGACAGCATGCAGTCAAACCCGGAAGCGCAGGTCGACTTCAGCCGGCCGGAGTTGTTCAGCTTCTCGACGCCGCTGGAGATCGAGCTGCGCGGGACCGAACTCGAGGCGATCGAGGCCGCCGGCCAGAAGATGGCGGCGATGCTGCGGGCCAACCCGCACTACGCCGACGTCAGCTCGACGGTGGAACAGGGTTTCCCCGAGATCCAGATCCACTTCGACCAGGAGCGTGCGGCGGCCTTCGGCCTGACCACGCGCGAGGTCGCAGACGCGGTGGTCAAGAAGGTCAAGGGCGAGGTGGCCACGCGCTACAGCTTCCGCGACCGCAAGATCGACGTGCTGGTGCGGGCCCGCCAGGCCGACCGCGCTTCGGTCGACGATATCCGCAACCTCATCATCAACCCCGGCAGCAATCGCGCGGTGCGGCTGTCGTCGGTGGCGGACGTGGTTTCGACCACCGGCCCCAGCGAGATCCACCGCGCCAACCAGGAGCGCGTGGCGATCGTCTCGGCCAACCTGCGTGACATCGACCTGGGCAGCGCGGTGGAGGAGGTGCGGCAGATGGTCGCCGAGAATCCGCTCGCGCCGGAGATCGGCATGCACATCGGTGGCCAGGGCGAGGAGCTTTCGGCCGCGATCACCTCGCTGCTGTTCGCGTTCGGGCTGGCGATCTTCCTGGTCTACCTGGTGATGGCGTCCCAGTTCGAGTCGCTGCTGCACCCGTTCGTGATCCTGTTCACCATCCCGCTGGCGATGGTCGGCGCGGTGCTGGCGTTGCTGCTGACCGGCTCGTCGGTGTCGATCGTGGTGTTCATCGGCCTGATCCTGCTGGTCGGGCTGGTGACCAAGAACGCGATCATCCTGATCGACAAGGTCAACCAGTTGCGCGAGGCCGGCGTGGCCAAGCGCGAGGCGCTGGTCGAGGGTGCGCGTTCGCGCCTGCGGCCGATCATCATGACCACGCTGTGCACGCTATTCGGCTTCCTGCCGCTGGCGTTGGCGTTCGGCGCCGGCGCCGAGGTGCGCTCGCCGATGGCGATCACAGTGATTGGCGGGTTGCTGGTGTCGACCCTGCTGACCCTGGTGGTGATCCCGGTGGTGTACGACCTGCTGGACCGTCGCGCCGACGAGCACTACCGCGAACGCGGCCGGCGCGCGGCGATGCTTGGCCATGGCGCGGGTGAGGGCGACGCGGAGCAGCCGGCATGAGCGTCGCCGAGTTCAGCCTGAAACGGCCGGTCACGACCATCATGCTGTTCGTCTCGATGTTCGTGATCGGGCTGATCGCGGCGGTGCGGCTGCCGCTGGAAGCATTGCCGTCGCTGACGTTCCCCGGCGTGTTCATCGAGTTGCCGTATCCGGGCTCGACCCCGGAGGAAGTCGAGCGCACGATCCTGCGCCCGGCCGAGGAAGCGCTGTCGACGATGAGCGGCCTGGACCGCATCGAGGGTCGGGCCAATTCCAATGGCGCCTCGCTCCAGGTGTTCTACTCGGACTGGGAGACCGACGTGCAGATCGCGGCGTCGGAGGCGCGCGAGCGGCTCGATGCGATTCGCGATGAACTGCCCGACGACCTGCAACGCTATTTCGTCGGCAACTTCTCCACCGATGACCAGGCGATCCTGCAGGTTCGCCTGGCTGGCGACCAGGATCTTACCGGCGCCTATGAAATGCTTGAGCGCGAGTTCCAGCGTCCGCTGGAGCGCGTGGCCGGGGTGGCCAAGGTCGACATCGCCGGCGCGCCGCCGAACGAGGTCGAGATCGCGATCACCCCCGAGCGGTTGACCGCGCACGGACTCAGCCTCAATGAGCTGAGCACGCGGCTGCAGGCCTTGAACTTCTCGTTGTCCGCCGGCGAGATCGAAACCGGCAGCGGGCGCCTGCGGGTACAGCCGGTCGGCGAGCTCACCGACCTGGATGAGCTGCGCAACCTGGTGATCAACGACGCCGGCTTGCGGCTGGGCGACATCGCCGAGATCCGGATGAAGCCGCAGCGAATGGACTATGGCCGCCGCCTAGATGGCCGTGCGGCGATCGGCCTGGACATCTTCAAGGAGCGCAACGCCAACCTGGTCGCGGTGTCCAGCGCCGCGCTGGCCGAGATCGAGCGGATCCGCGCCCAGCCCGAGTTGGCCGGGATCGAGGTCAAGATCATCGAGAATCTCGGCAAGGACGTCACCAGCTCGCTGCTGGAGCTGGCCGAGGCGGGCGGCGTCGGCCTGGTGCTGTCGATCGCGGTGCTGTTCTTCTTCCTGCGCCATTGGCCGTCGACGCTGATGGTGACCCTGGCGATCCCGATCTGTTTCGTGATGACGCTGGGCTTCATGTACTTCGCAGGAGTCACCCTCAACGTGCTGTCGCTGATGGGGCTGCTGCTCGCGGTCGGCATGCTGGTCGACAACGCGGTGGTGGTGGTCGAGAGCATCTACCAGGAACGCGAAAGAATGCCGGGGCAGCCGATGCGCGCCTCGATCGTCGGCACCCGCAACGTCGCCATTGCGTTGTCGGCGGGCACGCTGTGCCACTGCATCGTGTTCGTGCCCAACCTGTTCGGCGAGGCCAATGACATCAGCATCTTCATGTCGCAGATCGCGATCACCATCTCGGTGTCGCTGCTGGCGTCATGGCTGGTCGCGGTCAGCCTGATCCCGATGCTGTCGGCGCGGATGAAGACGCCGCCGGCGGCGCGCGACGAGGGCGGTGCCATCCACCGGCTGCAGGCCCGTTACGCCCGCTTCCTGCGCTGGACCCTCAACCACCGCGGCTGGAGCGTGCTGGGCATCCTGATGATCGTCGCCATCAGCATCGTGCCGATGACCCAGACCAAGTTCGAGATGTTCGGCGGCGGCGAGGAAGCCGGCGAAGCCAACGTGTACTACCAGTGGAACGGCAGCTACACCAAGCAACAGATCTCGGACGAGGTGCTCCGGGTCGAACAATTCCTCGACGCCAACCGCGACCGTTTCAAGATCGAGCAGATCTATTCCTGGTACAGCGAACAGGGCTGGGCCGGGACAGAGGTGACCTTCGACGAGTCGATCGAGGACACCAAGTCGCTGGTCGAACAGATCGGCAAGGAGCTGCCGAAGTCGGCGCGCGCCGAGATCGGCATCGGCGAGCGTGGCGGCGGTGGCGACCAGGGCGGCAACGTGCAGGTGCAACTGGTCGGCGACTCGACCGCGACCCTGGTCGAGCTGGCTGAGTCGATCGTGCCGATCCTCGCCCGCAACGAGGAACTGCGCGACGTGCGGGTGGACAGCGGCGACCAGAACAGCGAGCTGGCGCTGCGGGTCGACCGCGATCGCGCCGCCGCGTTCGGCTTCAGCGCCCAGGACGTCTCGCAGTTCGTGTCGCTGGCCCTGCGTGGCGCGCAGTTGCGTGATTTCCAGCAGGGCGACAACGAGGTGCCGGTGTGGGTGCGGTTCAAGGATGCGGAGGAGTTCGGCATCCAGGACATCGCCGGCTTCACCGTGCGCTCGCCCGACGGCCGCACCGTGCCGCTGATGGCGATGGTCGACGTCAACGTGCAGCCGTCGGCGACCGAGATCCGCCGCACCAACCGCCAGACCACGCTGGCGATCCAGGCCGGGCTGGCCGGCGAGACCACCGTGCCGGAGGCGCGCGAAGTGATGGAGCGTGCGATGGAAAGCGTCGCGTTCCCGGCGGGCTATGGCTACACCTTCGAGGGCAGTGCGTTCGAGCGCGACAACGAAGCGCAACAGCAGATGTTCTTCAACCTGATCATCGCGCTGGTGATGATCTACGTGGTGATGGCGGCGGTGTTCGAGTCGCTGCTGTTCCCGGCTGCGATCATGAGTTGCGTGCTGTTCTCGGTGTTCGGTGTGTTCTGGCTGTTCTGGCTCACCGGCACCACGTTCTCGGTGATGGCCTTCATCGGCATCCTGGTGCTGATGGGCGTGGTGGTGAACAACGGCATCGTGATGATCGAGCACATCAACAATCTCCGGCGGATGGGTAAGTGCCGCACCGATGCGCTGGTCGAGGGCAGCCGCGAACGCTTGCGGCCGATCATGATGACGATGGGCACGGCGATCCTGGCGATGGTGCCGATCGCGTTGAGCGACACCCAGGTGCTGGGCGGGCTGACCTACTTCCCGATGGCCCGTGCGGTGGCCGGCGGGCTGGCGTTCTCGACCGTGGTCAGCCTGCTGTTCCTGCCGACGATCTACGCGATCCTCGACGACATGCGCAACGGCACCGTGCGGATCGTGCGCAAGGCGCGCGGCGGATCCGTCCAGGGGCAAACGCAGCACGCTTGAGCGAACGTCGGACCCTCGTAGGAGCGACGTGAGTCGCGACCTGTACATCGCCTCGAGGGTTCGGCGGGTCGCGACTCACGTCGCTCCTACACGGGGGTGCGGGCTACTCCTCAGAACAACGTATTCAACATCTGCAGCCCACCGGTCCACACCCCGATCGCGGTGCCCAGGCTGGTCAGGAAGAAGTTCAGCAGCACCCGCGCGACCCGGTTTCGCCACCAGCCGCGCACGGTCTGCACGTCGTCGCGCAGGGCCATGAAGTCGGCGTAGGTCGGCTTGCGCAGCCAGGCCTCGGTCAGTGCGCTGAGGGTGCCCGATGCCAGCGCCGGGTGCAGCGGGGTGATCGGCGAGGCGAGGAATGCGACCAGGATGCTCAACGGATGGCCGCCGGCGATCGCGCAACCGATCGCACCCAGCACGCCGGTCGCCAGCACCCACTGCAGCAGCAGGTCGGAACCGACATCGAGCCCGCCCTGCCAGAAGCCCCAGGCAAAGCCGCCGACCACGAAGGTCGCCAGCACGATGGTGAACCACGGGATGCCGCTCTTGGGCGGCAGCGCTTCGAGTTCCGCGCGGACCGCATCCGCCGGTCGAGTTTCCTCGCGCAGGTGTTGGGCGAGACCCTGCAGGTGGCCGGCGCCGACCACCGCCAGCACCTCGCGGGCATCGCCAGCGGTCTCGCGCAGGCGCGCGGCCATGTAGCGGTCGCGTTCGGCGATCACGGTTTCGTAAATTGCCGGACTTTCGCTGGCGAACTCGCTGAAACTCGCTTCCAGCATGTCGCCCTGCTTGAGCTTCTCGATCTCCTCGGCGCCGACATCGTCGGACGCGAGCAGCGAGGCGAGCAGTCCGCCGCCGAGCTTGGCCCGGCCCCAGAAGCCCAGCCGGGCCGAGGCGCGCTTGAAGGTCAGGCCGACCTCGCGATCGATCAGGTGCACCGGCAAGCCACGTCCCCGGCCGTCAAGGACGGCCTGCTTCAACTCTGCGCCGGGTTCGATGCCCAGTTGCTCGGCCAGCCGCCGCTGGTACGCCGACAGCGCGAGGTTGGCGGCGAACATCGCGGTGCGGCCGCTGCGCAGGACCTGGATCAAGTCGAGCTTGGCCAGCGCGTTCGGATCGCTGAGTGCCTGCAGCCGCGCCTCGTCCAGCTCCACCGCAACTGCGTCGTAGTCGCCGCCGGCGATCGCCTCGCGCACCGCTTCGACGCTGGCCCGCGACACGTGGGCGGTGCCCAGCAGCGTGTAGCGGACGCCGTCGCGCTCGACGATTGCGTGCGGCTGGCCCTGCAACACCGCGTCTTCCGACAGCAACTCAGCCACGGCGGACACCCGCGGTGGCGACAATTGGGCGACAGGGAAGGGGGCGGGAAATGGCTGCGGGCATGGGGGATCGATTCGGGGCGCGCGGCGCGTGCGGTGCCGTCTGCGCGGGTGCGGGATGGGCGCGTCGGTGCGCGTGAACAGCGCAGCTTAGGGCTTGGCCGCAGGCCCGGCAAACGCCGCCGGCGCCGGGGTTCAGGCTACGCTGCGGGCCAGGTCCGGCGAAGACACCACCCGCTCGCCCACACTCTGGCCACGCAGGAATCCCAGTGCGGCGGCAATGACGCCCGCGTCGTCCAGGATCCGGTGGTGGCCCAGCCCGCGCGTGCTCAACAGTCGCGCGCGCGGCCAGTGGCAGGCCCAGCGCTCGCCTTCGGACCACGGGACCTCGCGGTCTTCGAGGTCATGCACGACGAGCGCCGGCCGGTCGATGCCGGGTGCGTTGTTCTCGGCCTGCAGGTCGGCGAAGCGCATTGACAGACGCGCCTCGAACATCTCGAACACGCGTTGGCGCAAATGATCGGGCAGGCCGATCTCGCGCGCGAACCGCCGTCCCGCATCGACCGGATCGGCGGCCGGTGCGACCAGCACCGCGCAGTCGGCCTGCAAGCCGCGCGCCAACGCCAGGCCGGCCGCGGCGCCGCCGAGCGAGTGGCCGATGACCGCCGCTGCCGGGCCATGGCGGCGACCGACCTCGAGCAGCCGCGCGGTGAACTCCGGCAGGTTGGTCTGGTTGCCGTCGCTACGGCCGTGGGCGGCCTGGTCGAACGCCACCACGGCATACCCAGCGGCGCGCAAGGAACCAACCCACGGCAGGATGCGCGCGCCGTAGCTGGACCAGCCGTGGGCAAACAGGACGTAGGGCTGGGCGGTTGGGTCACCCCAGACGTATTCGGCGACGGCCGTGCCGGCGCCCTCGCAGCTTGCCAAGCGGGCGTCGTCGATCGGCGCGGCTTGGGCGCGCCGCCGGGATCCGGGGTAGGGCGTGCAGAACATCGACCCAGCACGTTCCACGGTGGTTCGCGGCATCAGCCGACCGCCCAGTTGGAATCGCAGCCGCATCAGTTTCCATGCAATAAAAGTACGAACGATCGTGCTAATTTTGATCGATGGCTTGGACATGGCGGAACCTCGGGCAGGTCTTCAGTGGGGGGAGTAGGTGTCGATCAAGCGGTCATACGCGCGTCGACCACGCGCAACCGTGGACTCGTAGCCGTACAGGCCGGCATCGTGATGGACCAGTAGCGGCAGCGCGTAGATCTCGAACGCGAGCTGTTCGACGTCGGTGTCGGCAAGCAGCTCGCCGTTGTCGACGGCCAGCGACACCGCATGGGCGAGCGCCTGTCGCCATTGCCGGTCCTGTCGCAACAGCAGGTCTCGTTGCGGTCCCGGGCGATCGTCGTATTCGCCGACCGCCGCCAGGAACAGGCAGCCGCCGTCATCGGCGTGGCGCACCCAGTCGAACCACTGCTCGACGATCGCCCGCAAGCGTGCCAGTCCGCGCGGTCGGCTCAGGGCCGGCTGGAAGACGTGGGCGACAAACCGGCGGGCCGCGTCGTCCAGCACCGCCAGTTGCAGGTCTTCGCGCGAGCCGAAATGGGCGAATAGGCCGCTCTTGGACATGCCGACCCCCTGCGCCAGCGCCCCGATCGACAGGCCTTCCAACCCGGCCGAACAGGCGATGGCGTAGGCATGGTCGAGGATCGCTTCGCGGGTGGCGGCACCCTTGGCGGTGGCGGCGGCAGTGGTCATGCCGGAAAAATAGCACGACCGTTCGATCTGGCGCGACCGTTCGTCGTCTTCTGTAGGAGCGGCTTCAGCCGCGATCGGATGCCGGGTCGCTCGTCCGGTTTCCCGATCGCGGCTGAAGCCGCTCCTACAGGGTCTGTCCTAGTCGCGGTATCGCTTCAACAGGTCGCCGTAGGCATCGATCCGGCGGTCGCGCAGGAACGGCCAGATCCGTCGCACGTGTTCACTGCGTTGCAGGTCGACTTCGGCCATCAGGATTTCCGGCTCGCCGCCGGCATCGGCGAGGAACTCGCCCTGCGGCCCGAGCACATGGCTGCTGCCCCAGAAGTCGATGCCCGACGCGTCCAGCGGCGACGGCTCGTGGCCGACCCGGTTGCACGACAGCACCGGCAGGCCGTTGGCGACCGCATGGCCGCGGTGGCTGAGGATCCAGGCATCGCGTTGGCGGCCCTTCTCGGCCTGGTCGTCGTCGGGATCCCAGCCGATCGCGGTCGGGTACAGCAGCAACTCGGCGCCGGCCAGCGCCATCAGCCGTGCGCCCTCCGGATACCACTGGTCCCAGCAGACCAGCACGCCGAGGCGGCCGACCGAGGTGTCGATCGGCTCGAACCCCATGTCGCCCGGGGTGAAGTAGAACTTCTCCTGGAAGCCGGGATCGTCCGGGATGTGCATCTTGCGGTACTTGCCGGCGGTGCTGCCGTCGGCGTCGAACACCACCGCCGTGTTGTGGTACAGCCCGGCCGCGCGGCGCTCGAACAGCGAGCTGACCAGCACCACGCCGTGTTGTTTCGCGAGCTTGCCGAGGCGCTCGGTGCTGGGGCCGGGGATCGGCTCGGCGCGGTCGAACTCGTCCACCGATTCGTGCTGGCAGAAATAGGCGCCGTTGTGCAGCTCCTGCAGCAGCACCAGCTTCGCACCCTGTTTTGCCGCCTCGGCGACGCGCTGCTCGATCACCGTGAGGTTGGCGTCGGCATTGCCTTCGCCGCGGTCGATGACGGCGCGTTCCTGGATCAGGGCGACGGGCAGGGTGCGGGTGGGCTTGGACATCAGACGAGGCCTTCGGGCAATTGCATGGTGATGCAGTGCAGGCTGCCGTTCTGCCAGATCAGCGAACGGCACGGCACGGGAACGATCTCGCGGCCGGGGAAGGCTTTTTCAAGCACGGCGGCGGCCTCGCGGTCGGCCGGGTCGTCGTAGGCCGGCATCAGCACCGCGCCGTTGATGATCAGGAAGTTCGCATAGCTGGCGGCGAGGCGGCGGCCCTGGTCGATCACCGGCTGCGGCCACGGCAGCGGGAACAGCCGGTAGGGCTGGCCCTCGCGGGTGCGCAGGGCGGCCAGTTCGGCGGCCATCGCCTGCAGCTCGGCGTGGTGCGAATCGGTCGGGTCGTCGCAGGCCTGGTAGACGATCGCGTCGGGCGCGGCGAAACGGGCGAGGGTGTCGATATGGGCGTCGGTGTCGTCGCCTTCCAGGTAGCCGTGATCGAGCCAGAGCACGCGGTCCTGGTGCAGCCAGTCGGCCAGTCGGGCGTCGAGCGACGCGCGGCTGGCGTCGGGGTGACGCTCGTTCAGGCACTTCCAGGTGGTCAACAGGGTGCCGGCACCATCGGTTTCGATCGCGCCGCCTTCCAGTGCGAAATCAATGGATTGCCGCGAGCTGTTGGAAAACGTGTCGATGTCGAGCAGACCCTCGACGAGCTGGTCGTCGCGAGTGGCCTCGAACTTGCCGCCCCAGCCGGTGAAGCGGAAGTCGAGCAGCCGGAAGCCGTCGCGGCCGCGCAGGCTGATCGGCCCGGAGTCGCGCAGCCAGGTGTCGTCGTAGGCGATCTCGATGAAACGCACCCGCTCCATGTCGATCCGTGCCGACGACAGCCGCGCCCGCGCGTAGGCCTGGACGTCGTCATCGGCGACGCAGATGAGGATCGGCTGGAAGCGGGTGATCGCCGCGACCAGCGCGATGTAGGTCTCCTCGACCTCGCCAAGCCGCTCGGCCCAGTCGGTATCGGCATGCGGCCACGCGATCAGGACCGCCGACTGGGGTTCCCATTCGGCGGGAAAACGGAGGGACTCACTCATCGGTGGCGGCGGCTCGTATCAGAGGATGGGCGGCTTCGGGCCGATCTCGCTGGCGTCGGCCTTGTTGGCGACGACGTCGATCACCCGGGTGTTCTCGAAGTAGACGGTGAACGCGGGGTAGACCCAGCGGTTGATCGTCGGCCACTGGCTCTTCTGGCCGCCGCGCGGATCCATGCGCTGGGCCGGAGCGCCATAGGCGGCCTCGATCTGCGCCATGCTCTGGCCGCGGGCGGGCAGGGTGGCAGTGTTCTCTTCCTGCACACGCTCGATCAGCAGGGTTTCGGCGGAGGCGGTGCCGGCAAGGGCCAGCGTGGCGAACAGTGGCAGCGCGACGATCAGCGTTTTGGCAGCTTTCATGTAATTCCCCTTTCCCCTTGGCAAGTGCCCGGATTGTAAGCGCCTGCCGCGACTGGCGGCAGCGCATGCGCGTCACGAATCGACGTCGCGGCCGAAAAGCAGGAAAGCCGCCCGGAGGCGGCTTTCTTGGCAATGCGCAGTCACATCCGGTAGGCATGCCTCGGCGCCGGAGCGCCTTGCATACCTACTGTTTCAGCGCTGGCGCGCCTTGAAACGCGGGTTCGACTTGCAGATCACGAAGACCTTGCCACGACGGCGGACGACTTTGCAGTCGCGGTGACGGGTCTTCGCCGACTTCAGGGAGTTCAGGACCTTCATGACAGCCTCGGTAACTAGGGATAAATGAGCAAGCCGCCTATTCTAGCGGCTGTTTGCCAGCCGGATCAAGCGCTTGCGCGCAATTTCGTCCTGCGACGGGTCCCGTCGGCCGGCCGGAGGCGCAAGCAACTGCCTCGGCCCCGCATAATACGGCGATGACAACGACCGACACCACCACCATCCCCGTGCTCACGATCGATGGACCGTCCGGCTCCGGCAAGGGCACCATCAGCCGGCTGGTCGCGCAGCGACTGGGATGGCATTACCTGGATTCGGGCGCGCTGTACCGGGCCGTGGGCGTCGCCGCCGGCTGGGGCGACATCGACCTCTCCGACCCCGCTGCGCTGGTGCGCTGCACCTTCGACACCGAGATCGCGTTCCGCGACGACGGCAAGGAGCTGCGGGTGCTGGTCAACGGCAGCGACGCCACCGACGAGCTGCGTACCGAGACCGCCGGCGCCGCGGCCTCGGCCATCGCCGCGATCCCCGAGGTCCGGTCCGCCCTGAAAGCCCGCCAGCGCGCGTTCCGGCAGCCGCCAGGCCTGGTCACCGATGGCCGTGACATGGGGACGGTGATCTTCCCGGATGCCGCCCACAAGGTGTTCCTCACCGCCAGCGCCGAGGAGCGGGCCGAAAGGCGCTATAAGCAGTTGAATGACAAGGGGGTTTCCGTTACATTGGCTGGTCTGCTACGGGAGATCCTGGCCCGTGACGCCCGCGATGCCAGTCGCGCGGTGGCTCCGTTGCGCCCGGCCGATGACGCCGTCCACATCGACACCACCGGGCTTGGCATCGACGAGGTGGTCGATCGCGTGCTGGCGCTGTTGCCGGCGCGCGAGGCCTGAGTCGCACGTAGCAGAAGAGCCCCGATCGCAATCCTGCGGCGGGAAACCAACCAACACATGGTGCAGTTCCATCGCACCACATAACGGGTGGGTCGACCACGCGCTGCGCTGCAGCCGGTGCGACCCGTGTGTTCAAACGGATAATTTCCAATGACCGAATCATTTGCAGAACTGTTCGAACAGAGCCAGGAATACCTGGCCAAGCTGAAGCCGGGCGCGATCGTCGTCGGTACCGTCGTCGAGGTCCGTGGCGACGTGGTGGTGATCAACGCCGGCCTGAAGTCCGAAGGCATCGTGCCGATCGAACAGTTCCGTAACGACGACGGCGAGATCGACGTCGGCGTGGGCGACCAGGTCAAGGTCGCCCTCGACTCCATCGAGAATGGCTTTGGCGAGACCGTGCTGTCGCGCGAGAAGGCCAAGCGCGCGATGGTGTGGGACGAGCTCGAGGAAGCGCTCGAGAAGAACGAGACCATCACCGGCCGCATCAGCGGCAAGGTCAAGGGTGGTTTCACCGTCGACATCAAGGACGTCCGCGGCTTCCTGCCCGGTTCGCTGGTCGACGTGCGCCCGGTGCGCGACTCGACCTACCTGGAAGGCAAGGAACTCGAGTTCAAGCTGATCAAGCTGGACCGCAAGCGCAACAACATCGTCGTCTCCCGCCGCGCGGTGGTCGAGAGCGAGCATTCGGAAGAGCGCGAGCAACTGCTCGAGAAGCTGGTCGAGGGCGCGGTGCTGAAGGGCGTGGTCAAGAACCTCACCGATTACGGCGCGTTCGTGGACCTCGGCGGCATCGACGGCCTGCTGCACATCACCGACATGGCCTGGAAGCGCGTGCGCCATCCGTCCGAAGTCGTCGAAGTCGGCCAGGAGATGGACGTCCGTGTGCTCAAGTACGACCGCGAGCGCAACCGCGTCAGCCTCGGCCTCAAGCAGCTGGGCGAGGATCCGTGGGACAACATCGCGCGCCGCTACCCGGCCGACACCCGCGTGTTCGGCAAGGTCTCCAACGTCACCGATTACGGCGCGTTCGTCGAGATCGAGCCGGGCGTCGAGGGCCTGGTCCACGTGTCCGAGATGGACTGGACCAACAAGAACGTCAACCCGTCCAAGATCGTGCAGGTCGGTGACGAGGTCCAGGTCATGGTCCTCGACGTCGACGAGGAGCGTCGCCGCATCTCGCTGGGCATGAAGCAGGTCTCGTCCAATCCGTGGGAGACCTTCGCGGTCCTGCACAAGAAGGGCGACAAGGTCGAAGGCCAGATCAAGTCGATCACCGACTTCGGCATCTTCATCGGCCTGGACGGCGGCATCGACGGCCTGGTCCACCTGTCCGACATCAGCTGGAACACCACCGGCGAAGAGCTGGTCCGCAACTTCAAGAAGGGCGACACCCTTGAAGCCGTGGTGCTGGCGGTCGACCCGGAGCGCGAGCGCATCAGCCTCGGCGTGAAGCAGATGGAGCAGGATCCGTTCGGCCAGTACATGGCGTCGAACGCACGCGGATCGGTCGTCACCGGCAAGGTCAAGGAAGTCGACGCCAAGGGCGCGACGATCGAGCTGGCCGACGGCATCGAGGGCTACGTGGCCGCCCGCGACATCTCCAAGGAGCGTGTCGACGACGCCAGCAAGGTGCTTAAGGTTGGCGACGAGATCGAAGCCCGCTTCATCGGCATGGACCGCAAGGGCCGCACGATGCAGCTGTCGATCAAGGGCAAGGACGAGGCGGAGATGCAGGAGGCCGTGGCCGATTACAACCGTTCTTCCGCGGCTTCGGCCGACGCCGCCAGCGGCACCACCAAGCTGGGCGCGTTGCTGCGCGAACAGCTCAACAACAAGTCCGAGTAATTCCCGGATTGGCTGTTTGATGCACGCTGTAATGCGGTAACAAGGGGACGGCCCGGCTTCGGCCAGGCCGTCCTTTTTTCTGCCAGGGGATTTTCGACCTGGCCATATTCGAGCTGTCGTCCTGCCCATGACCAAGTCAGAACTCATCGAGATACTCGCCCAGCGTCAGGCCCACCTGAAGAGCGAGGACGTGGATCTTTCGGTGAAGGCGCTGCTGGAGATGATGGGTGGGTCGCTGGCCAACGGCGAGCGGATCGAGATCCGCGGCTTCGGCAGTTTCTCGCTGCATTACCGGCCACCACGGCTGGGTCGCAACCCCAAGACCGGTGAATCGGTCGCGCTGCCCGGCAAGCACGTTCCGCATTTCAAGCCCGGCAAGGAACTGCGCGAGCGCGTCAGTAACGCGACGCCGCTCGACGAGGCCGACTGAGGCCGGTTGTTGCCACGGGGGTGCCGCCCTGCGCTGCAGGTCGGCTAAGCTATTTGCCGAACAGGGAACCGTCCGGAGACTGACATGCGCTTGATCCGTTTTCTCGTGGCGTTCGCCTGTCTTGCGCTCGGCGCCGTGGTTGGTGCGCTCAATCGCCAACTCATTTCCATCGACCTCGGCGTCGTCCACCTCCCGACCAATCTCGGGGTCGCGCTGATCGTGGCCTTGCTCATCGGCGTACTGATTGGCGGCTTGGCGATCAGCGCCAGCCTGGTGTTGCCGTTGCGTCGCCGCCTCGCGCGCGTCGAACGCCAGCAACGCGTCGCGCCGCTGGACGCAGGGACTGACTGACCGTGGCCTTCATCAGCGAGTGGTTCTGGTTCTTCCTGTTGCTGCCGATCGCGGCGGTCAGCGGCTGGGTGATCGGTCGGCGCGGCGGTGAACGCCACAGCGACAACCAGGTAAGCCGGTTGTCGACCACTTATTTTCGCGGCCTCAACTACCTGCTCAACGAACAGCCCGACAAGGCGATCGAGTTGTTCCTGCACATCGCCGAACTCGACAAGGACACCTTCGAGACCCAGGTCGCGCTCGGCCACCTGTTCCGTCGACGTGGCGAGGTCGACCGCGCGATCCGATTGCACCAGGCGCTGGTGCAGCGCCCGGGCCTGAGCGACCAGCAGAAGGTCCAGGCATTGCTCGCATTGGGCGAGGACTACATGCGCTCGGGCCTGCTCGACCGTGCCGAAACGGTGTTCAGCGACCTGGTCGACCTCGACATGCGCGCGCCGCTGGCGCTGCGCCACCTCATCAACATCTACCAGTCCGAGCGCGACTGGGGCAAGGCGATCGAGAACGCACGGCGCTACGAGGCCGCGACTTCCGAGCCCATGGGCAAGCTGATCGCGCAGTTCGAATGCGAACTGGCCGATCGACACCGCGCCGCGGGCGAAGCCGACGCCGCCCGCGCTGCCGTCGCCCGCGCCTACGAGGCCGACGCCAACTCGGTGCGCGCCGGCATCCTGGAAGGGCGGCTGGAAACCGAGCGCGGCAACGATGCGGGCGCGATCCGTGCGTTCGAGCGGGTGTCCCGCCACGACCCGGACTATCTCCCGGAAGTGTTGCCTGCGCTGCTGGCCAGCTATGAACGGGTCGCCGACACCACGGGTGCCCGTGCATTCCTCGCAGAGATGTGCGAGCACTACCGCGGCATCGCCCCGGTGCTCGCGTTGACCCGCATGGTTGAGGCCGAGGACGGCGTGCCCGCCGCGCGCGCCTACCTCGCGCAGCAACTCAAGGACCGCCCATCGGTTCGCGGCGAAGCGGCGCTGATAGACCTGACCCTGGCCGAAGGCGCCGATCCGGCGGCGACCCTGCACGACCTCAAGCACATCACCGACCAACTGCTTGTGCGCAATCCGAGCTACCGCTGCAACCGTTGCGGTTTCGGTGCGCGCAGCCACCACTGGCAATGCCCGAGCTGCAAGGAATGGGGCTCGGTCAAGCCATTGTTGAACTACGCGGTGGTCTGAGCGGCATGCTGGGCTGGTTGATCCTGCACACGGGAATCGGTGCGGCCGGGACCTGGCTGGCGCGGCGATACGCCTTGCAGCGCAATCTGCTCGACCTTCCCGGCGCGCGCCGCAGCCATGACGTCGCGACGCCTCGCGGAGGCGGCATCGCGATCGTGCTGGCGCTGGTGGTCGCGGCGGTCGCGCTGGCGCTGCGGGCGCCCGGGCAGGCGATATTGATGACGGCCTTCGCCGTCGGAACCCTGCTAGTGGCGACGGTTGGCTGGATCGACGACCACAGACCGCTTTCGCCATGGCTGCGGCTGTCGGTGCACGTGTTGGCAGGAGGGGTATTCGCGGCGGCGATGCAGCATGGATTCGGCAATGTATGGGTATCGCTGTCGGCGTTTGCAGCGACTGTGGTATTGACCAACGTCTGGAACTTCATGGACGGCATCAATGGGATTGCCGCGACCCAGGCATTGCTTGCCGCGGTGGCGGTGGCGGTGGCGCTGGCGGGGGCCGGCGTCTGGATGTTGATTGCGCTGGCGCTGGCCGCGGCCTGCCTGGGCTTCCTTCCATTCAACTTCCCCCAGGCGCGGATATTCATGGGCGATGTGGGCAGTGGCGCAATTGGATTTGCGATCGCCGCGTTGGCCATGGTCGCGGTGGCCCGGCAGGGAAATGGCGCAATATCGTTGATGCTGCCGTTGTCGCCGTTCCTGGTCGATGCCGGTCTGACCCTCTTGCGTCGCCTGGTCCGCGGCGAGCGCTGGTGGACCCCGCACACCCAGCACGCCTACCAGGTGTGGGCCCGACGCAGGGGTCACGCTGTCGTCACGCTGGCCTACGTTGCATGGTCGGCAACGGGTGTGGCCGTCATGATCGTGATGGATGGCCTTCCCGCGATTATCATGTTGCGAATCTGTGTCGCGTGGTATCTGGCTGCGGTCCTGGCATGGTGGTGGGTGCAGCGATTGGAAACCGGTGGCAATGGAACGGAACGAGTGCCGATGAAGAAGAGCAGCGAATGAGTGCCTGGAAGGATTGGTGGTCGAGTGGGTCGCCGCGGCTTGCCGTCGTGCTGCACGACCTCGCGATGGTTTGGGTGGCCTGGCAGGGACTGCATCGTTTGCGCTTCGGGGTGATGTTGCACCCGCCGGCGATGTCGTGGTGGTCGACCGAGGTCGCGGTGGTACTGGTCGCGCAGGGGCTGGTGTTCTGGCAGGTCGGCCTGTACCGGGGGTTGTGGCGATTCGCCAGCGTTCCCGACTTGTGGAACATCTTCAAGGCGAGCGCATTCGGACTGTTCGCGATCGCGCTCGCATTGGGCCTGTACAACCGCTGGGAGATGGTGTCGCGCATCGCGCTGGTGTTGTACCCGCTGGTGCTGATGGGTCTCCTGGGCGCGCCCCGGCTGCTGTATCGCGCCTGGAAGGACAGCCGCATGGATCGTGGCGGGCAGGCGTCCGTACGAATCCTGATCCTCGGTGCCGGCCATGCCGGCGAAGCGCTGGTGCGCGACCTCCGGCGTTTCGGTACCTACCAGCCGGCCGGCTTCCTGGATGACGCCAGTCGACTGCGCGGCTCCAAGGTACAGGGCGTGCCGGTACTCGGCCGAATCGACGAGGTCGCCGAAATCGCGCGCGAGACCGCCGCGAGGCTGCTGGTGATCGCGATGCCGTCGGCCGATGCCGATGCAATGCAACGTGTGGTGGTGGCCTGTGAGCAATCCGGCCTGCCGTTCCGGATGGTGCCGCGACTGCGCGACGTGCTCGAGGGCCGATCGTTGCCGGGCGAACTCAAGGAGGTCGCGATCGAGGACCTCCTTGGCCGCCAGCCGGTGCTGCCGGACTGGAAGGCGATACGCAGCTGGCTGGGGGCGCGCTCGGTACTCGTGACCGGTGCGGGTGGTTCGATCGGTTCCGAGCTGTGCCGCCAATGCGCGCGCCACGGCGCCCGCCGGATCACGCTGGTGGAGCGCGACGAACTGGCGCTGATCAGTGCCGAGACCTCCCTGCGCCGCGACTTCCCCGACCTGGAGTACATCCCGGTACTGGGTGACTGCGGTGATCCGGCGGTGATTGCCTTTGCGTTGCAGACAGCGGAACCCGAAGCCGTGTTCCATGCGGCGGCCTACAAGCATGTGCCGCTGCTGGAAACCCAACTGCGCGAGGCGGTGCGCAACAACGTACTGGCGACCGAAACGCTGGCGCGTGCCTGTCGCGAGACCGGCGTAGGCACTTTCGTGCTGATCTCGACCGACAAGGCCGTGGATCCGGGCAACGTGCTTGGCGCCACCAAGCGCCTGGCCGAGATGACCTGCCAGGCATTGGCCGACCAGTGCGGCACCCGCTTCGTGACCGTGCGGTTCGGCAACGTGCTCGACTCCGCCGGCAGCGTGGTGCCGTTGTTCCGCGAACAGATCCGCAACGGTGGACCGGTCACCGTGACCGATCCGGAAGTGACCCGCTACTTCATGACCATCCCCGAAGCGTGCCAGTTGATCCTGCAGGCATCCGCGATCGGAACCCACGAAGCCATCTATACCCTCGACATGGGCGAGCCCGTGCCGATCCGGGTGCTGGCCGAGCAGATGATCCGCCTCGCCGGCAAGCAGCCCGGTCGCGACATCTCGATCACCTATACCGGTTTGCGTCCTGGCGAAAAGCTCCACGAAACCCTGTTCCACGCCGACGAGCGCTATCGCGCCACCGCGCACCCGAAGATCCTGCTGGCCGAGCCTCGGGCGATTTCGATGCAGGGAATGGAAATCGGCATGCAACAGTTGCGTGAAGCTTCCGATCGTTACGACCGCGATGCCATGGGCCGCGTGCTGCGTGCGCTCGTTCCCGAGTTCCAGCCGATTGGCGACCACGCCGCGTCGCAGCCGCCTGCCACCGTCGTCGCCTTTCCATCCCGCATCGCAAGGAAGACCTGATGGCTGCACGCATCCGCAAGGCCGTGTTTCCCGTTGCCGGCCTGGGTACCCGGTTCCTCCCCGCCACCAAGACCGTTCCCAAGGAGATGCTGCCGATCATCGATCGGCCGCTGATCCAGTACGCGGTGGACGAGGCGATCGAGGCCGGCTGCGACACGTTGGTCTTCGTTACCAACCGCTACAAGCACGCCGTTGCCGACTACTTCGACAAGGCCTATGAGCTCGAGCAGAAGCTCGAGCGGGCCGGCAAGACGGAACAGCTGGAGCTGATCCGCAACGTGCTGCCGCGCGGCGTGCGCGCCGTGTTCGTGACCCAGACTGAGGCATTGGGCCTGGGGCACGCGGTGCTGTGCGCGAAGCCCGTCGTGGGTGATGAGCCGTTCGCGGTGATCCTGCCCGACGACCTAATCTGGAACCGCGGCGCGGGCGCGCTGAAGCAGATGGCCGACGCCGCGGAGGAGAGTGGGGCGAGCATGATCGCGGTGCAGGACGTGCCGCGCGACAAGACCGGCAGTTACGGTATCGTCGCCACCGAAGACTTCGCCGAGCGCCAGGGCCGCATCACCGCGATGGTCGAGAAGCCCCAGCCGGCCGACGCGCCGAGCACGCTGGCGGTGGTCGGCCGCTACGTGCTCAATCCGCGCATCTTCCAGTTGCTCGAAAGCACTCGTCCGGGCGCTGGCGGCGAGATCCAGCTGACCGACGCGATCGCGGCGTTGCTTGCCGAAGAGACGGTGAATGCCTACCGCTTCCGGGGAACCCGTTTTGACTGCGGCACCCATATCGGCCTGATCGAGGCGACCATCCGTTATGCCCTCGACCACGAAAAACTCAGTGATGCCGCGTCCGGACTGATGCAGGACGCGCTTCGGGAAATGGGCGTCACCGAACTGCAGTGAGTTATCCGCCCGGCGCCGGGTGGCAGAGCCTGCGCCGGTGCGTCACCATCAAGGGATGGCTCAGACGCATCGACCGACGGCTTCCTCCTACTATCGATCTACCCTGCAGGGACGCGTTCCTTGCGCGCCGTTGAGCGGGTCGGCCGACGCCAGTGTCTGCATCATCGGCGGCGGCTTCGCCGGCCTCAACACGGCACTGGGCCTCGCCGAACGAGGCGTACCGGACGTGGTTTTGCTGGAGGCCGAGGAGATCGCGCACGGGGCGTCGGGGCGCAATGGCGGGTTCGTCTTCGGCGGTTTCTCCCGTGGCGAGGAGGCCTTGTTGCGCGAACTCGGCCCGCGTCGCGCGAAAGCGCTGTACACCGGCACGCTCGACGCGGTGGAACTGATCCGCCGCCGTATCCGGGAACACGCGATCGATTGCGATGTCACCGAGGCCGGGATGATCTGGGCCAACTGGTTCCGCGACCCCGAGGTCCCGCGTGCGCGGCAACAATTACTTGCCGAACACTACGGCGTCGACTGGGAATGGGTGCCGCAAGCCGCGTTGCGCGAGCTTCTGCACACCGAGCGCTATTCCGATGGGTTGTTCGAGCGCCAGGGCTTCCATTTCCACCCGTTGAAGTACGCGGTCGGCCTGGCCGAACGGGCCTCGGCGTCCGGGGTGGCGGTGCATGAGCACAGCCCGGCGGTGTCACTCCAACGCGTCGGCGCGAAGTGGCGGGTGCGGACGCCCCAAGGCGAACTCGAGGCCGAACAGGTTGTGCTGGCCTGTGGCGGCTATCTCGCCGGCCTGCGAGCGAAGGTCGACGCCGGAGTGATGCCGATTGCCACCTACGTGATGGTCACCGAATCGCTCGGCACGCGCATGGACGAGGTGATGAGTACGCGGGCGGCCGTCTACGACACCCGCTTCGCGTTCGATTACTACCGGCCGTTGCCGGACAACCGGCTGCTGTGGGGCGGGCGGATCTCGGTGCTGGACCGCTCGCCCGATGCGGTCAAACGGCTGTTATATCGCGACCTGCTGAAGGTATTCCCGCAACTCGACGGGATCGGCATCGACCACGCCTGGTCCGGGCTCATGAGCTATGCGCGCCACCAGATGCCGCAGGTTGGCCGGATCGACGACGGCCTATGGCTGGCGCAAGCGTTCGGCGGTCACGGGGTCGCGCCGACCACGTTCGCCGGCGAGGTGGTCGCATCGGCGATCGCGGAAGGGGATACCCGCTGGCAGGAGTTCAGCGACTACGGGCTGGTTTCGGCGTTGAAGCCCGCAGGTTTCATTGGCGCGCAGCTGAGCTACTGGTGGGCGGAAGCGAAGGACGCGTGGAAGGCCGCGACCGAGCGTTGAATCCCGGCGCCCAGCGAATTGTAGGAGCGGCTTCAGCCGCGATCTGAAAACCGGACGAGCGACCAGGCATCCGATCGCGGCTGAAGCCGCTCCTACAAAAAGCCCCGCATCATGGACGGACCGGGCACGCGACGCGCCCGGTCTACATGCGCCTACAGCGCCTCGAACACGCCCGCAGCGCCCATGCCGGTGCCGATGCACATCGTCACCATGCCGTACTTCTGCTGCTGTCGACGCACACCCTGCACGATCGTTGCGGTGCGCCCCGCACCGGTCGCGCCGAGCGGGTGGCCGAGCGCGATCGCGCCACCGAGCGGGTTGATCTTCGCCGGGTCCAACCCACAATCGCGGATCACTGCCAGCGATTGCGCAGCGAAGGCTTCATTGAGTTCGATCCAGTCGAGCTGGTCCTGGGTGATGCCGGCCTGCTTGAGTGCCAGCGGGATCGCCGCGATCGGGCCGATGCCCATCACTTCCGGACGCACGCCGGCGACCGAGAAGCTGACCAGCCGCGCCAGCGGGGTCAGGCCGTAATCCTTGATCGCCTGCTCCGAGGCCAGCAGCATCGCGCCCGCACCATCGCTCATCTGCGAGCTGTTGCCGGCGGTCACGCTGCCACCGAACTGGCCATTACGGAACACCGGCTTGAGCTTCGCCAGGCCCTCGATCGTCGAACCCGGACGCGGGCCTTCGTCGGTGTCGACCAGGGTCTTGCGCAACTGGATGGTATTGCCGGCGAGGTCTGGCACGTGCGATATGACTTCGAGCGGGCTGATCTCGTCCTGGAACGCGCCGGCCTCGATCGCCTTCAGTGCCTTCAGGTGCGACTCCAGCGCGAACGCGTCCTGGTCCTCGCGCGAGATTTTCCACTCCTCGGCGACCTTTTCGGCGGTGATGCCCATGCCATACGCGATCGCGACATGGTCGTCCTTGAACACGCTGGGCGACAGCGCGACCTTGTTGCCCATCATCGGCACCATCGACATCGATTCGGTGCCGCCGGCCAGCATCAGGTCGGCCTGGCCGAGGCGGATCTGGTCGGCCGCCAGCGCGACCGACTGCAGGCCCGACGAGCAGAAGCGGTTGATCGTCTGCGCCGGGATGGTGTGCGGCAGGCCCGCCAGCAGCACGCCGATGCGCGCCACGTTCATGCCTTGCTCGGCCTCGGGCATGGCGCAACCGATGATGGCGTCGCCGATGCGGTTGACGTCGATGCCCGGCGCCTGCGCAAGCACGGCCTTGAGCACGTGGGCCAGCATGTCGTCGGGACGGGTGTTGGCGAACACGCCGCGCGCCTTGCCGACCGGGGTGCGGGTGGCGGCGACGATGTAGGCGTCTTGAACTTGCTTGGTCATGGGTAATGTCCTCGTCGTCGCTTAGTTGCGGAGCGGCTTGCCGGTCTTGAGCATGTGCGCGATGCGCTCCTGGGTCTTGGGCATCTGCGCCAGCTCGACGAAGTGCTGCCGCTCCAGCTTCAGCAGCCAGTCCTCGTCGACCACCGAATGCCGGTCGACCTCGCCGCCGCACAGCACGGTGGCGATCCGGGTCGCGATCTCGTAGTCGTGCTGCGAGATGAAATAGCCCTCCAGCATGTTGACCAGCAGCATCTTGAAGGTGGCGATGCCGACGTCGCCGGCAACCCGGATGCCACGCGCCGGCAGCGGCGGGCGATAACCGGACTCGGCCAGCACGCGGGCTTGGGCCTTGGCCACGTGCAGCAGTTCGAAGGCGTTGAACACCACCACGTCGTCTTGGCGCGCCAGTTGCAGGTTCTTGGCCTCGACCGCCGAGGTGGAGACCTTGGCCATCGCCACGGTCTCGAACACCGTCTTGAGCTCGGCGAAGGCGTCGCCGTTCGCGCCGGCCGCATCGGAGGCGCGTACCGCCAACTCTTTCAGGCCGCCACCGGCCGGCAGCAGGCCGACGCCGGCCTCGACCAGTCCGACATAGCTTTCCAGCCCCAGCACGGTACGCGCCGAATGCATCTGGAACTCGCAACCGCCACCCAGGGCCAGCCCGCGCACCGCGGCGACCACCGGCACCAGCGAGTACTTGATCCGCTGGCTGGTGGCCTGGAAGTTGGCGACCATCGCCTCGAAGCCCTTGACGTCGCCAGCCTGCAGCAGGCCCAGCGCACCGGCCAAGTCGGCACCGGCGGAAAACGGCTCCTTCGGCTGCCAGATCACCAGTCCGGCGAAGTCTTTCTCGGCGCGGGCAACCGCTTCCTGCAGGCCGTCAAGTACCTGGTCGGACACGGTGTGCATCTTGGTCTTGAAGCTGACCACCGCGATGCCGTCGCCCTCGTCGGCCCACATCCGCACGCCGTCGTTCTCGAACACGGTGCGACCCTTCGAGGGCTTCTCGCCGATCAACGCATCCGGGAACCGCTGGCGCGCATACACCGGGTTGTCCGAACGCGGCACCGTGGCATCGCGATTGGGGCTGTAGCTGCCGGCATCGGCATGCACGCCCTCGCGGCCGTCGAACACCCAGTCGGGCAGGGTGGCGTTGCTCATCGCGTCGCCGGACACGATGTCCTCGGCGATCCAGTCGGCGACCTGCTTCCAGCCGGCGGCCTGCCAGCTCTCGAACGGACCGACCGACCAGCCGTAGCCCCAGCGCATCGCGAGGTCGACATCGCGCGCGGTCTCGGCGATGTCCTTGAGGTGGAATGCGCTGTAGTGGAAGGTGTCGCGGAAGCAGGCCCACAGGAACTTCGCCTGCGGGTGCTTGCTGGCGCGCATGGCGGCGAACTTCTTCGCCGGATCCTTCTCCTTCAGCAGCGCGGCGACCTCCGGATCAAGCTCCGGCGCAGACGGCCGGTAGTCCTGCGCCTTCAGGTCGAGGACCAGGATGTCCTTGCCCTTCTTGGTGTAGAAGCCGGCGCCGGTCTTGGCCCCGAGCGCGCTCTTCTCGACCAGCCCGGCCAGCCACTTCGGCGCCTTGAAATACTTGTGCCACGGATCGTCGGGCAGGGTGTCGGCCATGGTCTTGATGACATGGGCCATGGTGTCCAGCCCGACCACGTCGGCGGTGCGGTAGGTCGCAGACTTCGGGCGGCCGATCGCCGGGCCGGTGAGGGCATCGACGGTGTCGAAGCCGAGCTTGAACTGCTCGGTGTGGTGCATCGCCGCCAGCATCGAGAACACGCCGATGCGGTTGCCGATGAAGTTCGGGGTGTCGCGCGCGATCACCACGCCCTTGCCGAGGGTGGTGGTCAGGAAGGTCTCGAGGTTCGCCAGCACCGCCGGGTCGGTGGCCTTGGCCGGGATGAGCTCGGCCAGATGCATGTACCGCGGCGGGTTGAAGAAATGCACGCCGCAGAAACGCGGGCGCAGCGCCTCGGGCAATACGTCGGCGAGCTTGTTGATGCCCAGTCCCGAGGTGTTGCTGGCCAGGACCGCATGGCTGGCGACGTGCGGGGCGACCTTCTTGTAGAGGTCCTGCTTCCATTCCATCTTCTCGGCGATCGCCTCGATGATCAGGTCGCAGCCGTTCAGCAGGTCCAGCCCGGTCTCGTAGTTGGCGGCGACGATCCGCTTGGCCAGTGCCTTGTCGGCAAGCGGGGCGGGGCTGAGCTTGGCCAGTCCGGCAATCGCCTTGTCAACCACGCCATTAGGATTGCCTTCCTTGGCGGGCAGATCGAACAGCACGGTGTCGACGCCGGCGTTGGTCAGGTGGGCGGCGATCTGCGCGCCCATCACGCCGGCGCCGAGAACTGCCGCGCGGCGTACAAGTAGTTTCTCGGACATTTCAGTAACTCCTTGAAAAATCTTAATTATGAGATTGAGACTAGCTATTGAATGCCGCGGCCGCGAACCGGATAAGTTCACGCGCCGCACGTTCCCTATGGGCCTTCTCGGCCGTGCCCGAGGGCCGCTTGATCAGTCCGAAATCGGCCATCGCGTAGGTCAGCGCCCCGGCCAGGAAGTCCAGCCGCCAGTACAACTCCTCCTTGCTCAAGCCCGGCACGCAGGCCGCGATCGCCTTGGCGAAATCACGCAGCACGTGGCCGTAGTGGTCGGACAGGAACTTGCGCAGGCTGTCGTTCTTCTCCGCGTAGGCGCGCGCGACCACGCGGACGAAAGCCGCGCCACCATGGCGGTCCTGGGCGATCGCCAGGGCGGGTTCCACAAACGCGGCCAGGATCGGTTCCAGCTCGCCCGGATGCTTCTCCAGCGCGGCTTTCAGGGCCGACAGACGATGCGCGCTCATCTCGTCCATGCGGCGCCGGAAGACCTCGTTGACGAGGTTCTCCTTGCTGCCGAAGTGGTAGTTGACCGCGGCAATGTTGACGTCGGCGCGGCTGGTAACCTGCCGCAGCGAGGTCCCGCTGAAGCCGAACTGGGCGAACAGTTCCTCGGCGGCGCCGAGGATGCGGTCCTTGGTGGAAAAGTGGGCGGTGGCAGCCATGGTCGTCCGTTGGGGGTAGGGCGCCCGCTGGGGCGGTTAATCAAACGCTTGTTTGATGCTACGACCGGGCGAGGGTTACCGTCAACGCGTGACCGTAAAGAATCGCGAAACAATGCGCCTCGGCACTGCAAAAGCGCATGACGATCCGGTAGTATTACCGCAGCCATATCGGCTAAACCCGCGTCCTGACGCGGGTTTTTCTGTTATCCTCGGGCGCGAACCCACGACAAAAGGGTCGCGCGCCCGCCTACCCGGAGACATCCCATGGCGCTCGAGCGCACCCTGTCCATCATCAAGCCCGATGCCGTCGCCAAGAACGTCATCGGCGAGATCTACACCCGTTTCGAGAAGGCTGGCCTGAAGGTCGTCGCCTCGAAGATGAAGCACCTGTCCAAGGCCGAGGCCGAGGGTTTCTACGCCGTCCACCGTGAGCGCCCGTTCTTCAACGCGCTGGTCGAGTTCATGATCTCCGGCCCGGTGATGATCCAGGCGCTCGAAGGCGACAACGCGGTGTCCAAGCACCGTGACCTGATGGGCGCCACCAACCCGAAGGAAGCCGCCGCCGGCACCATCCGCGCCGACTTCGCCGACAGCATCGACGCCAACGCGGTGCACGGCTCGGACAGCCTGGAGAATGCCGCGAACGAGATCGCGTACTTCTTTCCGGCGACCGACGTCTTCACCCGCTGAACCACACCGAAACACAAGGCCATGACCGGTAACCGCGACAACACCATCGACATCACCCTCGCCAGCGCCCCCGGCGCCGGCGCGACGATGCCGGCGGCGACGGGTCCGGCCGGAGCGGCCGCGGCGGAGTCGAAGAACAATCCGGAACCGGCCCCGGCCGGCGCCAGGACCAACATCTTCGACTTCGACCGCGTCTCGCTCGAGGACTTCTTCGAGAACGTCCTCGGCGAGAAGCGCTACCGCGCGCACCAGGTGATGAAGTGGATCCATCACCGCTACGTCACCGACTTCGATGACATGACCGACCTCGGCAAGGCCCTGCGGGCCAAGCTGCATCAGCATGCCGAGGTCCGCGCGCCGATGGTCATCCACGAGAAGCCCTCCGTCGACGGCACCCACAAGTGGCTGATCGGCATGGACCCGATGAACGCGATCGAGGCGGTCTTCATCCCCGACAAGGGTCGCGGCACCCTGTGCGTGTCCAGCCAGGTCGGTTGCGCGCTCAACTGCCAGTTCTGCTCGACCGCCACCCAGGGTTTCAACCGCAACCTGACCACCGCCGAGATCATCGGCCAGGTCTGGGTCGCCGCGCGCCACCTGGGCAACATCCCGCACCAGCAGCGCAAGCTGACCAACGTGGTGATGATGGGCATGGGCGAGCCGTTGATGAATTTCGACAACGTCGTGCGGGCGATGAGCATCATGCGCGACGACCTCGGCTACGGCCTGGCCAACAAGCGCGTGACCCTGTCGACCGCCGGCATGGTGCCGATGATCGACAAGCTTGGCGAAGTCAGCGACGTCTCGCTGGCTGTTTCGTTGCACGCGCCCAACGACGAGTTGCGCACCGAGCTGGTGCCGCTCAACAAGAAATACCCGATCGAAGAGCTGATGGCCGCCTGCGAGCGCTACGTCAAGCGCAAGCCGCGTTCGTCGATCACCTTCGAATACACCCTGATGAAGGGCGTCAACGACCAGCCGCGGCACGCGCGCGAACTGGCGCGGCTGATGCGCCAGTTCGACAACGCGACCCAGATGAAGGACGCCGGCAAGGTCAACCTGATCCCGTTCAACCCGTTCCCGGGCACCCGTTTCGAGCGGTCGGCCGAGAGCGATATCCGGGCATTCCAGAAGCTGCTGCTGGATGCCCAGGTGCTGACGATGGTGCGGCGCACCCGCGGCGACGATATCGATGCCGCCTGCGGCCAGCTCAAGGGCCAGGTCATGGACCGTACCCGTCGCCAGGCCGAGTTCCGCAAGACACTGGCAGCGCAGGGGGCGGACGATGCGGCCGCTTGACCGGGGAAGGAAGGTTCCGCCGGCATCGGGGCTGGCGTGGTTGGTGGGGTTGATGGTGGTGACCGCATTGGCTGGCTGCAGCCGGCTCAGCTTCATCAAGCCGGACTACACCCGCAACGACTTCCGGCGCACCGCGCCCGAACTCGACATCGCCACCGACCGCCGCGACAAGGATTCGGTTGCCGCACGATTGGCGGTGCAGCAGGGCCAACTGGCGCTCTCGCGTGGCGACCTCGATGCCGCTCGGCGGGCCGCCGAGCTGGCCCTGGACACCAATCCCGATTCCGCCGCCGCCCATACCCTGCGTGGCGTGGTCGCCGCCCGCGAAGGCGAGGTCGACCTCGCCGGCGACCATTACCGTCGGGCGGTCGAACTGGCCCCGCATATCGGCGGCATGCACAACAACTACGCCACCTGGTTGTGCGCGAACGGACGGGCCGATGAGTCGCTGGCCTGGTTCGAGCGTGCCATTGCCGATCGCAACTACCGCACCCCGGCCGTCGCCCTAGGCAACGCCGGCGCATGCGCCGGGCAGGCCGGCCAGGACGAGCGGGCCGGACGTTACCTGCAAGCGGCGCTCGAGTTCGACCCGGAAAATCCGGTGGCGCTGGCGGCCATGGCCGAACACGAGTTCCGCGCGGGCCGGGCCTTCCATGCACGTGCTTTTTCGCAACGACGGCTCGCAGTGGCGCCGCCAAACGCCGCCGTGCTGTTGCTTGCGTCACAGATCGAACAAAAACTCGGCGACAAGGAGGCCGCCGCCGGCTACGTTCAACGACTGCGGGCGGAGTTCCCGGATACATCGGGCTCCGGAACAGGGGATGACGGGAAACGATGATGCAGTCGAATGAAATCGCGCCCGACGGCGTCGATAGCTGCGGCACTCGCCTCAAGCAGGCGAGGGAGCGGGCAGGTCTGTCACAGGAAGAAGTGTCCGCCCGGCTGAAGATGCCGGTCCGGGTGGTTCGCGCGCTTGAATCCGACGACTGGTCGCAAGCCGGCGCCCCGGTGTTCGTGCGTGGACAGTTGCGCAGTTACTCGCGCCTGCTCGGAGTGGAGCTCGACCTGGATTCGGTCCAGCAGGAAGTGGGCAGCATCGCCCCGTCCGAGCTGGTCAGCCACAGCCACACCCCCCGTTACCAGCGGATGTTCGAGCACGCGACCCGTCGCGCGGTCTACATCGCGATTACCGCGGTAATCGCGGTGCCGGTCTGGCTTGCGACCCGGCCACACCTGTCCAACGACGACCTCAACGTGCAGTCGCTCGACGTGCAGACGGTACCGGTTGCGACTGGCAACACCCCACCCCCGGCACGCAAGGCGCCGGAACGCACCCCGCTGATCGCCTCGATGGGCACCATGCGCAGCACCGCGGTGGAAGCACCGGAGTTGGCCATCACCTTCAACGGCGAAAGCTGGGTGCAGGTGTTCGACGCGGATGGCGACAAGCTCGAGCAGGGCCTGCTGGCCAAGGGCGAGCGCCGCAGCTACGACGAAGGCGAAGTCGGGCGCTTGGTGCTCGGCAATGCGTCGGCGGTCGAAGTCCGCCGGGACGGCGAACTGGTCGACCTGGCGCCGTTCAGCCGCGCGAACGTGGCCCGCTTTACGCTATCCTCTGACGGTTCCCTCGCGCCGGTCGTCGACTGACCCGCGCAGCGGGTTCGACACTCTCACCGGCCCGTTTCGCGGGCTTGTCCAAATCACGGGTCCCCGGCCTCAGGTCGGGGCGGGATGGCAGCTACCGCATGGCAATAGACGATCCACTCGACGAACACGAACAAAGCGAACGCGTCCTTGAATGGTTGCGCGCCAACGGCGCCGGCCTGATCGGCGGCATCGTCCTCGGCCTGGCCGCCATCGGCGGCTGGAAGTGGTGGCAGGCCCAACAGCAGCAACAGCAGCTTGCCAAGGCCGACCAGTACCAGGCCGCCGTCGAAGCGATCGAGACGGGCAATGGCGAAGGTGCCGCGAAAGTGCAGGCGTTGGGTGAAGGCGTTTTCGCCAACCTGGCCGCGCTAGAGCTTGCCGCTTCGCAGGCCGAAGCGAACCAGAACACCGCGGCGATCGAGACCCTGCGTGGCATCACGCCCGGCAATCCCGCCATCGCCGACATCGTCAACCAGCGGCTCGCACGACTGTTGATCGACACCGACCAGGCCGACGCCGCGCTGGCGCTGCTTGACAACGCCAGCACCCCGGCGGCGCTGCAGATCCGCGGCGACGCCCAGTACGCGCTCGGCCAGGCCGACGCGGCCCGCGAGTCCTACCAGCAGGCCCTGACCCGGCTCGATGTGGCTTCGCCATTGCGGCGGATGCTCGAACTCAAACTCACGGAAGTCGGCGGCAGCGCCGACCGCACCGAGGCAAAGTCTTGATCAACTCCGCAGCGATTCCCCGCGCCATCGCCAAGTCTGTCGCAACCGATTCCGCCGCAAGCCGGTCCCATTGGGCCCGCATCGGCATGGCCGCATTCTGTGTGGCCACGCTGGCGGGCTGCAGCACGGTCAAGGACTGGTTCCAGGACGACGAAGAGAAGGCCAAGGCGCCGACGGAGTTGACCGAAATCACCCCGGCGGTGACTGTGACCGAGATCTGGACGGCCGATGCCGGCAAGGGCGAGGACCTGCTCGGCGCCCGCCAGGCTCCGGTCGTCGCCGATGGCCGGGTCTACGCCGCGGCCGTCGAGGGTGGCGTGCACGCGTTCGACCTGCAGACCGGCAATTCGGTCTGGACCTATGAGAGCGACCTGCGCCTCAGCGGCGGTCCGGGCGTGGGCGAAGGCCTCGTCGCCATCGGCAGCCTGGAGGGCGATGTGATCGCACTCGACGCCGCCACCGGTGCCGAGAAGTGGACGGCCAAGGTCGACAATGAAGTGATCGCCGCGCCCACGGTCGGCATGGGCATGGTCTTCGTCCGTTCCAACGAGGGCCGGGTCACCGCTTTCGACGCGGCGACCGGCGAGCGCCGTTGGTTCTGGAACCACGACGTGCCGACGTTGTCGGTGCGCGGCAACGATGCGCCGGTGCTTGGCCCGGGCTACCTGTTCGTCGGCAACGACGATGGCACCATCAGCGCGCTCGCCGCGCAGGACGGCCGGCCGTTGTGGGAGCAGGCGGTTGCCCAGCAGGAAGGTCGTACCGAGCTCGACCGCATGGCTGATGTCGACGGTACCCCGGTGCTGGACGGCACCACGTTGTTCGCGACCAGCTTCAAGGGCCAGACCATGGCCATCGATGCGCCCAGCGGGCAGCCGATGTGGCTCAGCGAGAACGGCGGCCCCGGCGAAGTGGCGGTCGCTCCGAGCGTGGTTGTGGTCACCGGCCTCGATGGCGCCGTGTTCGGCCTGGATAAGGCCAGCGGCAGCGCGTTGTGGCAGCAGCCGGGGTTGATCCGCCGCAGCACGACCTCGCCGGCGATCCACGGCGATTACGCCGTGGTCGGCGATTTCGACGGTTACCTGCACTGGCTGGATCTCGCCACCGGCGAGTTCGCCGCCCGTTCGCGCGCCGGCAACGAGGTCCTGCGGGCCGCGCCGGTCGTGGCGGACGGCATCCTGATCGTGCAGGACATCGAAGGCGAACTGAGCGCCTATCGCCTCGGGCAATGACCTCTGCCGGTGACCACGGGCCTGGGCGGGCCGTGTGCCGGGGGACGCATTAGGGAAATGGGGAGCCGGCAGTCGATAATGGGCAATGCGCCCGTTCCGCTGCCGGTTTTGCTTTTCCGGTCCTGCTCCCCGCTCCCCATACTCCGGCTGATCCCATGCTTCCGCTAGTCGCGCTCGTTGGTCGTCCCAACGTAGGTAAATCCACACTGTTCAACGCGCTCACCCGCAGCCGCGACGCCCTGGTCCACGACCAGCCCGGCGTGACCCGCGACCGCCATTACGGCGTGTGCCGGCCGGAAGGGCAGCGGACGTTCGCGGTGGTCGACACCGGCGGCATCGCCGGCGAGAGCGAACACCTGGTCGAAGGCCTGCTCGGCGCGACCGCCCGCCAGGCCCGCGCCGCCGCGGCCGAGGCCGACCTGGTGCTGTTCATCGTCGACGGCCGCGAAGGCGCCTCGGCGCTTGACGACGAGATCCTCGCCTGGCTGCGCAAGACCGCGCGGCCGACCATGCTGGTGATCAACAAGACCGACGGCATCGACACTCAGGCCGCGCTCAACGACTTCGCCCGCTACGGCTTCAGCGAGGTCGTGGCGATCTCCTCGGCGCACCGCCAGGGCATCGACGAACTGATCGACGAGGTCATCGGCCGGCTGCCGGATGAGGGCGCGTCGAACGAGCTCGACGACGATCCGAGCCGCATCCGCATCGCCTTCATCGGCCGCCCCAACGTCGGCAAGTCGACCCTGGTCAACCGGTTGCTCGGCGAGGAGCGGATGATCGCCTCCGAAGTGCCGGGCACCACCCGCGACTCGGTCGCGATCGACATGGAGCGCGATGGCCGGCGCTACCGGCTGATCGACACCGCCGGCCTGCGTCGCAAGTCGCGGGTCGACGAGGCGGTCGAGAAGTTCTCGATCATCAAGACCCTGCAGGCGATCGAGCAGTGCCAGGTCGCGGTGGTGATGCTCGATGCCGGCGAGGGCGTGACCGACCAGGACGCCAGCGTGCTCGGCTACGCGCTCGACGCCGGCCGTGCGCTGGTGGTCGCGGTCAACAAGTGGGACGGCCAGAGCGATTACCAGCGCCAGCAGGCCGAGTCGTTGCTGTCGCGCAAGCTGAGCTTCGTCGAGTGGGCCGAAGCGGTGCGAATCAGCGCCAAGCACGGTTCCGGGCTGGGCGAACTGTTCAAGGCGATCCACCGCGCCCATGCCTCGGCGACCCACGAATTCAGCACCAGCGAGGTCACCAAGGCGATGGAAATCGCCTACGAGACCAACCCGCCGCCGGTGGTCCGCGGCCACGTCGCCAAGCTGCGCTACGCCCACCCGGCGGCCAGCAACCCGCCGACCTTCGTGGTCCACGGCAACCGCCTGCGCACGCTCAGCGAGAGCTACAAACGCTACCTCGAGAACTTCTTCCGCAAGCGCTTCAAGCTGGTCGGCACACCGATCCGCTTCGTCTTCAAGGAAGGGGTGAACCCCTACGAGGGCAAGAAGAACGTCCTCAGCGACAAGCAGATCGCCAAGAAGCGCCGCCTGATCCGGCACGTCAAGCGCGGCAAGTGACGGCGTCGCTCGACCGGGCGCTCGCGGTCGTTCGCGAGGTTGCCGCCAACCATCGTCTGGAATCCGAAACGCTGGCGTTGTCGCGCTGCCATGGACGGGTGATCCTGCAGGACGTGGTCTCCTCCCACGCTGAAGACGCCGCCGGCCCGACCATCCGGCATGGCGTGGTGATGACGCCGGCACGAGTCGCGCTCGCGGCATCGATCGGCGTGCCTTCGTTGTCGGTTGCGCGCCGTCCGACGGTCGCGGTATTCACCACTGGCAACGATCTGGTCGAGCCCGGCATGTCACTCGCCGCCGGACAGGCGTACGACAGCAACCGTGAGTTGCTGATGGGCCTGCTGCGCGCCGAAGGTCTGGAGCCGACCGCCTGGCCGCGTCTGCCGGACGACCGGCGACAGATCGAGATCGCGCTGCGAGATGCGGGGTGCGCGTTCGACCTGGTGGTTATCTGCGGATCGTCGCGGTCAAGCGCCGGCGGGTTTGTCGCCGGGGTGCTGGAGCAGTTCGGCACCGTCCATTTGTGCGACGTCCCGGACGTATTCGGCGCGCCGGTCCAGTTCGCCAGCCTTGATCAGGCCCACGTCCTGGGCTTGCCCGATGATCCGCTTGTGCTGGCGGCGGCTTGGCTGACCCTGGGCCGTGCGTTGGTCGACGGCCTGCAGGGTCGCATCGAACCGCGTCAGGTTTTGCGGGCGCGGCTGGCTCGTCCGGTCGCTTCGGTGCAACTGCAGCGCGCCTTCGTGCCGGGCCGGATCGAAGTGCAAGACGACGGCCTATGGGTCGATCCGCAGGAGTCTGGACTGGCGGACTCAAACGGTTTGATCGTGTTGCGAGAGAATTCGCCGATCCTGCCGGCGGCCGCCATCGTGGACGTGATTTCCCTGTAGGAGCGGCTTTAGCCGCGATCTGGAATCGGCACCAGAAGTAACTCCCGATCGCGGCTGAAGCCGCTCCTACAAAAGCTCCGACGACCCCCCGGGCGTGGCGAAGGCGGATAATCGCGCCATGGACATCGAAACCATCACTCCCGCCGAAGCCCGCCGCCGCCAGCTGACCGGCGCGCTGCTGCTCGACGTACGCGAAATCCACGAACGCGCGCTCGGCATGGCCGAAGGCGCCATCGGCATTGCCCGCGCCGAACTTGAGGCCGACCCACGCTCCACCTTGCCCGACCACGATGCCGAAGTGCTGCTGATCTGCGAGCTGGGCGGGCGCTCCGCAAAAGCTGCGCAGGCCCTGATCGAAGCCGGCTATAAACGCGTGGCGTCGGTCGAGGGTGGCACCCGCCGCTGGCGCGACGACGCGCTGCCGCTGGTCCAGCCGGCCGACATCGACCTCGACTTCCACGAACGCTATTCGCGACACCTGAGCCTGCCCGAGGTCGGCGAGGCCGGGCAGCGCCGATTGCAGGCCGCGCGGGTGGCGATGGTCGGCGCGGGCGGGCTGGGCTCGCCGGCGGCGTACTACCTCGCCGCGGCGGGCGTCGGCACTCTGGTGTTGGCCGATGACGACGTGGTCGATCGCAGCAACCTGCAGCGGCAGATCCTGCACACCGAGGCACGGATCGACCTGCCCAAGGTAGAGTCGGCGCGGATCGCGCTGTCGGCGCTCAACCCCAGGGTGAATATCGAGGGTTTCCAGGAACGGATCACCAGCGACAACGTCGAGCGCCTGATCGGCGATGCCGACGTGGTGCTCGACGGCGCCGACAATTTCGCCGTCCGCTACCTGCTCAACGACGCCTGCGTGAAACTGGGCAAGCCGCTGGTGTACGGCGCCGTGCTGCGGTTCGAGGGCCAGATCAGCGTGTTCGATGCCGGCCGCCACCGCGGCGAGGCGCCGTGCTACCGCTGCCTGTTCCCGGAACCGCCATCCGCGCAGGACGCACCCAACTGCAGCGAAGCCGGCGTGCTCGGCGTCCTGCCCGGAGTGATCGGCATGTTGCAGGCCACCGAGGTGATCAAGCTGATCCTCGGTATCGGCAAGCCGCTGGCGGGGCGTTTGCTGCGTTTCGATGCGCTGGCGATGCGTTTCCGCGAGACTCGGTTCCGTGCCGATCCCGATTGTGTGGTCTGCGCGCCGGGACGCGCGTTCCCGGGCTATATCGACTACGCCGCGTTCTGCTCCGGCGCCTGACCGACGGGCAGGGATGCGATAATGCGCGGCCCGATTCCAGCGCAGGCCTGCACACCCGCATGACGGCATCCTCGTCCGCCTCCACGACCCTCTCGGCCAGCGCGCAGCCGGGCCAGGCCCGCATCCTCGACGGCAAGCGCATCGCCGAGGACCTGCTCGACAACCTCAAGGCCCGGGTCGACGCGCGGACCGCCGCCGGCAAGCCGCGACCGGGGCTGGCGGTGGTGCTGGTGGGGCAGGACCCGGCCTCGGCGGTGTACGTGCGCAACAAGCGCCGCGCGGCCGAGAAGGTCGGCATCCGCGCGATCGATTTCGACCTGCCGGCCGACACCGGCGACGCCGAGTTGCTGGCGCTGATCGACAAGCTCAATGCCGATCCAGAAGTCCACGGCATCCTCGTGCAGTTGCCGCTGCCGGACCGCCGCGACCCGTCGGCGCTGATCCACCGCATTTCCCCGGGCAAGGACGTCGACGGTTTCCATCCGGAGAACGTCGGCCACCTGGCGCTGCGCGAGTTCGGCTTGCGCCCGTGCACCCCGCGTGGCATCACCACCTTGCTGGCCTACACCGATCGCCCGGTGCGCGGTGCCAGCGCGACGATTGTAGGGGTCTCCAACCACGTCGGCCGGCCGATGGCGCTGGAGTTGCTGATTGCCGGTTGCACCACCACCAGTTGCCACAAGTTCACCCCGCCGGACGTGCTCGAAGCCGCCGTGCGCGGCGCCGATATCCTGGTGGTGGCGGTCGGCAGGCCGCAGCTGATCCCCGGCGACTGGGTCAAGCCCGGCGCGGTGGTGATCGACGTCGGCATCAACCGGCTCGACGACGGCCGGCTGGTCGGCGATGTCGGTTTCGAGGCTGCGGCCACCCGGGCCAGCTGGATCACCCCGGTGCCGGGAGGGGTAGGGCCGATGACCGTGGCGACCCTGATGGAAAACACGCTCGAGGCCGCCGAGGCGATGGACCCCGTCACCAGCGCGTGACGCGCCCGAACGCGATACAATGACGCGCTTCATCCTCCCCGGGCCGCCCCATGTTGCGCATCCAGGCTGAAGCGCTGACCTACGACGACGTATCGCTCGTTCCCGCGCATTCCACCGTCCTTCCCAAGGACGTTTCGCTCACCACCCGCGTCACCCGCGACCTCACCATCCGCCTGCCGCTGCTGTCGGCGGCGATGGACACGGTCAGCGAAGCCCGCCTCGCGATCGCGATGGCCCAGCTCGGTGGCATCAGCATCATCCACAAGAACATGAGCGTGGCCCAGCAGGCCGCGCACGTGGCGCAGGTCAAGACCTTCGAGGCCGGGGTGATCAAGTCGCCGTTCACGGTGAGTCCCGACACCAGCATCGCCGACGTGCTCAAGCTGACCCGCACCCGCAACATCTCGGGCGTGCCGGTGGTCGAAGGCGGGCAGCTGGTCGGCATCGTCACCAGCCGTGACATGCGCTTCGAGACCAAGCACGACGATCCGGTCCGTCACATCATGACCAAGAAGGATCGGCTGGTCACGGTCAAGGAGGGCGCCAGCGACGACGAGGTGCTCGGCCTGCTGCACAAGCACCGGATCGAGAAGGTGCTGGTGGTCAACGACGGCTTCGAGCTGCGCGGGCTGATCACGGTCAAGGACATCCAGAAGAAATCGGACAACCCCAACGCCGCCTACGACACCAGCGAGCGCCTGCTGGTCGGCGCCGCGGTCGGGGTCGGTGGCGATACCGAATCGCGTATCGAGGCGCTGGCCGCAGCCGGCCTCGACGTGGTCGTTGTCGACACCGCGCACGGCCACTCGCAGGGCGTGCTGGACCGGGTCCGCTGGGTCAAGAAGAACTTCCCGCAGTTGCAGGTCATCGGCGGCAACATCGTCACCGGCGATGCCGCGCTGGCGCTGATGGACCACGGTGCGGACGCGGTCAAGGTCGGGGTCGGCCCCGGCTCGATCTGCACCACGCGGGTCGTGGCCGGCGTCGGGGTGCCGCAGATCACCGCGGTCGACATGGTCGCCGAGGCACTGCAGGACCGAATCCCATTGATCGCCGACGGCGGCATTCGCTACTCCGGCGACATCGGCAAGGCGCTGGCCGCCGGTGCGTCGACGGTAATGGTCGGCGGTCTGTTCGCCGGCACCGAGGAGGCGCCTGGCGAGGTCGAGCTGTTCCAGGGCCGCAGCTACAAGAGCTACCGCGGCATGGGCAGCCTGGGCGCGATGGAACAGGGTTCGAAGGACCGCTATTTCCAGGACGCCAGCGACGCCGACAAGCTGGTGCCGGAAGGCATCGAGGGCCGGGTGCCGTACCGCGGTCCGCTGGGCGGCGTGGTTCACCAACTGGTCGGCGGCCTGCGCGCGACGATGGGCTATGTCGGCTGCGCGACGATCGAGGACATGCGCAAGAAGCCGCAATTCGTCCGCGTGACCAACGCCGGCTCGCGCGAAAGCCACGTCCACGACGTGCAGATCACCAAGGAACCGCCCAACTACAGGGCGGGTTGATCGATACCGGGAAGGGAGACGTCAGGTTTCCCTTCTTCGTTTCCAGCTCCACTACAGCAGCGCCCCATGACCGACATCCATAGCGACAAGATCCTGATCCTCGACTTCGGCGCGCAGTACACGCAGCTGATCGCCCGCCGCATCCGCGAGATCGGCGTCTACTGCGAAATCTGGGCCTGGGACCACGACCCGGCCGAGATCGCCAAGTACGGCGCCAAGGGCATCATCCTGTCGGGCGGCCCGGAATCGACCACCCTGGAAGGTGCGCCGCGCGCGCCGCAGGAAGTCTTCGATGCCGGCCTGCCGATCCTCGGCATCTGCTATGGCATGCAGACCCTGGCCGCGCAGCTCGGCGGCACGACCGAAGCGGCCGATGCACGCGAGTTCGGCCACGCCGAGGTCGACCTGATCGCCCATGACGCGCTGCTCGGCGGCCTGTCCGACCATGGCGGCGAGCCGCGACTGAACGTCTGGATGAGCCACGGCGACCACGTCACCACCGCGCCGCCGGGGTTCACCGTGACTGCGAAGACCGACCGCATCCCGGTCGCGGCGATGGCCAACGAGGACAAGCGCTGGTACGGCGTGCAGTTCCACCCGGAAGTCACCCACACCCTGCAGGGCCAGACGCTGCTGCGCCGCTTCGTCACCGAGATCTGCGGCTGCCAGACCCTGTGGACCGCGGCCCACATCATCGACGACCAGATCGCCCGCGTGCGCGAGCAGGTCGGCGACGACGAGGTGATCCTCGGCCTGTCCGGCGGCGTCGACTCCTCGGTGGTCGCCGCGTTGCTGCACAAGGCGATCGGCGAGCAGCTCACCTGCGTGTTCGTCGACACCGGCCTGCTGCGCTGGCAGGAAGGCGACCAGGTGATGGCGATGTTCGCCGAGCACATGGGCGTCAAGGTGGTGCGGGTCAATGCCGCCGACCGCTATTTCAAGGCGCTCGAAGGCGTGGCCGACCCGGAGGCCAAGCGCAAGATCATCGGCAACCTTTTCGTCGAGATCTTCGACGAGGAGTCCAGCAAGCTGCGCAACGCCAAGTGGCTGGCGCAGGGTACGATCTACCCCGACGTGATCGAGTCGGCCGGCAGCAAGACCGGCAAGGCCCACGTCATCAAGAGCCACCACAACGTCGGCGGTCTGCCCGAGCACATGAAGCTCGGCCTGGTCGAGCCGCTGCGCGAATTGTTCAAGGACGAGGTGCGTCGGCTCGGCGTCGAGCTCGGCCTGCCGGAGACCATGGTCTACCGCCACCCGTTCCCGGGCCCCGGCCTGGGCGTGCGTATCCTCGGCGAGGTCAAGCGCGAGTACGCCGAACTGCTCGGCAAGGCCGACCACATCTTCATCGACGAGCTGCGCAAGGCCGGGTTGTACGACAAGACCAGCCAGGCCTTCGCGGTGTTCCTGCCGGTCAAGTCGGTCGGCGTGGTCGGCGATGCCCGTGCCTACGAATGGGTGATCGCGCTGCGCGCGGTCGAGACCGTCGACTTCATGACCGCGCACTGGGCGCATTTGCCGTACGAGTTCCTCGGTAAGGTGTCGAACAGAATTATCAATGAGTTGCGAGGTGTTTCTCGCGTCGTTTATGACATAAGCGGAAAGCCCCCCGCGACGATCGAGTGGGAGTAGCGCGGCCCTTGGCCGGGTCGCTGCCATCGGACGAAGACTGGATGCGCCACGCCCTGGCGCTGGCCGAACGCGCCGAACGCGAGGACGACGAGATTCCGGTCGGCGCGGTGCTGGTCTCGGCCGATGGCGGGGTTCTCGGTGAAGGCTGGAACCGCAACATCACCGAGCACGACCCGACCGCGCATGCCGAGATCGTCGCCATGCGCCAGGCCGGCGCGGCGCTTGGCAACCACCGACTGCTGGGCAGCATCCTGTACGTGACATTGGAGCCGTGCGCGATGTGCGCGATGGCAATGGTCCACGCGCGGGTCGCCCGCGTGGTGTTCGGTGCGGCCGACCCCAAGACGGGCGCCGCCGGCAGCGTGTTCGACCTGCTGGCGGACCCGCGCCATAACCACCGGGTGGCCGTGCAGGGCGGGGTGCTCGCGGAAGAGGCCGGCACGATGCTGAGCAACTACTTCCGCCGAAAGCGCGGCAAGCCACCGCTGTAGCGCTGCGGGGTGCGCCGCTACCGGCGCATGCGCGCCTGGGTCTTCAGGTGCGCGCGATCCATCTCCTCGTTGAGGATGCGCACCGCGATGGTCGACTCGCGCGACAGCATCAGGCTCGACGCGAACAGCGCCAGCACGCCCAGGACCGCGAACGTCGTCGGCAGCACGCCCATCCGGTATTGCAGGAACGCGTCGAAGGCGACCGACAGGCTGGTGCCCACGAAGCAGCTCAAGCCGATGTAGAGCATCTGGCTTGCGCGCAGGATCAGCGCGCTACGCCGGCGTTGGCGCGAGATGCGGTGGTCGAGCCAGCGCCGCTCCTCGTCGTCGTCGGCGTCATCCATGTCCTTCATCAGCTGCCGCAGGCGATCGACCACGCGCGCCAGGCGGTTGTTGGCCGATATCAGCAGCGACGCGGTGGCCGTCAGGAAGAAGGCCGGCGCCAGCATCGCGGTCAGGATCGCGTAATGGGATTCGACGGGGGGCATATCGGCAGTGCGGCAGAGGTCGTGGGATATCATGCCTCGTCACATTCACTTCGGCGAGCCATGAGCACACGGACAGGCAATGAACACCGGCTGATCTGGATCGACCTGGAAATGACCGGGCTCGATACCGACAACGACTCGATCCTCGAGATCGCCACCGTGGTCACCGATGCCAACCTCGAAGTGCTTGCCGAAGGCCCCGAACTGGCGATCGCCCATCCGTTGGCGCGACTGGAGGCTATGGACGACTGGAACCGCAACCAGCATCGCAAGTCGGGCCTGTGGAAGCGCGTGCTGGAGGAGGGCGTGCCGATGGCCGAGGCCGAGGCGCGCACGCTGGCGTTCCTGGCCAAGTGGGTGCCGGCCAAGGCCTCGCCGATGTGCGGCAACTCGATCTGCCAGGATCGACGCTTCCTGCACCGGCAGATGTCGGAACTGCAGCAGTTCTTCCACTACCGCAGCATCGACGTCAGTGCGATCAAGGAACTGGCGCGACGCTGGGCGCCCGAGATACTGGCCGGCGTCGGCAAGGAATCAAAGCACACGGCGCTGAGCGACGTGCACGACTCGATCGCCGAGTTGCGCCACTACCGCTACTTCATGGGCCAACTGAGCGGGTTGAATCCACCGAATTCATGAGCTGGCCGGGCGCTGCCAACGCCGTCCCGACTCAGTTCACGACACCCGGATCCGGCGCCGGCAACCGGCGCGGGTCGACGATGCTGCCGTCGGCGACATGGTGGTACATGTGCACGTCGCGTTGCGGGAACGGAATGCTGACGCCGGCCTTGTCAAAGCCCTTCTTGATCCGCTCGATCAACTCGCACTTGGTCGCGAAGTAGTCGGCATTGCCGGCGTGGCAGCGGATGCCGAGGTTCACGCTGTTGTCGCCCAGCGAATACACCAGCACGTCGGGCGCCGGTTCGGCCAGGACCCGGGCGTCGGCGTGCATGATCTCCAGCGCGACTGTCCGGGCGGTATCGATGTCGTCGGTGTAGCCGATGCCTATGACCAACTCGATACGGCGCATCACGTCGGGGGTGAGGTTGATGATCGAGTCGCTGGTGATCAGGCTGTTGGGCAGCACGATCGTCTGGTTGTCGGCGCCGCGCAGGCGGGTCTGGAAGATGCTGACCGACTCGACCGAGCCGGTTTCGCCGTTGATGTTGACGACATCGCCGACCTTGAACGGCTTGAGCGTCACCAGCATCACCCCGGAGGCAATGTTCGACAGCGAGTCCTTCAGCGCCAGGCCGATCGCCAGGCCGGCGGCGCCGAGTACCGCGATCATCGAGGTCATCGGCACCCCGACCACCTGCAGCACGGCCAGCAGCAGCACCACCAGCAGCACGACATAGGCGACCTTGCGCAGGAACTGCACGGCCGTGGGTTCGACCTTGGCCCGGGTCAGTCCCCGCTCGGCCAGGCCGGCGATCCATTTCACGATCCGCAGGCCGATGAAGAGGATCACAAGCGCGCCCAGCACCTTGATGCCGATAGTCACCGCAAGGGTCTTCCAGTCGATGCCGTCGATGTTGGCCAGCCACTCCATGTCACTCTCCCGATTCTTCAAATGCGACGCCCCGCATCAGCGGGGCGTCGGTCACGGCGTGCAGGCTAACGGTGTAGCCGTTAGCGTTCCGTCATCGCTCCGATCATCCCGCCTTGGCCTTGGCCAGGCGCAGCCAGGTGTCGACCACGGTGTCGGGGTTGAGCGACACCGACTCGATGCCTTGCTCCATCAACCACACGGCGAGGTCGGGATGATCGCTCGGGCCCTGGCCGCAAATGCCGACGTACTTGCCCTTGGCGCGCGCGGTCTGGATCGCCATCGCCAGCAACTTCTTGACCGCCGGGTCGCGTTCGTCGAACAGGTGCGCGACCAGGCCGGAATCGCGGTCCAGTCCGAGGGTCAGCTGGGTCAGGTCGTTGGAGCCGATCGAGAAGCCGTCGAAGATCTCGAGGAACTCCTCGGCCAGCAGCGCGTTCGACGGCAGCTCGCACATCATGATGATCTTCAGCCCGTCCTTGCCTTGCTCAAGGCCGTTGGTGCGCAACACCTCGACCACCTTGCGGCCTTCATCGAGCGTGCGCACGAACGGAATCATCACCCAGCAGTTGGTCAGCCCCATCTGCTCGCGCACCTTCAGCACCGCGCGGCACTCCAGCGCGAACGCCTCGGTGAAGCTCGGGTCGACGTAGCGGCTCGCGCCGCGGAAGCCGATCATCGGGTTCTCTTCGTGCGGTTCGTAGGCGGCGCCGCCGATCAGGTTGGCGTACTCGTTGGACTTGAAGTCGCTCAGGCGCACGATCACCGGGTTCGGCGCGAACGCCGCGGTGATCGTGGCGATGCCCTCGGCCAGCCGGTCGACGTAGAAATCGACCGGGTCGCCGTAGCCGGCGATGCGTTCGTCGATCTTCTTTTTGGTCGCCGCATCCTGCGTTGCGTACTCAAGCAACGCCTTGGGATGGATGCCGATATGGCTGGCGATGATCATCTCCAGCCGCGCCAGGCCCACGCCGGCGTTGGGCAGCATCGCGAAGTCGAACGCACGCTCCGGATTGGCGACATTCATCATCACCTTGAGCGGCGCCGGCGGCATCTTCTCCAGATCGGCGGTGTGACGCTCGAAGGGCAGGGCACCGTCGTAGATGAAACCGGTGTCGCCCTCGGCGCAACTGATGGTGACGGTCTGGCCGTCCTTGATCGTGTCCAGCGCATTGCCGGTGCCGACCACGGCCGGCACGCCGAGCTCGCGCGCGATGATCGCGGCGTGGCAGGTGCGGCCGCCGCGGTTGGTGACGATAGCGGCCGAGCGCTTCATCACCGGCTCCCAGTCGGGGTCGGTCATGTCGGCGACCAGCACGTCGCCGGGCTGCACCCGCGCCATGTCGTCGAGCGAGCGCACCACGCGGGCGACGCCGCTGCCGATTTTCTGGCCGATCGAGCGGCCCTCGCAGATCACCGGGCCGCGCTCGCCGAGCTGGTAACGCTCGATCTGGGTCGCCTTGCTGCGCGACTTCACCGTCTCCGGGCGCGCCTGGACGATGAAGAGCTTGCCGCTGACGCCGTCCTTGGCCCACTCGATATCCATCGGGCGGCCGTAGTGCTTCTCGATGGTGAGCGCCTGACGGGCCAGCTCGTGCACGTCCTCGTCGGAGATCGAGAACGTGCTGCGCAGTTCGGCCGGGGTGTCCTCGGTGCGCACGCGCTCGCCGGGCTGGTCGGAATAAACCATGCGCAACTGCTTGGCGCCGATCGAGCGGCGCAGGATCGCGTGCTTGCCGTCGAGCAGGGTGGCTTTGTTGACGTAGAACTCGTCCGGGTTGACCGCGCCCTGCACGACCATCTCGCCGAGGCCGAAACTCGAGGTGATGAACACCACGCCGCGGAAGCCCGACTCGGTGTCGAGGGTAAACAGCACGCCGGAAGCGCCGACGTCGGAGCGGACCATGAGTTGCACGCCGGCCGACAGGAACACGTCCTCGTGCTTGAAGCCGTGGTGCACGCGGTAGGCGATCGCGCGGTCGTTGTAGAGGCTGGCGAAGACTTCCTTGACCTTGACGACGACATCGTCCTCGCCGGTCACGTTGAGGAAGGTTTCCTGCTGGCCGGCGAAGCTCGCGTCGGGCAGGTCCTCGGCGGTCGCCGACGAGCGCACCGCGACCGCGACGTCACCGCCGCCGTTCTCGGAGCACAACTGCCGGTAGGCACTGCGGATGTCGGTATCGAGCGCCGGCTGCAGCGGCGCATCGATCACCCACTGGCGGATCTCGGTGCCGGCCGCGGTGAGCGCGCCGACGTCCTCGACATCGAGGTTGGCCAGGCGGTCGAAGATCCGCTGGTGCAGGTCGTTGTGGGCGATGAAGTCCTTGAACGCCTCGGCCGTGGTGGCGTAGCCGCCGGGCACCGAAACCCCGAGGCCCGCGAGGTTGCCGATCATCTCGCCGAGCGACGAATTCTTGCCGCCGACGCGGGCCAGGTCGTCGAGGCGCAGCGCGTGCAGCCAGAGGATATTCTCGTTCAAGACAGCCGATCTCCAGTGGTTTGGGCGCGTCCGCGCGCGCCAAGCCGCTATGATCGCCTTTGCGTCGAGTGCATACAAGCTTGATTCGACGGGGTTTTTCCTGTTTGCACGCACCCGCGTGCCCATCAACCCAGAGAGGTCGCGATGACGGCAGTACGGCCGGTTTTCTATGTTTCCGACGGCACCGGCATCACTGCCGAGACCATTGGCCACAGTCTCCTGACCCAGTTCACCGATACCCATTTCATCGGCGAGCGCATTTCCTTCGTCAACGACATCGAGAGCGCGCGCGAGGCCGCCGTGCGGATCAACGCCGCATCCGAGATCCACGGGGTCCGCGCGGTGGTCATCAATTCGTGCATGGACAGCGAGGTCAGCGAGACCCTGGCCGAGAGCGGGGCGTTGATGCTGGACGTGTTCGCGCCGTTCATCGAGCCGCTGGAGCGCGAGCTGGAGCAGACCCGCCAGCGCCATGTCGGCCGCGCCCACGCGATCGTCGACTTCGACACCTACCATCGACGCATCAATGCGATGAACTACGCATTGACCCATGACGACGGCGCCGCCGTGGATTACTCCGACGCCGACGTGATCCTGGTCGCGGTGTCGCGGGCCGGCAAGACCCCGACTTGCGTCTACCTGGCGTTGCACTACGGCGTGCGCGCGGCGAACTACCCGCTGACCGAGGAAGACCTGGAGCACGACCGCCTGCCGGACCTGTTGCGCCAGCACCGCGCCAAGCTGTTCGGATTGACCATCGACCCGATCCGCCTGCAGCAGATCCGCCAGGAGCGCCGGCCCAATTCGCGTTACGCGAAGCTGGAGACCTGTCGCCACGAGGTCGCCGCGGCCGAGGCGCTGTTCCGGGCCGAACGCATCCCGACCCTGAGCACGACCCATACCTCGATCGAGGAAATCGCCAGCAAGGTGATGTCGACCCTGGGGATCCGCCGCGAGATGTTCTAAAGAGGCGGGGCAGGGAGTTTCCCGCGCGCAGCGAACCTTGAAAGTACGACCGCCCGTGGCCTCCGTCAATGCTGCCGCGGTACAGCTCCCGCGTGTAGCATCGGGTCATGAGTTCACTGGCCACCCGCACCGCGCGCATCCCCACGCTGAGCCGTCTTGGCTGGCTGATGGCGCTGTATACCGAGAACCACGAACGGCTCGAGCAACTGTTCCGGCCGACCGGGTTGCGGGCGGGGCGCTACGTCTCCAGCGTCGGCGACGGCCTGGACCTGCACGTCGACGTGATCGAGCAGCACCGCTACACCACGGAGCTGCGTCTGACCTACGCCATGCCCGACCCGGTGACGGGCCAGCCGGACCCGTCGGCCTACCTGCGCCAGTACCACGACGCCCGCCAACTGGAAGCGACCCATTGCTACGTCGGCCGCCGCTGGCAGGACGTGATCGGCATGTACCCGCCGCCGGCGGAGCTGATCGGGCATCGCCTGCGGATGAACACCTTCCTCGGCAAATGGCTGCAGTACCTGGCCGAGCGGGGCCACGGCATCGACACCCTGGCCCCCGATGAAAAAAAGTTCAGCGAACTCGCAAAGATCGCTTGACGATTTCCGGAGTCGTCCCTAAGCTTGTCGACTTTCCAGCCCGTGGGGCCATAGCTCAGCTGGGAGAGCGCCTGCATGGCATGCAGGAGGTCGGCGGTTCGATCCCGCCTGGCTCCACCATTTTCAAAGTGTTCTTCGATACTCGACCGAGTGAAAGCGGTCGGCCCAAGTGCGAAGTTCCACTGTGTCCCCATCGTCTAGAGGCCTAGGACACTGCCCTTTCACGGCGGCGACAGGGGTTCGAATCCCCTTGGGGACACCACTTTTTCATTAGAAGGCCCGCCATTGGCGGGCCTTCTTTTTTGTGTCGACAAGTTTGCGTCGATGGATCGCGTCAGTCGGCGCTTGCCACATCCTCCCGCAGCGGGATCCGGCTCGACCAGCCGCCGGCCATCGCCTTGTACACCGCCACCGCACTGGTCGCCGCGCGGGTGCGGACATCGGCCAGCGCGTCCTGCGCCTGCAGTTTGGTGCGTTCGGCATCCAGCACTTCCAGCAGTCCGGTGGCTCCGGCGTCATAACGCACGTGGGCCAATTCCGCGGCGCGGGCGCTGTCCTCGGCGGCCTGCTGCAGGTGCTGGTCCTCGGTGCGGGTGCGGGCGCAGCGGACCAGGGCGTTCTCGGTTTCCTCCAGGGCCAGGACCACGGTCTTCTGGTAGCTGGCCAGCTCGCCGGCGGCGTCGGCATCGGCGGCAGCCATGCGGGCGCGGACGCGGCCGATGTCGAGGAACGACCAGTCGATGCCCAATGCGATCAGGCGGGTTTCGCTGTCGCGTTCGAACAGGTTGCTGCTGTCGATCGCCTGGCTGCCGATCAGCCCGCCGAGGGTGAAGCGCGGGAACAGGTCGGCGGTGGCGACGCCGATCCGCGCGGTGGCGGCGTGCAGTCGTTGCTCGGCGGCGGCGATGTCGGGACGGCGGCGCAGCAGTTCGCCGGGAGTGCCGGGATCGATCGGCGCGGGCAGGGCGGGGAGGTCGGCAGGCTGTTGCAGTTCCACGACGAGGGCGCCCGGGGTCTTGCCGGTCAGTACCGCAAGGCGGTGCATCATCACCGCGGCCTCGGCTTCCAGCGCAGGCACCCGGGCAAGGGTCGCCTGCAACTGGGCGCTGGCCCGGGCGCGGTCGAAGCCGGTCGCGCTGCCGGCATCGAGCCGGGCCTGGACGATGCGCAGGGTCTCGCGCTGGTTGTCGGCATTCTCGCGCGCGACATCGAGGCGCTCCTGCAGGCCGCGCAGGTCGATGTAGCTGCGGGCGACCTCGGCGACGATGGCAACCTGCAGCGCGGCGAGGTCGGCCGCGGTGGCGGCGGCCTCGGCACGTTGCGATTCGACCCCGCGACGGACGCGGCCGAACAGGTCGAGCTCCCAGGCCATGTCGATGCCGGCCGAGTAGCTTTCACCGTCGCGTTGCTCCCGCGACAGGCCCGGCGCCTGGTCGGCGCTGGCGCGTCCGTCGCTTCCTTCGGCACTGGCGGTGACGGTCGGGAACTGGTCGAAACGCGAGCCGCGCAGCAACGCATTCGCACGGTCGAAGCGGGTCAGGGCGATGCGCAGGTCGTAGTTGGCTACCAGCGCTTCGTCGACCAGCCGGGTCAGCATCGGGTCGTCGAACGCGTTCCAGAAGTCCGCGTCGGGTTGTGGCTGTGGCGCGACCGCGAGGGCATTGGCATCGTCGCGGACGAACTGCTCCGGCACGGACAGGGTGGGCCGCACATGGTCGGGTCCGACCATGCAGGCGGCGAGGGCCAAGGTCAGCGCCGCAGGTACGAGCAGGCGCGCAGCGTGGTGGAATTGAAGCGTGTTACGCATGGGTGATCTCCTGCAGTTCGCTGTGCGCCTGCTTGCCGGCACGCCGCGACACCAGCTTGCGCAGGGCGACGTAGAACACCGGGGTCAGGAACAGGCCGAACAGGGTGACGCCGAGCATGCCGGCGAAGACGGTGATGCCGGTGATCGAGCGGACTTCCGCACCGGCGCCGGAAGAGAGGACCAGCGGCACGGTGCCGGCGATGAAGGCGATCGAGGTCATGACGATCGGACGCAGGCGCAGGCGGCAGGCTTCCAGCGCGGCTTCGACGATGCCGCGGCCCTGCATCTCCAGCTCGCGGGCGAACTCGACGATTAGGATCGCGTTCTTGCACGCGAGCCCCATCAGCACCACCAGCCCTACCTGCACGAACACGTTGTTGTCGCCGGTCAGCCACACGCCCAGCAACGCCGACAACATCACGATCGGCACGATCAGGATCACTGCAAGCGGCAAGGTCCAGCTCTCGTAGAGCGCGGCCAGCACCAGGAATGCCAGCAGCACCGCGAGCGGGAACACCACCAGCGCCGCATTGCCCTGGGTGGACTGCTGGTAGCTCAGGTCGGTCCACTCGATCACCATGCCCTGGGGCAGCACCTGCTGTGCGAGTTCCTCCAGCTTCTCCATCGCCTGCGCCGACGACATCACCCGTGGGTCGGCTTCGCCCATGAGGTCCGCCGCGGTATGGCCGTTGTAGCGGATCACCGGGTCGGGACCGAAGGTCCTGCTCACCTCGACCATGCTGCCGATCGGCACCATATCGCCGTGGACGTTGCGGGTGCGCAGGTTGCCGATGTCCTCGACGCTGTCGCGGTACGAGCCGTCCGCCTGCGCGATCACCTGCCAGGTGCGGCCGAACATGTTGAAATCGTTGACGTAGGCCGAACCCAGGTAGGTCTGCAGGGTGTCGAACAGTTCGGTCAACGGAACGCCCTGCGCCTTGGCCTTGACCCGGTCCACTTCGACGTCGAGTTGCGGCACGTTGGCCTGGTAGCTGCTGTTGAGGTAGCCCAGCCCCGGTGTCTGCGAACCGGCAGCCTGCATCGCCTGCACCGCGCTCTGCAACGCGCCGTAGCCGAGGTTGCCGCGGTCCTCGATGAACAGCGAGTAGCCCGAGCCGTTGCCCAGCCCCTGGATCGGCGGCGGCATCAGGGCGAAGGCAAAGCCCTCCTGGATGCCGGCGATCTTCGCGTTGAGCTCGTCGGTGATCTCCTTGGCGCTGCGGGTGCGCTCGCCGAACGGCTCGAGGGTGATGAAGCTGACGCCGTAGTTGGGCGTGTTGATGAACTGCAACGGATTGAAGCCCGGGAACGCGACGTCGTTCTTCACCCCCTCGATGTCGAGCGCGAGGGCGCCGATTTTCTTCAGGGCCTCGTCCGTGCGCTCGATCGAGGAGCCTTCCGGCATCTTGATACCAGCAATGATGTAGCCCTTGTCCTGCACCGGAATGAAGCCCTTCGGCACGACCTGGAACATCAGCCCCGTCGCCAGCAGCAAGCCGGCATAGACCGCGAACACCGCGCCACGGCGGCCCAGCGCCTTGGCCACGCCGTGCTCGTAGCGCTCGGAGCTTTTGGCGAAGAACCGGTTGAACGGCCGGAACACCCAGCCGAACATCCGGTCGATCAGGCGCGTCGGCCGGTCCTTCGGCGCGCCGTGCGGCTTCAGCAGGCGCGCGGCCAGCGCCGGCGACAGGGTCAGCGAATTGATCGCGGAGATCACCGTCGAGATCGCGATGGTCACCGCGAACTGCTTGTAGAACTCGCCGGTGACGCCCGACAGGAACGCCATCGGCACGAACACCGCGCACAGCACCAGCGCGATCGCGATGATCGGGCCGGACACCTCCCGCATCGCCAGGTGCGCGGCTTGCAGTGGCGTCGCGCCCGCCTCGATGTGGCGTTCCACGTTCTCGACCACGACGATCGCGTCATCCACCACGATGCCGATCGCCAGCACCAGTCCGAACAGGGTCAGGGTGTTGATCGAGAAGCCCAGCAGGTACAGCGCGGCGAAGGTGCCGACCACCGACACCGGCACCGCGATCAGTGGAATGATCGAGGCGCGCCAGGTCTGCAGGAACAGGATCACCACCAGCACCACCAGCAGCGTGGCTTCCAGCAGCGTGGTGACCACCGACTTGATCGAGTCGCGCACGAACACCGTGGTGTCGTAGATCGACTTGTACTCGATGCCCGGCGGGAAGCTCTTGGCCGCCTCGTCCATGCGGCGGATGACCTCGTCGCGAATCTCCAGCGCGTTGGCGCCCGGTGCCTGGAAGATGCCGATGGCGGCGGCGTTCTGGCCGTCCAGGCGCGAACGCATGCTGTAGTCGCCCGCGGCCAGCTCGATGCGGGCCACGTCGGACAGGCGCACGACCGTGCCGTCGGCGCCGGTCTTGATCACCACGTTGCCGAACTCCTCGACGGTGGAGAGACGGCCCTTGGCGTTGATCAGGGTGAGGAAGTCACTGCCATGGGCCATCGGCTCGGCGCCGAGCTGGCCGGCGGAGACCTGGATGTTCTGTTCGCGCACCGCGCGCACCACGTCGCCCGCCGTCAGTCCGCGCGAGGCGACCTTGTCGGGATCCAGCCACAGCCGCATCGCGTAATCGCCGCCGCCGAACGCCTGCGCGTCGCCCACGCCGGGGATGCTCGCCAATCGGTCCTTGACGTGCAGGCGCAGGTAGTTGCGCAGGTACAGGGTGTCGTACTTGCCGTCAGGCGAGGTCAGGTGGACGACCATCAGGAACACCGGCGACTGCTTCTGCGTGGTCACGCCCTGACGGCGCACGTCCTCGGGCAGTCGCGCCAGGGCCTGGCTGACCCGGTTCTGCACACGCACGGTCGCCTCGTCGGCATCGACCTCGGGACCGAAGGTCACGGTGGTCTGCAGCGAGCCGTCGGAGCTGGCCACCGACTTCATGTACATCAGGCCTTCGACGCCGCGGATGGATTCCTCCAGCGGCGTGGCGACGGTTTCGGCGATGACCTTGGGGTTGGCGCCCGGATACACAGTGCGCACCATTACCGATGGCGGCACCACTTCCGGGTATTCGCCGATCGGCAGCAGCGGGATCGAGATCAGGCCGGCGGCGAAGATCACGATCGACAGCACCGCGGCGAAGATCGGCCGGTCGATGAAGAACTTTGAGAAATCCATGGGGGAGAGTTCCTTGTTGGCGATTCGCGGGCGGACTTACTTCGCGCCCGCGACGCTTGCGACCTGGGCTGCGGAGCTGGCCGGCGGCGCGCCCATCGCGATGGTTTGCGGATCGACCGGCATGCCCGGGAAGAACACCTTCTGCACGCCGTGGACGATCACCTTGTCGTTGGCACTCAATCCGGAGGTCACCACGCGCAGGCCCTCGGCCTTGTCGCCCAGTTGCACGTCCTTGCGAACGGCGGTGTTGTCCTTGCCCAGCACGTAGACGTACTTGCGGTCCTGGTCGGTCATCACTGCCTTGTCGTCGATCAGCAGCACCTCGGACTTGTTGCCGCCGGCCAGTTGCACGCGGGCGAACAGGCCGGGGGCGAACACGCGGTCCGGGTTCGGCAGGACCGCGCGCAGGCGGATGGTGCCGGTGGCCGGGTCGACCTGGTTGTTGACGAAATCGACCGTGCCCCCGTGCGGGTAGCCCTCCTCGTTGGCCAGGCCGACGCGCACCGGATTGCTCGAGTCGGCGCGATCGCCGTTACGTGCCAGTTCGCGGTAATGCAGCCAGGTCTGCTCGTCGCCTTCGAAGTAGACGTGCACCGGATCCAGTGAGACCACGCTGGTCAGCACGGTGGCATCGGCTTGGGCGAGGTTGCCGGCGGTGAGCAGGGCGCGGCCGGCACGACCGTCGATCGGCGAGCGCACTTCGGTGAACTGCAGGTCGAGGCGGGCACTGGCGACCGCCGCCTCGGCGGCGCGGACCGCTGCGTTGCCCTGGCTGGCCGCGGCGCGACGGGCTTCGGCTTCCTCGCGCGAGATCGCCTTGGCTTCCACCAGCGTCTGCGCCCGCGTGCTCTGTGCCTTGGCGAGGTCGGCCTCGCTGCGCGCGCGGGCGAGGTTGGCCTCGGCCTGGGCGAGCGCGGCCTGGTACGGCCGCGGATCGATCACGAACAGCAGGTCGCCCTTGGCGACTTCCTCGCCTTCCTCGAAGGCGACGCGTTCGACATAGCCGCTGACCCGGGGGCGCAGCTCGACCGATTTCACCGCTTCGATGCGGCCGGTGAATTCGTCCCAGTGCTGCACGGGCTTCTCGACCACCTGGGCGACGCTGACCGCCGGCGCCGGCATCGCGCCGCCCGGAGCCGCCTGGCTGCCGCAACCGGACAGGCCCAAGGTGAGCACCACGGCGGCAATGGCGAGGGTGAGTTCGGGCAGGACGCTGCGGTTGAACCGGCCAGCCTGCGAGTTGTTCTTGGGGGAGGTCATGACGAAATGTCCTTATTGGAACCGGGGGAAGAAAAACGGCCCAGCAGCGCGCGGACGGCGACGAGGGAGGGGCAGCTGTCCGATGGGGGAGGTGCGCTGTCCGGGCCAAAACGGGAGGGGGTGTCGGGTGGCGGTGCGTAACGCACGACCGGGGTGTCGGGCGGGGGACGTTCGACCAGCGCCACCGCCTGCTGGCCGATCGCCAGTGCGCTGGGCCAGCGACTGCTGGCGTGCTTGCGGTTGGCCGCGGTGCAGACCGGAACGTCGACGGTCAGCAATTGCACCCGCACATCGAACGCGCGGGCCTCGTCGTGCAACACCCGGGCCAGCATCCGCAGCGCCGCGGCGCCGATCGAGCGGTGGCCGTGGCCGGCCCAGGGATGCTCGCTGCCGGGGCCGCCGATCATCAGGTAGTTGCCGCGCCCGGCCTCCGACAGCAACGGCAACAGGTGGCGGGCGGCGGCGAGGTGCGGCAACAGGTCCTCGTCGAGCTTGCGCTGCAGGAAGGCGGCCGGCTGGTCCAGCACCCGGCCGCTGCTGGCGTTCCCGCAGACCGAGGCAACGATGCCGGCGAACGGCCGGCGCAGTTCGCGCAGCCGCTCCGCGAGCGCGGCACCGTCGCTGTCGCTGGCGACCGAGCCCGGCAGCGTTGTCAGGTCGATGCCGGTGTAGTCGCGAGCCAATGCTTCAAGCGCATCCGCATGGCGCGCCACCGCGATCACCGGGTGGCCGCGTTCGAGCGCGGCGCGAACGACGCCGCGACCGACGCCACCGGTCGCACCGAGAACGACAAGGGCGGCCTTCATTGTCCCGTTCCCGGGATTTTTTCTCCCACAATCCGCATGGAATAGCTCGCCGGTCGATGCGATGACCGACCTCGATGCCAAGTGGATGCCTGCCCGGAGGGGTGCTCGCGAACCTGCCGGGAAATCCGCGAAACAACCGCGAAGCCCGCAGTTGAGCCTTCCCAGTGCGGGTCAACGGCTGGCGTCACTTGCGGCCGTGTCGATTCGACGGCGGCGGGACGGTGGTTGGAGTGGTGGTTCATCGGACGGCCTGCGGCACTTCCAGTTCGGATGCGACACAGGCTAGGGGCCATGGCGGCACTTGATTAGCCATCAGATCGGGGAATAATTGTCCCGATCGCGGGTCAATGCCGGCGCGCGTGAACGGAGTCCCCCACATGGCCCGCGATCTCAACGACACCCTGATCTTCGTGAAGGTGATCGAGCACGGCAGCTTCATCGCCGCCGCCCGCTCGCTGCGACTGCCCAAGACCACCGTCAGCCGCAAGGTGCAGGAACTGGAATCCCGCCTCGGCGCGCAGCTGCTGCACCGCACGACCCGCAAGCTCGGTCTGACCGAGGCCGGCAACATCTACTACGAGCACTGCAAGCGCATCGCCCAGGAACTGGACGAAGCCGAGAACGCCGTCGGCCAGTTGCAGGGCGGCCCGCGCGGCTGGTTGCGCATCACCGCCCCGTATTCGATGGGCATCGAACGCATCGCGCCATTGTTGGGCGAGTTCCATGCGCGCCATCCCGAGGTACGGGTGGAAATGCTGCTGTCCAACGAGCCGCTGGACCTGATCGACAAGGAGATCGACGTCGCCTTGCGGGTCGGCAGCCTGCCGGACTCCAACCTGGTCGCGCGGCGTCTGGCGGTGATGCGTACCCAGGTCTATGCCAGCCCCGCCTACATCGAGCGTCACGGCGAGCCCCTGCATCCGGATGACCTGCAGCACCACCGGACCTTCGGCATGCAGAAGATGCGTCGCAACGGCCAGTTCCACTGGCCGCTCAACGACGGGGCGGGCCTGGCCGAGTACCGGATCAATCCGATCATGATCGCCAACGATCCGGCCGGTGGGCGCGGTGCGCTGCTGTGCGGCGAGGTGCTGATGCTGGCCAGCGACATCATGATCAAGGCCTACGCCGAAAAGGGGTACGTGCGTCGGGTGCTGGCCGGCTGGACCGGGCCGGAGCTGGAGCTCAACGCGTTGTTCCCGCGCGGCCAGGTGACCTCGCCGAAAGTCCGTGCGTTCGTGGACTTCCTGGTCGAGCGCCTTAACCTCGACGCGGACTACATGCAGACCCTGTGTCCCAACCTGCGTCCGTGCGGCGAGTCGATGAGCGCCGACGCGGCATCGGCGCCGCCGTGGGCGACACGGATGGCGCCTGCGCGCGAAGAGGACGAAGAACAGGCGCAGGAGGAAGTCGCCGCCTGACTTCCGCCCCGGAGTTCGCATGTCGATCGACCTCAACGGCAGCCTGATCTTCGTCAAGGTGGCCGAGCTCGGCAGCTTCATCGCCGCGGCCCGGGCATTGCGCATGCCCACGAGCACGGTCAGCCGCAAGGTGCAGGCACTGGAAAGCCGCCTCGGCGTCCAGCTGCTGCAGCGCACGACCCGCAGTCTCGACCTGACCGAAGCGGGAAGCGTCTACCACGCGCATTGCAGTCGGATCGCACGCGACCTGGAGGAGGCCGAAAGCGCGGTTGGCCAACTGCAGCTCGGTCCCCGTGGGCACCTGCGCTTCGCCACGCCGTACGACGTCGGCATCACCTGGATCGCGCCATTGCTGGGCGAGTTCCACGCGCGCCATCCGGAGATCCAGGTGGAGATGGTGCTCGGCAACGAGCCGCGCGACATCATCGACGAGGGCTTCGACGTCGCCCTGCGGATCGGCCCGTTGCCCGACTCCGGCCTGGTGGCGCGGCGGCTGGCAGTGTTCCGCACCCAGGTCTACGCCAGCCACGGCTACCTGGCCCGCCACGGCGAGCCGATGCATCCAGGCGAACTTCGCCACCATCGCGCCCTGGGATTGCGGACCCAGGGGCGCGACCACGATTTCTGCTGGCCGTTGGGCGAGGGTGGGGCGCTGGCCGATTACCCGATCGAGCCGGTCCTGGTATCCAACGATTTCGGCGCGCTGAAGGGCGCGCTGCTCGGCGACAAGGGACTGATGCTGGCCTGCGACGTCACCATCAAGTCCTATGCCGAGCGCGACCAGGTGCAGCACGTGCTGCCCGGCTGGACCGGGCCGGATCTGGCGTTCAGCGCGGTATTCCCGCGCGGCCAGGCGCAATCGCCGAAGGTTCGCGCGTTCGTCGATTTCCTGGTCGAGCGGCTCAGCTTCGATGCCGACTACATGCGGCAGCGTTGCCCCGACGGACAGCCGCCGGAGCGGTGCGAACGGCGATTGGCCGCGGTGGCCTAGACGTCTGCCGCGATCAGTGCGCCGACGGGCTCGGCTGTGCCGGGGTGGTCGGCGCGTCATTGCGCATGCCACGTTCGAGTTGTGCCTCGAACTCTTCCAGGCTCAAGCCCTTGGCCCGCGCCTCGGCATCGGCGGCATCGCGCAATGCATCGGAGAATTTCAGCACGATGCTGCCGCCGGCGCGTTCGTGCATCGCCGCGGCGCGCTTGAGCATGGCGAGGATCGTCGCCGCGCTGTCGGAGCCGCCGACCATCTTGCCGTCCAGCCCCAGCACCCACTCGCCGTCCTGGCGGGCGATGCCGCCGAGCAACGCGCCTGCGCTGTCGCGCAATTCGGCATGGGCTTCGATCGACGAACGCGGCGTCGCGGTGACGGTGCGCTCGCGGGCGGCCTTCTTGCGGTTGGCGTCGCGCTTGGCTTTTGACTGGATCGACATGATGAACCCCGTGCAACGTCGATGGATCCAGCGGTCGCAACCACTGGCGTGATCTCGAATTCAGGTTTCATTTTCGCGCAGAATGAAGGCCAACGGTAATGCCAATGTCTCGTGCGGTTCATGTCGGCGGCATGCCCAACTCGAACGGAGCTGTTGATGTCATTTGATTCCCTTGGTCGGCGCCCGGGTGGGCCGGCTGCGCGGTCGCGCCGTCGTTTCGTCCAGGGCCTGGCCGCCGGCGGTGCCGTGGCCGGCCTCGGCCTGTGGCCGCGCCAGTCGTGGGCGATGCAGGACGCCGGCCAGCCGAACGTGTTGTCGGGCACCCACTTCAAGCTGGACATCGGCGAGACGCCGATGAACTTCACCGGCCTGACCCGGCCGGCGATCACCATCAATGGCTCGCTGCCGGCGCCGCTGCTGCGCTGGCGCGAGGGCGACACGGTGACGCTCGATGTCGCCAACGCTCTGCCCGAAGGCTCGATCCACGGCCACCAGACCTCGATCCACTGGCACGGTCTGTTGCTTCCGGCCAACATGGATGGCGTGCCGGGCTTGAGCTTCGACGGCATCAACCGTGGCGAGGCCTATCGCTACCGGTTCGATGTCCGCCAGAAC